>NZ_CP011028.1:135000-796500 GCF_002221525.1 Pseudoalteromonas espejiana DSM 9414 | reverse complement strand
GATAGCAGCACAGGTGTTACTGCTGCCGATACTGCTAAAGCGTTTCGTTACGCGATTGAAAGCAGCGAAACAGGCCAAGCCATTGATGCCTTAGATCACATTTAAAACCGTACAATATAAAACCCCAATTACGCATGTAATTGGGGTTTTTAAGTTTAGTTATTTTAACTTAATAACTGATAGCGTATGCGGGTTGTCGGCTTGCTTATTCACCATTTTAGGGCTGTCGAATACCGCGTCAAAATTCATGATAATAATATCTTTACCGCGCACTATTAGCTCTGACGGTGCATCAAGCTCTCCATGTAACCCTGTGGTATTGCCATTTTGTGCCAGTAACGCTAATTTACCTTGCATATCAATGCTGTAAATAGCATTAGCAAATAGGTCTGTTATATAAATTTTGTTAGTGCGCTTATCCCATTTTAAGCCATCTGTTGCCACTAAACCTGTTGCAAATACCGCAGAGCTTATTTTTTCGTTTTGTGCATTCATGGTGGTTTTAATTACGCTGCCATCTTCCATAATGCTGGTATATAAATTACCTTCGCCATCAAAGGTTAGGCCGTTAGCACCAAACTTTAAGCTGGCGTTTGAGGTAAAAACATCAAATAAACGAGGGTCGTGATCGCTCTCGCTTAAATAAGGTTTAAACTGCGCAGGCTGTTTAGCATTAAGCTCGTTTATATTAATTTTATATACGCCACTTAATTGCTTATTATTTTTAAGCTTAAGTACGGTTTCTGAAATAAATAAGTCGTCGCCTTTAAATACCACCGCATTTGGAAATAAAAGCCCTGTGGCTACTTCATCCACGCTGATGGCTTTTCCGTTAACTACATTTATGCGCAAGATACGCGACTTATAACTGCCATCAAACCACATTTGCATGTCGGCTACGTAGGCATTGCCATCGGGTCCAAATGCGATTCCCATAGGCGCAATTTTTCCTGTGGTAGGTGCCATATCTTCAGGTTTAAAAGTGTACCAATTGGTGAAGTTATTGTTTTTATCAAGCATGCCAATACGCGGCACTGCGGGTGTTTGCATTTCGCCTGCTTTAATTAGGGTATCGTTATGAAAATTGGGCGAAGTTATAAATACATTGCCTTGGCTGTCTATGTCGCTACTGGCTGGCGAATTAAATGTATTGGGTAAATCGACTAAAAGCTGTGGGGTCAATAAATCGGCCGACACTGGGCTGCTTAACCCTGTAGCTAATAAAGCGGCTGCTAAATAAAGTGATTTCATGTGCTGTATCCTTGGTATGTTTTATTTAATACAGCCAGTATATTTTAAATTTAAAGCTTGATAATTATCCAATCGAGCAAATCACTTTATAGTTTTTGTATATAATAAAGGATATTTTAAAACAATTAAGCCTATTTTAACTCCCATAAAATAAACAGCCTTACCTGCCTAACTCATTAAGTGCTAGGATAAAGGCCTAAAATACTGCCAACTTGTAAACCCTACTATGAATTTAAACCAGCTTGACCTAAACCTGCTTATTATTTTAAAACAGCTATTAAACGAAAAACATATTAGTAATACCGCACTAACTTTAGGTTTGAGTCAACCTTCTATTAGCCGTTCTTTGAGTAAGTTACGCACCCTGTTTGACGATCAGTTATTAATAAGAATGGCAGGTGGTTACGAGTTAACACCGAAAGCGCAGTCGATTCAGCAAGACTTAAATTCTATTTTAAACATGGTAGAAACGCTGGTTAATAAGCAAACCTTTGATCCTAAAACCAGCGAAGCCACCATAAAGCTATTTGGTTTGCCGCCGCAAATGCATTTGTTTATAAAAACAATAATTAAAGAAGTACGCGAGCAAGCACCTAATATAACGCTTGAAATAGATACCCTACCTAAACCACAGTTTTCTGATTTACTAAAAGGCGAAGCCCATTTTGTAATAACAGGCCATAAACCAGCTAACTCAGAAGGTAAACTCTATTGCCAGCCATTGTTTGAGCGAGAGTTTAAACTTGTTATGGCACGCAATCATAAACTGGCCAATCGTGAGCTAAGTGTTGAGCTATTGCGCGATTGTAACTTTGGGCAAATATCTATTCAGGGAGAAAAAGATTTAACCATTGCACAAAATTTTGCCGCACTGGGTATTGATAATATTGCGACCCCTGTACGGTTAAAAAACTTTTATAGTATTGGCACCATTGCCGAAAATACTGACTTAATATTTTATGTTCCCAACCACTTTGCCGCCGATGTGTGCCAGCAGCACGACGTAGTAGCGAAAACACCGCCAAAAGAGCTTGGTTTAGGTTACGCTGAGGTATCGTTATATTGGCATCAACGTCATCACAACGACCCTGTATGCCAGTGGTTTAGGGAGCTTGTAAAAAACAAAGTATTTAAAACGTAGATAATTGCTATTCATTTAGAGCATGTATTTTAAATTGCCATTCGTGCCGCCGATCTATCTAATACGAATCATTCTTAATCATATTAAAGTTAGATAATAATACTCACGATGAAAAACATGCTCCCATTTAATAAGAACTCACTTACTATTGTTGTTGGTACTTTGTGTACTAGCATGTCATTTGCAAGCTTAGCGGAACAAGCTCCCGATACATCAGAAACAATTGAAGTATGGGGCACAACTATTACTAACGACTCGCTATTACAAGACGACATAGAAAGAAAGCAAGCTAACCATTTAAGTGATTTATTACGCGACCAAGCGGGTATTGATGTAGGTGGCTCGCACTCAATTGTACAAGGCATTAATATTCGTGGTGTTGATGACTTAGATTTAAATATTACTGTTGATGGTATTAGCCAAAACAACAACATGTTTCATCACTCGGGTAACTTATTAATTAACGCAGATATTTTAAAAGCGGTAGATATTAAAGTAGGTACTAACTCAGTGCTTACCGGCGGCCTTTCAGGCGGTGTTGCTTTTGAAACCAAAGATGCAAAAGATTTGCTAGAGCCAGGCCAAGACTTTGGCGCACGTTTATACACAAACTTAGGCACTAATGATTACGCTGGTGGCTCTGCTGCGCTATATGGCCAACTAACCGATAACATAGACGCCCTTGCCTACTACACCTACACCGACAGAAACAACTTTGAAAACGGTAACGGTAAAGAAGTCACCGGTAACGAAGGTCGTACGGTAGATGGCATATTTAAGCTAGGTTGGGATGTAAACGAGAGTAACCGTTTAGTATTTTCATACGATAGATACAACGATGAAGGCGACTACTACGTAAAAACCAACTTTGGTGCAGGCTTTGCTGAAGACTCAGACGCGCAAACAGAAGATATTGACTACACACGTACCAGCACTTCACTTGCTTATGAACTAGATAAAGGCGATGCAATCACCCTACGTGCAAGCGTTTACCGTAACGAGCTAAGCTATATTGCATTGGGTACAGAAGGTAACTCAGAGCATACCGGCTACACAGCCCTTGCTACATCAAAATTAGCACTGGCTGGTTTTAACCATACATTACGCTACGGCGCTGAAGGGTATGAGCAAGTATCAAAACGTATTGCAAACCACGTACAAACCAATAAAGACACTGCCGACTCTCATGCTGTATACATTGAAGATGAAGTAGCGTTAACAGATCAGCTATTTGTTACGCCAGGCGTGCGTTACAACTACTTTAAAGTTGATATGTACTCTGCCGGTACTAACGATTCGTTAGATAAATCGTGGAACGAGCTAACATTTGGCCTAGCGGCTAAATACCTAATTAACGATAACTGGAGTGTTAACGCAAGCTCTACCGAGCTATTTCAGGGCCCTGGCCTGCGTGAAAGCTACGTTGATTACAGCACTAACTTTGATAAAGACCTAAAAGCAGAAACCGGTGTAAATAACGCCATAGGTTTTGCCTTTAAAGACCAAAATATTATGGGCTTAGACTCATTTGGTTTTTCATTAAACCTATTTAAAACCCGTATTGAAGATTACATAGACAACTGGGCTATTGGTAAAGGTCGCCCTATTGGTACCTATGAAAACTCGGGCGATTACGATATTGATGGTTTTGAATCAACGCTTTCACTGCGTAAAGCGCTATTTAGTGCGCGCTTAAGTTACTCTAAATCTGACTCTGAACAGCTAGAAACAGGCGAGCAACTTCGTTATGAAGTAGGCGATAGTATTTCCTTAAATTTAGGCTACGCAGTACCACAGTACGACTTAAAATTTAATTGGACCAGCCTAGTTAACAGAACTGATGACTCGGTATCAAGCGGTGCTGATATTCATAAAGTAGGTTATCAGGTTCATAACGTCAGTATGCAGTGGCTACCAAGTCAGCTTGAAGCACTAAGCATGACCTTAGGTGTTGAAAACATTTTTGATAAAACCTATTACTCGCATGCTTCTTACTCAAGCGATACAGTGCAAGATTACGAAGCAGGCCGTAATGTTAAATTAAGCGCCTCTTACGTTTTTTAATTTAAATTAGTAATAGATAAAGGCTCAATATTTTATTGAGCCTTTTGTTGTTTAAGGGGGGCGTACCTTAAATAGCGGCAATCATAAATAGTAAATAAACTTTTTCAGGGTTAATAATGTCTGATTGGAAACAAAACTTACAAAAGTTCCGTTATGTAATGGACACCTTACTGCTTATTAGCTTTATGCTAGTAAGTGCACCACAGGCCACGGGCGTGCCTTTGCATGAATGGTTTAGCCTAGTTTTTATTATTCCTTTTGTTATTCACTTACTACTGCACTGGGATTGGATAAAACGCAGCTTTAGCCGTTTATTTGCAAACATAACAGCACGCGAGCGCTTTAATATAGTGTGGGATTACCTACTTTATATAATGATGTTATTAGTATTTGTGAGCGGCTTTTTAGTGTCGGTTGCTTTACTACCGGCACTTAATATCAGTTTAAACATTCAAGATTTTTGGTCGAAAATACATCACGATTCCGCCACCTTTATTATGCCTATGCTAGGTGTGCATTTAGCGCTTAACTTTTCTTGGATAGTAAAACTTACTAAACGTATGTTTGCCATGGAGGCGAAATAATGAAGCACCTAAAACAACAGTGGCAAAGCCGCACCAGCATAG
This sequence comes from Pseudoalteromonas espejiana DSM 9414, assembly GCF_002221525.1. Lineage (NCBI taxonomy): Bacteria > Pseudomonadati > Pseudomonadota > Gammaproteobacteria > Alteromonadales > Pseudoalteromonadaceae > Pseudoalteromonas > Pseudoalteromonas espejiana. The sequence goes on along the minus strand of NZ_CP011028.1, from coordinate 791,418 downwards.
TGTTAATTGTATCGCTTTTAGTGAGCTTGCTACTGGTTAGTTTAGAGCTCACCGACTGGGCGGCACAAATAAATCAGCAAGGCTACACCCATGGTGCACCCGATGGTGAAAAACCAAATATAGCCCCCGTACTAATGTACATTTTACCCTTTGTAAAAGAGCTTATTTTAATAGGCGTACCTATGTTACTTACTTTAGGGATAGCCAAATTAATAGGCTTAATAAAAGGAATGTTTAAAAACAAAGCCTGAATACGAATGCAACACGTATCAAAATCTGGCGTTTATAGATACATTGCTAAGTTAGTATGTCTATAAGCGCAGCTTTTTATGAGTCATAAACCAAGTAGTACCACACACCAATACAGCATTTTTATATTAAGCACATTCATTATATGGGCTACTTTAATAAGCTTTAAAGCCAATGCTGAAACGCTAATTCCTTTTCAGTCCCAATGGTTAAAAAACCACTATAGTGAGCGCATAGCGCACTTTAAGCTGCAACCTTTGCGCAAAGGCGATATTGTTTTTATTGGTGATAGCATTACTGAGCAGGGATTAAATTGGGCCATTAGGTTTAACGACCTGCGCGTGAGAAACCGCGGTATTAGTGGCGATATGACCTACGGTGTTTTAGCGCGTTTAAACGAATTAAAAGCAGCCCCACCTAAAGCTATATTTTTAAAAATTGGCGTTAACGATATTTTTAATTTTCATTATATAAAGCAAGTTAAAAACCTATCGTCGGTAAGTGAAAATATAGAAAAAATAGTGACTCAGCTCAATAACTCGCTTCCTAATACACAAATTTATGTACAAAGTATTTTGCCCGATCATCGCGATTTTATAACGCAAATGGCGCAAACCGTTAACCAGCAAATTAAAACAATTAAGCACGCAAAATTTACCTATATAGACTTACACCCCGCATTTTTAAGCCCTCAAGGCACACTTAGTGAAACGCTAACTACCGATGGCACCCATTTAAACAAGGCAGGCTATGACCTTTGGGCTAAGCAACTTACACCAATAATGAAAACCTTAAAATGAAGAATTTATTAATTACTATATTAATGGCGGCAAGCTTTACGTGTGCAGCCAATAAGGCGCCTTTAAAAAGCTACCCTAACGGCGCGACTAAAGCCGTTATTTTTAGTTACGACGATGGCGTTACACAAGACAGAAAACTCGTGGAACTATTTAATAAGTACCAGGTTGTTGGCACATTTAATTTAAACTCAGGGTTATTTGCTAAAAAGCTACCGTGGATGAAAGCCTTTACCGGTAAAGCAGGCGAATATATTAAACAAAGTGAAGTAAAAGCGCTTTATATAGGCCATGAAATAGCAAGCCATAGTTACTCACACCCAGGCTTTGCGGGCTTAGATACTGCAGAGCTAAAATTACAACTAGCCCGTGATAAGCAAATTTTATCGCCAATTAAAGGCAGCCCTCTAAACTCATTTGCATACCCTTTAGGCTCATACGATAAAGCTGCGATGACACTAGTAAAGCAAGCTGGTTTTACTAACGCCCGAACAGTAAACGACACTCTTAATTTTAAACTCCCTACCAACTATATGGCGTGGAATCCAACCGTTCACCACTCAAACGCAATGCCATTAATCGAGCAATACTTAGCGCTAAACAGTAATGAACTCAGCGTAATGATGATTTGGGGCCATTCGTGGGAGTTTGATAAAAACGCAGAAAATAACAACTGGGATTACGCCGAAAAGCTCATTCAAACACTCTCATATAAAGATGATATTTGGTATGTATCGGCTGGAGAGTTCATCGCTTTTTTAGAGGGTAAGTAAGCTTGAAAAGCGCTAATTAAGCACTCGTGTAAACTTATTCAAATGTAATTAGAGTAATTAATTCATCCCTGAAGCAGTATCCATCGTTCATTCATGAACTCACTTTGAGTAACTGCGAAACTTCGTTTCGAAAGGGGATTTTGAATCTCCTATGCCTACCAATTTCATCATTTTTTTAATCTTCTAAACACTAGAAGATAAATAAAAACTACTTTATAGCTAAGGATTATTTATATGCCTTTGTCCCTATACAAAAAAATTTATACAAACAATAGTTTTAGCAGCAAGCGTTTTATAGCATTAGTAATTAAACCACTCATGTAATAATGTTTATCTGTTTTAACTGCATTAATTACACTTAGCTTTATCTAGCCTTTATAAGCGTTTGCATTTTTAATGCTGTCAAAATCATTAAAGCGCACGTTGTGTTGCGCCATTACTTTAAGTATTTTTTCACTTAGCATTTGGCGTAAATAAAATGGCTGATTTGGTACAAAGTGATGGATGGTATGCGTTTTACCAAAGTTAAAACAAAACAAGTGAAACGGCATAAACAAACTGCTTGTTAGTACATGAGTTTGCTCTAGCATATTATTAACGCCGCCATAGTAATGCATACTTGAAGTAACAAAATTAAGTGAGCTCGAACGGACAATGTTAGGCACAATCAGCACCACCATTAAAAACTCAAACACCGCCATCACATCTAACAGTAAAACCGGTGAGTTTGCTTCAAGTGGTACAAATAGATTAACTAAGTGAAAAATAATAACGGAGTATAAAACTGCAAAATATGCAGTAGTTACTGGGAACCCGGCATTAAATACTTTAAAAAAGCTAAAACCTTTAATTTCTTTACTAAAACGCTTTGTGTTAATGAGTAAACCAAGCAAGCCATCAACAATTACTAATGCACGTAAAAAAGAATTTTTAATACCGTTGCCGACTAAACGCTCTTCAAGATCTTGTTCAGTGCCCGAGGTTTTATGATGGTGTAAATGCATCTTGCGGCGATACCATGGGCTAATAGTATTTGGCCGCATTAACCATACTGTTAGCATCATAAGATTATGCATAAACGGCTGGTTACTAAAGTATTGTTTATGTATAAGGTCGTGTTCTAACTCATGGGAAATAGATGCGGCAATAGCCGCAAGCACTATACACAACCAAGCAGGTATTATGGCTAAATAATATAAAACCCCAACGCCAATAAGTACGAACAGCGACAGCAATAAAATGCTCAACCCTAAGGTATTTTGATGGGCAAGTAATGGATGCCTTTGACGAAGTGATGCTTCTTCTACCTTGATAGCTTTTACAATCGCTTGAATGTTCTGTTTGGCAGTTAATTGGGTCATATATAATGTCTTAAAAACCTTGTTGCGCAAATAATACCTGAATTAAGCGCAACATCGGAATAAAGCGGGAATAAAATTATTTATTAGCATCCCAGTTCGTTGGTTTTTAATTTGTAAGTGCTAGGGCCTGCTGCCAATTAAAAGCCATGCTGTGCAAAAGCTCTAGCTTTCGCTTTGTATACCTGAAATTGCTGGGCGCTTTAATTGTGCATTTAGAGGTAAGTAACATGCTATTGCACCAAGAGTTACTACAAATATTAGGGTAGTAAGGAATAATACTAGCTGAGTTAACGTAGGTACTGTATTAGCTATATTTTGTAATTGCTGTTGCAGTAAAAATAAAATGCCATCACTTAATAAAAACCCTATTAAAATAGCAGCACCACTTTGCTTAAATACTAATAAAAATAAATCTAGCGGTTTAGCACCTATACACAAACGAATACCAATTTCAGCGCGTCGTAACTGCACTGAGTAACGCATAATACTCACCAAGCCAATGCTGGTTAATACTATTGTCGCAACAATTAGCATTATCGTTGTAGCTGATACAACGTACTGTCGAAATAATGCAGTATCACGCTGAGAATTTAGCGACTCAAGTTTATGCACCGAAATACCTGTATCTATTTTTTGCAATAATGTATTGAGCGTTTGCTTTTTTAATTGTTGATTATTTTTGAGCTCTACAATAAATGAACGATACCCTTGGCGAGTCAAAAAGGCCTTTGGCTCTTTTAGTGCTTTTCCTGGAATTGGCATCGCCTTAACAATACCTATAATTGTTAAATCGTTTTCACGACCAGATGTAATATCAAAACTTAAGCGCATTCCTAACGCATTACCATCACTTGATAGCTGCTTAGCAAGTACATCATTGATAACTATTACATTAGCGTCACTTTTCACATCTTCAGTTGAAAAACTACGCCCTTGTAGTATGGGTTGTTTAAGCACTGAAAAATAATGCTCGTCAACGGCTTTGCCAAACGGGAGCACCAGTTTATTGTTCGCGACTTCAATGAGTGACCAGGTAATTAAATTATCATTGATAGGTGAAGATGAGCGGCTAATTTGAGCTACTTCTGGCAATAAAGCTATTTCATTAGCTGCTTGATTTAGTACTTGGTTTGCCTTTTCTCTGTCTGCTGATAAATAATTAGCTAAATTAATTTCAACACTCGTGAGTTGCTTAATAGGCAGTGTGAAAGCTTCTTTTATATTGGCGTTATTAACGTTGAAGATTAAAAGATTAATAAATAATAAGGTACATGTGATGGCGACCTGAAATGCCACCAAACTTTGCCAAATACGCTTACTTACCTGTACAGTTTTACCTTTTCCCGCTGACTTTAAGCCACCGATTAGTTCACGATAATTAATAATACGCGTACACAAATAGGCAAATAGAGTGCTCAGTATTAAACAGCTCAGTACCGCAATAAGTACTGAGGCCATATTAACCGACAACTCACTTGCTCGAGGTAATATAGCCTGAGCTAAATGACTCAATTCAGCCAAAATAACAGCGGATAAAGTAAGGCCTATAAAGCTTGCACTTCCTATTAATAATACAATTTCAAGCCAAAATAGTTTAAACAAAATAAACCGTGTTGCGCCTACAGCAGCACTTAGTGCTAAGGTATGCTTACGCGCTGCGGTTCGTACTATAAACACATTGCTAATGTTTACACACGCAATAATAACCAAACCTAGCACAGCTAAAATAAGCCAATAAATATTTTTCGGCGTTTCTTTTAATATTACATTTTGCAAGGAGTTAAGCTCAAGCTGAATATGCCAACCGGAAAAAAATGCCTCTGTTGTAATATGTTGTTGCCATACATTATCCACATACTGCGATAACGTTTTACTTGCTTGCTCAAGGCTTATATTACTTGGTAATTTAGCAACAAAATGACTGTCTGAATAACGATTCCACCAAAAAGGTTTGGCTTCTTCAGATGTTAAATTGTAATCCCAAGGCAGCCATATAGCCGTTTCTTGACCAGTTTTAATAAGCGCTGGAGCTTTAAAATTGGCAGCAGCTACACCAATAATTTTAAATTGTTGGCCTCCTACGCTCAGCCTTTGCCCAATAATATCTTCTTTACCAGCAAAGTCATTTATCCATGTTTGATAGCTGATCACTGCCACAGGGTTAAAGCTGTCTAATTTCTCTGTTTCACTAAAGCCTCGACCTAAATGCAACTTAATAGCAAATAAATCAAACCACTGCGGTGTTACAAATGACGTATTTACGATGGGTAAGCCAGCTACATCATCAAGGCGTTGTTGTGCGTAATACACCAAAGCGACTTGTTCAAATACGTTATGATTTTTATATAAATCAATTAGCGCAGGGTAATTAAATGCACGCGTATTAAGCGTCCCTGTTGAGTCTATTTGAGCGTACTCTGCTTTAACTAATCGCGTTTGATCAGGATAAGGGAGTGGCTTTATCAGCATAATATACGCAAGCGTCAGTACTGTAATTAACGCCGCCAAAACAATGCTCAAGGTTGCGACAACACTTACGCTATAAATTTTATGCTGTGTGATATTAAGCCATGCATTTTTAAAATTGTAAGTCATTACCCCACTCCTTTGAGTAATTGATTAATCGCGGTTTTTGGTTTAAATATTTTCATCTTATTCTCGCTGGTAAAGAGCTATCTAAGCGTTTAGTGGTTCTTTTACCGCTATTTCACCGAGTAATTCACCATCAAGAAGCTTTAACTGACGACTTGCCATATCGGCATAGCGAGGATCATGAGTTACCATGCAAATAGTTGTTCCACCATTATTTAAGTCAGTCAATATTTGCATTACTTGGTCGCCCGATTTTGAGTCAAGATTACCTGTTGGCTCATCCACCAGCAAAATTGTGGGCTCCGCCACCAAGGCACGCGCTATGGCAACACGTTGCTGCTGACCACCTGAAAGCTGGCTTGGTTTATGGCTCATTCGATGTCCAAGCCCTACCTTTTCAAGACACGCTTTTACTTTTTCAGCAATCTCATGCTTGCTTGGTTTAGAGTGATGGTAGCGAAGTGGCAATGCCACATTATCAAATACACTTAGTTCATCAATCAGGTTAAATGACTGAAAAATAAACCCTATTTTAGCGTTTCTAATTTCAGCAGCTTGATTCAATGTAAGCTTAGAAACATTCACACCATCAATAAAATATTCACCACTCGTTGGCATATCAAGTAAACCTAGGATTGATAATAATGTTGACTTTCCGCACCCAGATGGCCCAGATATAGACAAATATTCACCGCTGTAAACTTTCAATTCAATGCTGCGCAGCGCATAAGTTTGCAGCTCATCAGTTTCAAATACTTTACTAAGTCCCTTCATTTCTAGCACGGCACTTTTAAGGGCTTTATTTATTTGCTCTGCCATTGTGTTCATCCTTAATTTATGTGAATTGTTTGGTTAGTTTGAGTAAGGTTGGCTAAATCTGAAATGACCAACTGCTTGTCAGCAGCTACACCACTTAATACTTCAATATAACGTCCAGCTAAACGACCAAATTTCACTTTAACTAAACTTGCATCACCTGATATTGGATTAAGCTGATATAGCGCAACTTCGGTATATGGTTTAACGTTTGCCGGGCGCTCTATGAAGGTAACATTAGCGAGCTTTGCAACAATAATATTTGCATCAACACTTAGTTGCGGTCTCACGTTTTCGGGTAATATTTTAGGCAAAGCAAGCTCTACTTCTACCGTATTATTTACCACTACAGGGCTTATACGCGTAACGCGCGCATCAACTATACCTCGGCGTGTATCTACTTGTGCGACTTGGCCTAAGCTAATATCATCAACCTGATTTTGTGGAACTTGAATCAAAGCAATTAAGCCATCAACAGAGCCAATTAATGCAATTTCTTGCCCTGCGTTCACGCTTTGTCCAAGTTCTACAGGTAAGCGCTGTAACACACCATTTATTCCTGCTTTTATCGATAAATTAGTAAGCTTTGTTTGTGACATAACAACAATACCTTGCTGCTGTTTTATTTGCTCCAACTGAATACTTTGCGCCTCTTTATGCACTTCTTTTAACTGTTCTGCACGCTGCTTAGCAATTGCCAATTGCTGGCTAAGTTGCTGCTCGTCAAGCACACTACGCTGGTAATTTAAGGTTGATACAATCCCTTGCTCAACAAGGGCTTTTTCTGCCTTTAATTTTAATTTGGCATTTTCATACGCTGCATAACTTTGTGCCACATGGGAGCGCTCATTTAACAGCTCCCGCGTATTATTAAGCTTTATTTGGCGCAAGTTCGCATTCAATTTATTAAGCTCTTGCTCAGCACTTTGTAACTGTTGATCGAGCTCTGGGTTTGCAAGTTGCACTATCACGGAGTCACTACTTACAATAGCGCCAGGCTTTAATAAAATAGCTTTAACTGTGGCGGCTGATTTAGCTGTAAGCAACTGTTGCTGTGCCGATTTTAATTCTCCATAACCGGTCACTGTAATGTCTAGTGCACTTTGTTTTACCGTTTCAACAATAATATTACTACGCGAAACTGATACTCCAGATTCGTTACTTTGTTGATAAATAACCCCAATTATCACAATAACAGCAGAGGCTAAAATTAATTTTTGCCAAACAGCTAACGCTTTTGTGTTTGTCGTTTTTGCTATATCCATATTTCACTGCTTAATACTTTGTATGTTTAAGGTATAGCGAAACACGTGCCAACATTAAAAACTAAATAAATACATAAGATTAACTACAATATTACTTACTTTACCTAATAAATAGCAGCAATAGCGGACTCATCAGTGCCAATTTGAAACTCACAAACCTAATTTACAAATTTATATTTTTATTAACCTCCTTCGCAGTGCCGAAATCGAACCATCACAGTCCGATTTCGGACTAGTGCATGGATATTTAGCCCTATTTAGTTATTAACAGTTTGAAATTCAATAGATAAAAATCACTGGCATAGAAATCGCTTTACGCTACAATAATTTAGCTTATCCCTTTTACTTGGAAGTTTATGCCTGCCACTATTTTGATCATCGAAGATAGCCCCGAGATTCGTCTAAGCGCGCGATTTATTTTAGAAGATAGTGGTTATCTGGTGCTTGAATGCAGCGATCCTTTTGAGGCACAAGCATTGCTTGAAACAGACCAGGCTGTGAATCTAATTTTGCTCGATATGAATTTCTCGCGCGATACAACCTCTGGTAATGAAGGAATGGCTTTTTTACAGTATGTACAAAAAAAACAATTAGCGATTCCTGTTATAGCAATGACTGCCTGGTCAAGCGTTGACTTAGCTGTACGTGCAATGCAACAAGGGGCATGCGACTTTATTGAAAAACCTTGGCAAAATCAGCGACTATTAAAGTTACTTCAGCAACAGCTAACACTTAATGATCTCACTAAGAAAAATAAAAAGTTACAGCAGCAATTAAGCGATCATCCCTCACGACCTTTTATTTATAACTCAATAGCAATGCAACAACTGATTGGGCAGCTAGCAAAAGTAGCCAAAACTGATGCTAATATTTTACTAACCGGAGAAAATGGCACAGGTAAAAGTCAGTTAGCCCAATGGATACATCAACAATCAGCTCGTAAAACTCAGCCTTTTATTGCTGTAAATATGGGCGCAATTGTAGAGTCGTTATTTGAAAGTGAAATGTTTGGGCATAAAAAAGGGGCATTTACAGATGCCAAAAATGAACGTATTGGTCGCTTTGAACTCGCTGAGAATGGCAGTTTATTTCTAGATGAAATTGCTAATATTCCGCTACCCCAACAAGCTAAATTACTGCGAGTGCTTGAAAGTCAAGAATACGAAATGGTAGGTGCAAGTTACACTAAAAAAGCTAATGTTAGGCTTATAAGTGCGACCAATGGGGATTTTAGTAAACTCATCGCTAGTAGCGCATTTAGGGAAGATTTATATTACCGATTAAATACGCTTGAATTTGTTATTCCACCATTACGAGAACGTGTAGAGGATATAATCCCGCTATGTGAGCACTTTATAAGTCATCACGCCAAAAAGTATAATCATAATTTAATAAAGCTTACTGATTGTGCCAAACTTGCATTATTACACTACTCTTGGCCAGGCAATGTACGTGAGTTAAGCCACATTATTGAACGTGCTGTTTTATTAGCAACTACAGATACTTTAAGTGCGAGTCACCTTAACCTAAATAATAATCAAGCTAATAATACGCTACCGTTAATGACCCTAGAAAGCGCTGAACGCCAACTTATTGATTTAGCATTAAAACAAACTCAAGGTCACATTCCTAACGCTGCAAAGTTATTAGGGCTAGGTAAATCATCTATGTACCGTCGTCTTGAAAAGTACGGCATTACTGTATGAAAGCACGCTGGCTTTTTAGCTCTTCATTAGAGCGCAGTTTAATAAGCTTTGCTGCACTAAGCGGTTGTTTATCTGCACTTGGTTGCTACTTCATTAGCCAATACTTTACCTTGTCGACAGCAACTTCAGTAGCAATTACAGTGCTATTTTTAATTATTTATTTTAAGTTGTTTATGAGTACTTATAACAAAATTATAAGTAGCTTTAATCGTAACCATGCTCACCTAGATGCTATTTTGAATGAGGATTACAACCAACTCGTTAAACCAAGTTACCAAATTGGATGCATTAAGCAATTACAACAAAGCTTAATTACTTTAAGTGAAGAATTATTTAAGAAAAAATCACGTTATGATCAGCATGTATTTTTGGTATATCAGCTAATTGAGCACTTTAATGTACCAATAATGGTGCTCGATCAAAACAACAAACTAAGTTACGCCAACAACGCATATAGCGAATTTAAAAATACGCCATGGCAAACTCTGCGCTACTCAAGCGCAGAGGCATTAGGACTTATAAAGCACGATACTAATTGGCAACTTAGCGATGCGATTACTGCGCAGCAATGGCAAATACGCCACAGTGAATTTATAGAGCAAGGCAGTTGCCATCAACTTATTGTAATGATTAATATCACCTCTGCTCTTCGTGAAAGCCAACTACAAGCATGGCAGCAAATAATTCGCGTACTCGGCCACGAAATTCGTAATTCGCTTACTCCAGTGATTGGTATGGCTGAAAACCTCGCAATAAAGCTTACCGAACCACGTCAAGCCCAAGCATTAACCGTAATAAGTGAGCGTTGTAATCACCTAAATGAGTTTGTAACCCGTTATGGTGATATAAATAAAGCCCTTTCACTCAATATTGTTAGCATAAATAGTAAGGCTTTTTTCAATCAAGTTTGCGCTATTTACCCTGAGGTTGAGTTTACTCGTAGCATTAACTGCTCAACTTTTAATGCCGATCGTGCATTTTTAAATCAAGTAATTATTAACCTGATAAAAAATGCCATAGAAGCCAGCTCCAGCCCGGTTAAAATAGCATTAAAAATTATTAGCACGCAAAACTCGGTGAACTGCATTACCATCTCTGACAACGGACATGGCCTTGCAAATCCAGACAATATATTTGTACCTTTTTATACAACTAAACAACAAGGCCAAGGCATTGGACTCAGTTTTTGCCGTAACGTGATTGAACAACACAAAGGCAGTTTGAGTTTAGTAAATAGAGATGACAGCAAAGGCGTCGTAGCTACAATTTTACTGCCAATATAGTAGATTTAAGCAACTATGATATTTCGCTTCGGTTCATTCTCACCTAGCAGATGGACTGTGGCTAATATTAGCGCCACTTGAGTGGTGATCGAGTCCGCCGTCACAAATTTCGGGCATAAAAAAACCTCTGCTAAAACTAGCAGAGGTTATAAAAAGTGGTACCAGCGGCCGGGCTCGAACCGGCACGCCTTTCGGCAGGGGATTTTGAATCCCCCATGTATACCAATTTCATCACGCTGGCATCATTTTTCTTTAACCTTCTAAACACGAGAAGATAAAGAAAAACCACTTTAGAGCTCAGGATTATTTATGTGCCTTCGTCTCTATGCCAAGCATTATACAAACAATAGGGTTAGCAGCAAGCGTTTTATGACATTAGCATGATCAACCGCTCAACATTTAGGCAACCCCTAATAATTATGATTAACTGCTTAGCCCCTAAATGCACAAAAGAATAGCGCTAAACTATAGCACTTAGTATTTGTACGCTTTTTTGCTAAACTAGCGCGCATATTAATAGTGAGAGTATATTTATGTCGGGTGAGTTTCCACGTGCTGGGTTTTGGCGCCGTTTTGCATCGTTAGTTTACGATACGTTAGCCATTGTTGCGTTTGCTATGTTAACGGTAGTGCTCTATTTATTTGCTGTACAAGGGCTTATTATCCTTGATGTTATTAGTTTAAATGGGGCTGAGGATGTATCGGCACTTATTCAAGATTCGTTATTGCTCTCAAGCGTTCGCAGCGCCCTACTTGTTATTGTTACTTTGGTGTTTTTTGGCTACTTTTGGACTAAAAGCGGGCAAACAATTGGTATGCGTGCATGGCGTTTAAAAGTACAAACCCTTGAGGGGAATTTAATTAGCTGGCCGCAATCACTCGTTCGCAGCCTGTGTGCATTACTCGGCTTAGGTAATTTAGTGGTATTAATAGATTTTAAAAATAAAAAAGCACTGCAAGATTACCTATCTAAAACCGAAGTCATTACACTCACAAAAGAAGAAAACAAACGTATTTACCGCGAGCTTGATTAGTAAAGAAACTAAAAGCAACAAGGGTGACCATTGGTCACCCTTTTTTAATGCCTTACTCGCTGGCTATACTTTTTTATTCATTAAGTAAGTAGCAAAGCTTATAAATATAATACTAGGTAGGACCGCACCTATAATGGCCGGGATTTGGTAAACCATCACCACTGGGCCAAATATTTCGTTAGTTAGGTGAAATATGATCCCCGTTACTACGCCCATAATTATGCGTGCGCCCATAGTTACAGTACGCAGTGGGCCAAATATAAACGACAGCGCTACCAGTAGCATAACTGCAACCGATACCGGCTGCATGAGCTTGCGCCATAAGGCTAGCTCATAGGTGCTAGTATCTTGCTCATTTTGTTTTAAATACCCTAAGTACGACCAAAGCCCAGTAAAGGAAAGCGACTCAGGCTTTACCGATACGACCCCTAGCTTTTCAGCGGTTAATTGCGACGGGTAAAACTCTTCATCTATGTGTTCACTGCTTATTTGCTCGTCGCTTATATGTACTTTATTTACATCGCGCAGTAACCAACCTTCGTCACGCCCAAGCGCAACTTTAGCTTTAGTTATTTGTGTTAAATCGAGTGACTTATCAAAATGGTACATATGCACGCCATTTAAGCGCCCGCTTTGGTCTACATCTTCAATATTAATAAAGTTATTGCCATCTTTAGCCCATACACCTTTTTGCGCGTTGAACACATCGCCGCCATGTATTGCCTGGTTACGCATTTCTTTTGCGTGTTGTTGCGCCTCGGGTGCGCCCCACTCACCCAGAGCCATCATACAAATGGCCATGAATACGGCGGTTTTCATCACTGAGCCAATAATTTGTAATCGCGACATACCTGCCGACTGCATTACTACCAGCTCACTGTTAGAGGCTAAAGCGCCTAATCCTGTTAAGCCACCAATGAGCGCCGCCATAGGGAAAAATATAACTAAATCACCAGGAATACTATAAAGCGTATAAAGCATGGCGGTCATTAAATCGTAACTACCGCGCCCTACTGATTTTAACTGCTCTATAAATTTAATTAAGGTGCTAATACCGGCAAGTACTAACAGTGCAAAACCTGTGGTTTGTAAAATACTGCGCCCTAGGTACCAATCAAGTGTTTTCATCATGCGCTTAGCTCCCGTTTTGTCACAACGGCTTTAAGCCATGCACCTAATGGGCGGCCTTTAATTATTAATAAACTACCAATAAATAAGGCACTTAAATGTATCCACCACAGGCCAATTGACGGCGGAATTTTACCATCTTCCACTGCAAATTTAGCAGCGTTAAGCAATATAAAGTAACCTAAATATAAGCTAATGGCGGGTACTAGTTTAGCAAATTTACCTTGGCGAGGATTCACCACACTTAAAGGCACGGCAATTAACGTAAGTAGCGGTATAGACAGCGGTATAGCAATACGCCATTGCCACTGTGCAATAGACTCAGAAGTATTTAACGGCAATAGTTGGTTTGTGGGTATTGCCTCTAATTTACGACGTTGATGCTCTATTTCTTGTTCGCGTATTTGTACGCTGTAGCCATCAAATTGCGTTAAATTAAGCGCAGGTGTTTCACCGTCGGTTTCGTAGCGTTTGCCATCGGTAAGTACTAATTGTTGCTCGCCATTTACAGCCTCTACTACGACGCCTTGCTCGGCGTAAACTAAACGCGCTAGGTCGTCTTTTTCGGTATCGGGCAGCTGTGCAACAAATACTTTGTTGAGCTCTTTACCGCCGTTTTCAATGTTATGAATAAACACCACGGCTTTTTCATTACCCGTTTGCTGGAACCGCCCAGCCCTGAGCGCTGATAAGCCTGCATCGGCTTTGGCTTGTTCTTTTAATTGGTACTCTTGCTCGCTGGCCCACGGCGCAAGGTACATTGTCAGTGAGGCTGCCAATATAGCTAAACCCACACTAGAAATAAGCGTAACACGCACTACATACCATTCACTTACACCACAGGCTTTAAGCACGGTCATTTCACTGTCGGCGTAAATACGGCTATAAGCTAAAATAATGCCTAAAAAAATACTTAATGGCAGGATTAACGAGGCCAATTGCGGCAATTTAAGCGCAATCATCGATAATACTAATTTGGCAGGAATGCTCCCTTCTGAGGCATCACCTAAAATAACCACAAACTTTTGTGACACAAAAATGGTCATTAGAGTTAAAAATACGGCGACCTGCGATTTTAAAACCTCAGCGGTCAAATAACGAAAAATAAGCAATGCTCGCCCCTGTTAAACATAGAATTTCACTACAATAGTGATAATTTGATAATAAAGTAGCTATTTTACTCAGTTTTATCTGGTAAATAAGCCATTATTATAAGCTAACAAAATTAATTATCCTACCTAAGTGCAAGATATATTGTTGCATTAGTAGCCCTTAAACATATAAAGTTCAATTACACAGTAAGAGTCAGAAAAAATCAGCTAAAATTAAGATTATCTCTACATAAGTTACGTAGCTAGGACTAGATTTTCTTTTTTTAGCCCCAATTTAATAACGTAAATGACTCACAACCAGGAGTGACAATGGAATTTAACGTAAAAAGTGGTAGCCCAGAAAAACAACGCAGCGCGTGTATCGTCGTTGGCGTTTACGAACCACGTAGGTTATCCCCCATTGGTGAACAACTCGATAAAATCAGCGATGGTTATATCTCAAATTTATTACGCCGTGGCGATTTAGAAGGCAAGCCAGGGCAAGTTTTATTATTGCACCATGTACCTAATGTTTTAAGCGAGCGCGTATTGCTTGTTGGCTGTGGTAAAGAGCGTGAGCTTGACGATAAGCAATATAAACAAATTATTTCTAAAACAATTAATACCTTAAACGAAACCGGTTCAATGGAAGCGGTATGCTTTTTAACAGAGCAGCACGTTAAAGGCCGCGATACCTACTGGAAAGTGCGCCAAGCAGTAGAAACAACGCAAGATTGCTTATACACATTTAACCAATTAAAAAGCAAAAAAGTAGACCCTCGTCGCCCGCTTCGTAAAATTGTGTTTAATGTACCTACACGCCGCGAACTTACTATCGGCGAAAGCGCAATTGAGCACGGCCTTGCAATAGCCGCAGGTAGCAAGCTATGTAAAGACGTAGCAAACATGCCACCTAATATTTGTAACCCTGCGTATTTAGGCGAGCAAGCGCAAGAGCTAGCTACTAATTTTGATAACATTACTGTTGATATTATTGGCGAAGAAAAAATGGCAGAGCTTGGTATGAATTCATACTTAGCTGTAGGCCGTGGTAGTGACAACGAATCGGTTATGTCGGTTATTAACTACAAAGGCGCAGCTGATGACCAAGCGCCAATTGTACTTGTTGGTAAAGGTTTAACGTTTGACTCGGGCGGTATTTCAATTAAACCTGGCGAAGCCATGGACGAAATGAAATACGACATGGGTGGCGCAGCAGGTGTTATTGGTGCAATGCGTGCACTTGCGCAAATGCAGCTACCTATTAACGTAATTGGCGTTTTAGCCGGCTGTGAAAACATGCCAAGCTCTAACGCGTATCGCCCAGGTGATATTTTAACAACTATGTCGGGCCAAACCGTTGAAGTACTTAATACTGATGCTGAAGGGCGTTTAGTATTATGTGATGCACTTACTTACGTTGAGCGCTTTGACCCAGATACAGTCATTGACGTAGCCACACTAACAGGTGCATGTATTGTTGCTCTTGGTGCACATGCTACAGGTTTACTGTCAAATCATAATCCACTAGCCCATGACTTATTAAAAGCGTCTGAGCAAAGTGGCGACCGTGCATGGCAGTTACCGCTGTGGGATGACTATCAAGATCAACTAGATAGCCCGTTTGCTGATTTTACAAACTTAGGCGGGCGCTCTGCAGGTACTATTACCGCAGCGTGTTTCTTATCTAAGTTTACTAAAAAGTATAACTGGGCACATTTAGATGTAGCCGGTACAGCCTGGCGCAGTGGCGCTAAAAAAGGCGCAACGGGTCGCCCTGTTCCTATGCTTACTCAGTATTTATTAAACCGCGCCGGCGTAAGCGAAGCCGCACACGATTAATAACTTGCAAAGCTTATATTAAGGCGCCATTTGGCGCCTTTTTTATTGCTGTATTTATTAGCGTATTAATTGAAGCAAACCCGGTTATATGGCAAAATCTGCCTCTTAATTTATGTGTATTAACTATGTGCACATTCAATGTCATGGGAAACCCCGATACAATGAACATGAATGCTCAATTTTTCGTTCTAAAGCAACAAGATGAATCAAAAGCTAAGCCTGATGATCATTTTGCTTTAGCAGCTCAAATTGCCGCACAGCAGTATCGTTCGGGAAACCGTGTGTTTATTTTTGTTGATAACGAACACACCGCCTATGCCATTGACGAAACCCTTTGGGCATTTGATCCCGACAGTTTTGTGCCCCACAACCTACAAGGCGAAGGCCCAAAAGCCGGCGCACCAGTAGAAATAGGCACCACGCCCCCTGTTGGCAAACGTAACGTTTTAATTAACTTAGCTAATAATCTACCCGATTTTATTAGACGCTTTAGCCAAGTTTTTGATTTTGTACCAGTAGAGTCTGTAGCTAAACAAGCCGCTCGCGAGCGCTTTAAAAAGCTGCGCCAACTTGGTGCCAATATCAACACGCAAGATATAAATAGCTAGCCGTTTAGGAAAAGCTAACCAACTAATTTAAGTACTTATTTAAGGTTCTGTGTAATGGATAAAACCTACAATCCGCAAGATATTGAACAGTCGCTATACCAAGACTGGGAACAAAAAGGCTACTTTAAGCCATCTGGCCAAGGCGTACCGTATTCAATTATGATCCCGCCGCCAAATGTTACTGGTAGCTTACACATGGGCCACGCCTTCCAAGATACAATAATGGATACCCTAACGCGTTTTAAACGTATGCAAGGTAACAACACATTATGGCAAGTAGGTACTGACCACGCAGGTATTGCAACGCAAATGTTGGTTGAGCGTAAACTGCATGCTGAAGAAGGTAAAACACGCCACGATTTAGGCCGCGAAGATTTTATTAATAAAATCTGGGAATGGAAAAACGAATCTGGTGGCACAATTACAAAGCAGCTTCGTCGCCTTGGCGCATCAGTTGATTGGGACCGTGAACGTTTTACTATGGACGATGGCCTATCTGAAGCCGTTAAAGAAGTGTTTGTACGCCTTCACAAAGAAAACCTAATTTATCGTGGTAAGCGCTTAGTAAACTGGGATCCAAAATTACACACCGCTATTTCAGACCTTGAAGTTGAAAACAAAGACAAACAAGGTCACATGTGGAACTTACGTTACCCATTAGCCGATGGCGTTAAAACACAAGACGGTAAAGACTACATTGTAGTGGCGACTACGCGCCCAGAAACCATGCTAGGTGACTCAGGTGTTGCAGTAAACCCAGATGACGAGCGCTACACAGATTTAATTGGTAAAGACATTTTATTACCTATCGTTAATCGTCGTATTAAAATTGTTGCCGATGAACATGCCGATAAAGACAAAGGCACAGGTTGTGTAAAAATAACCCCAGCGCACGACTTTAACGATAACGAAGTTGGCAAGCGTCATCAAATGCCAATGATCAACATTTTCGATAAAGACGCCGCAATTTTAACGCAAGGTGAAACATACACCTTTGACGGTAAAGAGCTTGTATTTGACGCGCCAATTCCTGGGCGCTTACACGGCCTAGACCGCTTTGCTGCACGTAAAGCCATTGTGACTGAATTTGAAGAGCTTGGCCTACTTGAAAAAATTGAAGATCATGGCCTAACTGTTCCATACGGCGACCGCTCTGGTGTGGTTATTGAGCCACTGCTTACCGACCAATGGTATGTACGTGTTGCCCCTCTTGCTGAACCTGCAAAAGACGCGGTTAAAAACGGCGATATTCAATTTGTTCCTAAGCAATACGAAAACATGTACTTTTCGTGGATGAACGACGTACAAGATTGGTGTATTTCACGCCAGCTTTGGTGGGGTCACCGTATTCCAGCTTGGTACGACAGCGAAGGTAACGTATACGTTGGCCGCGATGAAGCAGAAGTACGCCGCGACAACAACATTGCAGATGATGTTGCGCTAAGCCAAGACGAAGATGTACTTGATACCTGGTTCTCGTCTGCGCTTTGGACGTTCTCAACGCAAGGTTGGCCAGAAAATACCGATGATTTAAAAACCTTCCACCCGTCTGACGTGTTGGTAACAGGTTTTGATATTATCTTTTTCTGGGTTGCGCGCATGATCATGATGACGCTGCACTTTATAAAAGATGAAAACGGCAAACCACAAGTGCCGTTTAAAACCGTCTATGTAACGGGCCTAATACGTGATGACAACGGCGATAAAATGTCTAAGTCAAAAGGTAACGTACTTGACCCGCTAGATATGATTGACGGCATTGAGCTTGAAGACTTAGTACAAAAGCGTACTGGCAACATGATGCAGCCTAAACTTGCTGCAAAAATAGAAAAAGATACGCGTAAAGTATTTGCAAACGGTATTGAAGCACACGGTACCGACGCGCTTCGCTTTACCCTTGCAGCAATGGCATCTACCGGCCGTGATATTAACTGGGACATGAACCGCCTTGAAGGTTACCGTAACTTCTGTAATAAACTATGGAACGCGAGTCGTTACGTATTAATGAACACAGAAGAGCAAGACTGTGGTTTTGCAAGCGATGCTGAAAAAGAGTTTTCATTAGCTGATCGTTGGATTTTAGGCCAATTTGAATCAACCGTTAAAACCTATACTGAGCACCTTGATAACTACCGCTTTGATTTAGCTGCAAACACACTTTACGAATTCACATGGAACCAGTTCTGTGATTGGTACTTAGAGCTAACTAAACCTGTATTATTCAAAGGCAGTGAAGCACAACAACGTGGTACGCGTAACACGCTAATTACCGTGCTTGAAAGCTTACTGCGCTTAATGCACCCAATGATGCCATACATCACAGAAACAATTTGGCAACGCGTAGCACCACTTGCTGGCCTTGAAACAGCCGGCACGAGTATTATGGTACAAGGCTTCCCTGTTTATAATGAAGCAAACGTTGATGCACAAGCGATGGACGATTTAGAATGGGTTAAACAATTCATTTTAGCAATTCGTGTTATTCGCGGTGAAATGGATATTAGCCCAAGCAAACCGCTTAGCGTGCTACTTGCTAACGCTTCAAGCGATGACGAGCGCCGTATTAACGAGAACGAAGCGTTTATAGCCTCACTTGCTAAAATTGAAGCATTCACTTTGCTTGATAACAAAGACGGGGCACCTGCGTGTGCAACCTCTTATGTTGGTAACCTTGAAATTATGATCCCAATGGCGGGCTTAATTGATGTTGAAGCCGAGCTTGCACGTATTAACAAGCAACTCGAAAAAGCAGAAAAAGGCCTAGCACAAGTGCAAAACAAACTAGCAAACGAAAAGTTTGTAAACAATGCACCAGAGGCTGTACTTGCAAAAGAAAACGCTAAATTAGCTGAGTTCACTGATGCTAAAACTAAGCTACTTGAGCAAAAAACTAAAATAGAAAGTTTATAGTTTTAGTTATTATGCCTATTAACACTATTTAATAGGCATAAAAAAGCCGCTCACTTTAATTAAAGTGAGCGGCTTTTTTGTGCCCTGTGATTAACCACAAGGCATGTCTACATTAGAACTTGTAGTTGTACTGAGCGCCAAGTAATACTGCATGGCCTTTAGATTCAAAGCCCCACTCGCTGCGAGAGTCATCAGTTTCAGTAAAGTTTTGTGTTTTACCACGGATAATACTTACACCTAGATCAACGTTAGAATTTTGGTCTATTGTGTAGTTACCACCAAACGAGAACCAAAAACGGTCCGTATCTGGAATTGAGATTGATAAATGGTTTTTTGAAACTGGCGATTCATCAAATGCTACACCAGCACGAAGGAGTAAGTCTTTGTTATATTGGTAATCTGTACCGATAGAGTAACGAAGAGCGTCTGAGAAGTTTTCTGTTTTTTCAAATCCTTGCTCTGGCGGCAAACCTACTTCTGCTTCTAATTTGTCAAAACTACTCCAACCTGTCCACAATACGCTGTAGTGTAAACCTAATTTTTCATCTAACTGGTGTGAACCAGAAAACTCGGCAATAGCTGGTAATGTAACATCAACAGACCCAGAACGCTCAGCAATACCACGGGCAGTACTTGAATAAGTCCCCTCGAATGTAATATCAGTTTCTGTACGGTAATTAAAACCAAAGCGACTATTTTCATCTAATTGATACATCAAGCCAACGTTTAAGCCGTAGCCAGTATCATCACCTTCTAAGTCAACCACATTTGTTGAGAATGGGCTCCTAGGATTAGCACCTACATTTCGTATTATCGTTGCATCCGCATAAATGTAGTTTAAACCAATACCAAAGCTAAATTGCTCTGATACTTTGTATGCAACGCTTGCATTTAGGTTAACAGTAAAAATTTCTGTCTCGCCAGCAATCTGACCTGCCGCGTAATCATCGTCGAACTCTGTAGATAAACCAAAGTTAGAAAAAGCACCAAAACCAAGTGATACTTTATCGTTGTATGGCATAGTGAAGTAAGCTGCTGGTATCACAGCACTTGGTGCAATGCTATCGTCATCTAATGATGACTCATCAATACCTGCCGGAGCACTTTCACCCTCTAAGCTAACATCGGGAATTACACCGATAGCAGCAACACTTAGTTGCTTATCTTTAAAAAGCGTCATTAAAGCTGGGTTGCGAGCAACAACTGAAGCGTCGTCAGCGATAGATGCTTCACCGGCGTATGCGCGGCCAAGGCCTGATGCGTTTTGCTCAGCTAACTGAAACGCAGCAGCAAATGTATCTGCAGATACTAACGCAAGCGAAGCTGCGATTAGAGTTTTAGTAAATTTCATTGTTAAGTCCTTAACCAAACTGCTGTTTGGGTATCTATGTGTTGTTATTAGGATTTTAAACTTGGCTACACTACCTTAAATTTTTATAAAAAACTGTAACAAAGCGTCAAAAAACAGCAAAAAACACGTTTTTTAACGACAATTTAACAACTATTTAAAACTCATCGGAGGAGAAATGTGTTATTAGAGTTTATACTCTAATTGTAATTAATTATCATTTAGATTGACTTGCAATACCTCGCATTTTAAACTCATTACAAAATCACAAAGGAAGCTAAAAGTGTGATCATTTTACTTATTATGGCTGGGCTTATTTTTTGTGGTGCAAGTGTGTATTGTTTTTATAAAGCAAACTATTGTGCCTGTACGCAAGCTGGGCAATGCGACAACCCCGTAAATCATTATTGGCTGGGCGCTATGGTTAATGCGCTGGTGTCTTTAACTTTTTGTTGTTTTGCACTGCATGTAGAGCTTGGCACTTTGCTATGGCTTACATTAATGGCAAGCTGCTTTTTAGGGGCGTATATTTCTGCTAGGCATGCAAAAGTTAAACGATGTAAAAATGCTAGTTCAACAAATGCTCTTTTAACAAACGAGCCAAATTAATTTGGTAATCTATTGGCTTAATACTCGATGCAATTTTTATACTTTGATCTGGCTCGCTTAAATCGAGATCTTTAGGGGTTACGTGGTGACCATGCTTTGCATTATAAAATAGTTTAACCTTTGGCTTTATTGGATTTAGCTTATTACCTTCAAGTACCAAGGCTAAACGCTCATTGGTTAATTTGACTATAGTACCTACCGGATGCACACCTAAGCATTTTATAAAATGCTGAACAAGCTCTGCATCAAATTGCTCTTTATGCGCCAGCAAGTAACGTAAAGCGTTTATTGGCTCATCTCCTTCTTGATGCGGTCTATCGGCTGTTAGCGCATCATAAACATCGACAATGGCCATTATACGAGCGGGACGGCTGAGTTTTTCTGCTTTTATTCCTCGAGGGTAGCCTGAGCCGTCTAAGCGTTCGTGGTGGTTTACTATCATATCGAGTATTAACGGCGTAATTCCTTTTTCGCCTTTAACTAACCCTAAGCCTTGTGCAACATGCCTTTTTACAACATCCATTTCGTTATTAGTTAGCTTACTAGGCCTTGAAATAATGCCCTGTGGTAACTTGGCCTGCCCTAAGTCGTGTAACAATGCGCCCATTGCTAGTTGTTGCACGGCTTCTTCTTTATAGCCTAGGTATTTTGCAAAAACCGCGGTAAAAATAGCGCAATTAATCATGTGTCGCCAATTATAACTGTGCTTGTCTTTTATACGAGTAAGTATAGTCATGGCGTTGGTATTTCGAAATACCGAACTAACTATATCATTAGCCATTTCATCAATAAGGTTTAAGTTAACCGAAAGCCCAGTAGTAACATCGCCATATAACGCTTGTAGCTTACGGTTATGTTGCTCAAAACTAATGCTGGCTTTAGCAAACTCTTGCTCAAGAGTGATTATCGGTTTTGGCTTTGCTTGTTTAACTTTGCTACTTGAGGTTGTTGCTTTAGGTTGTGCGGCTGGTTTTGGCTTGTACTTATCAGGTATGGCGGCATCGCCTTTGGTAAAGTCGATAAGTAATTCTAAAACACCTTCAGTGACTAATCGCTTTATAATCGACTGACTTCGCACCAAACCACTGGTTTTTATTTTTATACTATTAAGCCCTTCATGCTGCTTAGTAACACTATCAACAAACATACCTGGGGTAAGTTCTGAAATGGGCAATGTGATCAGCATGTTAGACAAAATTTCTAGAATAAAAATATGCCTACTTAAATAGCATTAATTAACCATAAAAGTCTAGCTTTTGAGCCGACTCTAGTACTATATAACCATAAAGGATGAAACGTTTGAGTGGTTAAGGTAACAAATGAAGGGGGGTTAAAAAAATATAAGCAAATGGCGCTCTTGCTAGGAATCGAACCTAGACCTTAGCCTCCGGAGGGCCACGTGATATCCATTTCACCACAAGAGCACATTTGTTGCCAAAACACTAACTCGCGATATCAATGCTTTAGCACTGGCAATAATAAAGAGATCTTTAAATAAATACCAGCTTCATTGCGCTATATGCCTATAAATCAAACTGTTTTTAATAAAACACTTCACAACGAGCCAAAAACAAGCTATTTATTGGTATTCGTTAAAAAATAGTAACCGTTTAGCAACATTTATTAACTATGCTTAGTGTGTATGCTTACGGATTATAAAGAGGAAGTAATTATGAGTTTAATGTCGACTGAGCAAGTTGCTGAGTTTTTAGGTGTGAAAACAGAGCGTGTAAAGCGTCTTGCTCGTGAGAGTTTGCTTATCGCAAAGTCAGAAGATGAAAACGGTGAACCCCAATTTGATGCCGACGAGGTTGCAAAATATAAAGAGCTTGCAGCTCGCTTTGGTGGTCTTTAGTATTTTATACAATTAACCAATTGTTTTAGCTGCGCGCGCAACGTATTAGCCTTACTTTTTACAGCGCGCTGCTCATACCACCCTATACACAACATCAAAAACACCACCTTAAAATAACACAGCTTTTCAACGCTGCAGTAAAAGCTACTTTGCGCTTTACGCTGCGCTTTATATTCATCAAGCAGTGTGTGCTCCTCTTTTGCATTAAGCTCAAGGCTGATAGCCAGCGCAGCTAAATCAAAGTACACATCGTTAGTTTGCGCGTATTCAAAGTCGATTAAATACATACCCTGCGCATTGACTATTATATTGTCTTTTACTAAATCGTTATGACAAAAACCGCTATCAACCGGCATGGTGCTTAGTGTGCTAAGCGCATGCTCAATAAGTGTGTTGTATTGCTGATAAATATCACTGTTGCTGTAATACATCACTTCTTTTGCAATATCCATAGGTGGCGTAGTAATACCGCAACTATGCACACGTGCCAGTTTATTGATTAAATCGAGGGAATAAGTGTTTGTGGCTATGTCGCCATCAATATATGTAAATGCAGCGTGCCTGTGCGCCTCATCAAGCCAAATAGGCTTAGGGCAAACATTATACTGGCTAAGCATAGTTTGCGCCTGCAAGCCAATATGAGGCCAATGTGCTTTATAGCATTTAAATAAGTAGTTTTGCTTTGCGGTTTTGATTAAGTAATTGTCATTACTTAATCCGTTAAACAGTTTTATAGTGTGTAGCACCTGCTTAGGTGCTACAAATTCACTGCATAGCGCTGCAATAGTTGGGTTACGACTCATGCGCTACAGTTGGGCCAGCGGTTTAGCCTGGCTTTGCTCGTATTCTTCGTACCAGGTTTTAAAGCCCCACGCGGCCATAATGGTGTAAAAAATAAAGAGCGCAAGCGTTGGGTAGTAGCCTTTTTCGTAATATAAGTACATAGAGGCCGCATCAATCACTATCCAGTATAACCAGTTTTCGAGCACCTTTTTAGCAACTAAATAAGTCGTTACAACTGCAAAGCAGGTAGTAAAGCTATCAAGGTAAGCAAAATCAGCGTGCGTATAATTTTGCATTACGTAACCAATAATAACTGCCGCCACTGTGGTTGCACTTATAAGTATGCCGTGGCGATTCATGGACCACGACGTAATACTTATATTATCGGTTTTGCCTTTACGCCACACCATCCAGCCAAATACAGCCATATACATATAATAAAAGTTAAGCAAAGACTCCATAAGTAATGCGCCATTCCAGTACATTATGGTGTAAATAAGCGTACTTAAAAATGCGGCAGGCCAGCACCATAAGCTTTCTTTTATTGCTAGTAATAAATAAGCAATAGACAACACTACCGCAATATATTCCCAGTGCGACATTGCTGTAAAACCACTTAAGGTTTGCGTTAAAAAGTCCATATGATGCGGTTACCGTTTTTAATACAAATTAAAAGGAGCAGTTACTCTGGCGATAAATCGCCAGATAAAAACTTACAAACAAAAATAGCCTTACCAAACTCTTCGTACGAGCGTTTAATTTCGGTATTAAGCACTTGCATAACTAAATCGTAATCGCCAAAAATTTGTGTAGACAGCGTATTAGTGATTACTTTTAAATTGTCGTATTCGTTTAAGCGATCAATAAAGCCTTTAATAAATGGGATGTAATCTTGATGAAGTGGGTATTTACTGATCTCTACTGATAATTTCATTTTAAACTCTACTTTTAATTATTTGATTTCAACAAATCGTTCAATGCCAGTTCAATACAGTGTAAAATTACACTCACACTCAATTTAGCTGAGCTTAATATGGCACGCAGAATAACCTATACATTTAAAAACCAACCGCGCGAAATTAACTTCGCAAAAGACAAATACCACGATATGTATCAAGCTATTGCGGCTGCCGAAGGTATCGATTTAACAAACTACTTAAACATGGTACGCCAAATAGAAATGACCTCTAAAGGGTCATCGGCGGTGCGTAATTTTCGCGACCAAGAATTTGCCCGTATGGGCTTTAGTGATATTTACTTTATTAAAGAATAAATATGACTGCTTAATTATCGCTGGTACTCGTAACTTACGCGCGGTGTAATATTACACAGCAATTCGTAAGGGATAGTATCGGCGCACTCGGCAATTTCTTCTACGGGTAACTCAGGCCCCCACATAATTACCTCATCGCCGACTTTTACGTTATTGCCATTACTGCCAATATCAATACTGATCATATCCATAGATACGCTACCAACAATGCCATAACGCTGCCCTGCAATCATAACAGGCGTGCCTTCTTTTGCATGGCGTGGGTATCCATCACCATAGCCCATTGCTACAACAGCAAGCTTAGTTGGCTCATCACTTTGCCAGCGCCCACCATAGCCTACTCGCTCATGTGCGGCTACATCACGTACGGCAATCACTTTTGTCGTTAAACGCATTACCGGTTTTAATTGGTGCTGCTCGCCCGTGCAATTTTCCATAGGCGATACCCCATAAAGCATAAGCCCCGGGCGTACCCAATCACCATGCCCTGTAGGCCATGCAATAATACCTGCCGAATTTGATAAACAATGCGCTTGGTTTATACCGCTGACTAACGTATCAAACATGCTAATTTGCTGCGATGTTTTTGTGTTATTTGTATCATCAGCACACGAAAAGTGGGTCATTAAGTTAATGGTACTTTTAGCATTAGGGGTTGCTTTTAAGCGGCTATAAAACGCGTCAAACTGCTCAGGTGCAATACCTAGGCGATGCATACCAGTGTTTATTTTTAGCCAACAGGTTATTGGCGCATCAAGCTTGGCGCTTTCTATGGCGCTAAGCTGGTTTTCATCATGCACAATAGTTTGAAAATTATTCGCAAGCAAAATTGGCAAATCGGCTTTATTAAAAAACCCCTCTAGTAGCACTATTGGCTTGGTTAGCCCCCCAGCTCGAAGCGCTAAGGCTTCGTCAATCCGGGCAACAGCAAACGCATCAGCGCCATTTAAATGCTGCGCTATTTTTACAAGTCCGTGGCCATAAGCGTTGGCTTTTAATACCGCCATAATTTTACTATTTGGCGCAAAACGCTTCACTTGCGCTAAGTTATGCGCAAGTGCTGTTAAGTTTATTTCAGCTGTGGCTAGTCGCATTAATATTCGTCATCTACTGCTGGCCCCGCATAATTATCAAAGCGAGAAAATTGACCTTGGAATGTTAAGCGTACTTTACCAATTGGACCGTTACGCTGTTTACCTATGATGATTTCGGCGATGCCTTTTTCAGTGCTGTCTTCGTTGTACACTTCATCACGGTATATAAACATGATTAAATCGGCATCTTGCTCTATTGAACCTGATTCACGTAAATCTGAGTTAATTGGACGTTTATCAGCACGTTGCTCAAGCGTACGGTTTAGCTGCGAAAGCGCAACAACCGGACATTTAAGCTCTTTTGCAAGTGACTTAAGAGAGCGCGAAATTTCTGCAATTTCAAGTGTTCGGTTATCCGATAAGCTAGGTACACGCATTAATTGTAAGTAATCGACCATGATCATACTAATACCACCATGATCTCGCGCTATACGCCTTGCACGTGAGCGTACATCGGTCGGTGTAAGTCCCGATGCGTCATCAACATACATTTTGCCTTTTTCCATCAACAAGCCCATGGTTGATGAAAGTCGCGCCCAATCGTCGTCATCTAACTGGCCTGTACGTACCTTGGTTTGGTTTATACGACCAAGTGATGCGAGCATCCTCATCATAATTTGTTCAGAGGGCATCTCTAAAGAGTAAATAAGCACTGGCTTGTCTTGAGTCATAGCCGCGTGCTCTGCAAGGTTCATCGCAAAGGTGGTTTTACCCATCGACGGACGTGCTGCAACAATAATTAAATCAGAAGGTTGTAAGCCTGTGGTCATTTTATCAAGGTCAGCATAACCGGTGCTTACACCAGTAACACCATCTTGTGGTGATTGATAAAGCTCTTCTATTTTATCAACGGTTTTTTCGAGTATGTTGTGTATGCTTTGCGGACCTTCAGTGCTTTTTGAGCGCTGCTCTGCAATTTTAAATACTTTACTCTCAGCAAAATCTAATAAGTCGTGGCTGGTGCGCCCTTCGGTATTAAAGCCTGCTTCGGCTATTTCGTTTGCAACACCAATCATTTCACGTACAACGGCACGTTCGCGTACTATATTTGCGTATGCATCAATATTGGCAGCACTTGGGGTGTTTTTAGCTATTTCAGCTAAGTAAGCAAAACCACCAATACCAGCAAGTTGATTATTTTTTTCTAGGCTTTCAGAAATGGTAATTAAATCTATCGGATCGCCAATTTCAGCAAGCGCCGTCATCGCCTCAAAAATTAACTTGTGCGTACGGGTATAAAAGTCCTGCGATACAACAAGCTCAGCTACGCGGTCATAAGCTTGGTTATCAAGCATTAAGCCGCCTAAAACAGATTGTTCAGCTTCTATTGAATGGGGAGGAACTTTAAGGGTATCGACTTGCTTATCTGGTTTGGCCATAACTTCACAGTACTAAAATTGAATGGCTCTATTCTATCGACTTGGCGGGGCTGTGCAAATAGCAAAGCAGGAAATCTTTTCCTGCTTTTTGTAATCATACACGCTAAATACACTATTTAGTACGAACCTCTATGCGCCCGCTTATGGTATCCATTTCAACGTTTGCATTGCCGCCATTTGCGCTAAACTCTAAATCGCTTGAAGGGCCGTATTTAGCTTTGCTTACTTTATCGCGGGTTACTTTATTAATAATTTTACCATTAGCATGGGCTTTAATTTCAAATTTAGCCGATACACTTTGCGGGAAGTAAAAATCAGCATCGCCACTTACCGACTCAAAACGCACATCGCCACCTTTTAACAGCTCTTTAATGTGTACTTCTGCTTCGCCATTTACGGTATTTATACGTAAATTTTTAATGCTCGATAATGTAAAATCGATATCGCCGTTGACGTTTTCTAATCGTATATCACTTGCTGTTGAGTTTGATTTAATATCACCATTTACAGCACTAAAACGTAGTTCTCCAGTTGATTGCCTATCGTTGATTTCACCGTTTACGGTTTCAAATTGAATATTACCGTTTAAGTTTTCTGCGTTTACATCACCATTTACCGTGGTGAGCTTAATATTGCCAGTAATATCATCAACGGTAATTTCACCGTTAACTACATCTACTTCAGCACCGTTATTAAGGGTTTTAGCCACCACCGACACATTAACACCTGCAAACTCTAAACTACTGCTTTTTGGCATAAATACAGTTAAGTTAGAGCCATCGCCATTGCTTCCCCAACCCAAGTGGCGTGGCATTTTTACTATAAACTCGGTTTTATCGCCCGTGGTTTTTAGCTCAAACCCTTGTGCCTTATCATCAAGCTCGCCAGATACTTTAAACTCATTTTTATCCCAGCCGGTTATGTTTACATCGCCGCGCTGGTTTTCAATAAAAATAGTACCACCGCTTGGCACCTCTATTTGCTTATCTATTTTGTCACCCGCTATAACGCTTAGTGGTAATAGACTTAATCCGAGTAAAATTGCTTTCATGTTATTCCCCTATATTTGCTGCCAACGCGGTGCATGCACCTTGTTAATTAAATCGAGTTGTTGCTGGTAAACTTGCGCCAGCATGGTGAGTAACGCTTGGTTTTGAGGCTCGTTTTCAAGCGCTTGTTTAATTGCCCGCTCTGCTTCTTCAAGTTCTTGTAGCTGTGCCTGCCAGTTATTGGTAAGTGCATCTTGGTTTTTATACTGCACTAATAAACTTTGCTTTTGCGCTTTAAAATAATCGCTCATAACCATGACTTGGTTTGGCTCGTTATTGTTTATAAACATATTTACAGCAAGCAAGGCGGCCACACTGCAAGCAGCAATAGCGGTTAATTTTGGCCACAAAGGGGCTTTATTAGCACTCGGTTTTGCCGTTACTATGGCATGCTCTATACCCGCCCAAAGCGGTTTATTAGGTGCTATGTCTTTATTTAAGTTATTTAAAGACTCGTTTAAGTAGTCATCAAAATTTTGTTTACTCATACTCGTACCACTCTTGTAACAACTGCCTTGCACGATGATATTGCGATTTGCTCGACCCTACAGCCATACCTAGTTGCTTGGCTATTTCTTCGTGGCGGTAGCCTTCAATGGCGTATAAAACAAACACCATACGGGCGCGCTCTGGTAAGCGAATAATTAATTTATCTAACCCATTTAAGCCTTTACAGCTTTGTGCGCTTTGCTCATCCATGCCGCTTTGTTCAAAACTTATTACTTTATTAAGCCAGCTTTTATGTTTGCGTACATAACTAATCGCCACGTTACTTGCCACACTGTATAACCAAGTAGAAAACTGAGAACGCCCGTCAAACTGCGCTATTTTATACCATACCTGCACAAACACCTCTTGGGCTGCATCTTGTGCATGTGCTTCATCGGCTAATAAGCGCAAGCATAAACCGTAAACACGCTTTATATGCAACTCATATAACGTTTTGTATGCGCTTTGGTCGCCCGACTTAACTTGCTCAATTAAGGCAGCTTCGCACATGGGCGCGTTTTCGGGTTTAACGTGTAACATCCGTGATGTCGCCTTTTAATTATTTTTATGCTTTTAGTTTATTGATAAGTAAGACGCAAAGACAGGCAAGAAAGGTTTAAATAAATAATAAAAATATTTATTGGGGAAAAATTAGAAAGAGTTTAGAGGAATTTTAGACACAAAAAAGCCGCGCTAAAAGCACGGCTTTTTGGGCTTAATTAAAAATTAAGCTTCAGCAATAACGATTACTTTAATAGTAGCTGTTACGTCTGAGTGTACTGCGATTGCAACGTCAAATTCGCCAGTCTCACGGATAGTACCTAGAGGTAAACGAACTTCTGATTTAGCAACTTCAACACCAACAGCTGAGATAGCGTCAGCGATGTCACGAGTACCGATTGAACCGAATAGCTTACCTTCGTCACCAGCTTTAGATACTAAAGTAACTTCTGCTAATGCTTCTAGTTTGTCAGCGCGTGCTTGTGCTGCAGTTAACTGTTCAGCGATTTTCGCTTCTAAGTCTGCGCGACGAGCATCAAACGTTTCAATGTTTGCTTTAGTTGCAGGAACTGCCTTACCTTGCGGGAAAAGGAAGTTACGTGCGAAGCCAGATTTAACAACAACCTGGTCACCTAGGCCACCTAGGTTAGCGATCTTATCTAGTAGAATAACTTGCATGTTTCTACACCTTTTAAAAACTGTTAATCCGCTGCTTACTTATGTAAGTCAGTGTATGGAAGAAGGGCTAAGTAGCGAGCACGCTTAATAGCAGTTGCTAGCTGGCGCTGGTATTTAGCGCTAGTACCTGTAATACGGCTAGGTACGATTTTGCCACTTTCTGTAACATAGTTTCTAAGAGTAGCTAGATCTTTGTAATCGATTTGTTGTACGCCTTCCGCTTTAAAGCGGCAGAACTTACGACGTCTGAAATAACGTGCCATGAGATTAATTCCTCAAATAATTCTTTCTATATGCTGAGCATGCAAAACCAATTGGCTAAGGCCGTTACGACCTTCGTGGCGATTTAAAAAACCACTCACTTGCAATGCCTGCCCAACGTGCAAATGTTGAGTCTGTTGTTGCATTTGCTTACCACTGGCAACAACCTGAAGCCTAACGTAACTATTACGGTTAAGGTCTGCTTCGGTTTGCATCGATTTATGTTCAACAACAAAAATACAATGCGGTATGCCTGCAGGGCTTTGGCTAAACTTGGGTGTTTTACAAACAACCCCCGATATAACCAGCTGATTCATATATGGGCTAACCATTACACTAACTGCTGATTACGTGCCATGCTAGGACTCAAAACAATTAAGCAGCTGGTGCTTCTTTCTTCTCTTCTCTTGCAAGAGGAGACGCTTCAGTTACTGCATTTTTAGTACGCATAACTAAGTTACGAAGCACTGCATCGTTGTAGCGGAAAGTAGTTTCTAGCTCGCTGATTACTTCAGTAGGTGCTTCAACGTTCATAAGAACATAATGAGCTTTATGAAGCTTGTTAATTGGGTAAGCCAGTTGACGACGGCCCCAGTCTTCAAGACGGTGGATAGTACCACCAGCTTCAGTGATAGAACCAGTATAACGTTCGATCATACCAGATACTTGCTCACTCTGATCAGGGTGAACCATGAATACGATTTCGTAATGACGCATGGATATTCCTTACGGTTAATAGAGCCTTCTACCGTTTCGGCCGGTCGGTTTAAGGCAAGGAATTAATAGTATAAAAGCCGAAATGAGCGCGCATTTTACGCTTAGATGGATAATTAAGCAAGCAGGTTTTTTAAGCTTTGATAGATAAGTTTATAAAGCTAAATATTACCTGTTTACTCATCGCGCCAGCGAGCTGAACACCTATAAGTAAATGCTGAGCTTACTCGTGTGAAAAGGGCAGCTGTTAATTACTTAAGCTCTACATTTGCCTCTTAAATATAAACATTTACTCAAATCTAAAGGCGTGCAATTATTAAGCAATACATTATTAAATAAGGATATTTGTGAAGCTCTTACTATCGCTCGTATTAGCACTTACTTTTAGTACACCTTTTTTAAGCTATGCAAGCACCGCTACAACCGACATAACCGTTGGTAAAAAAGTTATTCTACAATCAAAAATACTTAACGAAGACAGGCCAATCAGAATTTTTATACCTGACACTGTAAAAGATGATCAGCCGCTTTATGTTATTTATTTACTTGATGGTGTTGAGCACTTTCATATGGCATCTGGCGTTATAAAATCCCTTATTGACTACGAGCAAATACCTAATGCCATGCTTGTTGGTATTGATACAACCAACCGCGTGCGTGATTACTTACCAAAAGTAGAAGGGGAGCCTAAAACTGAGTTTCAAACTTTTGTAAAGAATAAATGGCCCGATGCTGGGCAAACCGATAGTTTTTTAAAGTTTGTGTCTGACGAACTCATGCCCTACATAAATAGCAATTACTCAACTAACGGCTACAACACCTTAATTGGTCACTCTAATGCTGGTACATTGGCGCTTTATACTTTAGTTAATCAGCCTGAATTATTTAACAACTACATAGCTATAAGCCCTAATAGTTGGTGGAGTGATGAAGAGTTAAAAAGTAACATTATTAAATACACTAAAAACCCTAAAGGCGAACAAACCTTATTTATTAGTGTAGCAAGTGAAGGCGCGCGTTTTTATACAGGCGCATTAAATACGTTAGTAAATTTAGAACAGCAAATGCCTACACAGCTAAAATGGGAGTATAAGCATTACCCTACTTTTTCTCATATGGGCACTATATTACCAGCACTTAGCGATAGCCTAATCACCTTATTTAGTGACCTAATATTTAAAGTGACTGACGAGCACGGAAAATTTGCTGATGTATCGCTTATTATCGGTTACTACCAAGCACTGAGTGATAAGTTCGGTTTTGAGCTTAAAATTCCACAAGATGTGTACGTAGAATTTGCCCATAGCCAGCAAAAATTTGGTAACACTAAAAAAGCGATAGCTACGCTTAAACAATTTACTCGCGATTACCCTAATGCGGCTTACTCACACATGCGATTATCGCAAGGCTACACAGCTGACAAACAATTTAAAAAAGCCGTTACTAGTATGAAACATGCACTAAAACTTGCTAAACAAAACTCGCGAGACCCAATGTTAATTGATGCGCTCAAAGATATGGTGAATGAAGCACAAAAAAAGATATAAAATGAAGAGTCTATAGCTTATTTGAGTAAGTTTAGAATTGCTTTCTGTATTAATAGGTTAGAAGTAAGAAGTTGTAGTCTCAAGTGAAAATCTATTAGATTTTCACTCTGTTATTCGACTATTTTTTTAAATATAGGATGAGCTTTGATTGAAGGATTATTGGCTAAAGCTTCTAATACAGAGTCTTCGATATTAAACAAAAATAAATTGACTAAAGTATCACTGATCATTTCATTACTTTTATACAACTGAATATACTCTAAAATAATTATTACTTTATTTATTGGGCTCGGTCTATCTTCCTTATCCAAGCATTTAGTATACATATTAATTAAATGAAATTTTAAAGCATCGTCAAGAAAATTTTCTTTATTAAACGGCTCAAGTGGCAATACATTTGCAACATTTATTCTGCCAAAGTTAGTCATAAGATCAAGATGTGTGTACTTAGGCGGATCAATTAACAGCTTAAACTTTTCATTTAAAATTGAGTTCTCATCATTATTTTCAAATACCTGCTATCCCTTATAATCACCATCATGCCATTCTTTCACAATTAAATTAAATACTTTTGAGTATTTGCTTCGACGTTACTCTTTTATTTAGAAGCTTATTAGTTGCATCAATCATAGCAGTAAAGATTTTTACTGCCTTATCTAACTCCAAAACTTCATTTGTAGCTTCAAGCTCTTTTTTGCTCGTCTGCCATGTAAACCAAATAAGAACAACACCGGCTAATGTAAGGATTGGTGTGATTAGACCATTAATAATTGCAGCTGTATTTAACCAAGCATCAACACTATCCTTTCTTGAAGGGAAAGCTCCATGAAAGAGATATAGTATAAACACGATTAATAAAGTAAGTATCACCACCACTATATAAGGAACTTTATCTTTCTTCATCAAATTCGATCCTTAAAATTCTTTATAAATAGCTAAGTAAGCTATCAACCCTACGAACTATTGTGTTAAAAACTTGGAATACATTGCTATGCAAATAAATCATTACTTACCAATCGCTTCTTTGGCGAACAGGTGTTTTATTGGACCTAGGTTATCAACGAGTGACAGCCCAACTCCTCGAATAAGTTTTTTAACCGGATTTGCCCCTTCAAATAACTCTTTGAGCCCTTGCATCATGGCTATGTGCTTTTGCGCGTCGAGCTTGCGGGTGCGCTCGTAATCGCGAAGTGTACGGGTACTCGCAAACTCTTTAGTTTCGTTGCTTAACAGCTCAATTAAATAAGCGGCGTCTTTTAGGCCTAAGTTCATACCTAGTCCTGCAAGTGGGTGAATGGTATGAGCTGCATCGCCCATTAACACTACTTTACCGTTAACCCATTGCTGGGCGTAACGCATTTTTAGTGGAAATGCTACGCGTTTACTTTGCACTTCACACAGCCCGCATTGGCCATCTATGGCAGCCATTACGGCTTTATTGAAGCTGCTGTCGTCCATTGCTAACAACTCATCACAATGGTTAGGGCTGGTAGACCATACAATAGAATGGGTGTTGGCATCACTTAGTGGTAAAAATGCCAGTGGCCCTGTGGGTAAAAACACTTGGCGCGCGGTGTTTGCGTGTGGCTCTTTGGTTTTAACCGTAGCAACTAGCGCGTGGTGGTCGTAATCTTTAAAGCTAAGCGCCATATTAAATTGTTTACGAATAGCCGAATTTGCGCCATCGGCCGCTACCAGCAGCTTAGCAATAATAGGCTCGCCGCTTTTAAGGGTTATAAATACGTCGGACTCACTTTGGTGTATTTGTTGATACTGCGTATCAAACATGAGTGTGGCACTTGGCTGTTGTTCTAGCTCTTTTATAAGTGCAAAACGAATAATATCGTTCTCTACTATATGGCCTAAGTGATCAAGCTCAAGTTGCTCGTTAGTAAAGGCTATTTTACCAAAGCTGTCGGCGTCGCGTACGTCCATATGCGTATAGGCACACGCTCGCTCTGCCATTATGTGTGGCCACACGTTTAGTTGCTCAAACAAGGTTTGGCTTGCTATGCTCAGCGCACTTACGCGCAAGGCGTATTCATCAGTTGGGGGCGCTTGTTTTGGCCCGGCATCTAACACCACAACACTTAAATTGGCTTTTGCCAGCCCTAAAGCGAGGGTTAAGCCTACGCAGCCACCACCCACTATACAAACCTGTGCTTGCTTCATAAACGTGTACCTTGTTTAACTTGCCCCATTAGCTGCTTTGCCAAGGGTGCTTTTAATGCGGGAAATAAATCCATTGAGAAAAGCCCAATGCTGCGCCCAAGTGCTAATACCCGTGACGAGTTTGAAAAAAGCCTAACCAGTGCATCGGTTAATGTCATTACGGTGTTTATATCGCTACTGCGTTTTTGTGAATACTCACGAGTAAACGCATAGCTGCCTAACTCGTTTTTACTTGTTGCTATTAAATCACTAAGTACTTGTACATCACGCAGGCCTAAATTAAAGCCCTGCCCTGCAATAGGGTGAATAGCATGTGCGGCGTTACCAATTACTACTGTACGATGCGCCGTTAATGATTCTGCTTGCCCATAAACCAGTGGGTAGCTTGTGCGTGTGCCCACTTTTGTAAATTGCCCTGCTCGGTAACCAAATGCACTTTGTAGCGCATTTAAAAAGTCGCTTTCGTTTAAGGCAGTATACTGCTCAACTTGCTGCTTTGTCATACACCACACTAATGAGTAACGGTTATTGCTCATTGGTAAAAGCGCCATAGGCCCATGCTCGGTAAAGCGTTCATACGCATGGTTGTTATGCCCGCCTGCTACTTCAACATTGGCTATAATAGCGCCTTGCTCATAGGGCTGAGTGTTAAAGTGTAAACCAAGTAATTTTCGGGTTGGAGATTGTGCACCATCGGCAATAACAAGTAGCTTAGTGTTTAATTGCTCGCCGCTTTGTAGAGTAAGCTCGTTACTGTTTAGGCTTTGCTTAATAGTGCTTACACTATCGGGGCAATAAAGTGAGATGCTCGCGTGTGTTAAGCGCTGATAAAGCGCTCGGCCAAATGGGTTTACCTCAACGACGTAACCTAATGAGGGCTTAGCAAACTCGTCGCAATTAATATGTGCTTTACCAAAGTGACCGCGATCCGAC
The DNA here is from genome assembly GCF_002221525.1 of Pseudoalteromonas espejiana DSM 9414. Lineage (NCBI taxonomy): Bacteria > Pseudomonadati > Pseudomonadota > Gammaproteobacteria > Alteromonadales > Pseudoalteromonadaceae > Pseudoalteromonas > Pseudoalteromonas espejiana. The sequence goes on along the minus strand of NZ_CP011028.1, from coordinate 755,278 downwards.
ACGCTGACTTTTTTTATAGCCGCGGTATAGGGTGCACTTTTTTCAAACAAATTTAAGCGCTGTAAATACTCTACCGACTGCTGAGCTAGGGCTATGCTTCTGTCATCAAAGCTCGGGTGGTAATCGCCCGTTACTTGGTTTGCTTCTACTACCGCAATAGTCAGTGAAGGATTTGTTTTTGCAATGCTTAGCGCACAGCTTGCACCGGCAAGCCCGCCACCAATAATTACAACATCAAACTGCTTAGCCACTTTACTCTCCAAGCTTATGCGTTTTTAGCGCTTTGCATTAGTGCTTCAATATCATTTATGGTTTTAGGCACGCTTAGGGTTAGGTTTTCGTACCCTGATTCGGTGATCAGTAGGTTATCTTCAATACGAATACCAATGCCTTTATATTGCTGCGGTGCGTTTGAATCTTCACTTATATAAAGCCCAGGCTCTATGGTTAAAACCATACCTGGCTCAAATGCGCGTTCAACATTATTTTGTTTGTAGTCACCTACATCGTGAACATCTAAACCAAGCCAATGCCCAAGCCCGTGCATGTAATATTCTTTGCATGCCCCTGTTGCCATTAGCTCGTCAAAGTCGCCGGTTAAAATACCGAGTTCGATTAAACCTTGAGTCATTACTTCCATTGCACGTTTATTAGCGTGCGACATAAGCCCGCCGGGTTTAACCTCTTCAAAAGCCACCTCTTGTGCTTTAAGTACAATGTTATAAAGCACGGCTTGCGGCTCACTAAATTGTCCATTTACAGGGAAGGTCCGTGTAATATCAGCAGCGTAACCTTGTAGCTCACAACCTGAGTCAATTAATACTAGGTCGCCTGCTTTTAACACATCGCTATTTTGTGTGTAGTGCAAAATATTAGCGTTATCGCCACTGCCAACAATAGTACCGTAAGCTGGGTGCGGGGCACCGTTCATTGCATAATGATGATGCAGCTCAGCCTCTAGCTGAAACTCAGTAGCACCCGGGTGCGAATAACGCATTGCCCGCATGTGTCCGCGAGCACTTATTTCGCAGCCTTCACGCATAATGTTTACTTCGCTTGGCGATTTAAACAAACGCATTTCATGAATCAGGCCGCGTATTTCTTTTATAGTACTTGGTGCTTTTAGGCCTTTTCGCGAACCACTTCTAAGCGTACTTAACAAAGTAAATACTTTGGTATCAAAGCGAGGGTATGCGCCTTGTGCATAAAATAAAATCTGCTGACCGTTAACCAAATCTAATAATTGTTCAGTTAGCTCACTTAATGCGTAAGTTTCGTCGAAGAAGTACTCATTTTTAGCTTTTTCGAAGCCAATTCTGCGGCCATGCCAAATCTCAGCTTGTTTGTCTTTATCAAGGCAAAATAGCGTACTAGGTGTGTCGCTGTTGTTACACAGCACTAAAACGGCATCGGGTTCGTTAAAGCCTGTTAAGTAAAAAAAGTCACTGTCTTGTCTAAAAGCATATTCGGTATCGCGGCTGCGAGTTACTTCGCTAGCAGCAGGAATAATAGCAATACTGTTAGCATCCATTTGCGCAAGTAAGCGCTCGCGACGTGCTTTAAATTCTGACTTTTGTATTTCAACCATGCTTTAACAACCCGTTATATTTTTAATTAATGTAGTGTTTTTTTAGGTGCTTTTTCTTTACCTAGCTCGGCAAAGCAAAGCAGTGCCGATACACGTACATATTCAATTACTTCATGAAGGGCTTGGCTATCTTCTTCGGTTTCGTCAAACATCGTATCTAGGCGAGTTATTTCGCTAAAATCGCTGATTACTTCTTTTACATCAGCCGATAACTTACCGTAGTCTTTTTGCTTTAAGCCAAAGCCAAGCATAAACCCAGCTACCCATGATACGAGGCCGTTTGCTTGATCGATGAGTGTTTCGTCATCGCTTGGTAAAAATAAATCAAACGCAAAAGCTTCATCGTTAAAGCTCTCTACCACTTGCTTGTAAATAGTGCCAAAAAATTGCTTTAGGTCTTTGCTAAACGCTAAGCCGTCGTTAAATACATCGCTTAATAGGCCAAGGTATTCTTTGTCATCAATACTTAAGCCGCAGGCCAGTAGTCCACTAATTACACCGTGTGCTTCTGCTGGTGATACAAAAATTTCGTTTTTTTCTAAAAGCAGCTGGGCTTTTTGGTAATCTGGTAAGTCGCTCATGTTTATGTCTTCGCTTTGCTAGTTAAGGCAATGCTACCACTCGATAAAAAGCAACTCCAATTAATTGTATGATCCTGCTCAAAAAGTATCACGATAAGTAAATAGCGAGTTACCAGCGGGCAAAAACTGCTCGAACGATTCAATTTTTTGCGTTTGGGGTTTAAGGAATTGATTATGTCTTATATACTGAACTTGTTCCCTGGGGTGCCGGAGTTTGGTTAAGTCCCTGAGCCGATAAATTTTATACCAGGATTTCTGTTCGTCTACTATTGTGCAAGCTCGGCATGTACCGAGAAGCCTACGGTAGACCGCAGCTTTCCGCCCTGAAACCTTCTGGTTTCAGGACTGACGCCGGACACCGCACGCTTGGGGAACACCTTTCTTATTTTTCTGTTTTGCATTTTTTGCTACCTCCCTGTTTTAAATACCCTTTATTACCTTATAAATTTTTAGCAAAAAAAAAGCTGCAATTGATATTAATCAACCACAGCTTAGTCCTAGAACACATTTCGTTATTTATCTAAACCAACTTTGAAAGCGCTCCATAAGCATATAGTTTACTGGCACTAATATAAGTGTAATAAATGTAGCAAACACAATACCAAACCCTAGGCTTACCGCCATTGGAATTAAAAACTGTGCCTGAGTGGCTTTTTCAAATAATAACGGCATTAAACCAATAAAGGTGGTTAAACTTGTGAGCATTACTGGGCGAAAACGTGCAGCCCCTGCAAGTTTTACAGCATCAATAATCTTGCCGCCTTCGCTGCGTTTTTTATTAATAAAGTCGACCAACACAAGTGAATCGTTAACCACTACACCAATAAGTGCCAACATACCAAGTAAGCTCATAATGGTTAAATCCATCCCCATGATCCAGTGCCCTACTACGGCGCCTATCATGCCAAACGGTATTACGCTCATTACAATTAATGGCTGCATGTACGATTTAAGCGGTATAGCTAATAGTGAATAAATAATAAAAAATACAAATAATAATGCCCAAGCCAGTGAACCAAACGACTCCCTTTGCTCTTTAGCTTCACCTTCTAGCTTGTAATCAACACCTGGGTATTGCTGCATTAGTTCATCTAAATACTCAGTTAGGTCGGCTTGCAGCGCGGTCATGTTGGTATTGCTTTTTTCTATGTCGGCGGTCACGTTAAGTGTGCGGTAACGATCTATACGGTTAATTGTAGATGGGCTTTGCCCTGCAATTAATGTAGCTACATGCGAAAGTGGCACCGAACCACCTGTAGGTGTAGTGATCAGTATGTTTTGTAAGTCGGCTACAGAGCGGCGCTCTTCAATAGGTAGGCGTACCATAACACGTACATCGTCACGGCCGCGCTGAATACGCTGTACTTGCGAGCCAAAAAACGAGTTACGTACTTGGTTTGCTACATCTACTCGGTTTAAGCCCAAGGCAAAGCCTTGCTCGGTAAGCTCTATTTGCAGCTCTTCTTTACCATCCGACATGCTATCGGCAATATCAAATACCGTTGGGTACGTGCTTAAACGCGTTTTAACGCTTTCGGCTATTTTTTGTAGTGTATCAAGCGATGTGCCACTTAGCTGCACGTCAATAGGGTCAGAGCTGCGCCCAATTTCGGCTCTAAAGGTTAAGCTTTCGGCCCCTGGAATAATACCAATTAAATCACGCCACTCGCTTACTAACTCGCGCGAGCCAATGTCAGAGTCGCGGCTCTCAGCTGGTGTTATTTCAAAGCGCACACTGCCTGAATTAGACACGCCACCGCGCCCACCTGTAGAGGCTAAAATGTTTAAGATAACGCTTTCGCCGGTGTCTTCATCGCGGTATTTATCTTGTAATAGCTGCGCTTTTTGCGACATATCCATTACATATTTATTGGTAACTTCAAACGGTGTGCCTGTTGGCAAGGTTAATGTAACACGCACGGTTTCGCTTGGAATACGCGGAAAAAACACAAACTTAGTCCAACCGCTGGTGATCATGGTTAAAATAATAAAAAACACGCCAACAAACAAACTCACCGTGGCTAATTTATAACGTAACCCTTTTGATAAAATAGGTTGGTAGTACTTTAAAATAGCGCTTTCAAATCCGTCTGCAAAACGCTGCTGAAGTACTTCAAGCTTTGATGATTTTGTTTTTTGATTACGAAGTTTTATGTATTTTAAATGAGCAGGTAGCACAAACTTAGACTCAATTAACGAGAACAGTAATACCGGAATAACCACCACCGGAATTTGTGCAAATAAAGCTCCGCGTGCACCTTCAATAAACGCTAAAGGTAAAAAGGCAGCCACTGTTGTTAACACGCCAAACGTAACCGGCGTTGCCACTTCTTGCGTGCCTAAAATAGCAGCTTGTTCGCCCGACTCAGCGGTTTTTAGGTGGGTATAAACGTTCTCCCCCGTTACTATGGCATCATCTACAACAATACCCAGCACTAAAATAAAGCCAAATAAGCTCATTATATTAAGGGTGACACCAAAAATAGGCATCGCAATAAATGCGCCCATAAATGAAACAGGAATACCAATAAATACCCAAAAGGCTATAGCTGGGCGTAAAAACAAGGTCAGTAACGCCAGCACCAAAATGCCCCCTTGTAGGGCGCTACTGGTTAACGTTGCAATACGGCTTTTTACTACTTGCGAGTCGTCGTCCCAATAGCTAAGTGCAAAACCTTGAGGTAATGAGCTCTGGTGATCCTCTATGTAGTTTTTTACATCATCTGCTACATCAATCGCGCTTTGTGGGCCGATGCGGTATACATCAATAAAAGCGGCTTGTTTGCCATTAAAGCGTGTACGTACTGGGGTTTCTTCAAAGTCATCGTTAATAATGGCAATATCACCTAAGCGAATAACCGTGCCATCTCTTTGGTTTTTAACCACAATATTGGCAAATTCGTCTTTACGGTAAGCTTGCCCCTTTGAGCTTATAAGTACATCGCCACCTTCGGTTTTTAAATTACCGGCAGATATATCTGAGCTTGATTTAGCCACGGCTGTTGATATTTGCGCCAGGGTCAAATTGTATTGGCGTAAGGTATCTTGGCTTACTTCTATGGCAAGTTCGTAATCGCGTACACCGCTTAGCTCTACTTGCGTTACATTAGGTAGGCGTAAAATGTCATCGCGCACTTGCTCAGCGTATTCTAGGGTTTCTTTTTCCCCGTAATCGCTCGATACAGTAACCGCAATTACTTCTCGCTTGCGCTCTGCTAGTGCCACAATTGGTTTTTCAGCATCGGCCGGAAAAGTGTTTATTGCATCAACTCGGCTTTTTATATCGGCTAATAACTCACGTGGGTCGTACCCACTTTCTACTTCTATCGTTACCGAAGCAGAGCCCTCAGACGAACGGCTAGAAATTTGCTCTATGCCTTCTAAATCTTGAACCGCTTCTTCTATGCGAATGGTCACCCCTTGCTCTACATCTTCAGGGGTTGAGCCACGCAAGGTAACGCTTACGCTGATACGGTCGGTTTCAAACGATGGAAACACTTCAAGCGGAATTTGGCTCGATAAGCTAAACAAACCCGTTAGCAGCAAGGTTATAAGTAATAAGTTAGCCGCTACATGGTTTTTGGTAAACCAAGCAATCATGGCTTATCTCCTTGCGCTGCACGGCGTTTTTTTATTAGCTCTTCAACGCTAATGCCCTGCTCTTTTGCTTTTTGTTCAAGTTGCTCGCGCGAGGGGCGCTTACCTTTGCCTTGTCCATTGCCTTTAGGGCGCATATTTTGCGTTTCTGTTTCGCCTAAAATGCTCACTGCGGTGCCCGAGCTTACTTGCCCAAGCGGTGTAACTACTAATCTATCACCCGGGTTTAGCCCTGTTTTTATCATTGCTTGCGTGGCATTTTGCCATGCAAGTGTAATGTTTTTACGCTTAAGCAAACCATTTTCTACCACGTAAACATAGCTACCTTGGTAAATTGTGCTGTTAGGAATAATTAACGCATTAGGTACCGTTTTACCGCTAATTTGCGCTGTAATGTATTGGCCTATTTTAATTGGATATTGATTATTAGCAGTCGCTTTATAAGGGTCGTTAATTTGCGCCACAATATAAAGTTGCTGTGCGCCTTCATCTATAGCGCCTTCTGTACGGATTATTTGCCCTTGCCAAGTTTGCTCGCCAACTAAGTCTGATTTAAATTTAACCAGTGAGCCGGCTTGATTTTTAGAGCCATCTCTAAATTGTTCTGGCAAACTGATAAACGAAAGATCTTTATTTTTAATTGGTAAGCGAATCTCAACACTGTCGATAGCGTAAATAGTAGCAAGCTCTGTGTTTTCGCTAACTACTTGGCCAAGATCTACATTACGGCTAAGTACACGCCCCGCGTAAGGTGCTGTAATTTTTGTTCGCTCTAAATCAAGCTGTGCTTTTTCAAGTGTTGCTTGCGCCGAAAGCACTTGTGCTTGGGCTGCAGCAAGTTGCGGCTCACGAAGCACTAAGCTGCTCGCTTTTGAAGAGCCCCCTAAACGTTTCCAGTCGGTTATGGCTTGCTGTCCTCGGGCTTTTTCTTCTAATAAGCCTTGCTCGGCACTAAGCAATGCAGCTTGCGCCGATTTAACTTCTGCTTGATGATCTCTGTCGTCTAGCTGAAGCAATACATCGCCTTTTTCAAAAAAGCCACCTTCTCTAAAGTCATCACTTACTTTATTTATTTGCCCCGAGGCTTGCGCTACTAATAAGCTTTGCGTGCGTGGTTTTACTGTGCCGTAGCTATCAATAAAAATTAAGTAGTTTTGCGGTTCTATATTTTTTACCGACACGCTTACCGTTGCTTTAGGTGGCGAGCCAAAACGTTTAGCCTCAGGCGGGTTACCCTTAATAAACATAACAATTAAAATAGTGGCTACTATAACTGCGGCCGGGATTATAATTTTTGCTGATTTAGTTTTCATCGTTATTGCTCTTAAGTTCGCTGGTTGGGGCGTTAAAATCGCCGCCAAGGGCAATGTATAGGTTTATTCGGTTGGCTATTAATTGGTTTTTAATATCAATAAGTGAGTTTTGTGCATCAAACGAGCGCGACTGTGCATCAAGTACTGTTGTGTAAGTAACTAAGCCACTTTGATATTGCTCAAAAGAAAGTTGCTCTGCTGCGAGGGCGTTTTCTTGTGCCTCTAGCGTGCTTTTATAGCTTGCTTGCAAAGATTGTTGCTGTGTAATGGCATTTTCAACATCGGCAAAGGCATCGTAAAGGGTATTTAAATAAGCTTGCTCTTGCTTTTGCGCATTAAGGCGCGCTATTTCTTCGCTCGCTTTTAACTGCCCACCATTAAAAATAGGCGCAGATATACTGCCTAGTAATGACCATGCCAAACTCGAGGGCGAAAACAAATCGCTTACTCTATCGGTGCTATCACTTACACTTGCCGACAAATTTAAGCTAGGAAAACGTTGCTTATGAGCAAAGGCTAAAGCTGCATCACTTGCCAATAACTGATACCAGCTCGCACGTAATTGTGGTTTACGTGTAATTAGCTCTGACGGTATACCTGTATTTATTGGGGCTAAAATTACCGGTAAATCAACATTTGCCGTAATAGCTCCTTTTGGATAGCCACCTAACAAACGCTCTAATGCGCGCGACGCATTGGCAAGTGACGCTTGCTGCGAAGCTATTCGGGTACGTTCGTTATTAAGCTCGTTACGCGCTAAATACACATCGAGTGCTTCGTTAATGCCTTGGCGATAGCCCGACTCAATTATATCTAGGTTTTGCTGTGAGTTTTCTTTTCTGCGCTGGTATAAATCAAGTAATTGCTGAGCAGTAACCACATCAAACCAGCCAGTTACTACATCGGCTACAAGTTGCTGCTTGGCCTGTTCATAAGTGGCTTGTTGGGCTAAATAGTTAAGGTTAGCTTGGCGCTTTGAATCAGACAGTTTACCCCAAACATCCACTTCGTAGCTTACATCTAAACTAACAGAGCTGGCATTGTCATAGCTTACCGGGCGGTTATCTTTGCTACGCCTAGTTTGCGCTGATAAATCGAGGCTCGGCCACAATGCAGAGCCCGATACAATTAATTGCTGTTTTTGAATATCTACATCATAAGCGCTTTGCAATAACAATTGGTTATTTTTAAGCGCTTTGACTACTAGCTCATTAATGTAAGGGTTTTGTAGCGTTTGCAGCCATTGCTGCTCTACTGCAAGTGCATTTTTTGCTGCGTCATGTTGCCATGCTGTTGCTATATCGCTTGGTGTTTGTTGGCGTTGCTGAGGGTTTAAATTACCCGCACAACCACCAAGCAACACTAAGCTGAGCGCCAATAAAGTTGGCTTATGTTGCCAAATCATAATTAACCTGAATTACTGCCATTTATGAATGTAATTCAAGCACTTTGGCAAATTTTGCTCAACTTACTTTACATAACATTACATACGTTGCGATGAATTAACATAATAGCCAGTTATTAGGAAAATACAGAATAAAACTGAAGGGATAATCAAAAGAGCAAATAGCGCGCTAAACACTATTTGCTATATGATAATTAAATTTTAAGCCAAATTAGTGTATTAAATTTCGCTAACAAAGCTCATGTACTGTTTCATATCGCCAATTACAGCTTGCTCTAGTAATTCGCCTGTTTCAATTGAGTACGGCTGATTAAAATGAATGTCCCAAAGATCAGATTCGCTGCGCCAGTGCTCGTACACTACAAGTGTATCGTCGTTGTTTTCGATGCTGTACAAATCAAAAACTAAGTTACCCGGCTCTTGGCTGCGGGTTTGCTCTACTTGCGTTGCAAAACGCTCTATTACTTTATTTTTAAAGCTTGGCTTAATTTTAAAAATAAAGAATAAAATAAATACGTCATCTTCAGGGTTAATTACTTTGGGGTTACTTTCGTGAAGTGGTGCTGGCGCGGTATTTTCAAGCAGCATTACCTCAGGCGCAGATTGGCTATACTCGGGCAACACGTTTAATAACGTTTGTGTGTAATCTTGTGCGCCGTGGTAATCAACCGCATTTTGATCTTCAAATCGCTCATAGGCAAAAAATACTCCAGGAGCATTTTTGTCTTGGTATAAGCGCATTTCTAACAGGCCTGGCTCAGCCTTAGCACCTTGCTTATCTACTTCTAAAAGGGCTTTAAATTGCGCGATGTGCTCATCTTTAATATAAAACTTAACAATTTGCGTGATCATAATTAGCTCCAGCTTTAAATGGCTTGCACCAATTCGCTTAATTAAGCGATCTATTTTGCGGATTGGTATTATTTAGGCTAAAAGTGCCCAGCACTTTATTACTTAAATCAATCATATTGATGAGTGAGTAAATGGAGTGAGTAATAACAGCACCTAACCTTTGATGGGGTAATTATGCGTATGCAAACAATGAAGAAAAAGAGAGGATAAGCCCAATTAATATGGACGTTTTAGTCCATAATAAATTTTAAGCAAAAAAAAGCCCTGCATGTGTATGCAGGGCTTTAATATAAATGGTGCCTCGACCCGGAATCGAACCAGGGACACGAGGATTTTCAATCCTCTGCTCTACCAACTGAGCTATCGAGGCACTTAAATAGTGCAATTAAATGTTTTTACAAGCATTTAATTTAAATAAATGGTGCCGACTAACCGAGTCGAACGGTTGACCTACTGATTACAAGTCAGTTGCTCTACCAGCTGAGCTAAGTCGGCACACTAAAGCGTGTGCTAAGGCACTTTCAATTTTAAAGATTGAGAACTTAAAGTAAATGGTGCCTCGACCCGGAATCGAACCAGGGACACGAGGATTTTCAATCCTCTGCTCTACCAACTGAGCTATCGAGGCACATAAACTGTGCAATTAAATATTTAAAACATTTAATTTGAATAAATGGTGCCGACTAACCGAGTCGACGGGTAACTTGAACAGACTACTGATTACAGTTTCCTTTTCAAATTACTAAAATAAATGGTGCCGACTAACCGAGTCGAACGGTTGACCTACTGATTACAAGTCAGTTGCTCTACCAGCTGAGCTAAGTCGGCACACTAAAGCGTGTGCTAAGGCACGTTCAATTTTAAAGATTGAGAACTTAAATGGTGCCTCGACCCGGAATCGAACCAGGGACACGAGGATTTTCAATCCTCTGCTCTACCAACTGAGCTATCGAGGCACTTTAACAGTGCTATTTAAAAATCCTTAAGGACTTTTAATGCAATTCCCACTCAACGTTATCGACTGAGCTATCTGGGCGTGCGGCGTATTAAACGAGTTTTGCCCTTACAAGTCAACTTTTTTTTTACTCTTTATAACTGTTTGAACGGTTTTCAAACAACAAAGCTTATTTTTATATACTAATGTATATTTATCCTACAAAAATAAGAGGAAACCCTCAATATAATCAATTAAACCAGACTAAAAACGTAGTGAATTATTTTACGTAAATGATACGATTAACATGAAAATACGATAAGGGCTTATCGTAATAACAAATACCAATGGGAACAATCAATGCAGAGTAAATTCTCTTCGCCGGTTAAAGGCTTACTGCCACTTTTTTTAATAATTAATATTGCAGTAACAGCGCTTGCTATTGTTGCCTTCGCATTTTATTCGCAAAACAATACACCTACCCAAGCTCCTAAACAAAAAGTAAGTATTACTAAGCTTGCTCAACAATTAGATTTACCTATGGTTGATGCTCTTACTATGTACGGACAAGGTAAGGTACGCCAACTTCTTGAACTCACTTACCTATTAGACGATGAATTTCAATATACGCTCTATCGATTTAATGCAACTTCGCAAACACAGCTTGTATATAGCAGCACCAAGCCAGCTATTGATTCAAAAAAGATAAATGAGCATTTAACAGAGCAAGGCGTATTACACCATGTTCTGCTTTTAAACGATCAACCTATTGGCGAACTTATAATTAAACAAAAGTTACCTGAAACACCTTTAACCCAGCAAGACTCACAGGTAATTGCTTATATTATTGCGATTGTAAGCGTGTTTTCTTTATTTGTTTTAGCGCTACTATTTAATACTTATATAAATACGCGTTTACGTAAAAGTAGCAATACGTTAAATGAAGAGCTTCATGCAATAACTGAAAACGCTAATTATAAAAGTAAGGTAAATGAGCAACTAGACCTAGGATTAAGCACGGTTGCCCAAAATATTAACTTACTACTTGATAAGGTTGACTCTGCACTAACTGAAAACGAAGCCACACAAAAGGAGCTTCAAAAACTACAAACAGGCCTAGAAAGCGAAGTACAACAAAGAACCATTGCACTTGAACAAGCTACATTAAAAGCTCAGCGCGCTAGCGAAACAAAAACCACCTTTTTAGCGACCATGAGTCACGAAATTCGCACTCCTATGAATGGCGTAATTGGTACCATTGATTTACTACGTCAAACAGACCTTGATGGCGCGCAACATCGCTTAAGCACGATTATTCGCGAATCAGCATTTTCATTATTAAGTATTTTGGATGATATTTTAGACTTTTCAAAAATTGAAGCGGGTAAGTTAAATATTGACCCGACTCCGTTTTCGGTCACCGATACTATTGAAGAAGTTGCACGTGTACTTTCATCAGTTGCCAAAAAACGCCAACTTGATTTAGAGCTTTCTATTGCCCCTGATATTCCTACTAACCTAACCGGCGATACAATAAGAGTTAGGCAGGTATTATATAACCTGTGTAGTAACGCAATTAAATTCACTAGCACCGACGATAAACGCCAAGGGCATGTAAAAATATCAGTAGAGGTTGCCCATAACACGGCCGATCACTTTACGCTGCGTTTTTGTGTTACTGATAACGGTAAAGGCATGACTCAAACCCAACTGCGTGAAATATTTAATCCGTTTATACAAGCCGAAAACTCGATTACGCGCGAATACGGTGGCACGGGCTTAGGGCTTTCTATTTGTAAAAGTTTAACTGAGTTGATGCTAGGTACTATTCATGTAACTAGCCACGCAGGAATTGGCAGTGAGTTTACGGTTGAACTACCTTTTGGTACTTCAGGTAAAATTAAATACGCTCACAAAAACGCGCTTAAAGGTAAGCATGTTGTTGTGGTAAGCAACCATGTAGAGCGTGAAAAAGTAATGTACCGCTATTTATCGTTCATGGGGGCTAAAATCACCTATGTACATAATCAACAAGAAATAGAAGAACAACAAGAAAACCACGATGTTATATGGGTAGTAGATGGCATAGACGACATGGAAAGAGTTAACTCTTTATTACGTCGCCTAATTTATTCACTTGAAGATAACAATCAACAAGTGGTGGTATTAAGCAAACTTGATGAAGCTGCTATTAATCATAAAGATGTTTTTTACATTAATGCTTCGCCACTGTGTAAATCTAATTTTATGATGTCTTTGTTAGTTGCTGCAGGCTTACATCAACCTAAGCAAATCAAAAAAACTAAAACATTAAATAATTACTTAAACGTAGAACAAGCGCGTGATGCTAATAAGCTCATTTTATTAGTAGAAGATAACCTATTAAATCAGCAAGTTTTAACCGACCAGCTGCATATTTTAGGCTACGGCGTTGAAGTTGCCAATAATGGTGAAGAAGGTTTAGATATGTGGCGTAAAAATAATTACTCACTCATATTAACCGATTTACACATGCCTAAAATGTCAGGCTACGATATGGTTGAAAAAATTCGTGATGAAGCTGAGTTATTAGACGCAATTGATGCTCAGCCATATATTATTGCGGTGACTGCTAATGCATTAAAAGGTGAAAAAGAGCGTTGCCTTGCCGTAGGTATTAATGACTTTATTACTAAGCCGATAGAGCTCAATGCCCTAGAGGACACTTTAAAGCGCTGGTTTGATAAACATAACCAAGACCAAACCGTTATCATTCATCAAAAGCCTGCAATGCCAATAAATATGGAAGCAGTGTCTAAGTACGTTAATGGCGATGAAGCAAAGCAATTGCGCTTTTTCAAAATGTTTTTAGAGCAAAGCCAAAGTTTAATTAAAAGTATTAACTCTGGTGTAATGGTTAACGACAGAGATGAAATAAGCGATGCATGTCATCAACTTAAATCTATTTCTAAAACCATTGGCGCAGAGGCAGTGGCTGAATGCGCCGCTATATTTGAAGAAAAGTGTAAAAACACTGAGCTAGATACTGATGAGTTAATAGCGCAAAGAGATGCACTTGAAATTGAATACTCTAAAGCTGCACAGTTTTTAAAAGAGCAAGTTCGCTCAGCCAAAACTGATGAATATGAAAATAGTTAATAAAAGTATAGATACAAAAAAAGGGCTAATTAGCCCTTTTTTTGTATCTATAGTTCTACTTTTCTGGCGGTCGGTAGCCTTCAATTTCAACGTCTTTGTTTTCAAACAAAAAGCCAACCATTTGCTCTTCTAAAAATGTACGGTGCTCTGGGTCCATCATATTTAGGTGCTTTTCGTTAATAAGCATTGTTTGCTTATGTTGCCACTGGCCCCATGCTTCTTTAGAGATATTATTAAAAATTTTCTCGCCTAGTTCACCCGGGTATAACTGAAAACCAAGCCCTTCGGCTTCTTTTTGTAACTTTTGACAAAATACTGTACGTGCCATAATTGACTCTCTTAAGCGCTAAATGCTAATAGTTTAACCTATTGGGCTCATTTGTTTAACCAACTTTTTAGTTGGTGCGGCTAAACCAACCTCAATTGATTGATCAAGCGGATACCATACAAGTTGCTTATCATTAACTACATCTGGAATTTGCTGAACGTTGAGTACGTGCGGGTTTATTGTCAGCTCAAAATGCGAAAACACGTGGGCAAATGGCTCTAACACATTAAGTTCGCCCTCAAGCCCTTGCTGCGCTAAAAACACTTCAAGCTCGCTGTATTCGTTAAACTCAAAAAAGCCAAATAAGCCGCCCCAAATACCACTACTTGGGCGTTTTTCCATTAAAACACTGTTATCGTGCTGAATAATTAACTGGTGGCAACTTTTTTTGGGTACTGCTTTTTTAGGCTTAGAGTGAGGAAACTCTTTTACTTTGCCTGCATTATACGCCCCACAACCAGTATTAAGCGGGCACGCTTGGCAGTCAAAACGACTGCGCGAGCAAACACTTGCGCCCAAATCCATCATTGCTTGGTTAAATTCGGTTACATTATTTTTAGGGGTTAACTGGTTAGATAAATGCCATAGTTGGTTTTCTACTTTTTTAACGCCATACCAACCTTCAACCATAAAATAGCGCGCCAAAACACGCTTTACATTACCATCGAGTATTGGATGATGCTGCCCAAGTGAAAGCGATAATACAGCGCCCGCGGTAGAGCGCCCTATTCCAGGTAAATCCATAACTTCCTCAAGGGTAGTTGGAAACTCACCTTGGTATTTATCTCGCACTATTTTAGCTGTTTTGTGTAAATTACGTGCCCGTGCGTAATAACCTAAGCCCGTCCAATGATGCAGTACTACATCTTCATCTGCATCTGCTAAAGCAATAATATCAGGAAAGCTTGCCATAAATTTTTCAAAGTATGGAATAACCGTTATAACTTGTGTTTGCTGAAGCATTACTTCAGAAACCCACACTTTATATGGTGTTTTACCTAACTGCCAAGGCAGTGTTTTTCGCCCATGAAGGTGATACCACTTCACCACTTGGCTGGCAAATTTGTCTGACTGCTGCTTATTTAAATCCAACATATAATACTTTTACTCATGCTCAATGGCGGCTCAGTCTATTGCAGTTAGTAAAAAGATCAAGCTATGTAGGCTGTATAATACGCTAATACTTGTGATTAGCCGCTTGGTCAGGGATAATACGCAACCATTTTTTAAACACATTGTTTTGTCAGGCCAATAATATGAGTGAATCAAGTAACAACAACCTTGAGCAAGCTAAGCAAGAAGGTAAGTACATCCGCACAATTCGCAGTTTTGTAAAGCGCGAAGGCCGATTAACT
Organism: Pseudoalteromonas espejiana DSM 9414; assembly: GCF_002221525.1. Lineage (NCBI taxonomy): Bacteria > Pseudomonadati > Pseudomonadota > Gammaproteobacteria > Alteromonadales > Pseudoalteromonadaceae > Pseudoalteromonas > Pseudoalteromonas espejiana. Next base: position 740,187 of record NZ_CP011028.1, on the reverse strand, counting down.
AAAGGCCAAGCTGCCGCTATCGAAAAATGCTGGCCAACCATGGGGCTTGAACATAAAAATGGCCTACTTGATTTAACGCAAGTATTTGGTAACGACAACGATGTAGTACTCGAAATTGGTTTTGGTATGGGTAAGTCATTAGTTGAAATGGCTAAAAACGCTCCGCATCTTAACTTTATTGGTATTGAAGTACACCGCCCAGGTGTTGGCGCATGTTTAATGGATGCCGATGAAGCTGGCGTAACTAATTTACGTGTATTTGAGCACGACGCAGTAGAAGTATTGGCTGATTGCTTAAGTGATGAAAGTTTAACTACATTGCAATTATTCTTCCCTGATCCTTGGCATAAAAAGCGCCACCATAAACGCCGTATAGTACAAACTGAATTTGCTGAAAAACTACGCTCAAAACTAAAAATTGGCGGCGTTTTTCATATGGCTACAGACTGGGAAAACTACGCTGAGCATATGTTAGAAGTTATGCAAGCTGCTCCGGGTTATAAAAACCAATCAGAGACTAACGATTACGTGCCTCGCCCTGATTTACGCCCACTCACTAAGTTTGAACAACGCGGCCACCGTTTAGGCCACGGCGTTTGGGATTTAATGTTTGAGCGTACTAAGTAATTATACTTTTTTATTAATTTAACACACTGTAAGGCAAAGCCATTTATGAGCGTATTAACCAACCCAAGTTTACTGTTACTTCGAAATAGTGAAGAGTTAACGGGTAAATCAATCTTGGTGGTCAACTTTGTTCAAGATGGCTTTTTAGCCGAACTAAAACAGTTAAATCCGCAAAGTAGTATTACAGCCTTTAGCTATAACCACGCTAATGGTGAATTTGCTAAAAACATTAGCGGAATCAATGTATGTATTAGCCATGAAATTGCTGCTAATAGTTACGATTTAGTTATTCTTTATTATCCTAAATCAAAGCCTGAAGTATTAATGGCGCTTGATAACATTCGCGCTGTAATTAGCGAAGATGCACAATTACTTGTTGTTGGTGAAAACAAAAGCGGTGTTAAATCAATTGAAAAACAATTGGCTGACAAAGCGCAATACAGCAATAAAATAGACTCAGCTAAACACTGCATTTTATACTCGTTTGAACAGCTACAAGCTAACCCACCTTTTGAGATTAGCCACTACCATAAAACATTTACTGTAAATGTTGCTGATGTTGAATTTAATGCAGTGAGTATCCCTGGTGTATTTAACCATGGCGCATTAGATGCTGGTACTAAAATGCTTTTAGAAAACGCACCATCCACCAAGCAAGGCAACGTACTTGATTTTGGTTGTGGCGCAGGGCTTATAGCCACCTTTTTAGGCATTAAAAACCCAGCACTTAACTTTACTTGTAGTGATGTAAGCGCTCTTGCTACTTATGCTACAGAGCAAACACTAAAGCTTAATAATATTAAAGGCAGCACAGTGTTAAGTGATGGCTTAAAAAATATTACCGGAAAGTTTGATTTAATAGTGAGTAACCCGCCGTTTCATACGGGCATAGCAACTGACTACACTATTGCCGAAGGTTTTTTGTCTAATGCTAAGCAACATTTAACTAAAGCCGGTAAGTGAGCATAGTCGCCAACAGTTTTTTAAAATACCCGCCAATATTAGAAGCCCAATTTGGCAGTTTTCACACTGTATTTAAAAATAATAAGTTTGCCGTTTACAGTAGCTAAGCAAATATAGCATTTAGGTTGGGTATTTTATGAACCCAGCCTAACTTTCGAATAAATATCAGAATTAATTTCACAATTTCCCTTCACTTTCTACGGTTTTTGCTAAACTAGAGTTCTAAATACAATTAATCATACTTAGGCGACATTGCAATAATGCCAAAAAAAGTACATCAAAATAGCATTCGAAAAGCGCTGATCAATACCATCATGCTTATTACTGCTATTTGTTTATCTTTATCGGTTTCAATTTCTACCTACTTAAGTGTGAAAGAACAAAAACAACTGATCATTAATAAATTAGTGATCCTCTCCGACATAGTCGCTTTTGATGCCGCTGACTCGTTAATTAAAGACGACAGAAAAACCGAAGAAAAACGCTTAAAGTCTTTTGAAAAAATTCCTATTGTTAAAAACATACATATTTATGCGATAGAAAAAACCTCAAGTAAGCCAGTGTTCTTTTTAAGTTTTAATGCTAAAAAAACACCGCCTGTGCCGCTGCGTGTAGATAGCATAAACGAGCTTAAAAAGCCCAGAGTGACCAACAACTATATAGAGCTAATTACACCAGTAACTAGTAGCGAAAGCATTGTGGGCTATGTATACATGCGCGGAAGCCTAGAAAGCCTTGATCAATTTATAAAAGAAAAAATATTAATTGATGTGCTACTAACCTTACTTATTTTATTTTTTGTGTACTTTATTGCCATTAAAACGCAAAAAAGCATTGCTAACCCCATAGAGCATTTAAGTGTGCTGTTGCAAGATGTATCAAAAAACCATAACTACGATGTACGAGCTCCAGCTACAAAAGTTAAAGAGGTTACTGCGTTATCTAACAGCTTAAACATCATGCTTACTCGTACTCAAAAACAGTTAGAGCGTCACGAAAAAGACAAGCAAGAAATTAAACAGCTAAACCAAAGCCTTGAAGAAAAAGTAAGCCAACGCACTATTGCTCTACGTGAAGCAAATCAAGAGTTATTATCGACCCTTGAGCGCATGCATCAATATCAAGAGCAAATTGTAGAGAACGAAAAAATGGCATCGCTTGGACAAATGGTAGCTGGTGTTGCTCATGAAGTTAACACTCCTATTGGCTTAGGTATTACTGGCTCAACACTACTACGCGATAAACTGGCCGATATTCAGCTAAATTTTGATAATAAATCACTTACGTCTAATCAGTTAAAGCGCTTTATTGACGAAGGTATAGAAAACCTAGACCTAATTTATCGAAACTTAAACCGTGCGGCAGATCTTATATCTAACTTTAAAAAGGTGGCGGTAATACAAGATGACGGCGTTAAGACTCATGTAAATATTCATAAATTAATTTCTGATGTGTTAATTTCGATTCAATCAGAGTTACTTAAAACCAAACCTACCGTTGTTATTAACTGCGCCACTGACTTAACTATCGAAAGTAAGTCAGAGCCTTTGCAGCAAATATTTCAGCAACTTATTTTAAACTCAGCAATTCATGGCTTTGCAACAAGCGAAAACAACGAGATTCAATTCAATGTAGAGCAAAACGGCCCTCAAGTTAAAATTGAGTACTGTGACAACGGCCAAGGTGTAGACAAAAATATTAAAAATAGAATTTTTGACCCCTTTGTTACTTCAAAGCGCGGGCAAGGAGCAAGTGGCTTAGGCATGCACTTAGTATACAACTTGGTTACACAGGCATTAGGCGGGCATATATTATATGACGTAGATGCTAAATCGGGTACTCGCTTCGTTATTACAATTCCATAAATAAATATCATTAAAAATACGATTTATTTAAGCTTTTTACTTGAATTACCATTTAATGACCTTATAGAGAGAGCATGTGATATTTCATGTTTAATTATTTAACTTGATCTAATAATTAAACGATACAATTTATGAACTTTATTGCTTTTGCAGTATCACATACATTGATGAAAGGTTATAAAATGATATAATTCCGTTTTGAATTTGTGCGATTATTTTTAGTACCTTTAAGTGATTGGTGGGTGTATCAATTCATAAAGGAAAATGGCTTCGTTTTCATGATTCAAAAAGCTACATCCGTTATATATCATTAAACAGTAGTTTTTGCACAATGCCTTTTGGTTAGTTTGGAACACCCCTACTGTTTTATTTTTATCCAACTTGTTTTTTCTTGTTAACATTTGGGTATAATCCTATAATCTCTAGTAATCGGATTATTTAGTTAAATTCCGATTTTTTGTAAATAAAATATTCCAAAAAGGTTAATTAATAATGCAAACGCCAGTCATTCTGATCGTAGAGGATGAAGACGTAACTCGACTAAACCTCGTTAGTTTATTTGAAGCTGAAGGTTACAAAGTTATTGAAGCCATTGATGGCGATGATATGCATGACAAGCTTACAAATAATGATGACGTCAATCTTGTAGTTATGGACATCAATCTTCCGGGTAAAAACGGGCTAATTTTAGCGCGTGAATTACGCCAAAAACGTAAAGTCGGTTTAATTTTCTTAACCGGCCGTGATAACGATGTAGACCGTATTTTAGGTTTAGAAATTGGTGCTGATGATTATATCACTAAGCCTTTTAATCCTCGTGAATTGACTATACGCGCTCGCAACTTAATTACTCGTACTGCGCTAGGTGGTGAAGAGTCTGTACTTGAAACCAACGGTGTAATTACTTTTAATGGTTGGGAATTGGACGAGAACAGTCGTTGTCTAACTTCGCCAAATGGCGATGCTAAGCGTTTACCAAAAGGTGAATACCGCGCTCTTCGTTTAATGCTTGATTCACCAGGGCGTATTTTTAGCCGTGAGCAACTAATTAAGCATATGACAGGCCGTGAGCTACGCGCTAATGACCGAACTGTAGATGTTACTATTCGTCGTATTCGTAAGCATTTTGAAAGCGACAACTCTACTTCAGAGCTAATCAGCACCATTCATGGTGAAGGTTACCGCTTTATCGGTAAAATTGACGCTTAATTAGAGTAAACTTAGTTACTCTAATAGTTTTAAAAACGAATGAAGGGCTTGTTGTCCTTCATTTATTTTATCTGCCAATGTATTTAACCACTCTTTTAGTACTTCATCCGATTCATCAAGCGCACCGTGTTCCATCTTTTTAGCATGTAATTGCACATCGTTTAAGCCAACAGAGCCAGCTGCACCTTTAAACTTATGCGCAACCGATTTGTACTCATCCCTATCGTTTTCATTCAATGCGCCTAGCAGTTCTTGTTGATATTGTGGGTTTAGCTTTTCAAATAAACCACTACTGCGTTTAAATACTTCAAGCCCCATAGAGTTTACAAAATCTTCTATGGTTTCGATATCAAGCACGCCAGCGTTTATTCCTTCAAGCGCGTCTTTGCTTACGCTTAAAAGTGGCTTATCACTTTCGCTTTGTTGTATATCGAACAAGTCTGCCAGCATTTTATCAAGCTTTATGGTATTAATTGGTTTAGCGAGCGCCCCTTGCACTGAGATCCCTTCTAAGTCTTCCTCCGCGCTACGTACATTAGCTGTAAGCGCAACTATAGGTAACTTATCAAAATGGCTATCAGCGCGTATTTGCCTTGCTACTTCATCACCATTTATATCAGGCAGCTGCATATCTAGCAGCACTAAGTCTAAATCGTCTTCGGTTTCTACAAACGAGAGTGCATCTTCGCCAGTTTCAGCCCATATAACTTCATGGCCGCGTTGTTCTAATAAGTTTGTAGCAATTTCAGCATTTAGCGGAACATCTTCAACTAATAATATGTATAAACCTCTACCCGCATAACTTTGCTCTGTAGGTGCGATACATAAACTAAGTGGTATTTGCACAGTAAAGCAGCTGCCTTCACCCTCAGTGCTCGTTACAGATATAGTCCCTTTCATTGCCGTAACCAATGCTTTAGTAACGGCTAGACCAATGCCTGAGCCAATAGCATTTTTACCGGTTAAATCAGGGGCTTTATAGTACATATCAAAAATACGAGAGAGTTGATCTTCTGGGATCCCTTGCCCGGTATCTGATATTTTAAGCTCAAGCCACGGACCATCGCTTCGCTCTTCACGGCTGCATGTAAGCTTCACTTCACCGTCTTGGGTAAATTTAACGGCGTTATTGATTAGATTCCAAACTACTTGGCGCAAACGAGTTGGGTCTAATAAAGCATAAACGTCTAATGTGCCATTTCGCTCAATAGAAAACTCTAACTCTTTTTGCTCAGCAATTAGCCCTGCAAAATTAACTACGTCATTAATAAAGTCAGAGACATTTATAGAGTCTGTAGCTATGTCTAATTGTTCACGATCTATTTTATCTAAATCTATAATATCGTTAAAAATATTACCTAACGTTTCAGCGCTTGAAAATACCGTATTACACCAGCTTCGTTGCTGTTTATTAAGCTCTGTATCTAACAGCATTCGCGTTAAGCCCACTATGCCGTTTAACGGCGTACGTAGCTCATGGCTTAGTGTGGCAATAAACTTACCTTTATCTTTGTAGGCAGTTTCTAAAGCTTGTGCGGCTTCTTTACGGCTGGTTATATCACGCCCGAACGCTAATAAACCAATGTAGTCGCCCTGATCGTTTATAAAAGGCAGCTTTCGCAATTCAAACCAGCGGTTTTCACCATTTACCATGTACTCAACATCAATTGTGAGTGCTTGATGTGTTTGCTCAACTTGTTTATCCGTTCTGAGAACTTCAGCTAAAAAGTAACTAGGAAAGATTTGCTCAACCGTTTTACCAATCAGCTCAGCACTTGTTTTGCCCATCACCTCTTCAAACATTTTATTACAGCCGGCAAATACGCCGTTGTTATCGCGGTAGTAAAATAAATCGGGGGATGAATCTACAATTGAGCGCAGTAGCATGCCTTGCTGAGCAAGCTCTTGTTGCGTTTTTTTACGCTCGGCTATTTCGCGGCGCAGCTCTTCTATTGCCCTATGCTTGGCATGAAACGCCATTTTACGCTCATCAATTTCTACATTGAGTCGGTTAATGTTGTCTTTTAAGGTTTGGTTTAGCAGCTTTTCTTGTTTTGTTGCGCTATCTAAATACGCATATGAGGCGTCTAATTGTCTAATTGAATTGAGTAAAATGCTGATCATAAATGGTGATACAACCGCAGTAAAAAATACCACAGCTAAAATATCAACTAAATTTACTTCACCGAGGGCTACATAATAAAACATGCTCGACAAAATAAGTGATACACCCAATAAAAGTGCGTAGCACATTGCCGCGGTTTTTAACTCGCCAAAACGAGTTATTAAACTAGAAAGTACCCGAGCCCAAGGGCTCAAAGAAGAATCGGTCATAGGTCAGTGTATCTCTTTACTAGGCAATTTGTGTTGGAGCCTAAAAATAGTCAAACGCATATTGCAGCAGATTTTAGCATTTTTCTATTAGCTATATTCATGTTGTGCGACAAAAACAGAAAATTTTCATGTTTACTTTTGCTTACAAGTTAAACTCATCATTTCAGCAATAAATTATTTAGTGTAAAATGCAGCGCTTTACTATGACCAATAACGAGTAGCGCACATGCAAACCAACATGCCCGATATAGCTGATACGGCTCCCGCCTTACAAACAGGTAAGTTAGACTGGGTTGGTATGGGCGAAATTGAACTGCCTTTTATTTTTGAATCTAAAGATTTAGCGCCCGTTAACGTTAATGCTAAAGCGCGTGCGTTTGTTAACTTGCATAAAGAAGACGCTAAAGGCATTCACATGTCGCGTTTATTTTTAGCCCTTGATTTACTCTCTACCGAGCAACAAGTAAACCCGCAAACGCTAGCCCAAGCACTCGATACTTTTATTACTAGCCACAAAGGTTTGAGTGATAAAGCACAAATAGAATTTAAGTTTGAACTACCACTGCGACGTAAATCGCTATTAAGTGGTAAAGCCGGTTGGAAAAGCTACCCGATTACGCTTACAAGCACCATTGAAAACAACGTAATTAGTTACGAGCTATGTGTTGATGTAACTTATTCATCAACGTGCCCGTGCTCTGCTGCCTTAGCTCGCCAGCTTATTCAAAACGCGTTTAGTGAAAAATTTAGCCAAGAAACACTTAATCAAAAAGATGTTTTAGAGTGGTTAGGCACTACGCAAGGTATCGTTGCAACACCGCACTCACAGCGTTCAATTGCAAACGTTAAAGTAAAGCTTGATAGCAACACCCAAGAATTTGACGTTGTAAATTTAATTAACACCCTTGAAGCTGAGCTTAAAACCCCAGTGCAAGCGGCGGTAAAACGCGAAGATGAGCAAGAGTTTGCTCGCTTAAATGGTCAAAACCTTATGTTTTGCGAAGATGCAGCGCGTAAAATTAAGGCTGTACTTGAGCGCGATAACTTTAGTGACTATTGGTTGCAAATAAACCATTACGAGTCGCTGCACGCTCACGATGCTGTTGCTATTGCAGTTAAAGGCATTGAAGGCGGCTACAAAGCCTAATTAAGGTATACGACCTTTTAAAAATGCATACGGTAATTAACTCATAACACAAAGTTTTTAGGCACGTAAATTGCTTTAGTTGAGCAGTGTCAATTTGTTGTTATGGAGTTACCGTATGGAATTCGCTTTATTATCAATTTTAGTATTAGTCATTGGGGCCTCAGTTGTTGCGTCAAAATTTAGTGATGATGGCGGAAACCCTTATCCTTTTACCCGCAAACAAACTGTATTTACACAGGTTGAGGGTGCCTTTTTAAATCTTTTAGAACGTGCTGTTGGCGATCAATATAAAATTGTTAGCCGCGTAAAACTTATTGACGTAATTGATTGTAAGCAAGGTCTTTCTGCTAAATCTAAACGTGTTGCTTTAGCTAAAGCTAAAAATAAACAGCTCGACTTTGTATTGGTAGATAAAGAAAAAATGACCATAGTGGCAGCGGTTGACCTAGTTAACAACGCCAATAAAGATGGTCATAAAGCGCAGCGTGACTGGTTTGTTAACGGTGCTTTAGAGTCAGCGGGAATTCCTCATATTCGTATGAAAGTTAAATCGGGTTACCGTCCATCAGAAGTACGCGATGCAATTATGTTTAAACTTGGTAAGCCAGCGGCTACACAATCGGCTCGCCCTGCTCGCAACAGAGTTAGTAAACCTGCCGTGCTGTCACCTTCTCAAGCAAAAGCGCAAACAACCGCGTTGGCTGAAATTTAAAATAGAATTAAATACTCTCCTAAAAGTATTTAAAGCGAGCTCATAAACAAGCTCGCTTTTTTGTTTTTTACTGCTAACTTCACGTATAATCTAGGTATTCAAACTCAGGAATTAAACACTATGAATGTTGGTATTATTGGCGCAATGGAGCCAGAAGTTAAAATTTTACGTGAAGCAATGCAAAACCCAGAAGTTTTAACTAAAGCAGGTTTTACTTTTTACACTGGCGAATTAGCAGGTAATACAGTTACCCTGGTTCAATCAGGTATTGGTAAAGTGGCATCAACAATTGCAACAACGCTACTAATTGATAACTTTAACCCTGATTGTGTTATTAACACAGGCTCTGCAGGTGGTTTTGATCCATCGTTAAGTGTGGGCGATGTCGTAATTTCGTCAGAAGTTCGCCACCATGATGTTGACGTAACAGCTTTTGGTTACGAAATTGGCCAAGTACCGCAAATGCCAGCAGGCTTTACAGCGCACCCTAAATTAGTAGAAGCAGCTGAGCAAACTATTGCACAAATTAGTGAAGTAAAAACCTTAGTAGGTTTAATTTGTACTGGCGATTCATTCATGTGTGACCCTGTTCGAATTGATAAAGCACGCAGTGACTTCCCAACTATGCTTGCAGTAGAAATGGAAGGTGCTTCTATTGCGCAAACGTGTTTTGCGCTTAATACACCATTTGTGGTTATTCGTTCTATGTCTGACATTGCCGGTAAAGAGTCGCCGCAATCATTTGAAGAATACCTAGAAACTGCTTCAATCAATTCATCAAAAATGGTTGTCGCATTGTTAGAAAAACTAACGAAAGTAAGCTTATAAATGCTAAGCAATATTGTTCAAAATCATTTGGACTTTATTGCCTTTATAATAGCGCTCCTTGCTGAGCGCTTTTTTCCGTTAGTAAGTTGGTATCACCCCAATAGCTTTTTAACGGCTGTATTTAGTGCCGTTGGTAAACGTATTTACAAGCCTGATGAAACTAAAGGCTATCAATATTTAGCAGCTAGCCTTGCAAGCACACTTATACTTAGCGTTGTGTTAATCATTGTAGTGCTGTTGCTTGAGTTTGCCTTTTATCCTGAACTACTCGCAGGCCTTATTTTATATTTATGCCTTGAAAGCAAAGCAATAGATAAAAAAGCACTGCGTGTTGCAAAGTTAGTAAAACAAAACCAAAAATCTACCGCGCGTGAGCTATCAAAGCCATTACTTGCCAGAGAAGTAAACAAGCTCTCAGCGCCAGGTATAATTAAAGCCTTAATTGAAAGCTTAATTTTACGAACTGCTCGTAATTACTTTGTGGTTATATTCATATTTTTATTATTAGGACCCATTGGCGCTTTAGCGTATCGGCTACTCACTTTAATACAGCAAGCTTGGCGCACTGATATCTCACCTAATAGCCACTTTTTAAAACCGCTTAAAATCATTTTATTTATAATCGAATTTATCCCCATACGCCTACTTGCTTTAACTATTGCCGCAAGTAAAGCCAGTAAACAAAGTATGCATTACATAAAGCACTATGGCAGACATTTTTATCAAACAAATACTGGCTGGATTTTAAGTACGTGCTCGGCATCTCTTGGCGTGCAACTTGGCGGACCTGCGGTTTACTTTGGTAAGCGCTTTAATAAAATGCGAATTGGTGCTGATAGACTACCTTCACCCGATGATGTGCCCGTAATAATTAACAGATTAAATCAGGCTCGCGTATTTTGGCTGTTAATCATTATCAGTATTGAGATTTTAAAGCTGGTTTAGTGGTTTTTTAGCAGCTAAAATACAAGTACAAAAAAACCAGCCTAAGCTGGTTTTTATCGTTTTAACTGCTGCGCTTACGCTACAGTAATGTTGGCAAATTTACGTTTACCTACTTGGTAGATCGCAGTTGTGCCTTTTGCTACTTCAAGCTTAGTGTCAGTGATTTTATCTTCACCGTTAAGCTTTACTGCGCCTTGTTTAATCATACGCATTGCTTCAGAAGTACTGGCTACTAAGTTTGCTTCTTTAAGTAAGTTAGCAATTAAAATAGTATCTTCTTCTGCAATGGTAATTGTAAGCTCTGGGATTTCATCTGGTAGTGCTTTTTTCTGAAAGCGATTAATAAAGTCATCGTGCGCAGCTTGTGCAGCGTCTTCACTGTGAAAACGTGCAATTAACTCTTTTGCTAGCTCAATTTTAATATCGCGTGGGTTAGTACCTTGCTCTACGCGTTGTTTTTGCGCTGCAATTTCTTCAATCGATAAGCTGCTTAGTAAATCGTAGTAGCGCCACATTAATACATCGCTAATCGACATTACCTTACCAAACATATCATTTGGCGCATCAGTAATACCAATGTAGTTACCCAGCGACTTAGACATTTTTTGAACGCCGTCTGTCCCTTCAAGTAATGGCATCATTAATACAGTTTGCGGCTTTTGACCTTCTACTTTTTGCAGCTCACGGCCCATTAGTAGGTTAAAACGCTGATCGGTACCACCAAGCTCTACATCTGATTCTAGTGCAACTGAATCCCAACCTTGCACTAGTGGGTATAAAAATTCGTGGATAGCAATTGGTTGCCCGCTACCATAACGCTTTTTAAAATCGTCACGCTCTAGCATACGCGCCACTGTTTGGTTAGCTGCCAGCTTGATCATGCCTGCTGCGCCAAGGTTTTCCATCCAAGTAGAATTAAACGCAACGGTTGTTTTAGCTGGGTCTAAAATTTTAAAAACTTGCTCTTTATATGTTTCTGCGTTGGCAAGTACATCTTCACGAGTCAGTGGTTTACGCGTTACGTTTTTACCTGTTGGGTCGCCAATCATACCGGTAAAGTCACCAATTAAGAAAATAACCTCATGACCTAAATCTTGAAAGGTTTTCATTTTGTTAATTAGTACGGTGTGGCCTAAATGTAAATCTGGCGCGGTAGGATCGAAACCCGCTTTAATTTTTAACTTTTTGCCCGACTTTAGTTTTTCAACTAGTTCGTCTTCAATTAATATCTCTTCTGCACCGCGTTTTATCTCTGCTAGAGCGGTTTGTAAATCCACTGTGTATTACTCCAAAATTCTGCCAACGAAGGGGCAACTAGATTACTTGCTACATAAGGGTTTAAAACAGATTTAAACCAAAAGCACTTATGTTGCTAACATAACAAATTTCTACCTAATTAAAACAATTTTTTATGCGAATAATGCAACTAAACTCAATAAGCTTAGTCTCACTGTGCTAGGCAATTAGAAATGGTGTTTAAACGCCGATTTTAGCGTACTTTAGAATCAGTTTAAATCTATAAACTTAAACAACTAAAAAATGCGACTTTGCTAACATATGCGGGGCTTTTAGCTTTATTTACTAGTATTCGTACCTTATTACGTATATCCTGCATTAATATCTATTTTATTTTTACGACAGCAGAAAAGGCACGTTATGGTTCACGTGGTTAACACGCTTCCCAAAAAACACAAATTGCTTATTCTAGGTTTGGTTTCTGCTATTGTTGGCTTAGCCTTTCTTCCTTCAGAAAAAGCGACTGCATCCAAAGACAATAGTGCAAATGCACTAGAAATTGGTAAGCGTTACGAGTTACAAGTTAAAGTTGATGACAACGAAAAATTAACTGAGTTAAATTCGCAAGAAGCAGCAGAAAAGCTGCCAGAATACGACTTAGTCGATCATCAAGTTAAAAACGGCGATAATTTAGCAATTATCTTCAAGCGTGCTGGTTTTTCAGCGCAAACACTTCACAAGCTAATTAACACTAACGCTGAAACGCGCAAACTCACTAAAATTCACCCAGGTGAAATTTTAAGTTTTGCAACATCAGAAAATGGTGACTTAGCACAGCTTCGTTATGTTATTTCTAAAACCGATACGCTATTTGTTACCTTAAATGATGAAGGTAATTACGATACATCGATAGACAGCAAAGAAATCGAAACACTAACAAAAACAGCTGGCGGTGAGATTTCTAGCAGCTTTTGGACGTCTGCAATTGCAGCAGGTTTAAGCGAGCGCCAAATTATGAACTTTGCTGATATATTTGGTTGGGATGTGGATTTTGCAAACGACATTCGTAAAAATGATCAGTTTGGTTTAATTTACGAGTCTCACTATGTTGATGGCGAATTTATTGGCACAGGTAAAATTATTGCTGCTGAATTTATTAACCAAGGTCAGCGCTATGCGGCTATTCGTCATACAGACGGAAGCTTTTATACGCCAGAAGGCCGCAGCATGAAAAAAGCATTTTTACGTGCTCCGGTTAACTTTAAATATATTAGTTCAAGCTTTAACCCACGTCGTTTACACCCAGTAACAGGTCAAGTTAAAGCACACCGCGGTATTGATTACGCAGCACGTACGGGTACACCTGTCGTTGCATCGGGTAATGGTAAAGTAATTAAAGCAGGTTACAGTAAGTACAATGGTAACTATGTATTTATTAGCCATGGTACACAGTATGTAACTAAGTACTTACACCTTAACAAAAAGCTTGTTAAAACTGGCCAAAAAGTTAAACAAGGTGACAAAATTGGTACTGTTGGTTCAACAGGCCGTGTAACTGGCGCACATTTACACTACGAATTTTTAGTTAATGGCGTACACCGTAATCCTAAAACAGTTAAATTACCTAAGTCAGAGCCGTTACCACGCTCTGAGCTTGCTAAGTTTAAGCCTATAGCAGAAAACTTTATTGCTCAGCTTGAACGTAATCGTGAGCTACAACTTGCACTTAAGTAACACTATTTAGCAAACATTTAAAAGCCTTTGCAGAGTAACCTGCAAAGGCTTTTTTGTATTCGTTACAACAGTAACTAATTTACTACACTAGGGCCTGTTGACCTTTCAGGATTAAAATTTGTTCTAACTAGGGACGATTTAATCGTGGCGCGAGGTTTGTAACCTAGTGGGCTAAGTAAAAACCGAGCAACAAAGAGTTAATCGTCCCTAGGACGAACCTTCAGGCAGCGCGTGTTTGGTATTTATACTGCGTTATCGCCTATTTATGGGGAGTAACCACACTACATAGGCTCTGCCTTGCCTAAATACCAAACACACTGCTGCAAATTCAACCTCGAAAGATAAACAGGCCCTAGTACTAGTTCATTAATACATAAATAAGCTGTACCACTAAAGAAATCATAACTAGCGGCCAGATGTATTTACTGTATTTAGTCGCGCTCTCAAGCCCCATTTTACCTTGGTACTTTTCAAGCAGCGGAATAAGCACTGCGAGTGCAGCAAACAAGCAAATTAAAATAACGAATATGTTCATAGTTACCCTTGTTACGGTAGTTCATTGCCTTTTGCACTAACGTAAAGTGCATACCAATGTTCACGACTTAGCTGCACATTTATGGCATCACATGAGGCAGCTATACGCTCAACATTAGTTGTACCAATAATAGGCTGAATTGATGCTGGGTGGCGTAATAGCCATGCTAGTACAATTGCTTCAGGGGTTGTATCGTAAAGGGCAGCAAGCTTATTAACTAAAATACTGGTGTTTATATCCGCTTGCGATGCATTTGATAAGTCGCCGCCTGTGTATAAACCTTGGCATAGGCTGCCCCAGCTCTGAATTTGAATGTCAAAATGGCGGCAATATTCAACACTGCCAGGCGTAAAGTTAAGATCTTTACCGTCTGCATTACCTGCATACACACCTTCATCAACAAACTGGTGCTTTTGTAAACTTGCTTCAATTTGATTAGCCACTATCGGCATATCAAGCGCATGTTGTAAAAAGTTCATTTGATGTTGCTGCATGTTTGATACTGCAAAATTACGTACTTTGCCGCTTTCTTGTAGGCAGCCAAATACTTGTGCTATTTCGTCTACTTCCATTAGCGGATCAGGGCGGTGCAACATAAGCACATCGAGGTAATCGGTGTTTAAACGTTTAAGTGAGCCTTCAACCGACTCCTCAATCCATTTGGCTGAAAAGTCATAACGCTTAGGGCCATGCTCATCTTCAAAACGAATGCCACACTTGGATTGAATATACATATGTTCACGTAATTCAGGGCGCTCAGCGAGTGCTTGGCCAAATACTTGCTCGGCTTTGCCAAAAGTATAAATATCAGCATGATCAAAAAAGTTAATGCCGCCGGCAATGGCTGCATCAATACATTGGTGAGTTTGTTTCAAGTGCTCTTTGGTGATGGCGTCTTTATTCCAACCGCCGCCAAGGCCCATACAGCCAAATACAAGTTTACTAACATGAGGTAAATATTTTGCCAAAGGGGTGTGAAGCATGATGACTATCCTTATTAGTGTGCAGAGCCATCACTGTAAACAAAAATACGGTATCAAACAAACTTTATTATAAGCATAAAAAAAGCGCAGTAAACTGCGCTAATCGGTTGGATTAAATCTTTAAATTAAAACCTATTAATCTGGTTTGTTAACCTACAAGCGCTAACAATATACCTGCCGCAACGGCACTACCAAGTACCCCTGCCACATTTGGCCCCATGGCATGCATAAGTAAAAAGTTATGCGGGTTATTTTCAAGCCCTACCTTGTTTACTACACGTGCAGCCATAGGAACTGCCGATACGCCAGCAGCACCAATTAAAGGGTTAATAGGTGTTTTAGAAAGCTTATTAAGGCCTTTTGCCATAAATACGCCCGAGGCCGTACCTATTGCAAATGCCAATGCACCCAGCACTAAAATGCCAATGGTTTCTACAGTTAAAAACTGTTCAGCCGCCAATTTAGAGCCCACTGCCAAACCTAAAAATATAGTGGTTACATTAATGATTTCGTTTTGGGCACTGTTACTAAGCCTATCTACAACACCCGACTCACGCATTAAGTTACCTAAACAAAACATACCTACTAGCGGTATTGCTGCTGGTAAAAACATTGCAGTTGCAGTAAGTACCATAAGTGGAAAAATAATTTTTTCCTTTTTAGACACTTTACGTAGTTCTGGCATTTTAATTTGGCGCTCTTCTGGCGTTGTGAATGCACGCATAATTGGTGGCTGAATAATTGGCACTAACGCCATATAAGAGTATGCAGCAACCGCAATGGCACCAAGTAAATCAGGCGCAAGCTTTGATGCTAAAAATATAGCCGTTGGGCCATCAGCACCACCAATAATCGCAATAGCCGATGCATCTTGAAGCGTAAACTCAAAACCCGGAATAAAGTTAAGTAAAATTGCGCCAAATAAGGTCGCAAAAATACCAAACTGCGCTGCAGCACCAAGTAGTAACATGCGAGGATTTGCTATTAGCGCACTAAAATCGGTAAGCGCGCCAACACCCATAAATATTAATAGCGGAAAAATTCCCGTATCAATTCCCACGTAGTACACGTAATAAAGTAAGCCACCAGGGTCTGATAACCCAGCAACCGGAATATTAGTCAGTATTGCACCAAAGCCTATTGGCAGAAGTAACAGTGGTTCAAAGTTTTTAGCTATTGCTAAAAACAATAATAAACACCCTACTGCAATCATAATTAAGCCAGCAAAGGTAAAGTTAGCAATGCCTGTAGCATGCCAAAGGTTTAATAGACCTTCCATTAACGCTACTCCTACGCCATCGCTATAATTGCATCACCAGTAGTTACAGCATCACCTTCAGATACTAAAACTTCGGCAACGGTACCAGAGTGCATTGCACGAACCTCAGTTTCCATTTTCATCGCTTCCATAATCACAACAACATCGCCTTCATTTACGGCTTGTCCTGCTTTTACTTTTACTTTAAAAATATTACCAGCCAGTGGCGCGTTTAATGTTTCGCCTGATGCAACCGATGCTGATTGAGGTAAATGCTCAGAATCTTTAAGCGATACTTCTTTAAGCTCACCACCTTGCGCTACAACAACATCGTAAACTTTACCGTCTACTTTCACGCTATATTGTTCAGCGGTAACGCCTTTGTTGTTTGCAGGTTTTGCAGCTGGTTTAGAGTTTGAATCATCGGCACTTGGTACTGCTTCAAAGGCATCTGGGTTATTACGGTTTTTAATAAATTTAAGGCCAACTTGTGGGAATAACGCATAAGTGAGTACATCATCTATTTGCTCATCAGCCAGAGTTAAACCTTGTTCTTGCGCTTCTTTTTGAAGTTCTGCTTCAAGTGATGCAAGCTCAGGTGCAATATTATCAGCAGGGCGACACGTAATTACATCTTGCCCATCAAGCACACGTTCTTGCAGCTCTTTATTCATAGGTGCGGGTGTTAAGCCGTACTCACCTTTTAGTACACCGGCGGTTTCTTTAGTAATGGTTTTGTAACGCTCGCCAGTAAGCACATTAAGTACAGCTTGTGTACCTACAATTTGCGATGTTGGTGTAACAAGCGGAATAAAGCCTAAATCTTCACGCACACGCGGAATTTCAAGTAACACCTCGTTTAGCTTATCAGCAGCGCCTTGCTCTTTAAGTTGATTTTCCATGTTGGTTAACATGCCGCCAGGTACTTGCGCGAGTAATATACGGCCATCAACACCTTTAAGGCTACCTTCAAAGGCTGCGTATTTTTTACGAACATCTCTAAAGTAAGCAGCTATTTCTTCAAGCTGGTTTAAATCAAGTTCAGTATCGCGTGCGGTTCCCTCAACAATTGCCACTATAGTTTCTGTGGCTGAGTGTCCGTAAGTCATACTCATTGATGAAATAGCTGTATCAAGCATATCAATACCGGCATCAATGGCTTTTTGATATGTTGCAGTACTAAGCCCTGTTGTTGCATGGCACTGCATTGCAATAGGAATAGAAACGGTTTCTTTAAGGCCTTTTATTAGCTGCTCGGCATCATATGGTTTTAATAAACCGGCCATGTCTTTAATACAAATAGAGTGACAACCTAAATCTTCTAATTGTTTTGCAAGCGTTAGCCACATATCAAGAGTATGTACAGGGCTTACAGTGTACGAAATAGTCCCTTGTGCATGGGCGCCTACTTTAACAGCTGCTTTTATTGCAGTTTCTAAGTTACGCACATCGTTCATCGCGTCAAAAATACGAAATACATCAACGCCATTTTTGTGCGCTCGCTCTACAAACTTTTCTACTACGTCATCAGCGTAATGGCGGTAACCTAACAAGTTTTGACCGCGTAATAGCATTTGCTGTTTAGTATTAGGCATTGCCTTTTTAAGTGCGCGTATACGCTCCCACGGATCTTCACCTAAATAACGAATACACGAATCAAATGTTGCGCCGCCCCACGATTCAATAGACCAGTAACCTGCATCATCAAGCTTGCTAGCAATAGGAAGCATATCGTCTAAGCGCATGCGTGTAGCAAGTAACGACTGGTGCGCGTCGCGTAAAACAAGTTCTGTTAATTTTAATTTAGCCACGTGTGTGCCCCTTATTTATTATTTGATTTGTACTGAGCAATGGCAGCACTAATAGCAGCGATGTGCTCACTTGGCACACCTTGAGATTTAAAAGATGGTGATTTAACAGGTGCTGCCACTTCAGGCTCGGCAAAACGAGCAACTAAGTTAGACATAAGTGTTACAGCACCAATTAATATTGAAAGAAACACAAACACGCCCACCATGCCCGTAAGCATTAAACTGCCTGCGGTTGTGAGTACTGCTGCTATATCCATTTTTCTCCCCCTTACACTACACCGATATAAAATCGATTTATTTAAATAATTATTCACCAGATAATAACAAAACTTAATACTTTGTCCATCACCTGTAAATTGGTAAAACCAATTAAAATTAAACTAACATATAACCAAAGCAGTTAACATAGCTATAATTACCACGAACATGTGGCTTTATAGATGTTAAAAATAGCGGTTATAGGCCATCGTTATATATTAAAAATTAAAATCCATTAAAACTCGCTAACTACAAAGCTGTAATAAACGCTTTTAACGTTAAAAATCAAACCAATGTAAATTGGTCTTACCAAGAGTGAGTTCGCTAGCATTCGTAGTAACCATTTACGTTTCACAAAATTTACAACAGTGTGAATAAGTTACATCGTTAAAAGTAAAAGTTACCAATGAGTAAATTAAACAAATCCTGCCAAATAAGATAAACAATTGATTATTAACAACAATTAATAATGGCATATAACTGGCATTAGTAATCTCGAACGAATTTGATAACCAAGGAGAAGACAATGTTACGCTGGACAATTACATTTTTAGTTATTGCTTTAATCGCTGCAGTGTTAGGTTTTGGTGGCATCGCAGGTGCCGCAGCTGGTATAGCAAAAATTATATTTTTTATCTTTTTAGTACTTTTAGTGATTTCTTTAGTTTCAGGTGCACTGCGCGGTAAATCGCCCAGGTAGTTAGAATACTCAAAACACTAAACAATCAACATTTACAAGGAATTACATTATGAACTCAACAACTTTAAAAGCAGCACTTATCGCAGTATTCGCAGGTTTCTTCATGATGGGTTGTGAAGACAACCACGCAGAAGAAGCAGGCGAGCGTATTGATGAAGCAGTAACTGACGTGCAAAACTCTGTAGAAGATGCATGTGAGAATGTAAAAGAAGGCGTTAACGCAGAAGAAACTAACTGTTAATCTGCTTGGTAACGTAATAAAAGCGGCTTTTTATAAGCCGCTTTTTTGTGTCTGTAATACACCATGCAGATAAACTAATGAGATTTTAATGCTGGCTTGCTAAAATGGCTAAAACTTTTATTTATTAGCTATTATGTCACTCACCACTACCTATAAATTAGATAAACCCTACTACTACGAATGCTTTGATGAGTCTCTGCCTTATAGTAAAGGCGCAAAGCCAAAGTACTTTTTGCTATTGTTATTAGTGTGCTTAGGTTTATTTAGTATTTACGCGATGGACGATCATTACCTAGGCACATTTTTAATTATGGTTGGCGTTTTAGAATGCGTGGCGTTTTATTACCGCAGGCCTTGGTGGGTTACACGCCAAATGTTTAGTCGTGCGTCTGGTTCGCAAGTAACACTTGAATTTACAGACGAGGCTATAAGCTCTTCAAACCATTATAAAAACCATACTCTTACCTGGTCTGAAATAACAGCTATTACCAAAACTCCGCGTGGTTATTTAATTCATCATAAACACGGCATGCAATACATATCTAGCAGCGTATTAACCGATGATATGCTCGATTTTATAAACAAAAAAGCCACTCAGTGAGTGGCTTTTGGTATAGCTAAGTAATAAATTACTCAGCTAAGTATACGTGTTGATTAAGCATTGCCCGGATTAGGGTTAGACTTTTCAGCTTGTATACGCATGTAAATTTCTTCACGATGCACTGAAACGTCTTTAGGTGCATTAACACCAATTCGAACTTGATTTCCTTTAACACCTAAAACAGTAACTGTTACTTCGTCACCAATCATTAGGGTTTCACCTACTCTACGAGTTAGTATTAGCATTCTCTTGCTCCCATGTTCCAATAAATTATAAGATTCCGCTTGAACATATTAATGAAAATTCGATTGAAAAGTAAGTAAAAACTCCCAAACTATCCATTTTCTGTTAAAAATTCTTTATGTAACGCACGTACTGCTAATTCCAGATACTTCTCATCAATTAAAACCGATACTTTGATTTCTGACGTCGAAACTAAAATCACATGTATGCTTTCTTTAGCTAGTGCATCAAAAAATTGATGCGCTACACCAGAGTGAGACTTCATCCCTACGCCAACAGCCGACACTTTTGCAATTGTGGTGTCAGCAGAAATATCCTCAGCCTGCAAATTTACCTTATGCTTAATAAGTAAATCGCGTGCTTGCAGATAGTCATTTGTGTGCACAGTGAAAGCATAGTCTTTTTTTTCAAAGTTATGATTAACTTGACTAATCATATCTATTTCGATGCCATTTTCTGCAAAAAGTTTCAAAATTTTTGTAAGAGAATTAACACAGTATGGTACGCCATGTACCTTTATCAAGCATTCGTCACGATTAAATGCTATTCCCGATACAACCTTGGTTGGCATATCGCTCTCCTCAAAACTAATTAGCGTTCCTTCATCGGGCTTAAAGCTTGAAAGCACCCTAAGCGGCATTTTATGCCTGCCAGCCGCCTCTACAGAGCGAATATGCAATACTTTGGCGCCCAAGCTTGCCAGCTCTAGCATTTCTGCAAACGTGACATGGCTTAATCGTTGCGCTGTTGGTTCTACACGCGGGTCTGTTGTATATACGCCATCAACATCGGTATAGATCTGGCATTCGTCTGCTTTTATTGCGCCGGCAATTTCTACCGCAGAGGTATCGGTGCCACCACGGCCAAGGGTTGTAATATTTCCCTCTACGTCGCGCCCCTGAAAACCGGCAATAATAGCAATACGGTTATGCTCAAGCTCATGCTTTAAACGCGTTGCGGCTACATCTTCAATGCGGGCTTTACCAAACATGTTATCGGTTTGAATATTTACTTGGTCGGCAAGTAAACTTACAGCTGAGTGGCCACGTTTTATAATAGCCATAGCAAGCAGCGATACAGAAACCTGCTCTCCGGTGCTTATTAGTACGTCTAGTTCTCGATTACTCGGGCGAGTATCAATTTGTTTGGCGAGGTTAATTAAGCGGTTGGTTTCTCCCGACATAGCCGAGAGCACAACAACCACTTGATGACCTTGTTGCCTAGTTTTAACAACAAGGTCGGCGACCGCTTCTATTCGCTCAATTGAGCCAACCGAAGTGCCGCCATACTTTTGGACAATAAGTGCCACGTAATCTTAAACTTTCTCGGTTACCCAAGCAGTTACGCTTTCAAGCGCTGCGTTTAAGTTTTCAGGTTGTGAGCCACCCGCTTGTGCCATATCTGGGCGACCGCCGCCTTTACCACCTACTTGAGAAGCCATGTGGTTAACAAGCTCACCGGCTTTTACTTTGCCTGTTAAGTCTTTAGTTACACCTGCAATTAGGCTTACCTTATCGCCACTGGCAACACCAAGGGCAATAACACCTGAGCCAATCTTGTTTTTAAGGTCATCAACCATACCGCGAAGCGCTTTAGACTCGGTTCCTTCAACGTTTGCAACTAATAGCTTAACGCCGTTAATTTCAACAATAGAATCAAGTAAAGACGCACCCGCTGCACTTGCTAGCTTGTCGTTAAGCTGAGCAATTTGCTTTTCAAGGCCTTTAGACTTTTCAAGCAAGGCAGTTACTTTTTCAAGTACCGATGCGCTATCACCTTTTACAAGCGCCGCTACATCGTTAAGTTGTTTTTCTTGCTCGCTCACATAGGCTACGGCATCTGCACCGGTTACCGCTTCAATACGGCGAACACCTGCAGCAATACCACTTTCAGATACAATTTTGAATAAACCAATATCGCCTGCGCGCTCAACGTGCGTACCACCACAAAGCTCAATTGAGTAATCACCAATCGTTACTACACGTACTTCGTCATCGTACTTTTCGCCAAACAGTGCCATAGCACCTTTAGCTTTAGCATCATCAATTGCCATAAGTTCAGTGTTAAGTGCAAAGTTACGACGAATTTCATCATTAACTACACGCTCAATTTCACGTAGCTCATCTTTAGTTACCGCTTCAAAGTGCGAAAAGTCAAAACGTAAACGTTCAGGCTCAACCAGCGAGCCTTTTTGACTTACGTGCTCACCAAGTAATTGGCGAAGCGCTTCGTGTAAAATATGAGTTGCGGTATGGTTTTTCTTGATGCGCTCACGGCGTGCGTCGTCAATAGTTGCATCAACTTTATCATTAACTGCAATGCGCCCTTGTACAGTACCGTGGTGTGCAAAAGCATTACCCAGCTTAGTGGTGTTAGTTACACTAAACTCGCCACCTGCAACAGTAATAGTACCGGTATCACCTGTTTGACCGCCCGATTCAGCGTAAAATGGCGTGTGGTTTAATATTACAATACCTTGCTGACCGTCTTCTAAAATAGAAACCGACTCACCACTTGCAAAAACCTCGACTACCGTAGCGCTGTGATGAATGCTGTCGTACCCTTTAAATTCAGTAAGCTTTTCTGATTTTAATTGCTCGTTGTAATCGGCACCAAATTTACCCGCTTTTTGCGCTGTTTTACGCTGTACTGCCATGCACTCTTCAAAGCCTGAGTGATCAATGGTCATTTGTCGCTCACGCGCAACATCGGCAGTTAAATCCGCAGGGAAACCATACGTATCGTATAGCTTAAATACTAAATCACCTGGGATAATATCGCCTTTAAGATCGCTTAGGCTTTCTTCTAAAATTGCTAAGCCACGCTCAAGGGTTTTACCAAATTGCTCTTCTTCAATGCGCAGTACTTTTTCAATAATTTCTTGCTGCTTAGCAAGCTCAGGATACGCTTGACCCATTTGCTCAATAAGCGCGGCTACTAATTTATAGAAAAACGCGCCTTGTGCACCAAGCTTATTACCATGGCGTACCGCACGGCGAATAATACGACGAAGTACATAACCACGGCCTTCGTTAGATGGCATAA
This sequence comes from Pseudoalteromonas espejiana DSM 9414, assembly GCF_002221525.1. Taxonomy (NCBI): domain Bacteria; kingdom Pseudomonadati; phylum Pseudomonadota; class Gammaproteobacteria; order Alteromonadales; family Pseudoalteromonadaceae; genus Pseudoalteromonas; species Pseudoalteromonas espejiana. Next base: position 716,912 of record NZ_CP011028.1, on the reverse strand, counting down.
CACCGTCTGAGATTAAAAACGCACACGAACGAATATGATCAGCCACTACGCGTAGCGATTTATCGTTCATGTCTTGTGCGTTAGTTACGCTTGCAGCGGCTGCAATTAAGCCTTGGAACAAGTCGATTTCGTAGTTTGAATGCACACCTTGTAAAATAGCGGCAATACGCTCAAGGCCCATACCTGTATCAACAGATTGCTTAGGTAATGGTTCCATCGTACCGTCGCTTTGACGGTTGTATTGCATAAATACCAGGTTCCAAATTTCGATAAAACGGTCGCCATCTTCTTCAGGAGATCCCGGAGGACCACCCCAAATGTGCTCACCGTGATCGTAAAATATTTCAGAACATGGGCCACACGGACCTGTATCGCCCATAGACCAGAAGTTGTCTGAGGTAGCAATACGTATAATACGATCTTCGCTTAGGCCAATGTCGTTATGCCAAAAACCAAATGCATCTTCATCGTCGTGGTAAATAGTAACAAGTAGTTTTTCTTGTGGTAATTTAACTACTTCAGTTAAAAACTCCCACGCAAACTTAATAGCGTCTTGTTTAAAGTAATCGCCAAAACTAAAGTTACCTAGCATTTCAAAAAAGGTATGGTGACGTGCCGTGTAACCTACGTTTTCTAAGTCGTTATGTTTACCACCAGCACGCACACAACGCTGTGCACTTGTAGCACGCGTGTAAGGGCGAGTTTCGGCGCCTAAAAACACATCTTTAAAAGGAACCATACCGGCATTGTTAAATAACAACGTGGCATCGTTACCCGGAATAAGTGAACCCGATGGGACAATTTGGTGCTGTTTGCTGGCAAAAAAGTCTAAAAACTGTTGCCTAAGTTGTGCCGTAGTCATGTGCTGCATGTGAAAATCTCACCTGTATTTACTGTGCTTGCATTGCAAAATCAATTTGTTCGTAGCTAAATCCTCGGTACATCAAGTAGCGCACGCGCTTAGCTTTATCTTTGTACTCGAGGTTTGCCGGTGTAGTGGAATACTTTTTGTTATACGCTTCCTGCGCGAGCTCAAACCAATCTATTTCAAGCTCTTCAACTACTCTTTCAAGTAGCGAACGGTCAATCCCTTTGCCCATGGCTTCGCTTTGAATACGCTTAAGCCCATGGCCTTTAAATATATGTTTTCTAACAAACCCTTCGCAGTAACGTTGCTCGTTAATAAAATTGTGCTCTTCGCACCAATTTAGCAAGGTTTCTATAAACTCGTCGCTGGCTTCTTTTTGCTGAAGCTTAAAGGTTAACTCTCGGCGTGAATATTCTTGGCGCCCTAGTAACCACAGTACGTAGTTTTTTAGTTTTTGTTTTAACTTATCATCCATTAAGCGTCAAAGCGCCCGCTTGTTTCGCTGCTAAGTGGCTTAATGTTACTGTCGTCACTTGGCGGTACAATTGGCATAAAAATAGCCTGATAAGATACAAAGAAACTAATGTAGCAAATTGGCATTAAAATCAACAGCGGTAAGAACGATAAGAACATAGAAAGCGCCATAAATAGCATACAAATAATGCCAAACACACTTAGCGCAAATAAGTTATGGTAAAAAACTAATAACGAATTTTTAAGCGCCGTTAAAATACGCTTTTCTTTGCTAAAATATATAAGCGGCACAGCGTAGGCAAATGCCATTAAATATAACGCCATTGCCACTAAAAACAGCACTACACTTGCTCCCGAAATACTATTTAAGGTTTGCTCAAGTGCAACGTTAGGATCAAGCCCCTCTTGGCTCATAATTGCCACTGCATCAGCAAATAAGCCATTGGCTAATAAGGCCATTAAAATACCCGCCCCCATTTGATAAAGCGCTAAACGAAGCAACCCTAAACGGTTACCTTTAGCACTAAATGGCTTGAGTATGTCGGCGAGCATAATTTTACCGCCTTGTTGCTTGGTAAGTACCGCTTGGTAAAACCCTGCGGTTAAAAATGGCGTAGCAAGGGCTGCAACTACCTGTAATAAAGGTAAAACTAACGACAATATGCCCACTATGCCTATTAATAAATGCATAACAATAAACGTAACTGGCTGGGTTTTAAAAATTTGCCATCCGGCTTTAAACCACTTTAGCCCTGCATCGGCTTTAAAAATTCGTAATTCTGTAGACATACTTGCTCTTAGTTTAAACAAAACACGCCAAGTATAACTTGGCGTGAGGGGGGATTAACAGACACTACACAATTAAAAAGTTAAGGTTTTTTAATTTTTTTAATATCTAACATATGCGCGCCGTGCTTAATTTTGGTTTCTAGGTAGGCTTTGTTACCTGTAAGCCCAGCTTTTATGTGCGCATGCGTGCCAATAACTGTGTCTACCTCAATGCCTGCATCTTTTAGGGCATTCAGCTTTTTAGGGTTATTGGTCATTAATTTAACGTGGTTTAAATTAAGCGCACTGAGCATAAGTACCGCATCCGAAAAATCACGTAAGTCGTCAGCAAAGCCTAAGTGATTATTAGCCTCGTAAGTATTCATACCCTGTGATTGCAGTACGTAAGCGTCAATTTTATTATATAAACCAATGCCACGGCCTTCTTGGCGTAAATACAATAACACTCCGCCTTGTTCGTGCATCATTTCAATACATTCGTTTAGCTGCTCGCCGCAATCGCAACGCGATGAATGAAATACATCACCCGTTAAGCATTCTGAGTGCATACGAATAAGCGGCACAGACTGCGTTGAGTCGGCATTGTTAAACACAAATGCAACGTGCTCTTGGCCATCTTTTAAGCCACTAAATGACACTATTTCTGCGGGAATATCACTATTTTTGCCAACATTTAGCTGGGCTCTTGCTCTTACTTGCGCCACGACAAATCCAAATAATTAAATAACTACGACACCATGAGGTGATAATATCACAAACGTTTAAATTTAGATCGTAGTACAACATAGTTTATGGCAAATATATGGCGACGGCAGCCACTGTTTTCAATATTTAATCGTAATAAAAGTACAGCTTTGAACAGCCACTGTACTTACCTAAAAAGGTGACAATCAAACTCTGCTTTGTTATTTTAAATTTACTTCACAATTGTGTTTTGAGCTTATTAATATAAAAGCAAACCGCACAAACAGTAATGACTACCATTCTCATTTGTGATATTTTGTTTCTAGACTGAACACTAATAGGGATTATTATGAAAGCACAGCACCTCGCCTTAGCAATAGGATTAACCTTTACAGCTTTTGCCAGCGAATCAAATGCAAGCCAAGCAAGCGACGATAAAACCGCTTTTTCTAGTGCGTACCAAAGTTACCTAACAGCAGTTAAAAAAGAAGAAAATATAGAGCAAGCTGCTAAACTAGCCTACACTACGGGGCTTTCATTTTATGGTGACAAAAGCGATAACACCGCAAGCCTTGCTATTAATTATGCCAAAGCAATTACAGCGCCAAGCACAATAAGCAGCAAAAAAAATGTAACCGAAATGCGTTACGAGCTTTACTCGCAAGCCTATTCAATACTGGCAAATAACCACGGTAAAAATGCAATAGAAACAATCGATGCGCTAATTGGCAAAGCAGAAAACACTGACTCTGCCTATCAAGCCGATAACGATTACGACCGTGTTATTGATATTGCTAAAACGCAAAACAACCCTAAATTTGTTGCCGACATGCAGTTTGAAGCAGCCTCACTGCTAGCCAAAAAATTTGCCCATAAAAAATATCATAAAGCTAAAACACTGCTTAACCAAGCCGACGACTACTACCGCAACAACTTAGACGACAACACCGTAGAGCGCATTAAAGCCGACTTTTTAATGGCATCGTTTGCCCAGGGTAAGAAAAAATACAATGAAGCCATTGAACGACTAAACCATGTTGTATCGGTATTTGATAACAACTTAAACTTTGATCACAACGCTGAGCTTACTGCGCACTCAAAGCTTGTTAACCTTTACGAAAAAACCGGCCAAAGCGAGCAAGCCACTAAACATTGTTTAGCAATTGCTAAAATGGTGCCATGGAAAAAATCACAAGAGCAAACACCTATATACCGTGAAAACCCTATCTACCCGCAAAACAAAGCACGCCAAATGAAAGACGGCATAGTGGTTGTTGAATTTGATGTAGATACCGCAGGCTTTGTTAAAAACCCAGAGGTAGTTAGCTCACAAGGTGGTAAAGAGTTTGAAAGGTCAGCACTTACAGCACTTAAAAAATGGCGTTATGCACCAAAATTTGAAAACGGCCAACCCGTTGTTGCAAGTACGCAAGTACAGCTCGACTTTAAAATAGCCAGATAACAACACAAGGCATTAAAAAAGGCGCTAACTAGGGCCTGTGAACCTTTCAGGATTATAATTTGTTCAACCTAGGGGCCATTTAATCGCGGCGCGAGGTTTGTAACCTAGTGGGCTAAGTAAAAACCGAGTAACAAAGAGTAAATTGCCCCTAGGCAGAGCCCTTTGGGCAGCGCCTGTTTGGCATTTATACGTCGTTATCGCCTATTTATGGGGAACAACCACACAACATAGACTCTGCCTTGCCTAAATACCAAACAGACTGCTGCAAATTTAACCTCGAAAGGTAAACAGGCCCTAACGTCTTTTTGTTCAGGTAGTCTTATTCAAAGCTTTGCGAGTATTTTATCACTGGCGGCTTCTATTAAATCAAGTACATTTTCAAAGCCGTCATCGCCGCCATAGTATGGGTCGGGTATGGCGCTTTGGCTTTGCTCGCCGTATTCTAAAAATAGCGCCAGCTTGTAATGCAAATGCGCAGGGCATTGCGCTTTTAAATCAGCTAAATTTTGTGTGTCGGCCGCTAAAATTAAATCAAACTCAGTAAAGTCACTGGTGCGCACTGGGCGCGAAAAAATACCTTTAAAGCTATAACCGCGTTTTTCACCCGCAGCCATTGAGCGGCCATCTGGCGTTTTACCTTCGTGATAACCAATGGTGCCTGCCGAGTCTACTTTTACCTCAACACCTAATTTTTTAGCACGCGCTTTTAACACCGCCTCTGCTGTTGGCGAGCGGCAAATATTACCTAAACACACTATAAGTACTTTTTTCATCAGGGCTTGCTCCTTACAACTAACTTTAAAACTGCTTTAAAACTGTTTTAATATAGCCTCGTTATAGTCATCGGCATTTAAAGTCAGGTTATACTTGGCCGCCACACTATCAAGCTCGGCTTGTTTTATAGCTAACTCATCCATAGTAATGGTGTTATCGTCTAGCTGCCATAAAAGCCGTGATCCCGCGTAACTATAATGAATCGCTAACAGTGCATCGGCATTACCTTCGCGCCCTGCTGCTTTTAGTTTTGGCATTTTGCGGGTTATTTTATTAAGCGCTTGTTTTAGCTCCCACACATACACCACTTCGGTCATAAAACTATGTGTACGGTACTTATTTAACAGCCAGCCAATCGCCAAACTTGTTATTACAACACCGGTTAAATTCCAATGAAAATGGCTCCCGCTTTCATCAGGAAATAGCGCTATTAAAGTTTGCGATACAGCCAAGCTGCCAACAGCCAAACCCGCTGCACAACCTGCAATTACCCGATTTAAATGCTTGCGGTAACGTGCTTTATCTATTTGTATAAGTTGCATAACAGCCTAAAAGTTTATAAGTAAAAGAATACAAAACGCTATTGTAACTAAACCCCGCAATTTTTATAAAATTATTTAACCCCTTTTTGATTTGCCTCCCGTTATAGCTTTTAAATAACCCAATTAAGTTTACTCGGAGCGGCTTATGCACACACTTGAAGCACCCAATAACTCAGTATTTATTAAAACATCAACCGCCCTAATTGGCGGTGCAGTAATGACCTTTGCGGCTTTTGCGTTTATGCAATATTTAATATCTGGCGAGCAGCGCGCACCAATAAAAACCGGTGGCGATATTATTGTAGAGATTTTTAAGGCACCAGAGGACTCACAAGTAAGGCATATACAAAAAATACAGCCGCCACCGCCGGTGCCAAAAACACCGCCTAAGGCACCACCAATAGATACCTCAAACGACCCTGTAATTGCTATAAACGAAGTAATGCCGGTAACTATTGATGATTTTGGTGATGATATAAATAGCACCATTAACCGCCCTACGGGGGATGCAACGCCCATAGTGCGCATAAACCCTAAATACCCAACGTCTGCTGCCCGCGATGGCATTGAAGGCTGGGTACAACTTAGCTTTAGTATTTCGCCCACCGGTGAAGTAATAAACCCAGTAGTGATTAACGCAGAGCCAAAACGCACCTTTGACCGCGAAGCAATAAGAGTCATAAAACGCTGGAAATATCGCCCCAAAGTAATAGAAGGTGTGGCACAATTACAAACAGATCAAACTGTACAGCTCGATTTTAAATTAGATAACTCTATTTAACGGACTAAACGCCTATGCTACTAAGTATTAAGTCATGGTTATTTGAAACGCCAAGCAAGGATTGCATGGCAAGTTACGCAAAAAGTGGCGACAACCGCCACTTAGAGCAACTTATTGCCTTATACAGTAACGATTTGTACCATTATCTGGTAACACAATCTAATACGCATTTAGCATACGACGTAAGCCAACAAACGTGGCTAAAGGTAATCGAAAAACGCCACCTTTACCAAGCGCAAACCACGCCAAAAGCCTGGTTATTTAAACTCGCGCGCAACACATTAATAGACGAATACCGCAAACAGCAGCGCTTTGTAGAACTTGACGAAAATACTCATCTACCCGCGCAGCAAAATGAGCAAAGCAATATAAGTTATCAAGCATTCGATAATGCACTTAAACAACTAAGCTTTGTACAGCGCGAAGCCATTACCTTACAACAAGAAGGCTTTAGCCTTGCCGACATAGCGCTTATAACACAAAGCAGCCATGAAAGCGTAAAAACACGGCTGCGCTACGCCAAACAAAATCTTAAACGTTTATTAGGAGCAAACAATGAACAAGCCTGATGAGCAGTTTGACCAAAAGCTCACTCAACATTACAAAGAGCGAAAAGCACGTACTACACTCACTGCTTCGCAGCAAAAAGCGTTACTTAATAAAGCCACGCGCACAAAGCCTAAAAAGTTTGGTTTTACACTACAACTTGCCAGCCTCGCCTGTGCACTGGGCGTGTTCGCATTTATTGTGTTTGATAGCAGCAATGGTATTAACCACGCGCCAAAAACCGTGCTTAACAGCTCATTTAAGACTATAGACATTCACGACTATTCAATTATAAAAACTCACGAAATAACCCCATCAGGCAGTTACACAAGCGCCATTACCGAGAAAAAACATGCACTCGATACTCAACATGCCAATAACTTACGCCTACACCAACAACGCCACATAGAATACGGCACGCTAGTAAAGGTCGATAACGACTGGTACATAGCCAGTTGTAATGACGAAGTACTGGTACAAATTAAGCAGTCGCTCTTAAGTGATTTAAAGGGAAGGCACGCAGTTGAAAGTAATATAAATACCGGTGATATGCTCGCTATGGCGCATAACGGCAAAGGGCAGATTATAGCGCTTAAACATGCGGGAGAAGGGGTTAGGCAGTGCGGCGCATAAAATTAGTTGTGACATCTACGCTTAAAACTAAGTTTTTTATTTAAAAGCTATGTAATTAAACTTACAAATTATAATTAAAAACTACAAATAGCACTCGCAAACCAGCTCATAAAACGCTTAATATAAAGTATCATATTCAAATAAAATGAATTTAATATGAAAGAGATTTTACTAGGGCGTGTTGATCTTTGTTGAAAAAGTAAACGGCATAGCAACAAGGTATAATTGGTTTCGCCAAAAATCAAACATACCACCGAGAACGGATGTTGCTATGCCAAGAACAATGTTAACAGATAAACGCTGGTTAAAGCTCAAAGAATTAATGCTCAATAGTGGTCGAGTTTATAATAAATTTGACCACCGAATGACGCTAGAAGGTATTTTGTATCGAATGCGCACAGGAATTCCTTGGCGAGATTTACCACCACACTTTGGGCTTTGGAGTACTGTGTTTAGGCGCTTTAACTTATGGTCTAAGAAAGGCATTTTAAATACTATTTTTAAACATTTAGCCCTCATCACTGATTCTGAATGGCTATTCATTGATGGCAGTATTGTGCGAGCACATCAACATAGTAGTGGTGCAAAGAGCGACAAAGATGAGTCGATAGGTAAAAGTCGGGGTGGCTTTTCAACTAAGATTCATCTGGCCGTTGATAGCTATGGATACCCAGTACACTTTGAATTAACAGGTGGTCAGCGAAATGACTTTGTTATGGCAGAAAGCCTAATAAAACATTCGCCTAAAAGTGACTATGTGATTGCTGATAAGGGCTACGATAGCCAATCAATTCGTGACTATGTAACTGAGCATGGAAGTGAGCCACTAATCCCTCGGCGTAAAGATAACACCAAGAAAAACAATGATATGGATTGGGATCTATACAAGTATCGACACTTAGTTGAAAATGCGTTTGCACGAATAAAGCACTTCAGAGCAGTATCAACTCGGTACGATAAATTAGAAAGGAACTATGCATCAATGGTTTCATTAGCATTCGCTATTATGTGGTTATCGATGCATACCTGACTAAAATACAAACAAAGATCAACAACCCCTAGATCATAACCAAAAAAATTATTGTATTTATCCTCGTTTAGAGATTGGTAAAAATACATCAGAGTGTAGGTTTTGCAAGTCAAGATCTGCAACGTACAATAACCTATCTCACTCGTTGCCCGAGCTTTTAGGTAATAAAAGTATCTTCACAATAAATGAGTGTGATAAATGTAACTCTATTTTCTCTGACTTTGAAAATCATTTAAGCCGCTTTATCCCTCCTTCTTTTATAACACAGATCAAAGGTAAAAAGGGCTACAGTAATTCTTATGTTAAGGGTGGCGGAAAAATATTTGCTACAAGTAATTTCATAGAGATAAAAGATGAGCCAGACATATTTTCAAAAGAAGTAATTATATCAAATCAAAAATTCTCAAATGTTAAAGTCTACAAAGCACTCCTTAAGTGCTTAATATCTTTATTACCAGATCAAGATGTATCAATATTTGATGACGTAATTAAATGGCTTATATCTAATAAAGGATTTAGAGATTTTGATTATACCGCTGTGGCGAATATAGGGTACCGTTTACCGAGTTGTGACAATAAGGAGCTGTTAAGCGTGACGTTATTTAAAGAGAGCTCTAAAGATAAGTTGAGGTACATGTTAAGCGGTAAATTTAATAACTTATTTATTTTACTACCTTTTTCATTTGTTACTACAGAAAAAGCTAAATTCAAAACTATTCCTGCAAGATCTGAAAGTGAAAAATTTTATTTTCAGGAAGTTGATTTTAAAGACTACTCAACACAACATAAATTTAGGCTAAACTTTAAATAATTATATATTGAATTTATTTCGAGCTCACACCCGACGCGCCAGCAAGCTAAGCGCCTACAAAACAATATATAAACTCGGCTTTAAAGCGGTGAAATAAATTGGCGTTCCGTTGGGTTTCGTGTCACTCAACACAACCTACGTGTAAACAAAAAAGCCTGCGGTTAAGCAGGCTTTTGAGTGTTTGAAACTGACTTATTTTAAAATGTGTTTATAACACAATTATGCTTGTTACTAAGTACGCTATAAACGTCAGTGCGCCGCCAAATAATGCGTACGGTAGCTGCGTTTTAACGTGGGTGAGTAAGTCACAACCCGAGGCGAGTGCCGATACGGCGCTGGTGTCGGATATGGGTGAGCAGTGATCGCCAAATATACCACCACCCAAAATAGCACCCACTACAAGTGAGGGCGGTAGGCCAAGCTCTTGAATAAGTGGCACGCCAATAGGGATGAGTATGGCAAATGTGCCCCACGATGTACCCGTAGTAAACGACATAACCGCGCCCGTTAAAAACAGCACAGGTACAATTAAATAAATTGGTAGGTAGTCGCCTACTAGCGATGCGACAAATACGCCGGTGCCTAGCTCTTTTAAGCTTGCGCCAAGTGTAAGCGAAAGCAATACAATACTTACCAATGGTAATAGCTCGCCCATGCCTTTAAAGCCGGTGTCTACTAATTGATGGTGGGTAAATTGGCGTGAGCTAATCATTAAAGCGTAAGCAACCACAATGGCTAACACGGTTGCGTATAATACTGATTTAGAGCCGCTACCTTCTGCTAATACGCCGTTACCGGTGTAAAACATAAAGCCTACCATGCTCACAATAAGTGTTAATAATGGCACGAGCATGTAGCGCGCTTTAGAGCCTTTTACTTCTTCTTTTAGGTCGGTTTTTTGCAGCTCTAGCTTTTGCTCGGCTTCTTTCATTGGGCCGTGCACTTTATCAAACGCGATGGTGTAAAACACAATGACTAAGGTGATAATGGCGTAAAAGTTATACCCTACGCTGCCCCATAAAATAGAGACTGCCGATTCGCTTAGCTCGTAATTGCCAAGTAAACCCAGTACAAATGCGCCCCAGCCGTTAAGCAGTATTAAAATACATACCGGTGCACTGGTGCTATCAATAATGTAAGCAAGGCGTGCTCGGCTCATTTTAAATTTATCGAACAGGCCGCGCGATACAATACCTGAGGTTAATACACTTAGGTTTGATTCTATAAATACTGCGATGCCGGTAAACATGGTTAAAAAGCCAACTTGGCGCTTACTTTTTGCAATGCCTTTGTTCATTAGCATATTAACGGTGGCTGCTACGCCGCCCGATTCGCGTATGTAGGCAAGCAAAGCACCAATCATAATACTAAATATTAAAATGCGGGTGTTACCTGGCGAGCTGGCTACCGATATTATGCGCTCAATGGTATTTAAAAATGTAGCAAATAAGGTATTACCTTCGCCTTGTATTGCGAGTAAAAGTTCTGATGAAGCCACAGCCACCAAAAGTGCCATTATTACTTCTTTTCGCCAAAATACGATGGCGATAGCAATGAGCGGCGGTAATATAGAATACCAAGACATAAATTAACCTTTATTAATAGCGAAGTGCGTTCGCTTATTCACGTTGAAACGCTTATTTTGCAAGCCGTTTTAAAAAATGTGGCCTGAATTTGTAAACCGCTTAGCTTAATGGATTGGCTTAGTTAAGTCACCTGCAAATAAATCACTTAAGGCACTGCACTTAGGCCATTTTAACCTAAACGATAATTTATTGATTTAGTAGTGCTTCGTAAATAAGCGATACCACCGAGCCATATTGCGCGGTCTCGTATTGTTTGCCCAAAAACTGGTAATGTTTTTGGGTGCCTTTTATTGGTGTGTGGCGCGCATTGGTCAATAAAATAATGGCTAAATCGTATGTTGGGTCAATTACAGTAACTGTGCCCGTCCAACCGGTATGACCATACGCTTGTGCACTTGCGTAAGGGCCAAAGTGCCAACGCCTAGCTTGGTTGTTACCGGCAAGCCTAAAACCAAGGCCGTAGGTTTCGTTGTTTAATTGTGGCGTTAAAAACTGCGCTAAGGTTGATGCGCTAAATAACTGGTTATTGCCAAAGCCACCTTGGTTTAATAGCACTTGGCTAAGCACCGCTAAATCGGGTGCATTACTAAATAAACCCGCATGCCCTGCTACGCCATCAAACGAATAAAATGCTCGCTCGTCGTGCACTTCGCCTTGCAAAACATTAGTGCGAATATTATCAAACTTAATACGCCCATCGCGGGTGTTACCGCTAAGCTCGGTGGCTGCAAATTCAGGACGTTTAAAGCCCTTTTTAAGCGGGTTAAATACCGTATTGGTTAGTTTAAGTGGGGCGTAAATGTGTTGCTCTAGGTAGTCATCGAGTGATTGCCCGGCTATACGCTCAACCAGTACGCCTAAAATCATATAATCAATATCTGAGTATACTGCTTGTGCGGGGTATTTATTACTTAGCGGTACTTGCGTAAGTAACAGCTGCTTAGTGGTTTGGCTGTTTTGCGAAAAATACGCATCGCCGTTTTTAGTGCTTTTACGATGAAAATCAAACACCGGCGGGTAACCCGCTGTATGCGTGAGTAAATCTTTTACTGTGCGCAGCTCGCGCCCATCGCCTTTGTACTCAGGTAAATAACGTTGTACGGGTTTGTTTATATTTAAAAGCCCTTCGCTTACGAGTTTCATAAGGGCAAAGTTAGTGGCAAATATTTTGGTGTTAGACGCTAAATCAAACAAAGTATGTGTTTGCATTGGCTCTGGGCGTAGTAGCATTAAATCACTTTGTTGGTACTGCTTAGCATCGCCATAGGCGCTAAGCTTTATGAGTTCGCCACTTTTAACAACGGCCAATACCGCCCCCGGAAAACCTGCTTTTACGTCTTTTTCAATAAGGGCATCGACTTGGCTAAAATCTATATTACTTTGCGCAGCGGTATTTAACGTCGGAAACTCAAAGCGTAAGGTAAGGCTTGCGCCCTCAGGCTTAATATTTTCAACTTTAAACGTATTTACCCCGTTATGAGTACGCCTTGCGAGCGAATACTCGTATAAAGTATTCGCGGCTAGCTGGCTGGTAATATTAAGCTTTTGGTTATTAATAAATATATCGGCGCTTATCGCGTTTTTATTTTGAATTAATAACTGCCCTCGCCCTTTGTACGCTTTAAATGTGCCACGGTTATTTACGTATTCACGGCTACTTGGGTTAGCCTCAGGAAAGGTAACCACTACTTGTGCATTTGGAAGCGTTACCAAATTACTTTGTTTAAGCTCACTCGATGTAAAATCATTAGCTTTATTGCTGCTACACGCTGCAAGTGTAAGGCCCATAAGTACGACTAAAGTGGCTTTAAAATAAGTGCTTATTTTTGTGTTTATTACTAACGCCATTTATAACCCTTACTTGTATAGTAAATATGGCGCACGTTGCTTTTTAAATGCCTCAAGCCCTTGCTGCCAACTTTGTTTTATTTGTCCCTCTGATTGCCCTGCTTCAATAGCTAAACGTAACTTATTAGTACCTGCTAGTTTATCCATAAAATCAGCGCGTTCAAAAAAGGTAATATTGTTTTTAGTTAATTTACTATAAGCCGTTATTAAGTAACTTAAATTAAGCCCATGCGTATTTTCCGCACGTAAATCAAGCCCTTTTACAGGGATATTTTTAAATTTAGGGTTTGCTGCCGCGCCTTTAATAGAGCGCGGTGTAAAACTAAAATCTCCAAGCGCAACGGGCGAATAGCCAATTACCTGAAACGCAAAGTCGGTGCCTCTGCCAATACTTATAGGCGTTGCCTCAAAAAAGCACAGCGACGGGTAAAGCGTAATTGATTGATCGTTCGGTAAATTAGGGCTGGGTTTTACAGGTAAGCTGTAGGATGTTGTGCGCGAGTAATGATCAACGGGGATCACAGTAAGCTTTAAATCAGCGGCTTTATTGATCCAGCTTTCGCCTTTGATCATTTTAGCAAGCTCGCCTACCGTCATGCCGTGCAGCACGGGTATTGGGTGCATGCCTACAAACGATTTAAAGTCGCGCTCAAGTATTGGCCCATCAACGTAGGCAATATTGGGGTTTGGCCTATCAAGTACAATAAACTCAATACCTTGCTCTGCTGCGGCTTCCATCATGTAATGCATAGAGCTTATGTAAGTATAAAAGCGCACGCCTACATCTTGTATATCAAAAATAATAACATCTACATTGCTAAGAGCTTCGGCGCTTGGTTTTTTGTTTTTGCCATAAATAGAAATAAGTGGGATACCGGTTTTGCTATCAACTGCATTTTTTACATGGGCACCGGCATCGTGATCGCCCCTAAAGCCATGCTCAGGTGCAAAAATTTTGGTTATGTTTATATTTTTAGTGAGTAAGGCATCGACTAAATGCTTGTTAGCAACAAGTGATGTTTGGTTTACCACAAGCCCAACACGTTTGTTTTTTAATTGTGGCAAATAATGTGCGAACTGCGCAGCGCCAACCACAGGTAAATTTTGCGCTTCGCTTTGCTTCGCATTCACATTAAATAAGCTGCTAAATAATAATACAAAGGTGATAAATACGGCTTTAAACATACAGCAAGATCCTTTTAAACAAGGTGTTTAAAATACCACAGCTTAAGTTAAAGAGCAGTGAATGGTTTTGAGTAGATACGTAAGTAATTAGAAGCTTCGCTTCTCACGCGAACAAGTTCTGCGTCTACGATGATAATTTAACTCACAATTTAAAGTTTAACTGTAGGCGCTCAGCTTGCTGGCGCGACGAGCATCGCTCGTAAATGGTTTTGAGTAGATACGTAGGTAATTAGAAGCTTCGCTTCTCACGCGAACAAGTTCTGCGTCTACGATGATAATTTAACTCACAATTTAAAGTTTAACTGTAGGCGCTCAGCTTGCTGGCGCGACGAGCATCGCTCGTAAATGGTTTTGATTAGATACGTAAGTAATTAGAAGCTTCGCTTCTCACGCGAACAAGTTCTGCGTCTACGTGAAATTGTAAGCAGAGGTGTTTAGTTAGGCTTGGCTTATGGTTTTCTTAAATTTCAAGCACAAAAAAACCGACTTTCGTCGGCTTCTTTTCTATTAACTTAAGTAGTAATAGAAAGTGGTGGCCGCAGGACGTACCTTGTAAGAGTGAACCTCCGAGCGCTTGGTTCGCAGTAAGGTACTTTATTTATATCTACGCTTTACTTTATTCCAAGCACAAAAAAACCGACTTTCGTCGGCTTCTTTTCTATTAACTTAAGTAGTAATAGAAAGTGGTGGGCGCAGGAGGATTCGAACCTCCGACCGCCTGGTTCGTAGCCAGGTACTCTATCCAGCTGAGCTATGCGCCCACTTTCATTTTTTCTTATTTATACTCTAAGTTGAGTTTCTAAAATAACCAATTTAAGTACACATTTTAAAAATGTGAGCTTAACTTATGTATTATTTTAGACACAAAAAAACCGACGCTTATGTCGGCTTATGTATGAAAGTGGTGGGCGCAGGAGGATTCGAACCTCCGACCGCCTGGTTCGTAGCCAGGTACTCTATCCAGCTGAGCTATGCGCCCACTTTCATTTTTTACTAATTTATACTCTAAGCAGAGTGTTGTAAAAGTGGTGGGCGCAGGAGGATTCGAACCTCCGACCGCCTGGTTCGTAGCCAGGTACTCTATCCAGCTGAGCTATGCGCCCACTTTTACTGTTTGCTTGTTTATACTCTAAGCAGAGTGTGTAAAGAGTGGTGGGCGCAGGAGGATTCGAACCTCCGACCGCCTGGTTCGTAGCCAGGTACTCTATCCAGCTGAGCTATGCGCCCAATCTTTACTTTACAAGACTCGCCATTAAAAGAAATGGTGGAGAAGGAGGGATTCGAACCCTCGATAGAGCTACAAACTCTATACTCCCTTAGCAGGGGAGCTCCTTCGGCCACTCGGACACCTCTCCGTCTTGTGGGGCGTATAATAAAGATTTCAGAAAATATGTCAAACACTTTTATGTCAAAAATGACTATCTGGTTAGAGAACGCGCATAAGTAGGCATTAATTATATAATTGGTTTGAAAAGTATACGATTTAAATGTTTTTGTCTTGCGGGTTAACGCCCATTAAAGGCACTAAATCATCTTTTAGTTGTTCTAAATATTGCTCTTGGTAACCTAACTGCTGAAACTCTGCAATGCAGGCTCTGTAATAGGCTTGTCGCTTTTGTTCAGTTGTGTCGGTTTCTGGCGATTCTTCAACTCGGTTGTCTTTCATATTTTATTCTAAGTCCATTTGAGAATTCATATTTAGCGTGCTATTTTAACCCAGCCTAAAATTCGGCCGTATTCTAGCTAAGTTTTTTACATAAATACAACAAAATGTTTAAAAAACAGTCATAAAGCTAAGTTATAGCACTGCGATTAATAATCTTTTATTTGCGCCTACAATAGATAACCCAATCTGAATTAACCATTAATAATTATTAATAACTACCTTTTAAAATTAGTTTAGTACTAATTAATTAAAAGTGGTAAGTACTTCAACAAACTTTTTGCCTTCTTTTTTTAAGCAATTTTCTCTCCAAGTTATTATACCAATCCGTATAATTAAGTGATCTATTTTGATGATGTAAAAGCGTGTTGATAGCAAGGCAAAAAATTCGCTATTCAGTTGTTCTAAATAAAATTTTTAACGCAGGTAGCAACACGTTTAGCCCCTAAAAATGATTAAGTATTATTACGGATTGGTATTATTACAATTGCCTTTATGGGCATACAAAAACGCCGCTAAAATTTAGCGGCGTTTTTAGTGTTTATTTTGTTAGTTTAAGCTAGTCAGCTTGTGGGCGCATATGCGGGAACAAAATAACGTCTTTTATGGTTGGTGAATCAGTAAACAACATGACTAGTCGGTCAATACCAATACCTTCACCAGCAGTAGGCGGTAAGCCGTACTCTAGTGCGCGTATGTAGTCTTCATCGTAGTGCATTGCTTCATCATCACCTGCGTCTTTCTCTTCAACTTGACGAGTAAAGCGCTCAGCTTGATCTTGTGCATCGTTAAGCTCCGAGAAACCATTTGCAAGCTCACGTCCGCCAACAAAAAACTCAAAGCGGTCGGTAACAAATGGGTTTTCGTCGTTACGACGCGCCAGTGGAGACACTTCCCACGGGTAACCAGTAATAAATGTAGGTTGGATAAGCATGTGCTCAGCCGTTTCTTCAAATATTTCACATAAAAACTTACCTGGGCCCCACACACAATTTTCAGGAATTTTAACGTGTACTTGTTTAGCGTACGCCTTTAATTCATCAAAGTGGTTTTCTGGGTCATTAAATACCGCAGCATCAAACTCAGGGTTAAATTTTAAGATAGCATCAGCCATGCTTAAACGTGTAAACGGTTGGCCAAAGTCGTACTCTACTGAATCGATTACTTCGCCGTTTTCGTCTTTAGTTGTATTAACGACAATTGGGCTACCCAATACGTTAGTTGCAACAGTACGTAGCATGTCTTCGGTGATATTCATCAGGTCGATGTAATCAGCGTACGCTTGGTAGAACTCAATCATAGTGAATTCTGGGTTGTGACGCGTTGATAACCCTTCGTTACGGAAGTTACGGTTAATTTCAAATACGCGGTCAAAACCACCTACCACTAAACGCTTAAGGTAAAGCTCAGGCGCTATACGTAAGTACATGTCTATATCAAGTGCGTTATGGTGAGTCACAAATGGACGCGCAGATGCACCGCCAGGAATAACCTGTAGCATAGGCGTTTCTACTTCCATAAAGTCACGCTCAGCTAAAAAGCGACGAATGCCTTCAACTACTTGTGAACGAATACGGAATGTTTCGCGTGTTGCTTCGTTAGTAATTAAATCAACATAACGTTGACGGTACTTAGTTTCTTGATCTGATAAGCCATGAAACTTCTCTGGTAATGGGCGTAGTGACTTAGTAAGTAGTTCGTACTCGGTCATTTCTACGTATAAATCGCCTTTACCTGATTTATTAAGTGCGCCTTTAACACCAATAATATCGCCAATATCTAGTTGACCATATTTTGCTTTTAAATCTTTTTGCACATCTTTAGATGCGTATGCTTGTACACGGCCTTTCATGTCTTGAATTGCCATAAAAGGACCACGTTTAGCAAGAATACGTCCAGCAATTGATACAACATGCTGAAGCTCTACTAATTCTTCTTTACTCTTATCACCAAACTCAGCCTGTAAATCAGCCGTGTAATGTTCACGACGGAACTGATTAGGATGACCGTTGGCTGGGCAATTTTCGCGAATAGCGTCTAACTTGCCGCGACGCTCAGCGATTAACTTATTTTCGTCTTGGATTTGATCAGTCATTTTTTAGCTCTTTTTTAGCTTGGTGGTTATAGGCCAGATTTTAGGCTGGCTTCAATAAATTTGTCTAGGTTGCCGTCTAGTACCGATTGCGTATTACGGTTTTCAACACCTGTGCGTAAATCTTTAATACGTGCATCATCAAGTACGTAAGAACGAATTTGGCTACCCCAGCCAATATCCGACTTTGCGTCTTCTTGAGTTTGCTTTTCAGCATTTTGTTGCTGAAGCTCAAGCTCAAATAATTTAGCTTTTAACTGCTTCATTGCTTGGGCTTTGTTTTTATGTTGCGAACGCTCGTTTTGACACTGTACAACCGTGTTGGTCGGTACGTGAGTAATACGTACTGCCGATTCGGTGGTATTTACGTGCTGACCACCCGCGCCCGATGCACGGTAAACGTCTATACGTAAATCTGACGGATTAATATCAATTTCAATGTTGTCATCTACTTCTGGGTATACAAACGCAGAGGCAAACGAGGTATGACGACGGCCACTTGAGTCAAACGGACTTTTACGTACTAAACGGTGTACGCCTGTTTCTGTGCGTAGCCAACCGTATGCGTATTCGCCAACAAAGCGCACTGTTGCGCCTTTAATACCGGCTACATCGCCATCGGTAGCTTCTACTAACTCAACTTTAAAGCCTTTGGCTTCACCCCAGCGTAAATACATACGTAGTAGCATGTTACACCAGTCTTGTGCTTCGGTACCGCCAGACCCCGATTGTAAATCGAGGTAAGCATCGTTTGAATCGTGAGAGCCCGAAAACATACGACGAAACTCTAAACCTTCAAGCTGTTTATTTAAGCCTTCAAGCTCAGTTTGCGCTTCAACAAAGGTGTCTTCGTCTTCGGCTTCTACTGCAAGCTCTAACAAACCTTCAACGTCGTCAGCACCGGCTACTAGGTTGTCGATTGTTTCAACTACGGCTTCTAGTGCTGATTTTTCACGGCCAAGGGCTTGTGCGCGCTCAGGCTCATTCCATACGGCTGAATCTTCAAGTTCGGCGTTTACTTCTTCTAAGCGTTCTTGTTTAAGAGCGTAGTCAAAGGTACCCCCGAAGCAGTTCAGTACGTTCGCGAATTTCCTTGATTTGATTAATCACAGGATTCACTTCAAACATGTACATTACTCCAAAATGGCTAGATTATTGCGCGCTAAAATTAGCTCCTAACGCAATAAATTATCGTCAAATGATAAAAACGCCCGATTTTAACAAAAAACCGCGCGTTTTATTAGCCTTTTATGCATGCATTGTGCATATTTTTTAATGCACTTTTTCAAGCTCTCTTACTATTAATTGCAGGCTAAACTTACCTCTAAACTCGTTTATGTCGAGCTGATACGCCACTTTTGCATAACGGGCTTCGGTGTCGGGCCATGCTTTTACATCAATGCCAAAGGCAATGGCATCGACTAACCGCCCAGATTGATGCTTAAGCACTAATTTTAGGTGTTTTTCGCCCACTATACGCTGCTGAATAACTTCAAAGGTGTGCTCAAATACCGGCTCTGGAAATTGCTGTCCCCATGGGCCTGATTGCTTCAATAGCTGAGCAAAGTCCATGGTAAAGCATTCGTTTGGCAACTCGCCATCGGTAAATACAATACAGCGTTTACTTTCTTCGCTTAACTGCGCACTTACGGCTGTATCAAACGCGTTTTTAAACTCGTTAAAGTTTTGCTCGTTAATGCTCAAACCTGCCGCCATGGCATGGCCGCCAAATTTACTAATTAAATGAGGGTCGGCGGTGTTTAACCGTTCGAGGAGGTCGCGCATGTGTAGCCCTTCAATAGAGCGGCACGAACCTTTTATTTCACCGTTTTCGCCACCAGCAAAAATAACGGTTGGGCGGTGGTATTTTTCTTTTAAGCGGCCAGCCAAAATGCCAATAACGCCCTGATGCCAGTCCTCTTGGTATAAACAAATAGCGTCGGGAATGTTGTCGTCGTTAAAGGCAAGCCTATCAAGCACAGCTTGTGCCTCGGCTTGCATGCCCTGCTCTATTTCGCGCCTCGCGTGGTTTAAGCTATCGAGTTCACCGGCAATGCGCCTTGCTTGGTTTATATCGTTACTTAGTAAACACGCTATGCCTAAGCTCATATCGTCTAACCGGCCTGCGGCATTTAAACGCGGCGCAAGCGAAAAACCAAAATCACTGGCGCTTAAACGCGCTGCATTTCGATTCGCCACTTCAATAAGTGCCGTTATACCAGGTCGCGTTTTACCACTGCGAATACGCGCTAAACCTTGGTGTACTAAGGTGCGGTTGTTTGCATCAAGCGCAACAACATCGGCTACGGTGCCAAGGGCGACTATATCAAGTAGGTCGGCCAAGTTTGGCATAGCGTGGGTTTCAAAGTGGCCTTGCTCACGTAGTGTGCTTCTAAGTGCTATAAGCAAGTAAAAAGCAACGCCAACACCGGCAATAGATTTTGACGGAAAGCCGCAATCGTGGCGGTTAGGATTTACAATTGCATCGGCATTAGGGAGTTGCTCGCCTTGTAAGTGATGATCTGTTACCAGCACTTTTATACCCACGGCTTTTAAAATATCAATACCGGCAATACACGAAATACCGTTATCTACCGTTATAACCAGTTCAGGGTTTATTTGTACTATTTGCTCAGCCAGCGCAGGGCTCAAGCCATAACCTAAACTAAAGCGGTCTGGTACTAGGTAGTCTAAGTTATTAAACCCAAACATTGCTAAACCTTGCATTAGCGTGGCGGTACTGGTTGCGCCATCGGCGTCAAAGTCGCCCACAATTAAAATACGGCTTTGTGCATTAAGCGCGTTTATAAGTAACTCGGTGGCTTTATCTATGTCTTTAAACAACTTAAAGTCGATAAGCGTAGCTGCACTGTTATTTAGCTCGTGCGCATCTTGCACGTTACGCGTTGCATAAATTTGCTTAATAACAGGGTGTAAATTACTTGGCAGGTACGAGTCGTCTACGTTTTCGCGCGCAATGATCAGTTTTTTCATGCTGAGGTTTACTTATAAATTCAAAATAAAAACAAAAAAAGGCCATTACGGCCTTTTAATAAACGCAAACGCCTTATTAAGACGCTTTGTTTGCCTCAAGTGCTGCACTTAATGCGGCCGCTGGTTGGTAACCTGGGATCATGGTGCCATCTTCTAAAATAATGGCTGGCGTACCACTAATACCAAAGCTTTGACCTAGTTGGTAATGCTCTGCAACCGGTGCGCTACAACCTTTTATTTCGCTTGTAGATGCGCCCGATTTAGCTTCTGTTAGTGCTTCTTGTTGGTCGCGTGCACACCACACATTCATTAAATCAGCATAACCAGAACCCTGTAGTCCACCACGCGGAAATGCTAAGTAGCGCACAGTAATGCCCGCATCAAGTAAGTCGTCTAACTCGCGGTGTAATTTACGACAGTAACCACAGCTAATATCGGTAAATACGGTAATTTGATGTTTTTCGTTTGGCGCTTTGTACACAATCATTGAGTCTTCGTATTCTTTTACGCCTTCAACACGTACACCATTTAACGCTTGCTCAGTTAAGTTACTACGATTGTTTAAATCGATTAACGTGCCTTGCATTAAAAACTGGCCGTCTGGGCTTGCGTATAAAACACCTTTATTTGTAATTAACTCTTTTAAGCCGTTAACTGGGCTTGGGTTAATTTGCTTAACCGTTACGCCTAGCGTGGCAAACTTAGTAACGATAGGATCATCAGCACTTGGCGCTGTCGCTACGCCATTTGCAAATGCACTAATACTTGTGCACAACATTGCACCTGCTAACATTAATTTTTTCATAGTTTTCTCTATCTAATAATACGTACTAAATTGACCGCCAAGCTGATAATAAATTTCATATTAAGCGCGCGGATGATGCTCTGAGTGTACCGATTTTAATCTCTCATTAGCAACATGTGTATAAATTTGTGTAGTTGATAAATCGCTATGCCCTAACATCATTTGTACTACTCGAAGGTCTGCCCCGTGATTAAGCAAATGTGTTGCAAATGCATGACGCAGCGTGTGCGGCGATAAATCTGATTCAATAGATGCCAAAATAGCATAGTGTTTAATACGATGCCAAAAGGTTTGTCGGGTCATACCTACACCACGTTTTGACGGAAACACAAAATCGGTGGCGTGTTTGATCATTTGTGCGCGGCCATCTTTTAAAAACTGCTCAAGCCAATACATGGCCTCTTCGCCTAGTGGCACTAAGCGCTCTTTATTGCCTTTACCTTTTACAAACACTACCGATTGGCGCAAGTTAATTTGCTCCATACGTAGCCCTACCAGTTCGGTGACACGTAAGCCCGTTGCATAAAGTAGCTCAAGCATGGCTTTATCGCGCAGGCCCATTGGCTCTTCAATATTAGGCGCACTTAAAAGTGCATCTACCTCAGCCTCAGAGAGTGTTTTAGGTAACGACTGCCCTGCTTTTGGTTGCGCTATGTTTTCAAGCGGTGAGCTTGAAATGTGTTTTTCGCGCACAAAGTACTGATAAAACCGTTTGAGTGCACTGATGCTGCGTGCGGTACTGCGAGGCTTTAAGCCTAAATCTACGCGGTGCGCTAAATAGCTTTCTATATCAAGGCTAGTAACTGTCATTAGGTTTTCGCCTTTTAAAAACTGGCAAAACTTGTCTAAATCGCTGCGGTACGCGCTTAGGGTGTTTTCGCTAACACCTTGTTCTAAATACAAGCTATCTAAAAAGGTTTCTAAAAAGTCGCTATTGCTACTTAGCTCGGTATTTTGTTCAGGTAAATCGTCAGGTAGCGTTGTCACGTTGTGATCTCTTGTTGGTAATACCACGGTAGAAGGTATCAATTAAAAATACCTTACGGTAAACTGCGCCCTATCATAACAGGCAATTACACAGTGATAAATACGATGCAGATTGGTTTATTTTTTGGCTCTACTACGTGCTACACAGAAATGGCAGCAGAAAAAATTCGCGACATTATTGGCGCCGATGTAGTGACCTTACACAATATTAAAGACGAACCACTAAAAAATGCAGAGCAGTACGACTTTATCATCTTTGGTATTTCAACATGGGATTTTGGCGAAATACAAGAAGACTGGGAGTCTAAGTGGGACGACATGAAAGATGTAAACCTAAATGGTAAAACCATTGCTTTATTTGGCATGGGCGACCAGCAAGGTTACGGACAGTGGTTTCAAGACGCCCTTGGTATGCTTCACGATGAAATAAATACCCAGTCGTTTACGCAACTTGGCTTTTGGCCAAACGACGAAAACTACGAGTTTGAAGCTTCAAAAGCCCTTACCCCAGATGGTAAATACTTTGTAGGACTCGCGCTTGATGAAGACAGCCAATACGAGCTAAGCGATGAGCGCATAGCTAGCTGGGTTGAACAAGTAATGACCGAGTACAGCGAAACGCTATAACGAGTTTGGCCTAAACCATGTTTAGGCCAACACTTTATAAATAACTTAGCTTTTTAACGCGCTTTTTTTCATCTAATTTTACCTGCCTACGCAACAGCCAATTTGGCGCAAAAGTATTAATAATGCATGCTAATACAATTAGCGCGGAGCCTATTACTTGCGACAAGCTTAATGTTGTATCGTAAAATATAAGCTGGAATAGCAACGCAAATAACAAGTTAGAATAAATAAGCGGCGCTAGCTGTGAGTTAGAGCTTGCTAAGCGATACGCTTTACCTCTAAAAAACTGCGTAGCCGCGGTCGAAAACCCAATTAATGCCACCACAAGCAGTAATCCATAATCACTCATATCTATTGCAAAGCCTTGGTAAAAGCTTGCCTCGGTGCTGGTAAACATTAATACCGGCACCATAAATAAAGAGGCTAAGGCAAAACTCCAGCCGTTTATTACCATCATGGGGAGATTGATTTTACTTGCTCTAAATAAGGTAATTTGCGAACAGGCATTAAAAATACCCGCACCTAAACCAATTAATAAGCTCCAGCGCCACTGTATGCCATCGCTATGAATATTTTGAATAATAACGCCTGTAAACATAAGCGCCATTGTAGGCAGCAATAACCAATTTAATTTGGTTTTAAAAAGTACCCGCTCTATTAGCGGAATAAATAACGGCCCAGTACTAAATAAAATAACCGCCTCCACCAGCGTTAAGGTGTTTAACGCCACTAAGAAGCAGTTTTGGCACAGCACAATAAAAATTGCGCGGGTTGCAAAGGTTTGCCATGCCGACTTATTCGGCAGTTGCCATTTAATACCCGCCGCCAGTGCCAACATAATAATGGCGGGTAAAAACACCCGTAAAAAAACCACTTCACTGGTACTAAAGTAGTCTGTTAGTAGCTTCGCAATAAAGCTGTTTAACGCCAGAGTAAATGTAGAAAGCAGCATAAATACACTAGCACGAGAATTTAACGACACCGCGGTTATCCTTTAAATAAAAAATTAATAAAAACTGATTTAAAAGCTTAATTTTTTTAATCTATTTATTATTTTTTAAAAAATTGGCATGTGCTTTTATAGCGCTAATTTTACGTGTACTTTATAAATATAAAAGCGAATAATACTAAACTAACCTGTAAGTAAAACTTAATAGTAATGTGTGGTGAGTATGATTAAATCGGCGCCTTTAAAATCACTGTATACGTTTATAGCCGTTGCCGAAACTGGCAGTATGGTACTAGCGGCAGAGCAACTAAGCATTAGCCACTCTGCGGTTAGCCAATCGATAAAAGCGCTAGAGTCGCAGCTTAATACTGCGCTATTTAATCGTATTGGTCGGCGGGTTGAGCTAAACCCTGTAGGTGAGCGCTATTACAAACGCATTGCCCCAGCCATGGCCGAAATTTTAACAGCCAGCCAAGAAGCCAGTAACGCAAGTAATGAACACACCCACTTAACACTTAATATGGTTAACTCGTTGGCGTTACATTGGTGGATCCCCCGCGTGGCGGATTTTCAGCTTATGGCTCCAAATAGTGATATTCGTATTTCTAACTTGGTGGGTGAATTTGATTTAGAACGTGAAGGGATTGATGCCGCTATTATTCATGGTCAGCCCGATAAGTGGCAAAAATACCACTGTGAAAAACTAGCCGACGATCAGTTAATTTTAGTGTGTAACCCACAGCTTTTAGCGGGGTTAAATGAGGATGAGTTAACTCCTCAAAGTTTACTTGAGCGTTTTAAAGCAATATACGTTACCAACCCACGTAGGCAAAACGATTGGCAAACGTGGTGCGAGGCTAATAACTTAGTGCAGCCTAAACAGCATAATAATTTAACGTTTAATATTTCGGTGCAGGCAACGCAAGCAGCTATGCGCCAGCTAGGTATTTTAGTAACTCACAAACAATTTGTACGTGACGATATTAAGCACGGTATGCTCACACAAATAGGCAAAAGTATAGTAAACCCGCACCAGCAGTTTTATTTTGCAACAAGCCACGCCATGCTTAATCACCCACAAGTAAGTGCATTAAGAGAGTGGCTAAAACGTGAGTTTTTAAAAACCGCCAGCGAATAACGTTACTCTACACGCTCCCAATATTGGTTACGGTAAAAAAAGCCAATATAACCGCGAACCTCTAACGTTTTACCGTCGTTTTGTGGCGTTAGTTGCACGGTGTAGGTTTTGCCATTAGTTGGGTCGAGTATTTCGCCATCTCCCCATACGCCATCATCTTCTGGTTTTACATCAGTGATAATAGTCATACCTAAAATAGGCTGATCTTTTAATGCGCCATCGCACTCTTTACAAATGCCATCTTGCTTAGCTGGGTCTAAAATAGAGTCTACCTTGCCGCTTAGTACATTGTTGTTTTGTGTAATACGTACGTACGATTTAGCTTCGCTTGTATCTTCATCAATGGTTTTCCAAAGCCCTACAGGGCTCATGTTTGCAAGCGCACCTTGGCTTACAAATAAAGCCGCTGCGAGTGTACTTAGCAAAGATAGTTTATTTAATTTTTTCATTATGTTGCCTTAATTTAAAATGGCGAATAAAGCGATAATACCAGCTGATTTATAAACACACTATGAAATTAAATAGCTAATTAGGTACATATAAAAAGTAAAAACCAAGCACGCGTTAACGCACTTGGTTTTTAATAACTATGTTTTAAAGTACATATTTTAAAATACGTATTTAAAAGTCACGCACCTCTACACTTGAGCTATTAAATTCAAACATATTAATTTTGCCGCACTGTGCCATATGGTTAGTACTTGCATATGGGGTATTTGCTTGGTTTATATCGCCCTCCCACTCTTGGCCATTTTTTACAAATGCTTTTAGCTCAAACCAGCCGTTAACCGCTTTACTGCAATCCATTTCTACATCAAGCATCCAGTAGTGTTCGCCCCATATGTTAAGGGGCGTAACGCCAAAGCCATCAGCATCTACCGTTTTTTGCGTGCCATATTCACTAGGCCATATATTTGTAGTCCAATCCGTCGCCGTACCTTGCGCCTCGCTGCTTTGGCCTTGTTCAATACCATACCAATCAAGGTAGTTATCGTTTGCTTTCCAAAGCGAAGTGGTATTATTTTTTAAATTGTTGTGACGAATAGGCATGGCACATTCAACGTTAGTTGTTTGGCAGTTCCTACCAAGGTTTGCGTTGGCATAGGCATGGTCTATTCCACCGCGAACAAACATATCTTGCCCGCTTTGTGTTTGTGCATTAATAAAAACAACGGTTCTTTGCCAATCCTCTGCGTTATTAGGGAGCGAGCTTTGCGTTAATTTAGCGTTTTTATGAATTGCCATGGCATCCCACGGCGCCACATTTAAGTTAATAGTGCCATTACTATTAACGGTAATAACCTCACCACTACAGCTTTTAGCATCAGCCGAAAGCTCACCTTTTAACACATTACAGTATTGCCCAGCAGCCATGTCTGTTTGAACCGTTGCATTTAAAGTGGCATCTTCTTTATTAATTGCCATATGGCCTGAACTACCTCGCCCAAATGCAATCTGGTTATTGGTGTTATCCCACCAGTTTGTTACAGCCCAATTGTCGGCAGTGTTATTTCTAAAATCGACACCACCAGCAATGTACGACCACCGGTGCTCACACTTCCAATTACTTGCAAAGCATTCTAAGTTACCATTATTGTGAACTGGCACACTTGGTCCACCCGCATCGGTATCGCCATGAAAATCATAACTCGACATCACTTTTGGGTACCCATACGGATACGCCAACATAAATACATTAGCTAGGTCGTATAAACGGCCATCTTCAAAAGTAATTACATTACCCGCACCACCATGCCCGCGCTGATTGTCGTGATTATCAACAAATACTACTGCCGATGAGCTTGGCATAAAGCCCCAGCCCTCACCAAAATTACTTAGCCACGCAAGCGAGCCATTTCTAAAGGCATTACCAAGCTCTGTACTGTATTTAAACTCAGTAACTAAACCTGTGCTTAAGTACTCTGAGGCATCTACCGCTTCAGTACCTTGATCTATCACCTCATGAAACACCACTGGCGAGCCATTTATTTTTGCCATTAAAGCTTGAATATCGCTTGCGGCAACATGCTTAGCAGCATCAAACCTAAACCCCTTAACACCAATATCTTGAAGGTCGTTAATATAGGCCGCTAACGTATTTTGTACATAATTTGAAGCGGTGTTTAAATCGGCAAGCCCTACTAGCTCGCAGTTTTGAACCCGATAACGGTTATTTCCGTAATCTTCTGGGTTAATTGAGCAACTTTCGTGAAAATCTTGTGGGCTATAAATAGGATATTGTTTATTACCAAAGGTGTTACCGGCAGTGCCAGTACCACTGCCTGCTGCCATATGGTTTATTAGCGTATCAACGTATATATCTACGCCTGCTGCATTACAGCGATTTACCATATCTATAAACTGCGAGCGGTTACCGCCACGGCTTTGTAGTTGGTAGCTCACAGGTTGATAGCGAGTCCACCATTGGTTACCTGTAATATGCTCGTTAGGTGGTGATACTTGCACAGCAGCGTATCCTTTGGGCCCTAAAAACTGTTCGCATTCTTGCGCTACATCTTGCCAGTTCCATTCAAATAAATGCACAAATGTTGTAGGGGCAGCCGATACTAAGCTTGGTAAAGTTAAGCCAAGGCTTAACCCGGCGGTGGTGATAATTTTATTCAGCTTCATAGTGTGTGTTCCAAATGTTGAGCGAGCTATACTGCATACTCGACGTTATTTACAAGTGGTTAACACTAGTCGGGAGGTTGATTAAATAAAAACTGAATACGTATGCATAATAGGTAAATTATCCTTTATTACTAGGGCGTGTTGATCTTTGTTGAAAAAGTAAACGGCATAGCAACAAGGTATAATTGGTTTCGCCAAAAATCAAACATACCACCGAGAACGGATGTTGCTATGCCAAGAACAATGTTAACAGATAAACGCTGGTTAAAGCTCAAAGAATTAATGCTCAATAGTGGTCGAGTTTATAATAAATTTGACCACCGAATGACGCTAGAAGGTATTTTGTATCGAATGCGCACAGGAATTCCTTGGCGAGATTTACCACCACACTTTGGGCTTTGGAGTACTGTGTTTAGGCGCTTTAACTTATGGTCTAAGAAAGGCATTTTAAATACTATTTTTAAACATTTAGCCCTCATCACTGATTCTGAATGGCTATTCATTGATGGCAGTATTGTGCGAGCACATCAACATAGTAGTGGTGCAAAGAGCGACAAAGATGAGTCGATAGGTAAAAGTCGGGGTGGCTTTTCAACTAAGATTCATCTGGCCGTTGATAGCTATGGATACCCAGTACACTTTGAATTAACAGGTGGTCAGCGAAATGACTTTGTTATGGCAGAAAGCCTAATAAAACATTCGCCTAAAAGTGACTATGTGATTGCTGATAAGGGCTACGATAGCCAATCAATTCGTGACTATGTAACTGAGCATGGAAGTGAGCCACTAATCCCTCGGCGTAAAGATAACACCCAGAAAAACAATGATATGGATTGGGATCTATACAAGTATCGACACTTAGTTGAAAATGCGTTTGCACAAATAAAGCACTTCAGAGCAGTATCAACTCGGTACGATAAATTAGAAAGGAACTATGCATCAATGGTTTCATTAGCATTCGCTATTATGTGGTTATCGATGCATACCTGACTAAAATACAAACAAAGATCAACAACCCCTAGATAAACAAGCTCAATAAACAGCTTACATTTTTAAATAAAATGCTTTGCACAACGCTACATAATCAACTGTGTAACTATTATCTAAGTTTCTAATACACAGTATTGAAGATTCTATATCGCTTTTTACATAGCTAAATGTCATTAAGCTGCGGCTAATATCTTTATTAGGAGTGGCTTTTACTTGGCAATGTACATTTAAATACAGCCCATTTTGCGTAGCAAGCTTAATAAATAGCGCGCCTTCAATGCTGGGAAGTATTAAGCTAAAGCGAGAGCCACTATGACTTAAACGTTTAAACGCATTTATTAACTCGTCAAAACTTAATCCATCGGTATGGCGGGCGGTGTTTCGGGTATCGCTTTCACCTTTTAAACTGTTATTAAAATACGGCGGATTCGAAATCACGACATCAAACGGCTTGGCATGTTCAAAGCTCTGAATTGTGGTGTGCTCTATATTAATATTTGGCCATGGGCTACTCGCACAGTTTTTTAGCGCTTGGTTATAAGCTGCTTCATCAACCTCAACAGCAGTTATTGCAAGCCCGCTGCTTCGCTGCTTGCACATTAGCGCCAGTAACCCCGTGCCTGTTCCTATATCAAGCAATGATTGTGCGCCGTTTAAATTGGCCCATGCACCAAGTAAAATGCCATCGGTTGAGACCTTCATGGCGCACTTATCGTGCTCAACCTTAAATTGTTTAAATGTAAACCCTGACATTTTTTCACCTTTTCATTCACCAACTGGCGTATAGCGCGTATAATTGCAGGTAATTGTCCCTTATTTTAGACACTCTATGCAATTTTCTGAATTTGATCTTGATACAAAGCTACTCAACGCCATTGATAAAATGGGTTATGAAACACCAACCAGCATTCAACAACAAGCTATTCCTGAGGCTTTACAAGGTCGCGACATTTTAGCGTCGGCACCTACAGGCACAGGTAAAACAGCGGCATTTTTAATTCCGGCAATTCAATACTTAATGGATTTTCCACGCCGCGATCCTGGTTTTGCTCGTGTGTTAATTATGACCCCTACGCGTGAACTGGCTTATCAAATTCATGAACAATGTGAACTACTTGCTAAAGGTACTCACCTTAAAATTGGTGTAGTAACCGGGGGGATTAACTACGGTACTCACAAAGAAATTTTTGAAAACAATAATGACATTTTAATCGCCACACCAGGGCGTTTAATGGAATACCTTGAAACCGAAAATTTCCACGCCGAAAACGTAGAAATGCTAATTCTTGATGAAGCCGACCGCATGTTAGACATGGGCTTTAGAAAAGAAATGCTACGTATATGTGATGAAGCTAAAAACCGTCGTCAGTGCTTTTTATTCTCAGCCACTCTTGAGGGCGACAGCGTAGAGTTATTTGCAGAGCGCATTTTAAACGACCCTGCATTACTTGAAGCGGAATCGTCACGTAAAGAAAAAGCAAAAATTCACCAGTGGGTTCACCTTGCTGATGACTACCACCACAAATTAGAGCTTTTAGTAAATACCTTAAATGGCCCTGACGTAAGTAAAGCTATTGTGTTTGTTAAAACCCGTGAGCGCCTAGAAACACTCATTGGTGAGCTTACTAATAATGGTGTAAAAGCAGCATGGCTACGTGGTGAAATGCCACAAGACAAACGCATGAAAGCCATGGAAAACTTTCACAGTGGTAAAACTCGCATATTAATAGCAACCGACGTTGCTGCACGTGGCATTGACGTTTCAGACATTAGCCACGTAATTAACTTTGATATGCCACGCACTGCCGATGTATATGTACACCGCATTGGCCGTACTGGCCGTGCTGGTAAAAAAGGGATTGCAATATCGCTTGTTGAAGCACACGACATTGGTATTTTATACAAAGTTGAACGCTACACAGAGCAAAAGCTTAAGCGCCGTATAATTAAAGGTATTGAGCCACAACACAAAGAAGCTAAGCCACCAGCTAAAAAGCGTAAAGATCCAGTAAAAATGAAAGCCAAGAAAAAAGCGAAGGTTAAAAAGAAAAAATAACTTAAACATTTTTATATTAAAGCCGGCATTAGCCGGCTTTTTAGTGAAAGCCTTACAGGCTCTGCCCTTTGTACCTGTTACAAATGTAACCCAAGCATGTAACTCATACTCAGTAAAATGTAATTATTGCCCACCTGAATTCTCACTTAATAAAATATCCTTATATTTCAATGCATTAATTTTGGCACTGAAATTGTAACTGTAAAAATAACTCAGCAAACAATTGCTGCACTATTAACCGTAATGTAAGGATAAAGTTATGAACCGCTTCAAGTTAACTATCGCTTTAGTATCATTTTGTTGTTTATTTTTATTAGCTTGCGCTACTAAAGTAAGTGCAGCAACTAACTTAGCCATAGTAAGCAGTGTGGCTACTCAACCTAACTTACAACAATCAATTACCAACACCTTACGTACCAACCCTAATTTGGCATTAAGTGATATTCGTGTACAGGTTAAAAACGGTGAAGTCGATTTATACGGAGAAGCAAAAACAGGTTTTCAGCGCGCTCTGGCACAAAAATTTTTAGAAAATATGGATGGGGTTAAAATCATTCGAAATAAAATTAGTGTTATTTAACGTACAAAACAAATATGTTATATGCTTTAAAGTTTGCAATTTACGAGAGCGTCAGTTTTTCAGCAGTTCGTTGGTCAGAATATTTATTAATATCCGTGTACCATCTATCGCACGTATAACTTGTGCCCTTTAAGGTACATCCTTGTAACATTCTATCGTGGTTATATTAATAAAATTGGCTGTATTGAATTAATAAATTTCTAGATAAATAGAGTAAGTTAAAGGCTAAATTTTTGAGCCTCATCATTTAAGCCGTTTGCCATTCTAGACAATTCGCTACTTGATTGTGCAATATCCCTTACTGCTTGCTCAGTTTCTGATATCCCCATATTTATAACGCCTATATTTCGCGATATTTCATCAATGGTAGTCGACTGCTGTTCAGAGGCAGTAGCAATTTGAACAACCATATCAAAAATTTCGTCGACTTCTTTGCCTACATTACTATTGATTAAGTTTGCTTTCTTAGCTATTTCCTGAACTTGAGTTGTTTGCCCTACATTATCTGTCATTGCTTGAACAGCTGCGTTACTAGCACTCACTACAGCTTCAATGATGACTTCAATCTCCATTGTAGACTCTTGAGTTGACTTAGCTAAGCTGCGTACTTCATCTGCAACAACAGCAAAACCACGCCCTTGCTCACCTGCTCTAGCAGCTTCAATTGCAGCGTTTAAAGCAAGCAAATTAGTCTGATCAGCTATTTTTTTAATAACGCTTAATACATTCACTATTTTTTCCGAATTATGCCTCAACTCTGTCACTTCATGTGCTGCTTTTTGTGTAGCATCTCCAAGAGAAACAAGTGCATTGTAAGTACTATCATTATTTTCAGACCCTTCCCGGGCCATTATTTGAATGTTTTTACACAATGATGATGCACTAGCGGTTGTACTTGCTATTTCTTTAACTGTTTCAGTCATTTCGGTAGTGGCAGCTGCAACTTGTATAGTTTGTGCTTGTTGCTCGGTAACTGCTAAGCTAGTTTGTTCAGTAACTGAGGCGAGCTCTGTCGCTGTACTGCCTTGCTGAACTGCAACGTTAGATAATTCACCAATCATTTTTCTGAGATTTTCTAGCATAGTATGCAATGCAACTTGTAACATGCCTACCTCATCGTGCGAATTGACTTCGATGTTACTGCGAAGATCTCCTGCTGCTACTTTTTTTGCGAAAGCGGACGCAACAATTATTGGAGTTGCTATTTTTCGTGAAAAGAAAACACCAATGAATACAACAACAATTGCAGCTGCTAATATAGAAATTACGCTAAAGAGCACAGTCTGATGGACTGGTGCGAATGCTTCTGATTCGTCAATTTCACTTAATATAATCCAGCTAAAGTCGCCAATTTTTATACTATCGAAGGCTGAAAGCACGTTGTTTCCATTATAATCTTTTATTATTTTAGTGCCATGCTGAGCATTTAAAGCTAAATTTACAGCCTCTGTATCAGCACCATTATTTTTTACAGTTCCTGCAAAGCTTGCATTGAGTGAGTGTCCTTCTGGGTCAAGATATGAATCAGAACGCATTAGCTTATCTTCTCCAACTAAGTAACTCTCACCAGTTTCTCCCATCCCTTCACGAACACCCATTATTTGATTAGTCCCTTCACTTGAAAGCTGTAAAGCAACAATTACATCGCTACCATCAACAGGTATAGCAATAAATGCGGCTGGTTCTCCATTACTTGGTGCATACGGTTTGTAATCAGCAATGCTAAAGCTGTTAGATTGTTTAACCTCTTTAATTAAACCTCCTAAATTTGAACTTGCATACTTCCCTTTTAAGATGTTTGTTTGATAGTCAGACTCTCTAGCTTGGGTGTAATAAATAAGTCCATTATTATCAATTAAAAACACATCGTAATAGCCATACTTCTGTATATATTCTGTAAAAAAGCGATCGTAGTTGTCTTCCTTAAGCAGTGGAACAGTTAAAGCCAAAAGCTCAATATCTGCCCTTTTTTGCTTAAAGTAGTTTTTGATCTGAGTTTTTTTTATTTGATTAATCGCCTCTAGCGACTGAGATATGTTGTATTCGACGCGTGATTTCGATTGTAATGTAGAAATTGTCGTAATTATGAGAGCGGGTATTATCCCTACAAGTAGGAAAATTAAAGTTAGCTTAGTTTTTAAACTCCAGTGACTCATTTGAAAAGCTGAATTTTCTTTCTGGCTTGGCATTTACATTTACTAAATAAAGAATAGTTAATTTAAATCTAGCTTAACCAATGGTGAAAATAAATTAATTTATTTAAAAAAAACATAAAAACAGATTTAAATACATAAATAAGGAACAAAAAAGCACTATAATGCATGGTTTATCCAAACACTCATTATTTATGTATTCACAATGGTTACAAGTGTTCGTTATTGCGCTCTTATCGAAAATGGTTACTTTATATGTATGTGAAAGGAGTTAATTTTATAATTAGGCCCTTAATTTTATAAAATATAAAAAAAGCGCGCTTTTACTTTGTAAAAACGCGCTGATAGTCAGTAACTATTTCCCAATGCTTTTGCATTGTGGGTTTTATACTATTTACTCGCCTTGGCTTGCATCAGCATTATTATCACCCTCTTTATTTGCTGATTGCTGGCTTATTTTATCGCTTATCATGGCATCGAGTTTTTCACCGCCTTTTATACCAAAATCTAAAGTACGTATTGGGAATGGGATACTTATATCTGCAGCATCAAGTGCTTGTTTAACGGCTACTACGCCCTTGTGGCGCACGGTCATAAAGTCTGGCTCACCTGGGTATTTAATCCAAAACCATACCAGTAAATTAATGCTACTGTCGCCAAAACCTTCTGCGTATACGGCGGTTTCGTCTTTGCGTATTACAAAGTCAAATTCATTAATTTTATCAACTATTACTTCTTTGGCTTTTTCGATGTCGTCGCCGTATGAAATACCAACCGGTACTTCTATGCGCCTAACGCCTAAGGTAGTGTAATTTTTTAACACGTTTCTAAATAACACTTTGTTTGGTACTAGGATTAGCTGCCCGTAAAAGCTCTCTATTAGCGTGTTACGCAGGTTTATTGAGTGCACGGAACCAAATACGTCATCGGTTTCTATAACATCACCCGCTTTAAACGGTTTGCGTATACCCATAGCAATACCGGCTATTAGGTTTTCGGTCATGTCTTGAAATGCAAAACCTATGGCTAAACCTACAATACCCGCACCGGCTAATAACGAGGTTACGGTGCCTTTTAGCCCCATAAAATCAAGTGCTATAAATAAGCCGACACACAAAACAATGACTTTAAAAATAGAGGCCATTAGGTCGGCTATTTGTTTTGAGTCGAGTGAGCGCCTAAGTAGGTTTTTCATCAGCCGACCGGCAAAGCGCGCTATTATTGAAAATACGATGGCTATAACAACAGCAACAATAAAATTTGGTATGTGGCTAATAACTACATCAAACCATCCACCGAGTTTTTCTTCTATGAGTTTTTCGGCCTCGCCAACTGAAGGAATACTGATCATATTTTTTTGCACCTATTTATTAGTCATTTCATTAATATTAGGTGAAGTTAGCAAGTTTAGCGCCAGCATAAAAAAAGCCATGCAATGCATGGCTTTTTAAAGTGTTGTTTAGCGTGGGTAAAACGCGCTAGTTTTGCTCGTCGCGCATAAATACCGGCTCAAGCTCTTTGGTTGTTGCCTCAGGGCTAAAGTAATAACCTGCCACAGTAAACTCTTTTAGTTGGCTTAACTGTGTTACTTGGTTTTCTATGATGTAACGCGCCATCATGCCGCGTGCTTTTTTAGCGTAAAAGCTAATTACTTTGTATTGACCGTTTTTACAGTCTTTAAAATGCGGCGTAATAATTTGTGCATTAAGCGCTTTTTTATCTACCGCTTTAAAGTATTCATTTGAGGCAAGGTTTACGAGGTATTGTGCATCTTGCGCTTTTAATTCCTCGTTTAATTTATTAGCAATTATGCTACCCCAAAATTCATATAAATTTTTACCGCGCGAGTTCTCAAGCTTAGTGCCCATTTCTAGGCGGTAAGCTTGCATTAAATCAAGTGGTTTTAATAAGCCGTATAAACCTGAAAGTATACGTAAGTGACTTTGCGCGTACTCTAAGTTGCTTGCAGTAAGGGTTGCAGCATCTAAACCGCCGTATACATCGCCGTTAAAGGCCAGTACCGCTTGTTTAGCATTGCTTTGTGTAAACGGTTGCGACCATTCACTAAAGCGCGCTGCGTTAAGCCCTGCAAGCTTATCGCTAATTTTCATTAGGCTGCCAATTTGCGCTGGCGTTAGTTCACGGCATACTTTCATGAGCTCTTCGCTGTGCTCTAGTAATTCAGGTTGAGTGAACTTATCTGTTGCGGGTGGCGTTTCGTAATCAAGATTTTTTGCTGGTGAAATAACAGTGATCATAGTTAGCTATTGACTTGTAATTTATTTAATGTCAATTTCAACATTAAATGAAACGAAAAGCACGTTTTGTTTATAAAATATCATTGAAAATTAATAGCAATGGTATAAATCCTACCTTAATAAATCATGCATCGTCGTTTTTCTATTGATAAGGACATAAGACCTATCAAGCATTGTCACACTGTTGCAGTATTAAACACATATATTAAGGTAGTATAGATTTTCTTTTAACTTGCTTGGAATGAGGAAGGCAAATGACTAGCGCTCTACAAAGGCTAAAACAACATTCATCTATCGTAGCCGACACTGGCGATATTGAAGCGATCAAAAAGCATCAACCTGAAGATGCAACCACAAACCCGTCGCTTTTATTAAAAGCGAGCGAGATTGAAGCTTATAAGCCTTATTTAGATAAAGCTTGGAGCTACGCAAAAGAAACAGAGCAAGATGCAGCTAAACAGCTTGAACTTGCATGTGACTACTTTGCCGTATTATTAGGTAAAGAAATTAGCGAAATAGTACCTGGTTATATTTCTACTGAAGTAGATGCTCGTTTATCGTTCGACACACAAGCAACTATTGATAAAGCACATACTCTACTTAGCCTTTACGAAAAAGAAGGCGTTAGCAAAGACAAAATTTTAATTAAAGTTGCCTCTACATGGGAAGGCATTAAAGCGGCTGAGCAACTAGAAAAAGAAGGCACTAAGTGTAACCTTACTTTATTGTTTAGCGATGCCCAAGCACGCGCATGTGCAGATGCTAACGTATTTTTAATCTCGCCATTTGTTGGCCGTATTTTAGATTGGCACGTTGCTAACGGTATGGAAAAACCAACCGATCCGTTACAAGATCCTGGTGTTCAGTCTGTTCGTAGCATTTTTGAATTTTACAAACGCCATGATTACAAAACCGTTGTTATGGGCGCAAGCTTTCGTAACACGGGCGAAATTATTGCCCTTACAGGTTGTGACAAGTTAACTATTAGCCCTAACCTTTTAGAAGATTTAGGTAATTTAGAAGGCGCTGAGGAATACTTACTAGAAAGCGATATTCCTAAAGAGCCAAAACCTGCTCCTCTTACAGAGTCACAATTCCGTTGGTTACATAACCAAGATGCAATGGCGACTGAAAAACTAGCTGAAGGCATTCGCTCTTTTGCTGATGCACAAGAACAACTAGAAGCACGCTTTAAAGCAATGTAATTGGTTTAAACGTACTTTAAAAAACGTCGCAATTGCGGCGTTTTTTTATGTCTAAAAAACACTAATTATTTGCACAAAGCTTCATCAATAAATCACAACCTCGTAACATTAATGTCACTTTTTTATTCTATTTTAGCTAGGCCTGTGGTATAGGTATTCTTGAGGTCAATAAAATCAATAGGAGAAGTACATGGATAGCCTAAATGATGTAGTCGAGATATTAGAAGGTCCTGATACAACGAGAAAAACCTCTCAAAAAAATAAAAAAAGAAAATGGCGTGAAATAGAAGCAATAAAAGATAAACAGCGCTTACGTAAAGAACTACAGGAGTTAAACTTTTTTACAGACAGTATTAATGTTGAAGAGTTAGATTTTTAATATTAATACACATCAACTAATCAAAAGGCTTTCACGTATGAAAGCCTTTTTTAATGCATTACTTTTAAACCTGCCAATTAATGCGCTTATTACCCTGAGATTGTAATAACTCATTAGTTTGTGAAAAGTGCTTACAGCCAAAAAAGCCTCGGTGCGCAGAAAGCGGAGACGGATGCGGCCCTTTTAAAACATGATGTTGTTCGCTGTTTATGCTTTTACCTTTTTTTTGCGCATGTGCGCCCCATAAAATAAACACCACGCCTTGGCAGTGCTT
Organism: Pseudoalteromonas espejiana DSM 9414; assembly: GCF_002221525.1. NCBI lineage: Bacteria > Pseudomonadati > Pseudomonadota > Gammaproteobacteria > Alteromonadales > Pseudoalteromonadaceae > Pseudoalteromonas > Pseudoalteromonas espejiana. Next base: position 679,118 of record NZ_CP011028.1, on the reverse strand, counting down.
GTTTATATGCGCAATGACGTTATCGGTAAATTGCTCCCAGCCTAAGTGTTTATGTGAATGAGCTTGCCCTTGCTCAACAGTAAGTACCGTATTTAATAAAAATACGCCCTGCTCTGCCCAACTTTGTAAGTAGCCATGCTCAGGTATTGCAAAACCAGACATATCGGTTGCCAATTCCTTGTACATATTTTTAAGTGAAGGTGGCAACTTTTTAACCTCTGGCAATACTGAAAAACACAAGCCATGAGCTTGTCCTTCACCGTGGTATGGGTCTTGGCCTAAAATAACCACGCGAATGTTGTTAAGTTCTGTTGCATCAAAAGCACTAAATACTTGTGGCTCTGGCGGGTAAACAGCAACACCTTCTTCGCGGCGTTTTGCTACATACTCTAACGTTTGCTGCATGTAAGGCTGCTGTAATTCGTTTTTTAAAAAGGCTGACCAATCGCTCATTGTGTACTCTTAATCTGTTTACGTGATTCGTTTATTTTATCACACATATCGGCCAGTCCATCTAGCATACGCGGCGTAAATCTATGCAGTAAGTCGGCATTTACACTGATAAATTGTTTGTATTTCACAGCCGGAATTTCAGGCCATTTTTGCCAATTGACTGTAGGTTGAGGCGTGTCGGCTTTTTCATCTGGAATAATAATAATTTGCGGCTTATGTACAACGACATTTTCGATACTTATTTGCGGATAATCGGTAGGTGATTGTGCAAATACATTGTGTACATTGCAGGTTTCAATAAGTTGATTAATCCACGTGTTTTTATTTATTGTCATCATGGGCTCTGCCCATAATTGATAAAAAGCAGTGAGCGTTTTTTTACCTTGTTGGCGCAGCTTTATTGCCTCAAATTTATTAATGAAGTCATCAGCTACTTTATGACTTTGTTTAATGTGGCCTGTTAATTTACCTAGCGTTAGTAGCTCATCTGCAAGGGCCTTAATTGTGGTTGGATTACTTAAATGTACGTTTATTCCTAAGCGCTTTATTTGCTCTAAATCTTCACTTTGGTTTCCGCTTTTCCAAGCAATAACTAAATCAGGCTTTAGCATTAAAAGCTTTTCAAGAGAAATACCATAATAACCCCCAATGCGCTCAATACTTTTAGCCTCAGCTGGGTAATCGGCGTAATCAACCGTGCCAACTATATTGCTGCCTGCACCTATTGCGTATAAGTTCTCAACTATGTGCGGGGCAAGGGCCACAATGCGTAGCTTGTTAGGCTCAGTTACCTCACTAGCAACTGCATTACCAAATAAGCTAATAGCAAATGCGACTAAAATCGCTTTGTGCATTAGTAATCAAACCCTTCTAATGCTTTTATTCCTGAGTCAAACGCATGTTTTACATTACGTACTTCACTAACTGTGTCTGCAAGGTCTGTTAAGGTGCGATGCGCTGCGCGCCCAGTAATAATAACCGACTGCATAGGTGGGCGGTTATTAAGTGCATTAACTACTTCATCAAGGTCAATGTAACCGTAAGTCACCATATAGGTAAGTTCATCAAGTAATACTAAATCAATGCTGCTATCTGCAAGCATACGTTTAGACTCCTGCCAGGTGGCTTGCGCAGCAGCGGTGTCGGCCTCTTTATTTTGTGTATCCCATGTAAACCCTGTATTCATTACTGCAAATTCAACCCCTGCACCTTGTAATAAATTACGCTCGCCACACTCCCACGTGCCTTTAATAAATTGACATACTGCGGCTTTTTTACCATGGCCAACACAACGTGCAACCACACCAAAACCCGAGGTTGATTTACCTTTACCATTTCCTGTGATTACTTGGAATATACCTTTTACGTCTTGCGCGGCGGCAACACGGGCATCTACTTGCTCTTTTACTTTTTGCTGGCGTTGCTGGTGCTTATCGTTGCTTTTATCTGTCATTATTGTGTCCTTCATAAATCGATATAATTTGTTGTATGTTTAAGTGCGTCTCGCACATAGTGGCTAAGCGCTCTAACTGCTGTTCGCGGTGCTTAGCAATACTAATTGGCTTTATTACAGCCTCTGGTTTTACCCAGTTTAAAATTTGCGATGTGGCGTTGGCTTCATCAAATAAACCATGTAAATAAGTGCCTGCCACAGCATTATCGTCACTAATAAAGCCATCGTTTACAAACCCATTTGGGTGCTCATTAAAAATTAAAAATGGCTTTTTGAGTGCTGCGCCTTTACTAATACCTGCATGTATTTCGTAGCCACTACACGGTGTTTGTAAATCATTTAACTGCAGTGTTGCTGTTAATTTAGTGAGTACTTTTTGCGTGCTTAAAGTAGTTTCAAAGTCACATAGGCTAAGCCCTTGGGCTTTTTTTAGCGATGACTCTACCCCTTCGGGGTCATAAACTGTATTTCCTAACATTTGCATGCCACCACAAATACCAAGTACTTTGCCGCCATAACGCAAGTGCTGCTTTATTTGTGTGTCCCAACCTTCGCCTTTTAAAAAGGCTAAGTCACCTAGTACGTTTTTACTACCAGGCAAAATGATCAGATCAACCGCGGGGATCGCTTGTGTGTGGCGTACATAGTTAATATTAATGTTGGGGTGCAAACGCAGTGCGTCAAAGTCGGTATGATTGCTAATATGAGGCAATAAAAGCACTGCAATGTTAATGGTGGCATTTGTCACTGTGTTATTTATTGCTACGGCGTCTTCAGCATCAAGGGCTAAATCGTGCAAGTAAGGAAGTACACCAAGCACTGGCTTATTTGTGTATTGCTCAAGCCAATCAAGCCCGCTTTGCAATAAACTTATATCGCCCCTAAAGCGGTTTATAACAAAGCCTTTTACGCGCGCTTGTTCTGATTCGCTTAATAGCGCTAATGTACCCACTAAATGTGCAAACACGCCGCCTTTATCAATGTCGGCAACAATTATGACAGGGCAATCTACCGCTTCTGCGTAGCCCATATTGGCTATATCGTTTTCACGTAGGTTAATTTCAGCTGGGCTGCCTGCGCCTTCAACAAGTAGTAGATCAAAGTTTTTAGCTAAGCGGTTATGCGAAGTTATTACGGCATTCATTGCCACTTTTTTATAGTCGTGATATTTGCCCGCTTCCATATTGCTAATGGCTTTACCATGAATAATAACTTGTGCGCCGGTATCGCTATTGGGTTTGAGTAATATGGGGTTAAAGTCGTTTAAAGGCTCCACTTTTGCAGCTATAGCTTGTAACGCCTGAGCACGGCCAATTTCGCCACCCTCTTTTGTTACTGCGCTATTTAATGCCATATTTTGCGGTTTAAAAGGCGCTACTTTTACACCTTGATTGGCAAACACTCTGCAAAGCGCGGCAACTAATGTGCTTTTACCCGCGTCTGATGTAGTGCCTTGTACCATTAAGGTTTTCATTAGCATTACACCTTTGATTTTCTAAAAAACAATAAACTTAAAAAAAACACACTGCCAATAGCAGCAGTAATAACACCTACAGGTAGCTCTTGGTTTTTTAATAATGAGCGTGAAAGTACATCTACCCACACCATAAAGGTGCCGCCTACTAAACTGGTAACCAATAATCCTGCTGTACTACCTTGGGATATAAAAAAGCGCACTATATGCGGCACCATTAAACCTACAAAGCCAATACCGCCACATAAAGCCACCAGCACTGCGGTAATTAACGAGCTTAGCACCAACATTAAAATTCTAAAACGGTGAACCCGCACGCCAAGTGTTGTTGCGCTTTCATCGCCCAATAACATAGCATTTAGCTGCCTTTTAAAGCTCAACATAAAGCTAATACACACCACAATAACTAAAAATGGTAACCATAGTGTGGCCCATTGCGCACGAGCAAAACTGCCTAGCGTCCAAAATAAAATAGCAGCAACGGCTTGTGGGTCGCTCCAATAAAGTAGCAAGCTGGTAAAAGCACTAAATAAAAACGACAGCGCAACACCTGCAAGCAACATAGACTCTACTTGTGCATTTTGCTGCCTACCAGCAATGAGTATTAATAGTCCCATAGCCAAAAGGCTACCTAAAAGTGCCGCCCCTGATAGCATAAATCCTGCGCTAATGCCTGCAACCGACATTATCACAACAACACCAAACGAGGCCCCCGACGATATGCCAAATAAATACGGATCGGCAAGCGGATTACGTGTCACGGTTTGCAAAATAAGCCCCGCAATAGCTAAACCGGCTCCAGCCATAAACGCAAGTAACGTGCGTGGCAGCCTTAACTCGTAAATAATACGTGCATTAAAAGAGCCTTCACCAGAGGATAAAATACCGGTTATTACATCGTTTATATTGGTTTCGGCCGCGCCAAAATTAAGTGCGCTAAATAAACTTAATATAGCGATTAGAAACGCAGTAATAAGTAAAGCTAATTGATTTTTTTTATTTACAGTCATGTTATTAATAACCATAAAAGTAAGTGATGTGAGGAATGCTACTCCCCGATTTTGATAATTGCGGGTGATGAGTTACTTGTGCGCAAACTTCAAAAACCTCGGCGAGCATATTTTCGCTAAGTACCTGCAAAGGCGTACCAGTATGCGTAATTTCGCCCTTTTTAATAACAACTAGTTCATCGCACATTGCAGCGGCAAGATTTAAATCATGAAATGACGCAAATACCGTTACACCTAGCGATTTAGCCAGCTCCATTACTTGTATTTGGTATTTAACGTCTAAATGGCTAGTTGGCTCGTCCATAATTAGCAGCTGCGGCTGCTGCACTATTGCGCGCGCAATTAGAGCGCGTTGCTTTTCGCCGCCAGAGAGCGACTCAAAACTTTGATTACACTGTTGCTCAAGCCCAACAGTGGCAATTGCTTGGGTAATTTTTTGTTTGTCACTTTGCGTTGTAGAGCTAAATAACGATTTATGAGGGGTAAGCCCAAGTGCAACTACATCATATAAAGAAAGGTTAAATTGAGAGGGCGTTTCCTGCAAAACTACAGCCACATGCTTGGCGTAATCTTCACTTTTGAGTTGCCATATATCTTGTTGATTAAAGGTGATTTTGCCTAACGTTGGCCTATTAAAGCGATATAAGCAACGTAACAAGCTCGACTTACCAGCCCCATTTGGGCCTATTAACCCAACAAACTTGCCTGACGGTATTTGCAAATTAATATTGTTTAAGATGCTTTTGTTGGCCGCCCTCCACGAAACATTTTCAACGTTTACTAGAGCCGCATTAGGCGCTGATTCAGTGTGCAATAGTGAGTCCTTGGTAGGCGTGCACTCACTAACAGCACAAAAATAGTGCATTAATAAAAATATGAGTAAACCCGCTCGTTAAAATTTATACCAACCAACTTAAATATAGAGCCAATTTAACGTTAATAAATTAACGTCTTAAATTTTTCTGCTATTTATGCTTATTAGTATTACTCGTTTGTATCTGACTTAAAGCAGTTTGCTAATTACAGTTACGGGAATAGTTGAGGACTTGCACCTCATTCCAAACGAAGCTCTATTATGGGCGGGTAAGTAAATAATTTAAAGCAAAAAAAACCGCGCTCAAAGGAGCGCGGTTAAAAAGGGAGTGTTTTAACCTTTGGTTAAAACTTGTATTCCATTCCTAGGCCTAAGTAATCTTGGTCAACATTGTTGTCCATATCAAAGCTTGAGTAAAAACCAAATACTTTGATGTTTTTATTAAACTTGTGATCAACACCTACAGAAATCGCTGTTTTATCTTCGCTATCGTCAAAGTCCATTGCTTGGTATTGTACTTTAAAGGTGTTTTTACCCATGCTGTAAGCTGCATTTAGTAAGTAACCGTCAGCTTCTGCACTGCCATCTACTTTTTCTTGCGTTTGGTACATTGCACCTAGTTTAAAGCTCTCAACTTTACCTTGGATTGACGCACGAACTACGTCGTAGCCGTTAACTTCGCTATCAGCCGCAACCGATGCGTATACCGCGCTCTTTTTAAGAGCTGAGTCGCCGTAAGTAACCGCCATTGAATAACCGTTGTCTGCATCTACATCGTCTTCAGCAATAAATGTAGCAAGTACTTTAAAGCCTTCGTATGTTTTAGAAGTGTAAGTGATTGAATCACCTAAACGGTTTTCACCTTTAAATACGTTTTTAATATCGCCTTCAAGGTCGTTAAATAAATCCATTTTACCTTGAGACTGCTTAAGTGCTGTATCGTTACGACCAACAACAACCTGACCATAAGCACCTTTTAAACCAACATATTGGTTACGTGCAGAAATGTTGTCGTCGTTATCGCCTTTTGAGTCAGCATCAGACACATCTACTTGAAACTCAAACTTATAAACTGCTTCTAAGCCATCTGTTATTTTTTCAGAACCTTTTAGGCCAAAGCGAGATGCGTTACTTTTAATTTCAGTGAAAGACCCTTCACCATCATCAGACGACTGCACAGTAACATTAGCTTTACCGTATACATCAACGTCTGCAAAAGCGTTGAAAGACAAACCACTTAATAAAGCGACACATAAGCTCGATTTTACAAATTTCATGCTATTTCCTCGATAATCACAAGACTAATTTTTAAAACAGCTGCAGTTTGTCACTGTTAAATGACAGATATATTACAAAGGAAACATTTTTGTCTTTTTATTTTAATAAAAGTGAATTAAATCTGAAAACAAAACGACATGAATATTTAATATACAAAACTGTACCTATTTGACTTTAATAAAATCATAGTTCGTATTTAGCTTTCATCAAGAAGGTGAAGTGTATTTATTTTTGGTAATAAATTAATAAGCGTCTCTATTAATTCTTTCTGATCGTTATCTCTATGGTATGCCACAAAAATATCACGCGAGGTGTGTTCTACATCTTTAATATGGAATAACTCACCTTTTTCGAGGTGCGACTCAACCAGAACTTCAGGAATAAATGCACTGCCACCACACTGTAGTATTAAATCCAGTGCAATACGTCCGGTGCTGGTTCTAAAGTAAGGCGGAGTTTTACCCGTAAATTGGCGCGCGTGCCAAAGTGAAAAGGTGGTTCCCCAGTCAACATAAACATATTGGTTATCAAAAAAGTTTTCATTGGTTGCTGTATCGTAGCCACTTACCGGAATAATAGGCAGTTCACAAATTCGCTCCACTACTAATTCATCTACTTTAGGAGGATCGAATAAAATCGCTAAATCGAGTGTGCGCTCTAATAGCAAACGCGTACTCTCTTGCTGTGCTTTTACTTCAGCAACCAAAGATACACCCGGCATAGCCGATACAATATTAGTAATACCAAATTGTAAAAAGGCATCCCATATATTAGGCGTACCCGCCAAGCTGATTTGCTTATGCATATTATCGGCAAGCGCTACATCGACTTTTGCACGCTGCATACCGGTAATAATCATTTTAGCGTGCGGAAGTAAACGCTCGCCTGGCGCTGTTAATTGAATATTATTGCGCTGGCGAATAAACAAGTTAACGCCTAAGCCTTGCTCAAGTTGTCGAATTCTAAAACTCACCGCAGATTGAGTAATATAAAGGTTTTCGGCTGCTTTACCAAAGTGACGAGTTCGTACAACTTCTACAAATGTTTTTAATAAATCTATATCCAATTTTTTATCCTCACGATAAAAATAACTTGTTTAATAAATTGCCAAACTTGCATCATACTCCACCAATAAACTAGGTATGAGGATTAAGCTATGAGCAATGATATTTCACTACTTCGCCAAGCGTTTGTGAGCCAACGTCAATTTTATGATGATCAAAACTTTCCTCGCGGATTTAGCCGCAGCGGAAATTTCACTTTATTAGAAGCTAGCATACTAGAGCAACACGGTGTTGTGTTAAAAGGTTTGTATAATAAAACGCTAGCACCTCAAAATGCTTACCAAGAACAGTTTGTTGCAGTAGCCTTTGGTGCTCAAGAAGCTGCAAACCCAATAGAAAAAGCTTGGGTTAAATACCTTAAACTTACCACCTGTAAAACAAAGTTTCATACTTTGTTTGGTCGTTCAAAAATGTCAGGGCCAGCACCCATTAGCCAAGACTATTATTCAGAATCAGATAGCTTGTAAGCCACTAAGTTATTTGCTTTTTTGCGTTTTAGCAGTTACAACTTGTATTAGCAAATACTTTTGCAAAATATTAAACAAGGTAACTATGTGACGCGAAGAATATTAATAGTTGAAGATACGCCTACTATAGCGCGTGTGCAAAAGCATATTGCGCTAAAGGTAGGCTACGAAGTAGATATAGCAGAGTCTTTAGAGGCAACAAAAAAGCTTGTTGAGCAAAACAGCTATTTTTGCGCTGTTGTAGACTTTATTTTACCTGACGCGCCCGCAGGTGAAGCAATCCCCTGCACTATCGCTGCAGAAATCCCAACCATAGTAATGACCGGCAATATCGATAAACAAACCCGCGATACAGTAGAAAAACACCCTATTATCGATTACATAATAAAAGAAAATAAACAAGCCTATCAATACCTTGAAAAGCAATTACAACGCCTACCTCGTAATGAAAATGTTAAAGTTTTAGTGGTTGATGACTCAACATCAACACGTAAATATATTTGTAGTTTACTCAAGCGCCACAAGTATCAAATTCTTGAAGCCAAAGATGGTAAACAAGCACTAGAAGTATTGGAAAGCCAAAAAGATGTATCGGTTATTATCACCGATAACGAAATGCCTAACATGAATGGCGATGAGTTATGCGCAGAAATACGCCGGCTCTATAGCAATGATGAGAAAGCCATTATTGGCATTTCTGGCGCTGATTCATCGGCACTTTCGAGTCTATTTTTAAAAAATGGTGCTAACGATTATTTACATAAACCTTTTAATAGCGAAGAATTTTATTGTCGGCTTAGTCAAAACGTCGACATGCTTGAGCAAATAGCCACTATAAAGCGACAAGCTAACACCGACTACTTAACCAAATTACCAAACCGACGTTACTTTTTTGAAGAGTCGAGCAAGTCACTAAAACACCTAAAAAAATTAAATAGTGATGGCGCACTAGCCATGCTTGATATAGACCACTTTAAATCAATTAATGACACTTATGGTCATGATGCTGGCGACGATGTATTAAAAGGTTTATCGGTATGCTTTAAAAAGTATTTTGAAAAACAGTTGGTAGCTCGTTTGGGCGGAGAAGAGTTTGCGGTTTATTTTAGCGAAACCACAACAGCGCAAGCATTAAAGCGATTAGAAGGCTTTAGGCAATTTATAGAATTAAACAGCCAAGAGTTTAGCCAAGAGAAAATTAAATTTACCATTTCAATTGGCTTTGCAAGTGGCCCAATTTACCAAATAGATGAATTACTAAAGCAGGCCGATTTAAAGCTATATGACGCTAAAGAAACCGGCCGTAATAAGGTAGTTAGCTAGGCTGTAACACCTATACCTCGGCGGCTGTAATTGCCGCCTTTTTACGTTTGCGCGACTGATGATACGAATCCCACGTAAATATTGCTAAGGCACTCCAAATACACGCAAACGTAATCACTCGCTCGGCATCAAACACCTCATCGTAAAATACCACTGCTAGCATAAACATTAAGCTTGGCCCTATGTATTGGAAAAAGCCAAGTGTTGTGTACTGCAGACGTTTAGCGGCCCCAGTGAAGCAAAGTAGTGGTAAGGTAGTAATAATACCAGCACTAATGAGTAGTGCATTGGTATGCCAATCATTCACAATTAAATCTGAGGTAGGCGTTGGCGCCATGACCCACCAATAAATTAACGCAACAGGCAGCAGTATGAGCGCCTCAAGTAAAATACCTGGGAGTGCCTCTACAGGCAGCTTTTTGCGTAATAAACCATAAATTGCAAATGAGGTAGCCAATGAAAATGCCACCACAGGGAACGAGCCAAAACTTACAAGTTGCAGTACCACTCCTGCAAACGCTAAAAATACCGCAAACCCCTGTAGTTTACGCAAGCGCTCGCCTAAAAATAGCATGCCCAGCAAAACGTTAAGTAGCGGGTTTATGTAGTAACCTAAACTGGCATCAAGCATATGGTTGTTATTAACCGCCCATATAAACAAACCCCAATTAAAGCCCAATATAGACGATGTAAGTACTAACATAAGCATAATTTTGGGCTGCACTACAATGCGCTTAACCTTATCCCAATACTTGAGTACACTCACCACAAGCACTAAAAAAACGACAGACCACACCACACGGTGCGTTAAAATTTCAAAGGCCGAAACATGCTGAATTTGCTTAAAATAAATAGGCGCGAGGCCCCACATTAAAAAGGCTAGGCAAGCAAAAATACCACCTTTACGCTGCTCGTTTTCCATCGACATAAATAATACTTACTAATACTAAAAGGCCGACAGTTTATATCAATTCATATAATTAAGTGATTTATTTTGAGGTGAGTAAACCTAAACGCAAGGCAAAGTATTTTATTTAGCAGTACTTAATTAGCGGCTTTACCCCACTAAATACGTACCTGTACCAAACGCTATTTGTACTGACTTTTCATTATGTAGCTCCATTCTGCACACGCATACTTTATTACCTGAACGAATGAGTGTGGCACTCGCAATAAAGTGCTCCCCTTTGCCTGGGCGTAAGTAATCGGTGCGCAAGTCAATAGTGCCTAAAGTGGCAAGTTTTTGCTGTACGCTTGGCATATCTATATCGGTTAATTTATCGATTACACTGGCAGCAGCAAGCATGCCGCCTACATTATCAAGCACAGCTGAAATAATGCCACCATGGAGAATTTTTTGCGCAGGATTACCAATAAATACGTCCTGCCAAGGAAAGCTTATTTTAGCTTGCTCTGGGCTAAGCGACTCTACCGAGATATTTAAAAACTGATTGAATGGCATACCATTTACAAACAGCGCGCCTACTTGTTCAATTAACATTTCTTTATTCATTATTATTCTCTATGTAACACTGGTACGATGAGTAAAGCATAACTTGGGCAAAACTACGAGGCACTAACTTAAATCATTTATCGCTAAGTTAAAGACATCCTATAAAAAAAACTCTAAAATAGCCGCCGATGAATACATTAACGCCTACACCTAGCACGCTCGTGCGTAAACCCGAAACTGTCCTCAAACAAGTGTTTGGTTACAGTGAGTTTCGTGATGGCCAAAAAGCAGTGATCGACGCAGCTATAAACGGCCAAGACTCCTTAGTACTACTGCCAACAGGCGGTGGTAAATCAGTGTGCTACCAAGTTCCGGCTTTAGTACTTGAAGGCGTTACCGTGGTTATTTCTCCGCTTATATCGCTTATGCAAGACCAAGTAACACAGCTGCAGGCACTGGGTGTAAAAGCAGCTTACGTTAATAATAGCCTAGCGCGAGAAGAACAGCAGTTAGTGTATCAACAGCTCCATCAGGGATTAATTAAACTATTATATGTAGCCCCTGAAAAAGTATTGCAACGTGACTTTTTAGAGCGTTTATCGCACCTAAATGTAAGCCTCTTTGCCATAGACGAAGCGCACTGTGTATCCCATTGGGGCCACGATTTTAGACCCCATTACTTTAGATTAAACGAGCTTAAACAACGTTTTTCTCATGTACCTATGATGGCACTTACTGCCACAGCCGATAAAGCCACTCGCTTTGATATAGTTGAACAATTAAAACTACAACACCCCTATATCCATACCGGCAGTTTCGACAGACCTAATATTCGTTACACACTAGAAGAAAAATTCAAACCTATGGCGCAACTACTGCGCTATTTAAAAGAGCAAAAAAATCAAAGCGGTATTATTTACTGCACCAGCCGTAAACGTGTAGACGACATTGCCGAAAAACTGGCAGATGCAGGGCTTAATGCAGCTGCTTACCATGCAGGTATGAGTAACGAGCAGCGCCAATTTGTACAAACGGGATTTGCCCGCGACGACATACAGATAGTGGTTGCAACCGTGGCCTTTGGTATGGGAATAAATAAACCGAATGTGCGCTTTGTATTGCATTACGATATTCCAAAAAGTATAGAAGCCTACTATCAAGAAACCGGGCGTGCTGGTCGTGATGGACTCGCCGCCGAAGCCATAATGTATTTTGACCCTGCCGATATTGGCCGCGTTAGGCGCTTTTTTGAAGATATAGACGATGAACAGCGCCGCCGCGTAGAAGAGCAGCGCTTTAACGCTATGGCAAGTTTTGCCGAAGCACAAACCTGCAGACGTCAAATTCTCCTTAATTACTTTAGTGAGTACAAACGCGAGCAATGTGGTAACTGCGATATTTGCATAAATCCGCCAAAAAGCTTTGATGGCACATTAGTAGCGCAACAGGCGCTTTCGTGTGTTTACCGGGCTGGGCAGCGTTTTGGCTTAGGTTATATTGTTGAGTTATTACGCGGCGCAAATACCAGTCGCATACGCGACAACAACCATCACGAATTAAGTACATACGGCATAGGTAAAGATAAAAGCAGTGAGTTTTGGCTTAGTATTTTGCGCCAACTTATTCATCAGGGTTTACTAAGCCAAGATATAACGCAAGGTGCATCACTTCGCTTAACCGAAGCAGCCCGCGCCGTACTTAAAAGTGAATACGCACTGCAAATGGCTGAACCTCGCTTACAAGCTAAACACGTTTACCAAGACAAACTTGCCCAGTTTAATTACGATAAAAAACTATTTGCCCGCCTACGCGCCTTACGTAAAGAACTCGCTGATGCCGATGACGTACCGCCTTATGTTGTATTTAACGATAAAACGTTAGCCGAAATGGCGCAGTTAATCCCTACAAACGACAGCGAGTTTTTAAAAGTGTCGGGAGTGGGCTTTACCAAATTAAATAAATATGGCGGCGAATTTTTAACTGCAATTCGCAATTACTTAGCGACCAATTAAGAACCCTATGACTCAAATAGAATACGATCACGCCCATAAATGCATTGTAGTTAGCCCTGTAGAGCCACCACACGATGAAGACTTTGAGTTGTGGAGCACACTATTTTTGCACGCAGATGATATTACTATTAGTGAGTATTCAGCAGGTGCAGATCGCCATCAAGTTCGCTTTAGCTACCAACAACATACGTTTAATTTAAACTTTGAACACTACAGCGAAAGTATTTGGATTAACGGTGAAGGCCTAGAGGCCGAGCACTTATTAGCGGCTCTTGCCTTTTATTTAAGCTAATTTTGAGTGATAAATACACTACAAAGCCTTAATTAACAAACGTGTAAGCAAGTAACAATTAATTCGTTTCAAAATCCATACCTTTTACTTACATTGTAATAACAATGATGTAAGCTGATATTACGATATGCAGTTGCTACGTAGCAGTAAAGAGGTTTAATGGTGAATAAGAAATGGATGGCCCAATGCTTTATTAGCTTAAGTGCTTTAAGCTTTTTCGTGCCTAGCGTTATTGCCCAGCAAGCGCCTGATAAAACCGACACTTGCCCACTCACTCAAGCTCATTTAGAAAAAAATAAAAACCTGCGCCGAGAAGTAGAAGACAAAACTGCACTCGTTAATAGCCGCAGTGATGCGCAAATAGCCTCAATTACGCTAACCCAACTTAATGTATTTAATACCGAGCTTGAAGAAGAAAATAACGCACTTTTTCGCTTTGCTAATCGCGCCCATATTCAAACCGAGCCCGATGTTATTAGTAATATTTTACTGTTTAAACAAGGCGATAAATACAACGCAAAAAAACTCGCTGAGTCAGAGCGTTTATTACGCCGCCAAAGCTATTTATATGACGCGCAAATAAGCGCTGCAGAAAACTGCGACGGCAACGTAGACGTAACGGTAGTCACTCGCGATTTATGGACCCTATTACCCGAAATAAGCTTTAGCCGCAGCGGGGGCGAAAATAAATCGAGTATTGGCTTTCGAGAGTCTAATTTATTTGGGTGGGGTAAACGTTTATCGCTTGCTCGCACAACCGACAGCGATCGTAACGGTTACTTGTTTGTGTACGATGACCCTAATATTTTATCAACCCGCTACCGTGGTCGTTTAGAATATGCCGACAACAGCGACGGTAAACGCCATTTATTAGAACTCACCTACCCGTTTTATGCCATAGATACGCCTTATAGTTATGGTATTAAAAGCTTTTCTGAGCAAAGAGAAGAATCACTGTATCGCCGTGGTGATGAATACAGCGAGTTTGATCAAACAACCGATCTGTTTAGTGCTTTTTTAGGTCACTCAAAAGCACTGAGTGACAGTTGGACGCAGCGCCTAACGCTTGGCTACGTAAACCAAGAAGACAGCTTTGAAGAAATTGATACCACCTTTGCCCCGCTTGCTCAAAACCGAAAGCTGAGTTACCCCTATATTAGTGGGCACTGGTTTGAAGACAGCTACATAAAAGTACGTAACTTTGACAGTATTTCACGCACTGAAGATCTAAATTTAGGTTGGAATATAAAAGCACTATTAGGCTATTCAGACGAATCTGTAAGTAACGACGACACCCGTGCAGTGTATTCTTTTAAAGCTAAAAAAGCGCACTTTACTACCGACAGAACGCTTTGGCGCTTTAGTACCGAGCTTGATGGCTACTGGAATAAAGAACACAAACAGCTAGAAAACTTTTTAGCCACCAGCCAAATTCAGTATTATTTAAATACCAGCGTTGATCAGTCTTGGTATGTTAAAGCCCGCGCGCAGTACGCTAAAAATTTAACGGCCGATAAGCAGCTTACATTAGGCGGCGAAACAGGTTTGCGCGGCTACCCAATGGATTACCAACATGGCGATCGTAGCTTTTTAGTTAGTTTAGAAAAACGCTATTACTGGGAATACGATTTACTGCAACTATTTAAAGTGGGTGCAGCAGGTTTTTTAGATGTAGGCCGCGCTTGGTTTAATGATGAAGACAATGGCGAGAACGATCATGTTTTAAAAAATGTCGGTATTGGGCTGCGCTTAGCGCCAAGCAGAGCAAATTCTGGCACCATGATCCACATTGATATTGCAGCGCCTCTAGATAGCTACGACGATGTTGATTCGGTGCAGTGGTTAGTTAGCGTCAAAAACACCTTTTAAATAGCGAGTAACATACGAAAGCGCTAAACTAGCGCTTTAAACTCGCTTATAAATAGCATGGGAGCACACTTTGGAATTGTTTGCGCTTTTAGAGCTAATGGGTACGCAATATAAATTAATTGTTACCCTTATTGCCATTTTACTTTTTCCTCTTTTATTAAAAATAACTAAAAAGCTGCTCGAAAAAGCCATTAAAGGCAAAGTAGATGTTCATCGTAAATTTAGAGCTGAACTGCTATTAAAAGTAATACTCGCGTTTGTAGTGCTGTGTTTAGTATTGATATTTTGGGGTATAGAACTGCGCGGATTATTAGTTTTAGGCTCATCGCTGTTTGCTATGTTAGGAGTCGCTTTATTTGCTGCTTGGTCGTTACTAAGTAACCTTACCGCCTTTTTATTAATGTTTATTCAGAACGATTTTCATGTTGGCTACTGGGTACGTATTGTTGATGGTGCAAACCATGTAGAAGGACGTATTGTTGAGCTAGGCTTAATGAACGTCGTGCTTGAGCATGTAGATGGGCACAGAGTTGTATACCCAAATAACCTATTTGTTACTCGCCCTGTAATGGTATTAAAAAAAGAGCCTAAGCCTACTAAAGCGCCGGCAATTAAGCGCATTATAGGCCCTAAAAAGACATAGTTTAAAAAGTCATATTCACAAAAAAGCCGCAGTAGGTAAATTACCTACTGCGGCTTTTTAATACTTAACTAACCACAATTAAGACTAGTTATTTAGCTCAGCTGTTTTAAGCTCTTCATCTAAATCATTTATTTCGTCAATAAAATGCTCTAGTTGCTGCTCTACTAAGCTATTGTCATTTGCAAAGTAAGCGAGGTGGAATACTGCATCTCCTTCGTTTACTAATGGCATAGTTTGCTGACCAATTACAATACCGCCTTTAGGCGCTAAAAGCTCAAGCTCAGAATCCCCTAAAGGGCTACTTATATATGCCAGCACTTGGCCTTTTTCTACATGCTCACCAAGCGATACTTGTGCGCGCACAATGCCATCTACCTCAGCACGTATCCAACTTGTAGACCCTGCAATAATAGGTTCTGGTAGTTTTTTAGGACGTTTACCACGGATCATTTTTAAATGACGCATTACATAATCCACCCCCTGCACACCTGCTGCAATAGCAATAGGATCAAAGCGAAGTGCTTCACCGGCTTCGTAAGTAATAACCGGTATACCTAAGTTAGCGGCTTCACTTCTTAGCGAGCCATTACGCAGGGATGCGTTTATTACCGCTGGTGTGCCAAATGCTTTAGCCATATCCGCTGTTGCTTCATCTTCTAAATTGGCGCGTATTTGCGGTAAGTTAGTACGATGAATGGCACCGGTATGTAAATCAATAATGTGAGTACAATGTACCGCCACCTGATTAAAAAACATATGTGCCATACGCCCAGCTAGCGATCCGCGCTCAGAGCCCGGAAAACTACGGTTCATATCACGTCTATCGGGTAAATACCGCGATTTATGAATAAAGCCAAACACATTAACAATAGGCACCGCAATGATGGTTCCGCGCAGTTGGCTTGCATCTATTTTAGAGAGCAGCTGACGTACAACTTCTACACCATTTAGCTCATCACCATGAATAGCTGCACATACCATAAGTACAGGGCCTTCCATCACACCATTAACCACCTCAATAGGAATA
This sequence comes from Pseudoalteromonas espejiana DSM 9414, assembly GCF_002221525.1. Lineage (NCBI taxonomy): Bacteria > Pseudomonadati > Pseudomonadota > Gammaproteobacteria > Alteromonadales > Pseudoalteromonadaceae > Pseudoalteromonas > Pseudoalteromonas espejiana. Next base: position 662,486 of record NZ_CP011028.1, on the reverse strand, counting down.
TTAAGCGGTGAATGGGTGTAGAGTTTTGCAGCCTCCAAGGCAAGTGTTTTACGCTCACCTACGCCTACGCTTTCACCTAATAAGGTAAAAGGACGGTTAATTTTAACCTTTGCCACGAGTTGCTGTTCCTTTAATAGCAGCATTTTTTTCGATGAAGTCGATTACCATGCCCGCAATATCTTTACCTGTTGCTACTTCAATACCCTCAAGGCCTGGTGAAGAGTTAACTTCCATTACCAGTGGTCCACGAGATGAGCGAAGTAAGTCAACACCCGCTACATTTAAGCCCATTGCTTTTGCTGCAGCTACAGCCGTTTTACGCTCCTCTGGTGTAATGCGTACAAGTGTAGCGCTACCACCACGGTGAAGGTTTGAACGGAACTCCCCCTCCTGAGCTTGGCGTTTCATGGCTGCTATTACTTTATCGCCTAATACAAAACAGCGAATGTCGGCACCGCCAGCTTCTTTAATATATTCTTGAACCATAATATTGGCTTTTAAGCCCATAAACGCTTCAATAACACTTTCAGCCGCTTTGCGCGTTTCGGCAAGTACCACACCAATACCTTGTGTGCCTTCAAGTAGCTTAATAACTACAGGTGCACCGCCTACCATTTCAAGTAAGTCTTTAACATCATCGGGTTTGCTTGCAAAACCGGTTACCGGCATGCCTACGCCCTTGCGTGAAAGTAACTGAAGCGAACGTAATTTATCGCGCGAACGAGAGATAGCCACCGATTCGTTAACAGGGTAAACACCCATCATTTCGAACTGACGTAAAACAGAACAGCCATAAAATGTAACTGATGCACCAATACGCGGGACAATAGCGTCAAATTCTTTTAAGTTTTCACCGCGATAGTGAATTTCTGGCTGCTCTGAGTTTATATTCATATAACAACGAAGCGCATCAATCACTTTAACTTCATGACCGCGTGCCTCTGCCGCTTCAATTAAGCGGCGAGTTGAATATAAATTTCTGTTGCGAGATAAAATACCAATTTTCATAGTTAAAACCTTAACTATCTAATAAATGAGATAAAGCCGGATCAACGACTATACGATTTTCCATGGCTGTACGCCCTAGTAACATTCTAAACTTCATTGTTGCTCTACTCGTTAAAGTGACTTCTATTGGCCAGCTGTGCTGCCCTGCATGCAATGTTGTTTCTATAAAGTACCGTAACTCTTTTTGCCCACTAGAGCTGGTTACGGCCTTAATTTTTTTAACCTTTGCTTTGCAAGTAATGCGTGTTTGCTCATCGTCTTGCAAAGGCTGGGCTATAAATTTTACCCACTTTTCACCGCCCTCTTCGTACTCTTCAATGTTAATTGCATGAATACATGAAGTGCGGGCGCCAGTATCAACTTTTGCTTTAATTTTCTCGATGCCAAGCTCGGGTAAACTTAACCACTCACGCCAACCAACTGTGATCTTTGCTGTCATAAATGTGCCCTTAATAAAAAAGTGACTTATACGCTACGGGTGAAAAAACACCAACGAAATAAATTTATCTAGTCGATGAGAAAATTAAATTGATCTTTTATGGGAACTATTCACACAATGCGCCCCTTGCTGATTACAGGCTATAGCTGCTTTATTGCACATAAATACTCTGCGTATATTTTGTAAAATAAACTTAACTTATTAAAAATAAAGGTAAGTTTGTAAGCAGCTAAGTAGATACACTATAGTTAACTGTATTAGAAATACACTATTATAAGAGTTTAAAGATGATTAATGGTTTACTACACGCATTGGTGCTTGATGAAAAAGGCGGCGCACGCGCAATTGAAAACACCCGCGATTTAAATAACTGGCAACCTAGCCAAGGTAAACTGTGGATACACATGGATTACAGCCAAACAGAGGCGGTACAGTGGTTAAAGGCGCAATCTCACTTAACCGACTTTGAGCTTGATTCGTTAATAGCTGATGAAACCCGCCCTCGTTTAACGCCCACCACCAATGGGCATATGTTGTTTTTACGTGGCGTAAATTTAAACCCTGCGCAAAGCCCTGAAGACATGGTATCTATTCGCCTATTCATTAGTGAGTCAGTGGTTATAACAACCCGAAAGCGCCGGTTGTTATCAATTCAAGATATATTAGCAGAGCTTAATGCGAATAAAGGCCCTAGTTCAATTTCAGAATTAGTGTGCTCAATTACACAAAAGCTGACATCACGTATGCAAACAGTGATTGATTCACTTGATGAAACGCTCGATGAATTTGAAGAAGAAATTGACGAACCAAGTAAAAAATTTGATAACCAAGGTTTATCGCAGCTTCGGCGCCAGACTATTGCTTTAAAGCGCTATTTAAAACCGCAAAAAGAAGCACTCACTTTAATGGTTAATAACCAATACCTGTGGCTTTTAGATGACGATAAAGCAAAGTTAAACGAAACCACAAATTTACTTATTCGTTATTTAGAAGAGCTAGATAGCGCAATAGAGCGCGCGCAAATTATTCAACAAACCATTACTAACCAAGTGTCTGAACAATTAAACCAACGCATGTATGTAATGTCGGTTGTGGCTGCATTATTTTTACCGTTAGGCTTTTTAACAGGTCTTTTAGGTGTAAACGTTGGCGGTATACCGGGTACCGAAAACCCCTATGCATTTAGTGCATTTGTTATATTTTTAATTGTACTTACAGGTGGTATTGGCGTGTATTTTAAAAACAAAAAGTGGTTGTAAATTAACGCTACTTTAATATGGCCACTCAATTGAGTGGCCATAAATTAATAACTACTTAGTTTGTTTGACGGGTATAACTCACATTGGTCATCGTTACTTTAGATTGAGTAATCCCTAAATCTTCAAAGCAATTTTTAAATGAATTAGAGTTACCTGGTTCACCACATTTATCGAGTGTATTCGGATCTTGAGATTGTAAGTAGTTACCAAACTTAAAGTAAGATTCAGAATCATCCTCTACAGGGATTCCAAACGAATTACCTAGCGCACTTACATCTACATCACCGTAATTATTTACGACTCGCAGATTAAAAGACTCACCGCTTGTAATGGTGCCTAACGCATACTTTTCTTCGTTACCGCTGGTATTACGCAAACGAACGTACACATCAAAAATACCATTACCTGCTACGCTGTCGTTAAAGCCTGACTCATCGGTATCAGAAACATACACTTTAGAAATTGTACCGGTATCGCTGGCGTGATGCTGTGAAATAATTGTTTTACCGCCATCAGACATTTCAACTTTTACCGTTGCTTCAAATACCTCATAAGACTGTGTCATAGCAACACGTAAGCTTTCTTTTACTTTATACTCATGACGCCAGCCATTCCCGTTAGGTGTAATGTGCTGCGCCTCTAAAGGTACAAATACTAACGTACTATTGTTAACTAATGGGTTTGGGTTATCCCCTTCTAAATCGAATATACTGCCACTGGCAATACTACTTGGAATATTTGAGCCACCACCTGAGTTATCAGTACCACCATCTGAGCCACCATTGTCGCTACCACTGCCTTGAACCAACGAAAAGCTATCAAAGCGAACGTCGCTAGAGCTGTTGTAGTGCTTAGCAAATACTTGTAATGAATTGGTGTTTGCTGATGTAAAAGTTTTAGTTACTTTGGTCCATGAAGAAACATCAAAGGTTTTATTTTTAAATAAACCGTTTAAATCGTTAACACCAATTTGCCCTTTTCCACGTACATAAGCGCTTAATGTATATTCAGTGTTGGGTTGAATATCCACAACTTGATAAACGCGAGCAGGGCTACCCTGAATTTTTAGCGATTTTGAACCACTGTACGCATCTGAAGATATTGCTGCGGGCTCTGTTTCATTCCACTCACTAAAGCCACTTTCAAAACCCGCATTGTTAATCGTTGCGGCATGCGATAACGCAGAACTTGCAGTAAGAGCTGTACAAATTAATAATTTTTTATGGTTAATCATTATCTTTATTCCTTTAAACCTGAATATAAAAATAACCTAACTACGTAGTTTAGTGACACTCACTAAAACTTAGATCACACCATTCAATCAGGCTTCTGATTTGTGTATGAATATTTTGGCAATAAAATAACTGGTTACAAAAACAAATATAAAACCAATAATTGGTATTACCAAAAGCTTGTGCCAGATGGCGATACAAAGGCTATATTTTTTGTTACCAATATGTCAACAAGCTAGTTAATAGCAATTAAGTATTGGTTTTACTAAATTATTTATTTCTATATGCTTATTTAAATATTAAAATCATCACGTTACTTAATAGGTACACAAAAAGAATAAAAATTAATTATTTTTAAATTTAAGAAATAAGTAGTAGCAAAATAAAAACCTCACTTACCAATAAAAACAATTAAGCTTAATAAAAAATGAACACGCTGCTTTTTTTAACTATTATTTTTATATCAAAATAAAATTGGCAATAACATAAATTTAATTGGTAATACCAATAAAGGTGGTATATAGCTTAATGTGAGGCATGCGAAAACGGTAAAACTGAGAGTAAATATTAAAAGTGACGTAACAAATGGGACTTATAGGCATAAAAAAAGCGAGCACTTTACAATGCTCGCCCTCTTAAAACTAATTGGTTAAATTACTCTTGAAAGTAAGTACCCCAACCGTCGTATTCAACGTCACACTCAACAGCAAGCGCTGCTAGTTTATCAACGTCTTCCATTATTACTTCAACGTCTAGCTCGGCTTCAACTACTATGTCAAAGCTCCAAATTTTACTGCCGTCTTCAAGCTCAAGTTCAGCAGGTTCTTCAACATCGTAGCCTAATTTAAAAGCAGCTAAAGCAGCTTGCTCTAATTTGCTAAAGTCTTCACATACAAAATGGTGCTCTACTTCGTAAAGTATTTCAGGATCAGAACCATCTTCAAGTAGTGAACTTACGATGTCTTCACTTATTTCACGCCAGTTTTCCATTATTTATCTCTCACTTGAGCATCTAATTCAGTTATTTTAGCAGCCATAATACTATGCACTTGGGCAGCCTGTTCGCGGGCGCCAACTTTTTTATCAAGTGATATAGGCGCTAACATTTCGATGTAAATTGTACCATTATCCCAGCGGTTTAGCTTAATAGTTTTATCTGTTGTGCTCATACATACCGGAACTATGGGTACATCTGCACTTAAAGCAGTATGAAATGCGCCAGTTTTAAAAGGCAGTAAACCACGACCATAGCTGCGAGTGCCTTCAGGAAAAACCCAAACAGATAAACCATTTTGTTTAATTTTTTCAGCCGCTCTTGAAATAGTCCCTGCTGCTTTAGAGCGATTTGCTCTATCTATTAATATATTTCCCGACAACCAATAAAGCTGACCAAAAAATGGGATCCACTTTAAGCTTTTTTTGCCTAAACTTACGCAGTTTTTAGGCACCATGGCTGGTACGGTAAATAAGTCATAGCTATTTTGATGATTTGATATATATACCGCAGGGCCAATATTTTCTGCATCAGGGTGGCGTTTTAATACCAGCTTTACGCCTAGCATTTTAGCCATCGACCCAAACCAACCGGCAATCACGTGCACATTATTTGGATGAAATGGCCTTACAATTGACAACAACAAACCAAACAAGCAGCTTAATAATATAAACAGCACAATAATTAAAATACGTATAACAGCTAACAAACTCTTTCTCCAAAATGTGTGTGCAATGCGCTAGTTGCTGCGCACATTTTACTATTATAACGTTATTTTATGACGAGCACGAGACAATAGCGAACAGCTGTAAGCTGAAATTTTATCCACAAATAAAAACGGCCTGCTAAGCAGGCCGTTTAGTATTTTGCTATTTTTTACTCTTCTACGCTTGCTTCATCCGTTTCGTCATCTGCAGGGGTAAACTCTACAACGGCTTCATCTACGCGCTGTAAGCCTCTTGGTAGCTTGTTACCTCTACGGCCACGTTCACCATGATAATGCTCAAGGTCGCTCGGTTTAAGTGTAAGCTTACGCTTGCCAGCATGCAGCGTAACGCTACTACCTTGCGGTACGACCGCAAGCACTTTTACAAACTCTTCACGCGCTTGTACTTTGGCACCTGGTATAGAAATAATTTTATTTCCTTTACCCTTGCCCAGTTTTGGTAAATCACGAAGTGGGAATAACAGCATGCGCCCTTCGTTAGAAATAGCCATACAGTAATCGGTGGCCACGTCGTTGACCCTAATGGGCGAAAGTAAAATGCCGCCTTTAGGTACGCTCACTAACGCTTTACCGTTTTTGTTTTTACTCACCAAATCTTTAAAGTCGGTGATAAAACCGTACCCTGCGTCAGAGGCCATAAGTAATACTTGGTTGTCTTCTCCCATTACCACATGCTCAAAATTAGCGCCTGTGGTTAGGTTAAAGCGCCCTGTCATTGGCTCGCCTTGGCTTCGTGCCGACGGCAAGCTGTGCGCGTCGGTTGCAAATGCACGCCCTGCTGAGTCTAAAAATACCGCAGGTTGATTACTCTTACCTTTAGCAGAGGCTTTGTATTCATCGCCAGCGCGATAATTTAGGCCCTCTACATCAATATCATGACCTTTACCTACACGTGCCCACCCTTTATCAGAAAGCACCACGGTTACTGACTCTGAAGGGATTAAATCTTTTTCACTTAATGCTTTGGCTTCTACGCGCTCAATAACCGGCGAGCGACGATCGTCGCCATACATCTCGGCCGCTTCTTGAATCTCTTTTTTAAGCAGCGTTGACATACGACGGTCTGAACCCAGTGTTAGCTCTAGTTTGTCACGCTCTTTGGCAAGCTCGTCTTGCTCGCCACGAATTTTAAATTCTTCAAGTTTTGCTAAATGACGAAGTTTTAACTCTAAAATAGCTTCTGCTTGCGTATCGGTTAAATCAAAGCGCTCCATTAATACTGGTTTTGGCTTATCTTCTGTGCGAATAATTTCAATCACTTCATCAATATTTAAAAAGGCAGCGAGTAGACCTTCTAAAATATGTAACCGTGCCAGCACTTTGTCTAAACGATGTTGTAAACGCCTACGTACTGTTTCGCGTCTAAAAGTGAGCCACTCGGTTAAAATACTACGTAAATCTTTTACTTGCGGGCGGCCATCTAGCCCCAGCATGTTTAAGTTTACACGGTAGTTTTTTTCAAGATCGGTGGTGGCAAACAAGTGAGCCATTAACGGCTCTGCTTTAATACGGTTTGAACGCGGTACAATAACAATACGCGTTGGGTTTTCGTGATCAGACTCATCACGTAAATCGGCTACCATAGGCAGCTTTTTAGCATTCATTTGCGCTGCTATTTGCTCGAGTACTTTTGCACCAGAACACTGATGGGGCAACGCTGTAATAACAATATCGCCGTGCTCTTCGGTATAAACCGCACGCATTTTAATTGAGCCTCGGCCAGTTTTATATATTTTATGAATATCGGCTTTGGGGGTAATTATTTCTGCATCGGTTGGGTAATCAGGCGCATGCACAAGCTCAAGTAATTCATCAAGCTCGGTTTTAGGTTTATCAAGTAATAAACAACATGCACTGGCTACTTCACGCACATTATGTGGTGGAATATCAGTTGCCATACCTACAGCTATACCGGTTACGCCATTTAGCAAAATATGCGGTAAACGTGCAGGTAAAACCAGCGGTTCGTCCATGGTGCCGTCAAAGTTTGGCGTCCAATCAACGGTACCTTGGCCTAGCTCTTTAAGTAATACTTCAGAAAACTTAGATAAACGTGCTTCGGTATAACGCATTGCAGCAAATGACTTAGGGTCATCTGCAGCACCCCAGTTACCTTGGCCATCCACCAGCGGGTATCTATACGAAAATGGCTGCGCCATCAGTACCATAGCCTCGTAACAGGCGCTGTCGCCATGCGGATGGTATTTACCAAGTACGTCACCTACCGTACGGGCCGACTTTTTATACTTAGCCGCGGCTGATAAACCCAGCTCGCTCATAGCATAAATAATGCGACGCTGAACCGGTTTTAAACCATCACCTACATGCGGTAATGCACGGTCCATAATTACGTACATAGAGTAATTTAGGTAGGCGTCTTCGGTAAAACGCCCCATTGTTTGTTGTTCAATTCCTTGCATTAGCAAGGTATCTGTATCACTCATTAAAGCTTACCTAGTTTTTCTTATAGCTTACGCGGTAGATCACGTTTGCGTAATCGTCGCTTATTAGCAGACTGCCGTCATTTAATTGTGCAAATGCAACTGGGCGTCCAAATGTTGTTTCGTTTTGCATAAAGCCGGTAATAAATGGCGTGTATTTTGTAATACGCCCTTGCTCTACATTGGCTACAGCCACTTTATAGCCTGACTTTTTAGTACGGTTCCACGAGCCATGTTCAGCTACAAATAACTGCTGCTTGTAATTTGCTGGGAACTGCTTGCCGGTATAAAAATGAATGCCTAATGGCGCAACGTGAGCACCTAATGCAATCGCTGGTGCACTGTAATCACTAATGTTTTTACCTTTACCAAACTCAGGGTCTACAATGGCACCTGCATGAACGTAAGGAAAACCAAAGTGCTCATTTTCTTTACTTACACGGTTAATTTCATCCGGTGGAATGTCATCACCCATCATGTCGCGGCCATTATCACTAAACCACAACGCTTGCGTGCTTGGGTGAAAGTCAAAACCAACAGAGTTGCGCACACCTTGTGCAATCGTTTTTATTTGTTTGGTTTCTACATCAAGTGAAAAAATACGCCCGTAACGCTCATCTTCGGCGCATATATTACACGGTACGCCAACCGGAATAATAAGTTCACCAGTTGGCGCAAAGCGTAAAAACTTCCAGCCGTGGTGACGATCTGAAGGTAGCGCGTTATACACTACATCAAATTTAGGGTCTTTTAATTGCGTGTCGATATTTTTAAAGCGAATAACGCGATGTACTTCACCTACGTATAAATCGCCGTCTTTAATGGCTAAGCCTGAAGGCATATTAAGCCCCTCTGCAATCAACATTTTTTTATCGGCTACGCCATCACTATTATGATCGATTAATGCATATACGTTACCTGCTTTACGCGAACCTGCGTACACAATGCCTTTTTTAGAAACCGCTATTTGGCGTGCGTTTTCAACATCATCTGCGAATAAGCTGACTTCAAACCCCGGCGCTACGGTGAGTTTGTCTAGTATGTCATTTGCCATTGCTGGGGCTGTAGTTAAGCCCAGCAATAATAAACTTCTTAGTATTTTATTCATTTGCCTCTCCAAGTGTTAAACACAAGACTATTATACCTGTGCTTTATTACCATGATCTTCTAGCCACTGGCGTCTGTCTGATGAGCGTTTTTTAGCAAGTAGCATATCCATCATTTCTAGGGTTTGCTCTTCTTCATCAAGTGTTAATTGCACTAAACGACGTGTATTTGGATCCATTGTGGTTTCGCGCAGCTGCAGTGGGTTCATTTCGCCCAGGCCTTTAAATCGTTGCACGTTTACTTTACCGCGTTTTTTCTCTGCTTCTATACGAGCCAAAATACCGGTTTTTTCATCTTCATCGAGGGCGTAATACACTTCTTTACCAATATCGATTCTAAATAAAGGCGGCATAGCCACATACACATGTCCGGTTTTAACCAGTTGTGGAAAGTGGCGTACAAACAAGGCACACAACAGTGTTGCAATGTGAAGTCCATCCGAGTCAGCATCGGCAAGTATACAAATTTTGTTATAACGCAGCCCCGATAAATCACTTGAGTCTGGGTCTATACCCAGCGCCACAGAAATATCATGTACTTCTTGCGAGGCTAATATTTGCCCTGATTCAACTTCCCACGTATTAAGTATTTTACCACGTAGCGGCATAATTGCCTGAAACTCACGGTCGCGCGCTTGTTTAGCCGAGCCACCTGCTGAGTCACCCTCTACTAAAAAGAGTTCTGTGCGGTCGTTATCAGCTGCACTACAATCAGTCAGCTTGCCAGGTAACGCGGGGCCTGAAGTAACACGTTTACGCACTACTTTTTTAGCTGCGCGTAAGCGGCGCTGGGCATTAGAAATACATAATTCGGCTAGCAGCTCTGCAGTATCAGTATGCTCGTTTAACCATAAGCTAAATGAGTCTTTAACTACACCCGATACAAACGCGGCGCATGAGCGCGACGAAAGCTTTTCTTTTGTTTGACCTGCAAATTGAGGGTCTTGCATTTTTACCGATAACACATAGCTACAGCGCTCCCAAATATCATCAGGAGTAAGCTTTACGCCACGTGGAAGTAAGTTTCTAAATTCACAAAATTCACGCATAGCTTCAAGTAAGCCTTGGCGTAACCCGTTAACGTGAGTACCGCCTTGCGCAGTAGGAATAAGGTTAACGTAACTTTCAGCTATTGACTCGCCGCCATCAGGCTGCCATACAACCGCCCAGTCAGCGCCTTCAATTGAGCTTGCAAATTCACCTACAAACGGGTCTTTTGGTAATACTTCAAAACCTTTTACGGCTTCAACTAAGTAATCTTTTAAGCCTGTTTCGTAGTACCATTCTTGGGTTTCTTTTGTTTGCTTATTTACAAACTTAATACGCAAGCCTGGGCATAAAACCGCTTTTGCTTTTAATAAATGGTTTAGCTTAGTAATTGAAAAGTTAGCTGAGTCAAAATAGCTGGCATCTGGCCAAAAACGCACAGTTGTACCTGTGTTACGTTTACCTACAGTGCCAATAACATTTAAATCTTCTACTTTGTCGCCGTTTTCAAAGGCCATTCTAAATTGTTGCGCATCGCGTCTTACGGTTACTTCTACACGGTGCGAAAGTGCATTTACAACCGAAATACCTACGCCGTGCAAACCACCCGAAAACTGGTAGTTTTTATTAGAAAATTTACCACCGGCATGCAGCTTGGTAAAAATCAGCTCCACCCCAGGAATACCTTCCTCTGGGTGAATATCTATTGGCATGCCGCGCCCATCGTCAACCACTTCTAACGAGTTATCTTCGTGTAAAATCACATCTATTTTAGTGGCGTGACCAGCCATGGCTTCATCGACACTGTTATCGATAACCTCTTGGCCTAAATGGTTGGGGCGTACGGTGTCGGTGTACATACCCGGACGGCGTTTTACCGGCTCTAATCCATTGAGAACCTCAATGGCTTCGGCATTATAATTTTGCTGACTCATAATTTTATCTTTATATGCGCTTAGGCTAATTTATTTTAGGTAATTTAAGAAACTCTACAATACTGTTTACGGTGCGCTCAAAGCCTACAAAACTATGATCGCCCCCAAACTCAACTAACTGTTTGCATTGTGAAAAATAATTTATTGCGTGTTGATAGTTCAACACTTCATCACCCGTTTGCTGCAATAAGTACAGTAACTCTGGTGAAGTTAATTTTGGCACATACAATGCTTTTAAAGCATTTATGTGGCTGGTATTTAACTCATAATGATAATCCTGATACGGATTATAATTGCGACCAATAAGTGGCGCTAATAAGTTAAAAGGTGCTACTGCTGGGTTTATAACCGCCGCCCGAAGATTATAACGCTGCGATAAATAAGTGGCATAAAACCCACCAAGCGAGCTTCCTAATAACGCGGTATCTGGCGTTAATAAATGCTCAAGCTGTAAAATAGCTTGTAAGGGCTCGTGGTTTAAACGTGGTACACAATAGTCAACGTCATAGTTTGCCATAAGCTCGCCAAAGCGCACAGCTTTATATGATTTTTCAGAACTATTAAAGCCATGAATATAAATTACGCGTTTAACCATACAACATCCGTTTTAACTGTTAAAGCATTGTCCTGTGTCGTTAAATCGAGCAATCGATAAGCTGGACCACAGTTTTCTTGGCGCCACTGCACACTATTTTTTGTAAATTGCACAGAGCTGGCAGGCGTTGCATAAATACTCAGCTCTCTAAAGGTTTGCGCGTACTCATTATGTACATGACCATGAAATACACCTGCTACATTGCCACTATTAACGAGCACGTTGAGTAATTGTGGGCCGTTTTCGAGCATGTGTTTATCAAGGTAGCCGTTTATAGCAAGCGGGTTATGATGGCAAAATACCAAGTGCGGTGTATCTACACTGGCTAAGCGCTGTGTAATTTCATTTATATGTTCATTACTTACCCACCCTGCAGGCGTTGGCCCTTTTGAGTTAATAAGTAATACACCCATAGCTTGTGTATGTATATGTTTAGCACTGTGTATTTGCCCGCCACTGATACGCTTGAGCATGGCTATTTCATCATGGTTGCCAGGCACCCAAAAAACGGGGCATGTTAGCTCAGAGCTATTGATCAGCTCGGCAAATAATAAGTATGAGTCAAAGGAGTGATCTTGCGTTAAGTCGCCGCCAAAAATAACCCCGTCTAATGATTGCTTTGCCATGTGCGCTAACGCTTTAGCAAAGTGCTCAGCCGTATTTACATTAAAATACTCGCCGTTTGGGTCTGCAAATAAATGGCTGTCTGTTATATGGGCAAGGCGCAATGATGATTTTGAAAAATAAACACTATCATCAAACCAAGCCATTGTTTATATCCCAATTTAATACCGCTTGTCCGTGCTCTACGCACGCAACCAACCAGTCATATAAAAACGCATTAAGCTGATACTTTTCATCTTTTTGATGCATTTTAGGATTTGGATACCCATAAGATGGCTTTATACGTTGATGGTAATCGTGGTGGATAATTTCAGCCACTTTCGCATCTTGATAAAGCCTCACGGTTAAATACAAAGGAGAAACACCTTTAACCATCCCTGTTAGCTGTTTTATAGAAATATCCAGTGTGTACTTTGCACTATCGTCAATGATAATGGCAAACTCACTACTCCCTAATTTTACTTTGCGCACACTCTTTGCAGTGCGCTCTTTAGGTAATAGCTTAGAAAGTCGTACGTAGTTATGCTCACAAAGTGTCATGTACTTTGGGAGGCTCTGAATATATCGCTGCGTTGCTAATAGTGCTGTCAAAGTACCGCCATATTAAGTAATTAAAATTATGCCCATGCGCTTGTCATGCGTTGTCGGTTTAACGCTAACCACTGCAAACAAATAACCGTGGCTGCATTGTCTATTTCACCGTTATTGAGGCGTGTAAGCGCATCATCAAGGGTTAAAACATGCGTTTTAATATCTTCGCCTTCGGTTTCAAGCCCGTATACACCACTTTGAATTTGGCTAAGGTCGGTACGCGCTAAATATAAATGTAGGCGCTCTGTTGTACCACCTGGGCTTGAAAGATACGAAAGCATAAATTCAAGTTCGCTAAGCTCAAGGCCAGCCTCTTCAAAAGCTTCTTTTTTTACTACACCTTCGTAATCGGTGCTGCCATCGGTCATGCCAGCAATACATTCTAGCAGCCAAGGCGAGTGTTTGCTGTTGATAGCGCCAATACGTATTTGCTCAATTAAAAGTACACTTTGGGTTTTTACATCGTAAGGCAGTACGGCTATTGCGTCGCCACGCTCTAAAATTTCACGCTGTATAAGCTGCGATTTTCCGCCATTAAACAGGCTATGCTCAAACTCATACATATCTACTTTAAAAAAGCCATTATACAGACTTTTAACCGCTTTTAAGCTGACATCTTCGTGGGTAAATTGAACCAAGCTTTTATCTGCCATATTATACTTCCTGTTTATCTAAACTATTAAAATGCGTTAATATATTCTGTTACATTTGAACATACTGTTTTACTAATTTCTTTTTTAGTTATTTAGCAAAACAGGTTACCATGCTTTTAGTACAAAATTTGTCTAAGGACTGAACCCCACATGAAGAAAAAGAACATCCTTGCGGCGCTGGTTAGTTTGTCATGCGCATTAGGCGCAACTACAGCAAGTGCTGAAGATTTAATGCAAGTTTTCGAAATTGCTACAGCTAACGATCCTACTGTTTTAAAAGCTAAAGCCCAAGCCGACGCACAAGCTTACGAAAATGATTTAGCTATGAGTGCATTACTGCCACAAATTGGCGTAAGCATGGGTTATGAAAAAAGCGACTCTACATCTTATCAAAGCGTAGGTAACTTAGCTGACCAAGTTAAAATAAATAGCGATACGGACCAGTTCACGCGTGGTGTAAGTTTAAGCCAAACCTTATTTGATTTAGGTGCATGGAACACGCTTGATATTGCCAAAAAACAAGCACTGCAAGCTAACGCTCAGTACGACAACGCAAAGCAAAACCTAATTGTTCGCGTAGCCGAAGGTTATTTTAACGTATTAAGTGCAATTGATAACCTTGAATTTGTGCAAGCCGAAAAACGTGCCATTGAACGCCAGTTAGAGCAAACAAAACAACGTTATGCGGTAGGCCTTACAGCCATTACCGACGTACATGAAGCACAAGCACAGTACGATAACTCAGTAGCGCAAGAAATTATTGCTAGCAATGCAGTAGAAACAGCCCGCGAGCAACTAAGAGAAATAACGGGTAAATATCACGCTAAACTTGATTTTTTAAATACAGAAACGTTTTCAACGGTTAAACCGGCTAAAGAATCTAGCGATTTTGTAAAAGTAGCTGAAAACAACAATATTAGTTTACAGGTTTCTAAAGTAACGGTCGATATTGCTAAAGACCAAATTACACTGGCTAAAGCTGGTCACTACCCAAAACTTACACTTGATGCGAGCTACGGTGACTCTTTAACCGATCAAAACATTAATGGCTTAAGCTTTAACGACCAACCACGCGCAGACTCAACATCGGTTGCAGTTAATTTAAGTGTGCCTCTGTACACAGGCGGCGCAACCGTTGCAGCAACTAAGCAAGCTCGTGCGTTTTATGTAGGTGCAAGCCAAGACTACGAAACAAACTACCGCGCGGTTACACGTACCGTTATAACCTCTTACAATCAAGTTGTATCTGATATAGCAACTTACAGAGCCTTAGAGCAAGCTGTTGTTTCTGCGCAAAGTGCACTAAAAGCAACAGAAGCGGGCTTTGAAGTGGGCACGCGTACCATTGTTGATGTACTAGTAAGCACACAAAACTTATACGACGCTAAACGTAACCTAGCCGATGTACGCTATCGTTATGTGTTATCTACTCTGCGCTTAAAGCAAGCTGCGGGTACGTTAACAAGTGCCGATTTAGTGGGTATTAACCAAGGTTTAAAACAAGCCTAACCACTTAAAAGTAACCCTTAAAGCCAGCCATTGCTGGCTTTTTGTATTTTATAACGCTTAGCGTTAAACTAGCGTTTTTATTTTAGAGAGTATTTTGTGGTCACCTCATCTCCTTTTAAAGCCTCTTTTTTAGGCCCTCGCTATTGGCTAACTTGGATTGGCGTTTTCTTTTTATATTTGATTTCGTGGTTGCCACAAAAAATTCAGCTTAGCTTAGGTAAGCTACTTGGCCGCTTAGTACACAAGTTTATGAAACGTCGCCGCCATATTGCCGAAGTAAACATAAAACTGTGTTTTCCTGATATGAGTGAGGCTGATCAGCAGCAACTTGTATTAAAAAACATGGAAAACACTGGCATTGCTATGGTTGAAACTGGCATGGCGTGGTGGTGGCCTCAATGGCGTGTAAATAAAGCCTATGGCTCAATTAAAGGGCTTGAGCACTTTGAACGTGTACAGGCACAAGGTAAAGGTGTGCTATTACTGGTACCACATATTTTGCACTTAGAAATGGCAAGTCGCATTATGGGCACTAAGTGCCAAGGCCTTGGATTTTATCGCCCACACAACAATGCTTTAATGGAATACTTTACAACCAATGGCCGCCTTCGCTCTAACGAATATTTAATTGGCCGTAAAGATGTTAAAGGCTTATTAAAGTCATTAAAAAACAAAAAGGTGTGTTATTACCTACCCGATCAAGATTACGGCCGTAACCGCTGTGAGTTTGTGCCTTTTTATGCCGTACCAGATACAGCAACCACCACAGGCACCCTTATGTTTGCTGCAAGTAAGCATTGCGAAACAATGAGCCTAATTAGCCGTCGAGATGAGCAAGGTAAATACCACCTAGAAATAGTACCTGAGCTTGAAAACTTCCCAAGCGGTGACGACAGAGCCGATGTGATTCGCGTAAACCAGCGTGTTGAGCAATCAATTAATGCAGCACCTGAGCAGTACATGTGGTTGCACCGCCGCTTTAAAACACGCCCAGATAAAAATACTCCTTCTTTTTATAAAAAGTAGTGGTATAAAAGAGTAATTAAGATAAATGAGTATGAGTTATGTGGTTTTGGATTAAGCATTTAATACTAGCTGTAGCGTTAATTTTACTGGCTATTTACGTTTTAGTCGGCACTGGCCCCTTGCTTGATATAAAAGAATCTAAAAATGCAGCCGCCGAGGGGCTCTCTCGGTTTTACTCATCAATCCGTAATCAAGTTAAGTCTAATAGAGAGCGCGACAAGTTTGTTTTGCAACTTAAAAAGCCAGAACAAACGCTTGATCGCGTTTTAGTCGAACGCGGCAGGCTCGTTGATCCTATGCCTACAAGTTGGACGGGAACAAGTGAACCTAGGCGCTTTGAAAATGGCACAACATTAAAAGATGTTCTTAATCAGTATGCTAAAAACGAAGGCATCGAATTATATTGGTACTTAAGCAAAGACTACGTAGTGAAAGATCACTTTAGAGTAGATAGCAGCTTTACCTCAGCCCTGTATCAAGTTGGCCGCGCTATCAACGACGACTTTGAATATGAGGTTTACACTTATTTATGCCATAAACAACGTGCAGCAGTAATTACCGAGTTACCTTCTGAGTTTGTGCGTAGCAATTGTTTAAAGCTCAAAACATAAAACAGTAAAGCCAACTAATTTACTAAAAGCTCAACAGCGCCTATTTACTAAAAACCCAAGCTAAGCTTGGGTTTTTAATATTTACGCCTCAAGTTCAAATATACT
Organism: Pseudoalteromonas espejiana DSM 9414; assembly: GCF_002221525.1. Taxonomy (NCBI): domain Bacteria; kingdom Pseudomonadati; phylum Pseudomonadota; class Gammaproteobacteria; order Alteromonadales; family Pseudoalteromonadaceae; genus Pseudoalteromonas; species Pseudoalteromonas espejiana. The sequence goes on along the minus strand of NZ_CP011028.1, from coordinate 645,644 downwards.
ATGCCAACACGCCGATACACTCTCAATATCTGTTTGGTACTCTTTACGAGATACCAAGCGCCCTTGCTGATTTAAACTCAGCACATGGTAGCGCGAGCGATAATCTATATAAGCTTGAATTAACTGCTGCTTTTGCTCTTTAGTAATACAGCCAATCGCTGCGGCATCGGTAAGTATTCTGACGTTATCTGAAAACACCGTTAATTGACTAAACTGATTTGCGTATTTGAGCACTAAATATTGTGTAATAAACTCTATGTCGGTCATTGCGCCAACACCTTGCTTTAAGTCAAATTGCTCACTATTGCCTTTTGCTAAATGCGTGCGCATTTTTTCGCGCATTTTGAGTACATCTTGCTTTAAAGTTGGCTCGTCGCGCTTTGCACAGAGTATATCTTTACGAATTTGCGCAAAGCGTACTCTTAGCTCTTCTTGACCTAAAATTACACGTGCGCGTACAAGCGCTTGATGCTCCCAGGTCCATGCTTGGGTTTGCTGATAATGGTTAAAGCTCTCTAGGTTAATTGCCAACAAGCCTGAGGCACCTTCTGGGCGAAGGCGAGTGTCTAGCTCATATAAAATGCCCGACGCTGTACGGGTATTAAATAAGTGCATTAAACGCTGCGCGAGTTTTAAATAAAACTGCCTTGAGGTAATCGCTTTATCGCCATTGGTTGTGCTGTTGCCATCGTGATTATGTACAAACACAAGATCTAAATCAGAGTCGTAACCCACTTCAAAGCCGCCTGTTTTGCCATAGGCAATAACCGCAAAGCCTTTGTGTTCGTCATCTGTATTAGGCGGCATACCAAAGCGCTTAACAGTGTTATACCATGCAATATTAACCGCTTGGTCTACCACGGCTTCTGCTAACGCAGTTAAGTGATCGCTCACTTTCATAACATCAATGACACCGGTTGCATCAGCTGCAGCAATACGTAATTGATGGGTTTGTTTAAACTGCCTTAACGCTTCCATTTGCAGCTCTAAATCGTCGTGTTCTATACGTAAAAAGTACTGACGAATTTCATCTTTGTATGCGCTTAATGGGGTTGGCTTATAAAGCACGGCAGGGTCTATTAGCTCATCGAGTAAAATAGGGTAACGAGAAATATGCTCGCCTATCCACTTACTGTGGCAGCACAATAATACCAACTGTTTTAATGCACCTTGGTTTTCGTACAACAGCTCAAGGTAAGCTGTACGCGATATAATTTTATTAAGTATTTGGCATACCATGGTAAATGTTTCACCACTGGCATTAAAATCGCTTAGTTGCTTAAGCAATACAGGCATAAGTTTATCGAGAATATCACGCCCTCGGTTACCAATATTGACCTTACTTAAGCGCTGTTTAAAATCGTGTAAAGGAATTTGCCATTGCTCTTTTACGTCATTTAAAAAGCTTACATCACCATGATCCCAAGCACTTATAAATGCCCCTTCACAGGTATCAAGTGGAACGGTTTCCTCCCCTATAACCAATAAAAATTCATCATGAATTTTGGCCATTACTTGCTCTATATCGCTAAGCGTATCTGAAAAATGCTCAACGCCAAGTAAATAATTTAACCGTAATTGATTTTGCTCATCATCTGGCAAGGTTTGTGTTTGCTGATCGTCAAAAATTTGCAAATACTGCTCTACTTTGCGCAGATGTAAGTAGTTACGTTTTAATTCCTGTGCTTCTTGCTCATCTATTGCTTGGTTTAAAATAAGCTGCTCAAGGGCATATAACAACGATTGGGTTTGTAAGTTAGCTTCTCGCCCACCACGTACCATTTGTAAGGCCTGGACAATAAATTCAACCTCACGAATACCACCCGCGCCAAGCTTTATATTATTGGTTAAACGTTTACGGCGAACCTCTTGTGCTATCATTAATTTCATTTTGCGCAAAGACTCAACCACCGAAAAATCAATATAACGGCGATAAACAAAAGGCTTTAACAGCTGAATAAACTCATCCCAATACGGGTTTGGTGTGCCAATTAAGCGCCCTTTTAGCATGGCATAACGCTCCCAATCACGCCCTTGCTCTTGGTAGTAATCTTCAATAGCGTTAAAGCTCATTACTAGCGGCCCGCTTTCACCAAACGGACGAAGGCGCATATCTACTCTAAATACTTGCCCATCCCCCGTTACTAAGTTGAGCGTATTAATAAGTTTTTGCGCAACCTTAGTGTAAAAAACCTGTGCCTCAACGGGTTTACGCCCGCCTTGCGTTTTTACATTACGCGGATAAGCAAAAATTAAATCTATATCCGATGAGTAATTAAGTTCATGCCCACCAAGCTTGCCCATACCTAGCACCATTAGCGGTAAGGCTTTGCCTTGCTCATCAAGTGGCTCGCCACATGTTTTGGTAGTTTGTGCATGCGCCCACATATTAGCGCTATTAATCAGCATATCGGCTAATAAACTAATGTATTTAATGCTGTCGCTAATTGGGTTATTGCAGCATAAATCTAGATAAGCCACTTTTAACCAGTATTTTTCGCGGTACTGGCGCAAAATTTTATTACATTGGTTTTCATCTACATTTTGTAGATCAAGGCCGTCAAATGGGGCAGGAACAGCACGGCTAAACTGTTCATCGGGGTTTATTAACCACTCTTTTAAATCAGGCTGCGATTCTAAGCAGCGAAAGGCAAAGTCGCTCAGAGCACATAATTTTACAACTTCTTCTTGTGGGTTTTGCTGCGGATAAAGCTGCGCAAAGCGCCTTGAGCCAAGTTTTTGTAATTGAATAGGAAGTTGCATTTTGTTACTCATCAATCCTCTCTTTTATATATGTCGTAACCATACTAGAATAACTAAAACCAAGAAAGGTTATCACTACTTAGGATCAGCATGTCATATTTATCATTATCTAACACTAGTTTAGTTGCGATTGCCATTAGTTTTGCGGTTATATGCATTACTATTTTTAGTCTTAGAATTGTGGCTCAACTAAAAGCAAAACAAGCACTTAAAGATGAACTTGCGCAACACGATAACTTTGCAATGGGGATTAGTTTTGCCTCTGAAATTACGGTTGTTATTGCCACTATGGCGTTTTTGTTTGACGAAATAAGCATGAGCACTGCTCAGCATAACCCACTAAAAGTTGTTATTTTAATTGTTCTATTATTTTCATTTATCAAAGTAGGTCATTTAATTCATAGAAAATGGATACTTCACAGATTTAATGAAGAAGCAGCTATTTTAAAGCAAAATGTATGCGCTGCACTGGTTGATTCCGGCATGTTATTAGCTAACTGCATTATTGCACTTGGTTTGTACACGTGGACACATGCCCAAGGGTTTAGCAACTTACTTATTGCTTTTGTTAGCTTTTTTACACTTCAGGGAATGTTTGCACTCGATAGTAAAATACGTGAGCACCGTTTTGCTAAAGCCAACCAAGGCGCTTCTTTGCAGAGTAATTTTAATTTAGAGAACACCTCTATTGGTATAAGGTACGCTGGAAAATCAATAGGTTTAGCTCTTGCCGTTTATGCAGGTTTATCAAGCGCGGCGTTTCAAAATGGAAAAATGGTCGAAAATATATTTACACTGGTTATGCATTGCGGTGTAATGTGGGTGTTATTATATTGTTTAAGTTTTGTAATAAAAGCTATCTCATTACCAAATATCGATACCGCATTAGAGGTAGATCACCAAGACAATATAGGCATAGCATGCATCGAGTTTGCTGTTTTTTGTGCTATAGGCTATTTACTTATAAGCATGTTTTCAATTTAACGCCACACAATTAAATCAGTCGCAAAGCGCCCCGTATTTAGTTTACTGGCACAACACATTGCTTAAACGCAACGGGGCCCTATGTCATTTGAAGTAACTAACTATTTGTTAATTGATATAGATAACGAATTTAGTCGCGCATTTGCCGAGCACTATTTTAAAAATGCGACACCCAACACGCCCAGTACCCTTATTGTTGCAGGTAGCAATACTCGCAAGCTAGTAAAAATGATGTTTGATGAACTCATTAAAGATTACTGCTATTGCGATTTAGAAAACGAAATTAGTGTATCTGAACTTGCCACTTACCTGCACGAGCACCATGATATACAAGGTGTTTTATTTAATAACACCGACTACCTCCTTGCTAGCAATGAACAACGCTTTATATACAATTCTCTGCACGCAAAACGCTACGTAGTAAGCTTTGATGATGTTGGTTATACATTTGAGCGTATCACTGAAGAAGGTTTTAAAAATCATCTTTCGTGTGATACCGACATTGCCGAAACACCCAAAGATTTAATCGACCTTGCGCTACAGCTTAATAAAAAATAAATAATTGCGTACATCGCGCAGCTTACTTACCATAGCGCTATACACCTTTACGCTATAAAATAAGTGACGCACCATGCGAGTACCTCATATTTATCAGGCATCAAATATTGCCTTAAACACGCCCGTTTCTTTAGACGATGATGCAGTCGGCCATGTTGGTCGCGTACTGCGTATGAAAGTAGGCGAACATGTGTCTATTTTTAATGGCGAAGGCGGCGAATACTTCAGTGAAATTATTGAGGTAACAAAAAAAACCGTTGTTGTTATGCCACAGCGCTTTGACGAGCACGATGTAGAGTCACCTCTTAAAATTCATTTAGGGCAATGTGTATCCCGTGGAGATAAAATGGATTTTACAATTCAAAAGTCGGTTGAGCTGGGTATTACTGAAATCACTCCTATTTTTAGCCAGCGCTGCGGTGTTAAACTCAGTGGCGACCGCTTAGAGAAAAAACACCAACAATGGCAAAAAATAGCCATTTCAGCTGCTGAGCAATCGGGCCGTAACTTTGTACCAATTGTTCATACCCCTATTGATTTAAAGCAGTGGCTTGAACAACAAACGCAGGCAATTAAGCTTACTTTGCACCCGCGTGCCGAGCACAGCATTAAAACTATTACAGTGCCAAAAGATGGCGTGCGCTTTTTAGTAGGCCCAGAGGGCGGCTTTACCGATGAAGAAATGGCGCAAACTAAACAGCAAGAATTTGTAGATATTCGCTTAGGCCCACGCGTTTTACGAACAGAAACCGCCGCTTTAACGGTCCTAAGTGCATTACAGCTACAATTTGGTGATTTAGCTAATTGAAATAACTAAAAGCACCCTCATATAAACAGTAATATTTATAGTAAGGCACAGCGCATGGCAATTAAGTTAGGAATTATCTCTGATCCTATTAGTGGATTTAACATTAAAAAAGACACCGGTTTTGCAATGATGATGCAAGCGCAAGAACGCGGCTACGAAATTTACTACATGGAGATGGACGACCTGTCTCTTCGTCAGGGAAAATCGTATGCAACGGCTGCCAAAGCACAAGTATTTAATAACACTGAAAAGTGGTACGAGCTTGAAGAAAAAACCACTATTGCCCTTGCCGATCTAGATGTCATTTTAATGCGTAAAGATCCGCCGTTCGACACTGAATACATTTACGCCACCTATATTCTTGAACGCGCAGAGCAAGAAGGCACGCTTATAATTAATAAGCCACAAAGCCTGCGTGATGCAAACGAAAAGCTATTTACTGCATGGTTTAGCGAACATACGCCAGATACGTTAGTTACCCGTAGCCAAAAACAAATTCGTGAATTTTTAGCACAGCATAAAGACATTATTTTAAAGCCGCTTGATGGCATGGGTGGCGCATCGATTTTTCGTATTAAAGAAAACGATGCAAACATTGGGGTTATCTGCGAAACGCTAACCGAGCACGGGAGCCGCTTTGCAATGGTGCAAAATTACATCCCAGAGATCAAACAAGGCGACAAGCGCGTATTGGTTGTTGATGGTGAAGTAATTCCGTACTGTTTAGCACGTATTCCTCAAAATGGTGAAACACGTGGTAACTTAGCAGCTGGCGGTCGCGGTGAAGCCCGTCCACTTAGCGAGTCAGATCTTAAAATAGCCCAAGCAGTTGCGCCAACACTTAAAGAAAAAGGCCTGGTGTTTGTAGGGTTAGATATTATTGGTGACAAGCTTACTGAAATTAACGTTACCGCACCAACGTGTGTACGTGAAATAGAAGCTGCGTACGATATTTCTATTACTGGTATTTTGTTTGACGCTATTGAGCGTAAACTAACAAAATAAGCACCATTTAAAAGCGTATTAGTTTAAGTATTTCATACAATTAATGCGCTTTTTATGTTCAATTTATAGAACTATGCCATACTAAAAGTTCAACTAATATTCATAAAATAAAAGGGTGAAATCTATGCAATCATTAGAAAATCATTTTTTAATCGCAATGCCGTCGATGCAAGACCCTTTTTTTAAACGTGCCGTAACGTATATTTGTGAGCACAATGAAGATGGGGCTATGGGTTTGGTTATTAACCAACCTATTGATGTTACCGTAGGCGAGCTTTTAGATAAAATAGAAATAGATAATGACAAAACCCAGCAAGCGGCTCAAGTAGCTGTATTTGCAGGTGGGCCGGTTAAAACCGACCGTGGTTTTGTACTTCATTCACCCCAGCCTGGTTACTCTGCAAGCCAAAAGCTTAGCAGCGAGATAATGATCACCACCTCAAAAGATGTATTAGCCAATTTAACTACCGCCCACGCACCTGAACAATTTATTATTACACTAGGCTATTCAGGGTGGGAGCAAGGGCAGCTAGAGCAAGAGCTTTTAGATAATAGCTGGTTGATCATTGAAGCCGATCCGAAGATCATTTTTGATACGCCGGTTGAAAAACGCTGGGAAAAAGCCGTTTCAATGCTTGGGTTTGATATTAGTCAGCTTAGCAGTGAAGCTGGTCACGCTTAAAGAACAACAATGACTAAAAAAACGCTTAAGCCGCAAGGCGAACGAACTGTTATGGGCTTTGACTTTGGTACCAAAAGCATTGGTATTGCCATAGGACAAGAGCTTACTGGCAGCGCATCTAGCCTTAAAGCTGTAAAAGCACAAGATGGTATTCCTAATTGGGACCATATTGCAGTACAAGTTAAAGAATGGCAGCCCGATTTAATGGTGGTGGGTTTGCCACTTAATATGGATGGCACCTCGCAAGAGGTAACGTTTAAAGCTAAAAAGTTTGCTAACCGATTACATAATCATTATGGCATACCGGTGCAAACGCAAGACGAGCGCCTAACTACCGCGGATGCAAAAGCACGTTTGTTTGAACACGGCGGCTATAAAAACTTAGGTAAAGGCAATGTTGATAACATGTCGGCAGTGATTATTTTAGAAAGTTTTTTTGAAGCCAGTTATGGTGAATAACTCTCTTCAAAACAAAAAGCGCCAATAGGCGCTTTTTTTATGCATTAAATTATCAAAAATGAGTAACTTACTTACCTACACATACTGTAGGTTAATTACCGTTTTTATCATCTAACCCATCTATGGTTACACCTTGTAAAAAGCCTGCGCCTTGCTGCTCGTTATTGCGCAGTTTAATCATCAAGCGTAAATCGTTTGGCGAGTCGGCATGATGCAGCGCATCAGCGTAATTAATACGTTGCTGTTTATATAGCTCAAACAGTGCTTGGTCAAAGGTTTGCATGCCCATTTCTTTAGACTTAGACATAGCCTCTTTAATGCCGCCAATATCGCCACTTTTTATTAGCTCTGCCACCATGGGTGAGTTTAATAATATTTCAATGGCGGCAACACGCCCTTCCCCATCTGAGGTAGGAATAAGCTGCTGCGCTACAATAGCGCGTAAGTTAAGCGCTAAATCGTACTTAAGCTTGTCGTGCTTTTCTTTAGGCACTAAATGCATAATACGGTCAATGGCTTGGTTTGCGTTATTAGCATGCAATGTGGCTACACATAAGTGGCCGGTTTCAGCAAAGCTCAGTGCATATTCCATGGTTTCTTGCGAACGTATTTCACCAATTAATATTACATCGGGAGCTTGGCGTAGTGAGCTTTTAAGTGCCGATTCAAAGCTGTCGGTATCTAGGCCTACTTCGCGCTGAGTAATAATACTTTTACGATGCTCATGAACAAACTCAATAGGGTCTTCTATTGTTAAAATGTGACCACGCTGATTCCGGTTTCTATAGCCAATTAATGCAGCTAATGAGGTTGATTTACCGGTACCTGTACCACCCACAAACAACACCAAGCCACGCTTTGCCATAATTACATCGGTAAGTGTTGAAGGCAGCCCTAAATCGCTTACATCAGGTATTTGCGTTACTATTCGGCGAATAACCATGCCTGCTCTGTCGCGCTGCCAAAAAGCCGAAATACGAAAACGCCCTTCGTCTGTGGCTATCGCAAAGTTACACTCTTTGGTGGTATGAAACTCATTTTTTTGCTTGTCGCTCATGGCAGACTCAACAAGCTGTAAAGCCTGTTCGTCAGTTAGCTTATCGTCGCTTAACGCGATTAGTTCGCCATTAATTTTAGCGCTGACAGGCAACTGGCTTGATACAAATAAGTCAGAGCCTTTTTTCTCAATCATAATGAGTAAAAAGTGGTTTAAAGATAAATTCATAATAATTCCTTAGCCACCAAACTGTGTTTTGTCTTGGGCTTTTTCTTTGGCAGCGGCGGTTGTTACTATGCCGTGATTAACCAAATTATTTAAACATTGATCCATAGTTTGCATGCCATGCGATGCACCCGTTTGAATAGACGAATACATTTGCGCTATTTTATCCTCACGAATTAAGTTACGAATAGCTGGAACACCAATCATAATTTCGTGCGCAGCCACACGCCCACCGCCAATTTTTTTAAGCAGTGTTTGCGAAATTACTGCACGTAACGACTCAGAAAGCATTGAACGCACCATGTCTTTTTCTTCACCTGGGAATACGTCAATAATACGGTCAATGGTTTTTGGCGCTGATGTAGTATGCAATGTACCAAATACTAGGTGACCCGTTTCTGCTGCGGTCATAGCAAGGCGAATTGTTTCTAAATCACGTAGCTCACCAACGAGTATTACATCGGGGTCTTCACGCAGCGCACTACGAAGTGCATTAGAAAAACTGTGCGTATCACGGTGTACTTCACGCTGGTTAATCAGGCTTAGTTTATTGTCGTGAACAAATTCGATTGGGTCTTCTATAGTGAGGATATGGTGATGTTTTGTTTGATTTATGTAATCAACCATAGCCGCAAGTGTTGTTGACTTACCCGAACCCGTTGGGCCTGTAACCAATACCAATCCACGCGGGTTATCTGAAATTGTTTTAAAAATATCGGGGGCACCTAAATCTTCCAGCGTAAGTACATCGCTTGGGATAGTACGAAATACTGCCGCAGGGCCACGGTTTGAGTTAAATGCATTCACACGAAAACGCGCAAGGTTAGGTACTTCAAACGAAAAATCCACTTCTAGGTTTTGTTCGTAGTCCTTACGTTGATTATCGTTCATAATGTCGTATACAAGGCTGTTTACGTCTTTGTCTGCAAGTGCAGGTATATTAATGCGGCGAACATCACCATCTACGCGTATCATAGGTGAAACACCCGACGATAAGTGTAAATCGGATGCTTTGTGTTGCACACTAAACGCTAATAATTCGGTAATATCCATTTATGACTCCACAACTAACTGATAAATATATGGTTACAATAGCAGAACGACTCACATCCGCCTACGCTAGAATTGCTAACGCGGCAAATAATGCCAAGCGTAGTAGTAACGAAATTACACTACTGGCGGTATCTAAAACAAAGCCTAGCGACGATATTATTGCTGCTTACGAGCATGGCCAACGCCAATTTGGTGAGTCATATGTTCAAGAGGCTGTAGATAAAATAGCTCAACTACACACATTTAGCGATATCATTTGGCATTTCATTGGCCCAATTCAATCAAATAAAAGCGCGCTTGTTGCCGCTAATTTTGACTGGGTACAAAGCGTTGATAGAGTAAAAATAGCAAAGCGCTTAAATACTCAACGCCCCGCTGATAAAGCCCCTTTAAACGTGCTTATTCAAGTAAATATAAGCGCAGAGGAGGCTAAATCAGGTTGTAGTATTGAGCAAATACCTGAACTTGCCGAATTTATTGACCACAGTGAGCAGCTTACTCTGCGTGGTTTAATGGCAATTCCGGCTAAAAGCGACAATCCAAACGAGCAAACTCAATCTTTTGAGCAATTACAAACTTGCTTTGATAAACTAAAGGCCCAATATCCTCATATAGATACGTTGTCGATGGGGATGAGCAATGATGTTGAAGCCGCTATTAATACAGGCTCAACCATGGTGAGGATCGGCACAGACATTTTTGGAACTCGAACTTAAAAGGTGATAACAGACATATGTCAGATAAAACAATCGCATTTATAGGCACAGGTAACATGAGCTACGCCATTATTGGCGGCATGGTAAAAAACGGTTTTAACGCTAATAATATTATTGCGACAAACCGCAACCAAGAAAAGCTTGCAAAGGTAGCAGACGATTTCAAGGTGAAAACCACCAGCGACAATAACGAAGCCTTACGCGATGCTGATGTCATTGTATTGTCTGTTAAGCCACAAATGATGGGCGATTTATGTAAATCGTTTCAAGATTCGGGTATCGACTTTAGCGATAAACTGTTTATTTCGGTGGCGGCGGGTTTAACCGTTAAGCGCTTACGCGAAATGCTTGGCCAAAACGTTAAAATGGTACGTTGTATGCCAAATACGCCATCATTACTTGGCCGTGGGGTATCAGGTTTATTTGGTGCAGACGAAACAGCTGAAGAACACAATTTTGTACAACAAGTATTTGAGTGTACCGGTATTGTGGTGTGGGTTGAGCAAGAGTCACAAATTAACGATGTAATTGCAGTAACCGGCTCATCACCAGCTTACTTTTTCTTATTTATGGAAGCCATAGAAGAAAAAGCAAAAGCACTTGGTTTTAACGATGAAGATGCGCGTCGTTTAGTGCAGCAAACCGCACTCGGTGCAGCCGAAATGGCCCTTAGCCAACCAGAGATAAGCATTTCGCAATTGCGCGCTAATGTAACCTCTAAAGGCGGCACTACCCATGCAGCTGTTGAGCATTTAAAAGATGAAGGCTTAGTACAAACAGTTAGCGATGCAATGGATGCGTGTATTGCGCGTGCGATGCAAATGGAAAAAGAACTTTAAAACTACTTTTTATTGAAGGTTACACTATGAATGCCATGCAATTTTTGATCAGTACCCTGTTTGATTTATTTTTAATGGTGGTGCTACTGCGTTTTTGGCTACAGTGGGCAAAAGCCGACTTTTACAACCCAATGAGCCAGTTTGTGGTTAAAGCAACGTCGTTTGCAGTAAACCCTTTACGTAAAATTATACCAGGGCTAGGCGGGCTCGATTTAGCCTCACTATTGCTGGCATTTATTGTAGCTGTTGCCAAAATTAGTACTTTAATGTTGGTAATTTACGGCGCATGGGCTGCGCAACCTGTGTTTATTCAGGCCCTAATTACCGTATTAAAAGAAGGCTTAAACTTAGTATTTTGGGTATTAATTATTCGCGCAATTTTAAGCTGGGTAAGCCAAGGTTATAATCCAATTGAAGCTGTATTCCACCAGCTTACTGAGCCAATGCTCAAGCCACTTCGTAAAATTATTCCACCAATGGGTGGTTTAGATTTATCGGTGCTTGTATTAATTATTGGTATTCAGTTTTTACAAATGCTGTTAATGGACTTTTTAGCCTAAGTATTTTGTTTTAAGCAAAAGGGGCCTTATGGCCTCTTTTTACATTTTTTGGAGTAAACAATGAACCGTTTAATTAAGCTTTGCTTTATTAGTTTTTTAGCCTTTGCCTTTAATGCCCAAAGTGAAGAAATGCAAGGTGCGCAGTACAAAGAGCTCGGCCCTTGGCAAGTGCATTACATTGCCTTTCCTTCTACCTTTATTCAGCCGCAAATAGCCAAAACATATGGCTTAGAGCGTAGCGGTTACAAAGGGGTTGTTAATATTTCAGTGTTAAAAAATAACAGCACTAAAGCAGCGCAAACGGCCAAGCTTAGCGGTACTGCAAAAAACTTACTTGGCAATAAGCAAACCCTTACTTTTAAAGAAGTAAAAGAAGGTGACTCAATTTATTACCTTGCACAAGTAAACTATACCAACGAAGAAATTTTACGTTTTGATGTAGAGATTCAACAAGGTAATCAGACTCAAAAGCTGAAATTTCAGCAAAAATTTTACGTAGATTAAAAACATGACTAAAACATTAGTGCTTGCCACAGGCAACCCAGGCAAAGTAAACGAGCTGGCAAATATGCTCAGCCCACTGAGTATTAACGTGGTTCCACAAAGCGACTTTAATGTAGGCGAAGTGGCCGAAACCGGCACCACCTTTGTAGAAAATGCCATAATTAAAGCCCGTCATGCAGCTAAAATTACCGGTATGCCAGCCATAGCTGATGACTCGGGCTTAGAAGTAGATGGCTTAAATGGTGCGCCGGGGGTTTACTCTGCTCGCTTTGCAGGTGAGCGCGCAAGCGATCAAGATAACATAGACAAACTACTTAATGATTTAGGCGATAACCTAAATCGTAAAGCGCGTTTTTGGTGTGTATTAGTATTAATGCGCCACGCCGATGACCCTACCCCGCTTATTTGCAGCGCAAGCTGGGAAGGCGAAATTACACAAACCCAAAATGGCGAAGGTGGTTTTGGTTACGACCCAGTATTTTTTGTTGCTGAGCAAAACTGTACCAGCGCCGAGCTCACCAAAGAACAAAAAAATGCAGTGAGTCATCGCGGCCAAGCACTTAAAAAGTTATTACTAGAGCTACAAAGCAAAGGCGGCCTGTGAATCTTCCACCACTGAGCTTATACGTGCACGTACCTTGGTGCGTGCAAAAATGTCCCTACTGCGACTTTAATAGCCACGGGCAAAAAGGCGACATCCCTGAAGTTGAATATGTTCAGCACTTAATAGACGACTTAAAAGCCGACTTACATTTAGTACAAGGGCGTAAAATTCACAGTATTTTTATAGGTGGCGGTACACCGAGCTTATTAACGGGTGATGCTTACACCCGTTTACTTAAAGAAGTTGATAGCCTAATTGGCTTAAGTGATGACTGCGAAATAACCCTTGAGGCAAATCCTGGCACCGTAGAAACCGGGCGCTTTAAAGATTATGTAAAAGCAGGCATTAACCGTATTTCTATTGGCGTGCAAAGCATGCAAAACGACAAGTTAAAAGCACTTGGCCGTATTCATGGTGCCGATGAAGCAAACTACGCTGCAGAGCAAGCTAAGCAAGCCGGATTAAATAGCTTTAACCTTGATTTAATGCATGGCTTACCAGGGCAAAGCCTTGACGATGCACTGAGCGATTTAAAAAAGATTATTGCTTTAAATCCACCGCATATATCTTGGTATCAACTTACTATTGAGCCAAATACACAGTTTGCTTCAAAACCGCCCACTCTACCGCAAGATGAAACCCTATGGGATATTCAAGAGCAAGGCCAAGCATTACTTGCCCAAGCTGGTTATATTCAATACGAAATATCGGGCTATGCCAAACTAGGCTTTCAATGCCAACATAACTTGAATTATTGGCGTTTTGGCGATTATCTCGGAATTGGTTGTGGTGCACATGGTAAGGTAACTGATGTAAAAAGCGGCATTATTACACGTACTGAAAAGGTTAAGCATCCACGTGGTTATATGGATATGCTTAAACCCTACTTGTATAAAAGCTGGCAAGTGGAACAAGACGATTTAGCCTTTGAATTTTTTATGAATCGTTTTCGCCTTGTTGAGCCTTGCCCAATTGAAGATTACAGTGCGCTGACTAATCAGCCATTACAAAGCCAGCAAGAGGCTTTAACAAAAGCTATAGACGCAGGATTATTAATACAAGAAAACGGCCACTGGCAAGTAAGCCTTAAAGGGCACCGTTTTTTAAATGACCTGCTAGAATTGTTCGTGTAGTGGTTTTAACCACACGCGATAAACATAAAAATACAAGCAAATAAATATAATTCACCCTAATGGGTTTCTAACAACAAAGGGAAAACAATGCGTAAACTTACCTTTATTGCAGCAGCCGTGAGCGTTGCTATTTTAGCTGGTTGCCAGCAGGCGCCTCAACAGGCAGCACCCGCGCCTGTAGTGCAAGCGCAACCTGTGCAAAGCGAAATCGACAAAGCCAATGCGTTTTTTGAAGATACCTTTAACCGCGATGTAATGAGCAGCCCGGTTTACCAAACTTACATGGGTATTAAAAAAGACTACGACAAGTGGGATGACGGCAGCGAAGAGCAAAAACTAAAAGACTTAGCACAAGCTAAAGCCGATTTAGTAGCACTTAAAGCAATTAATCGCGACCTTCTCGATGATGCAACTAAAGTAAGCTACGACTTAAAAAAACAAGACCTAGAAAGCTCAATAGCTGATTTTAAATGGCGTTACCATAATTACCCAGTTAACCAAATGTTTGGTACACACTCTATGGTGCCTGCATTTTTAATTAACCAACACTCAATTAGTAACGTTAAAGAAGCAAAAGACTACATTGCACGTTTAAACGGTGTACCAACAGTATTTGATCAACTAATTACTGATTTAGAAACCCGTGCAGATAAGGGCATTATTGCACCTAAATTTGTATTCCCACATGTTATTGATTCAAGCAAAAACATTATTCATGGTGCGCCATTTGAAAAAGGTGAAGACTCAACCCTTTTAGCTGACTTTAAACGCAAAGTAAGCGCGCTTGAAGTTAGCCAAGATGAAAAAGATGCCTTAATTAGCGATGCAACAGATGCACTAAAATCAGCGGTTAAGCCTTCTTACTCTAAGCTAATTAATTACTTAGCACAGCTAGAGAAACGCGCTGATAATCGCGATGGCGCGTGGAAACTGCCTGATGGCGAAACGTTTTATAACAACGCTCTTAAGCGCACCACTACAACTGATTTAACGGCAAAAGAAATTCATGCTATTGGTCTTGCTGAGGTTGAGCGTATTCATGACGAAATGCGCGAAATTAAAGATAAAGTTGGCTTTGAAGGTGATTTACAAGCCTTTATGCAGTTTATGAAAACTGATAAGCAATTTTACTACGCCAATGATGCACAAGGTAAGCAACGCTACTTAGATGAAGCCACAGGCCTAATTGATACCATGAAGACTCGCCTAGACGAGCTATTTATTGTTAAGCCAAAAGCCGATCTTAAAGTAAAAGCGGTTGAAGCGTTCCGTGAAAAAGCAGCAGGTAAAGCATTTTACCAACAACCTGCGCCAGATGGCTCACGCCCTGGTATTTACTACGCAAACCTTTACGACATGGAAGCGATGCCAACGTACCAAATGGAAGCATTAGCGTACCATGAGGGTATTCCGGGTCACCACATGCAAATTGCTATATCGCAAGAGCTTGAGGGTGTGCCTAAGTTCCGTAAGTTTGGTGGTTACACAGCTTACATAGAAGGTTGGGGCTTATACTCAGAGTTCATTCCTAAAGAAATGGGCCTTTACTCAGACCCTTACTCAGACTTTGGTCGCCTTTCTATGGAATTATGGCGTGCGTGTCGCTTAGTAGTTGATACGGGTATTCACGCAATGAAGTGGACTCGTCAAGAAGGTATTGATTACTACGTAAATAACACGCCTAACGCAACATCTGACGGTGTTAAAATGGTTGAGCGTCACATTGTAATGCCATCGCAAGCAACAGCTTACAAAGTAGGTATGCTGAAGATTTTAGAACTACGTGAAGATGCTAAAAAGCAACTTGGCGATAAGTTTGATATTCGACAGTTCCACGACGTTATACTTAAAAACGGCCCTGTACCACTTAACGTACTAGAGAACTTTGTGAACGAATGGGTAGCAAGCAAAAAAGCTTAAAACCAATTTAAAGCAACTGTTTAAATATGAAAGGTCGCTTATGCGACCTTTTTTGTTTTATAGTAATAAAAACGTTAAGAGGTAGAGTGATAAAATGGATTTAAGCATACAGTTACTTAATGCGCGAATTGCTAAGCATCAGCTAGATGAACTTGATAACGACTTTAAACAGTTAAGTCCTGCTCAGCAAACATTGCAGTTAAACCACCTCTACGAAAGTGCTTTGCGGATGAGTATTAAATACGACTTTATGCAAAATGTGGCAACACGCATTTTAACAACTAACACCCCACCAGCACCTTTTATAAACCAATTAACAACCACTGATGCATTAACTTTTTTTACACCCGCATTAAAAGAAAATAAAGGCTTTTTAGTACAAGATAGTCAAGGAAATAATGTGCTGCACAATGTATTTAAACACGCCAATGCTCAAAAGCTGGCGTTTAACTATGTGCGCTCATTAATGTTATTTGAATCTAACGATGATTTAGTAAAAGCCCTTGCACAAACAAATGCTCGCGGCCTTACCCCTGTTGCCTGTTATATCGCCTATGCTGATAAACCTAGCACGCCAATAAAGCATGAGTTTTCAGCATTATTAGCGCTTATGGAAATAGAGCAAAAACAAAACCCAACCGCTAAACAGCAGCTGGCAAATATATTAAAAGGCGCAGATATAAACGAAACCAGTATTTTACTTAGCGCTGCTTACCTGCAGCGCTCAACCGCGCAAATTGCCCACTTAATCAGAGCAATTTAGTCACTTAAGTAATATTCTACGCTGGTGACTACCCTCACCTTTTTGATATGTGGCGTGTTTGAATCACGGTTAGTTATACTAAATTGACCTTGGCGCGCCGTTTTAATTTTACCAAGTGTTGAGTTGGAATCTTTTGCAAATTTAGTTGCAACCTCACGCGCTTTTTCTGTGGCCTCTTGCACCATGGCAGGTTTTATATCGTTTAAGCCTGTAAAAATATAATCAACTTTGGTTTCGTAGCTATCTTGAACTATTGCAATACCTTGTTTAGCAAGTTGGCTTACTTTGCTTAATGCATTTTGAACTTTATCGGGCGCATTTGAATACACAATAATGTTAGCGCGCACTAAGTATCTAAACTTTTGATTTTCGTTAGCGTATTCACGGGCTTGCTTATCAATAACAGATTGGCTACCAGCGCTTATTTCCTCATCATCAAAACCATGTAACTTTAAAAAAGCAATAACCGCAGCATTTTTTTGCTCTACCCTGCTTATTAGTTTTTCGAGGTTATTGTCGGCATCGCTGTATTGTAGTGGCCAAATTACCGTATCGGCACTAACCTCACGCTCAGCTAAGCCTTTTACTTGCACGCTGCGCTCCATCCCTTTTACATCAACAGCGGCACTTTTTATAATAAACCCTAATAAAATTAGGCCTATACTTAAACATATAGCAGCAATAACAGTATAAATACCCGGTGTTTTATTCACGATAATCTCCTTGATTGATATCAATAATAAGCATCTAGGCGCTCGAAATAACCCCGCAAACAGGGTACATTGAGAGTATAAATAACGCAAAATATTATCAGCCAAGGATACGCCATGAGCTTAAAGCGCATTAGCCAATTTTTTAAACCTACCTCGGTGGCTGTTATTGGTGCCTCAAACGTGTCAACTCGTGCAGGCTTTGTAGTAATGCGCAATTTGTTACGGGGTGGCTTTAACGGGCCAATAATGCCAGTTACGCCAAGCCATACAGCGGTACATGGTGTACTTGCCTACCCAAGCATAGCTGAATTGCCTAAAGTACCTGATCTTGCTGTTATTTGTACCAACAAAAACACTCTACTAAGTATCATTGAACAGTTAGGTAAGCTTGGTTGTAAAAGCGCCATAGTCATTGCCGATGGCCTTTCAAATGAGCTAAAAGCAGCATTAAAAGAATCAGCCCAAGCACACAACGTTACGCTGCTTGGACCAAACTGTTTAGGCTTACTTATCCCCCATATTGGCTTAAACGCAAGTTTTTCACACACTGTTGCTGCGCCAGGTAAACTTGCTTTTATATCGCAATCAGCGGCGGTTTGTTCCACCATTTTAGATTGGGCTAAAAACAAAGAAATTGGCTTTTCGTACTTTGTTTCGGTAGGTGATTGCCTTGATATAGACTTTGATGAATTACTGGATTTTTTAGGGCGCGATGCTAAAACCAAGGCCATATTATTATATATAGATAATATTGAAGATATTCGCGGGTTTATATCCGCAGCGCGTGCTGCCGCGTTTAGTAAACCCGTTATTGCTATTAAAACAGGCAAAACCGGCGCTGGGGCACTTGCCGCCGAAGTTCATTCCGGTGGCAAGCAAAGCTCAGATGCCGTGTATGATGCGCTATTTCAGCGTGCTGGTATGCTTAGAGTGAGTGATTTACGCGAGCTTTTTGCTGCCACGCAAACACTCGCCATCCACCCTAAGTTATTAAAAGTAGAACAACTAACCATTTTAACCAATGGCGGCGGGCCGGGTGTAATGGCGGTTGATGAGCTAATTTTAAATTCGGGCAAGCTTGCCGAACTAAGCGAAGAAACCCGCAGTGCACTTAATGAGGTCATTCCGCAATCAGATACCACATCAAACCCGGTGGATATATTTGGCGATTCAGCACCTGCGCGTTACAAGCAAGCACTCGAGATTTTATTACGCGCCAAAGAAGTTAAAAACTTACTTATTATTCATACCCCTTCGGCTTTGGCTCCTAGTGAAGATTACGCCGATATGATAGTGCAAACTTTACAAAAAATACCAAATATGGCGCGCCCTTATGTAATGACCAACTTTATGGGCGAAGATGCAGCCTACGCAGCAAGGCGAGTGTGTTCTAATCATAATATTCCGACCTACCGTACTCCCGAGGGCGCAGTAGGCGCATTTATGCACTTAGTAAGCTATCGTCGTAACCAAAAGCATTTAACACAAACACCCGAATCAAATACCGACGACGCCAAAATAAATAAGCACGCAGCTAAAACGCTTATTAATGAATTTTTAAATGATGAGCAAAGCTACTTACCAACCCATCAAGCAAGCCAAATACTGAGCCATTACGGTGTTGAGTGCATTAAAACAGAAGTCGCCTACACGCCAACAGAAGCCAAAGAGCAAGCTATAGAGCTTGGCTTTCCTGTTGCGTTAAAACTGATTAGCCCAAGTATTGCTTCAAAATCAGAAGTCGGTGGTGTGGTGCTTAACCTTAACGATGCGAACGAGGTTGAGCAAACTGCCTTTGCAATGCTAATCCGTATTAAAAATACTTACCCAGATGCGGTGATTGAAGGATTTTCGCTGCAAAAAATGGCACCGCGCGCAGGGGCTAATGAACTTAGAATAGCCATTAAAACAGAGCCAAACTTTGGTCCTGTTATATTACTAGGCGAAGCTGGTAATGGCCTTGAATATGCTCAAGCTGCAGTTGCCTTACCACCACTTAATATGAACTTAGCTAAATACCTTATTGCAGCGGCTCACGATAAAGGGGTGTTAAAAGAACGCGTTTTACCTGAAAAAGTCGATAAATACCGTTTATGCGCGCTGCTCACTCGGATTTCTCAGTTAGTGGTAGACCAACCCGATATAAGCTCAATGGAATTAAACCCAATACTTGCCAGCAATGGGCAGTTTTTGGTTCTTGATGCCACCGTTACCTTAAACCGGTATCAAGCACAAAGTGACCGAAAGCGTTTGTGTATTCGCCCCTACCCAATCGACCTTGTTGAACAAGTTACCCTTAAAAATAATACTCAAGCCACACTCAGACCCATTAGGCCTGAGGATGAGCAAGCACACCAAGAGTTTGATCAATCTCTAAATAAAGAAGATCGCTACAAGCGCTTTTTTGGTGAGTTACCTCAGTTTAATCATGATCAACTCGCTAAAATGACACAAATAGATTATGACCGTGAAATGGCATTTATTGTATGTCAGCGCTTTGAGGGCAAAAGCCGCACGTTAGGCGTGGCACGCGTAATTATGGACCCCGATAACTTACACGCCGAATTTGCTACCGTTGTGCGCTCTGACTATCAAGGTTTAGGACTTGGCACCATACTAATGAGCGCAGCCATAAACCATTGTAAACGCCAAGGTGTTGAAGTAGTTGAAGGTATAACCCTTCCTGAGAACACCGGCATGATTGAACTGGCGCGTAAACTAGGTTTTACCATTAGCCGCGACTTTGAAGAAGGCAGCATAAATATGGTGTTAAATTTAAAATAATGAATATAACCCTTAGGCAAAAAATGGCACGCCTTTTTGAAGGTACCGGCGATTACCAAAAAGCCGGGCATAGGCTCGATGTAGCGCTTATTAGTTTAATCATGATCAATGTGATTGCCATTGTATTAGAGTCAGTACCAAGTATTAATGAGCGCTACTATACGCAGTTTTTACTATTAGAAGTGATCTCGGTGGCTATTTTTAGCCTTGAATACCTTGCAAGACTTTGGGCCAGTGTAGATAAAAGTAAGTACGCCGCCATTGAAGGTTCAAATGCTAAACGCCGCTTACACTATTTTTTATCGCCGCTGGCCCTTATTGACCTAATTGCCATATTACCAAGCTTGCTGATGTTTTTATTTCCGCTGGATCTACGTTTTTTACGGGTATTAAGGCTGTTAAGGGTATTTAAGCTAACTCGTTACTCTCGTGCAATGCAGTTGTTATTACAAGCATTTAAAGATGAGGGCAGCTCATTACTAGCAGCTTTTTTTATTATGTCGGTGGTGCTTATACTCGCCTCGTGTGGCATTTATTTATTAGAGCACGACATACAACCTGATAAATTTGGCTCTATCCCTGCGGCTATGTGGTGGGCTATGGCTACGCTTACCACGGTAGGTTATGGTGATGTTGTGCCCATTACCCCTGTAGGTAAGCTATTTGGTGGGGTGATCACCTTAGTGAGCATGGGAATGGTGGCAATCCCTACGGGTTTACTCGCATCGAGTTTTTCAGAGCAAATTCGTAAACGTCGTCAGTTTTTTGAAGACGCCGTACATGAACAGCTCCATGACGGCAACTTAGATGACTCACAGCGTATGCACTTAGAAGAACTTCGCTATAAACTGGGTTTAAGTAAACTTGAGGCAAATAAAGCTATAAAAACTCAGCTTAACCAACGTAATAGCCACTTATTTTGTCGCCACTGCGGAAAACGCCAATAATATATATAAAATTATTGGCTAAATACGGCGCTCCAATCTTTTGTAACAAGCGCAAGTACTTCATCTTTAGGCGCTGGCTTACTAAATAAATAACCCTGAAAGTGATTACAGCCTAACTGCTTTAAAAAGTGCAGCTGCTGTTTAGTTTCAATACCTTCTGCCACACATTCTTTTCCTAAGCTGTGCGCCAAAGTAAGCGTTGATTGAATAATTGCTTCATCATCAGAGTCTACCCCAATGTCTTGAACAAAGCTGCGGTCTATTTTTAACACATCGATAGGAAAGCGCTTTAAATAAGTAAGTGACGCATACCCTGTTCCAAAATCATCCATATAAAGCCTGCAACCTAGCTTTTTAAGTAGCTCCATACTGTGTAAGGCATGTTTAGAATCGCGCATTAAAATCGACTCTGTAATTTCAAACACAATGGCGTCTGAGGGGATATCGGCTTTTGTGAGCGCTTTATGTATTTCTGTTACAAGTTCTTCGTACTCAAAATCAAGCGCAGATAGGTTTATAGATAGGTATAAATTAGGAGAGGCTTCACGCCACTTCTTAAGCTCTTGTAAGGCACGCGCAAATGTTTGCAGCATAATTTTAGTAATTAACCCTATTCCTTCTGCTGCAAGCGAAAACTCTTGAGTATTAACTAAGTTGTTTTCAGGCCAACGCAGTAGCACTTCAAAGCCTTCTGTTTTTTGAGTTGTAGCGTTAACAATAGGCTGATAGTAGTTACAAAACTCATGCTCTTGATATGCTTTAGTTAATAAAGACTCTAAGTGCAGTGCTTTTTGAACATGCTGATTCATTTCTTGCTTATAAAATTTATAACTGCTCTCTAGCGACTCTTTTGCATGATAAAGCGCTATGCTCGCCGCTTTAAGAAGTGCACCATGCTCTGTGGCATCATCGGGTGCTATTGCCACACCAATGCTCAAATTAATGTTTACTACTTGATCATTACACTGCATATTTTGGCAAACAGACTCTATTAACCTAGAGCAAATAAGGAGTACCTCTTCAATTTGCTGTACATCTTCAACAAGCACAACAAATTCATCGCCACCAAAACGTGCCACACTGCCCGATGGACGCAATGAGCGTTTGATTCGCTTAGCAACCTGTTTAATTAACTCATCGGCAGCTTCACGACCAAACGAATCGTTAAAATATTTAAAGCGCTTAATATTTATATGCAGCATGGCCACTTTACAGTCGTGGTGCTGTGCTTGCTCAATTGCGTGTTCAACCCTATCGTTAAACAGCATACGATTAGGTAAACCGGTCAGCGAGTCGTAATTGGCTAATATATGAAGTTCGTTTTCAGCCATTTTTTGCGCATGTATATCGGTTAAAATGATCACGTAGCTACTCAGGCGCTGCTCAGTGTCGGCAACCGCGCTAATTTTAACTAATACGTGGCGCTGCTCGCCACCGGCAAGTGTAACTAAGTCTTCACACGAAAAATGCTCGCCAACGCTGAGCTTTTGCATAATACGTAAATAATCAAACTGGCTACTACGTGAAATACCTAAATTTAACGCACGGCTAGAGCGTGGCTCACTTGGAAAGTTAAAGGCGGTTTGCAACGCTTTGTTAGAGGCACGAATAGTAAAGTTTTTATCTAGTATAAATACCCAATCTCGGGTTTGCTCAAACGCGGCGGTAAATAAGCGAGCATGTTCTTCAAACACCATTTCGCGGGTCATGTTGGTGTAAGTACCCGCTACTTTTTTGGGTAATTGGCCATTCCACTCAACAACCTTGCCAAAATCTTTATACCAACGCCAGTAACCTTTAGCGTGGCGAAGGCGATAAGTGCAGTTAAAATAGCCTTTATCTGTTGATAAAAACTCTAACCACTCTAGCCTAAACAATGCCTTATCTTGAGGGTGAATTTTAGCAAGGTAGTCATCAAGGCTAACGCTTTCTTGCTGATATCCAAGTTCGCTACATAAGCGAGGCTGATAAATACTTGTAGATGATGATTGCCAGTCCCACATGCCCGACTCACTACCCTCTAAGGCCAGCTTTAAACGCGCTTCGCTTTCTTTACTTTCTTTATTAGCAGCCATTAATATGCGCTGCACTTTATTGCGGCGCATAACCCAAAAGGCGATAAAGGCAATCAATAGTACGCCATAGAGCACCATAAAATATGGGGCGCGCCATAAAGGGTATTTAACACGAATTTTTAAAATTGCAGGTGGTGTGTATTCACCGGTTAAGGGATCTTTTGCCCACACCTTTAATTGATAGTTACCGGGGTTTAACTTAGGAAATAGCACCCTATTATTATTACGCGTATAGGTTTTTTGTCCGTTATCGAGCTGATACTCGTAAATAATGCGCTCTTGGTAACTAAACGCCATCGCTGAAAAAGCCACTTCTAAGCCAATGTCGTCATGATTAAGAACAAGCTCTTTTAATGGCTGCTTTAAATCGATAGATAAGTCGCGCGACATTAAATCAACTCGCGTTATATTTACGTGATCAATTAATGAGTGGTAGTTCTGATTTTCCATTGGGTGGAAATAGGTAATTCCTTTGAGACTACCATAAGCAATACGGCCGTCTTTTAAATGCGCCATTGCACTGCTATTAAACTCTGCAGAAAGCAGCCCTTCTGTTGTAGTAAACTGTTGAAAATGAAGGGTTTCAGGGTTTAATCGCCAAATACCTTTGTGGCTACTCATCCATATCATGCCATCGTCATCAAGCACCATATCGTACAGTAATGTGCCTAACTTATTTTTTTCTAAATCAATAGTATGAACAAGTTTATAAGTGGTTGCATCAAGACCTATTAAGCCAAAGTTAGATAGCGATATCCATAAAATTTTATTGTTATCAAGTACGTATGAAAGCACGTTAATCGCTACATTTTCATGCTGCTTAGGCACTTTATAAATAGTGTTTAATGTAAGCGTTTTTGGGTTTACTTGATACAAAATACCGGCATTAAAAAATAGCGGCATATTAGGCTTAGTGGCCAGTGCAGGTGAAAAACCATGTGCTAAAAACGGCTCTATACTACTAAACGCACCTTCTAGTCGGGTTATACTTTGGCTATCTATGTTATATACAAACATACCGTGGTCCGAGTGCACATAGTACAAATCGCCATTTGGCATAAGTGTAACGCCATGAACCCAGCCCTCTATTAGCTCTCTATTTTTAGCATTTTTTATGGTCGGTTCGTTAATTTGGTACGTTGTAGGGTCAAACTCAAATAAGCCTCGGTTTGTATGTAGCCATAGCTTATCTTTATAGGGGATAATTTCGTAAATACTAAACTCAGTAGTAAGTAAGTCGACTTTATAATTTTTTAAGTAAACCTTACTGGTGTTAGTGCTTAAGTCGATTTTGGTTAAACCATTATGCGTTGCGAGCCAAAGCGCATCGTTATATTCGGTTATTCCCCACACGGATGGGTGCGACAAACCATCGCCGCCCAATTGGCTCCCGTCTATATTGCTAAAGTGGTATTTATTGTTAGATAAATAAAATGCCCCGTCGGTTTTTGTAGCTAACCAATAACCGCCCGATTTATCTTTTACCATATCAATCATACTGGTATCAGAAAGGCTGTATTTACTTTGCGTAATACGTGTATTTTTAACAAGCTCTTTGCTAGCTAAATCAAATTTAAATAACCCCTTATTAGTAGCAAGATCTAATTTTCCGTGCTCATTAATGATTCGCCAAACATTAAGATCAGCTATAAGTGCTTGGTTTTTAAATGGTAAGTCGGGGCGCTCAAACATACCGGGTAAATCACTTATATCTACCTGATATAACCCTTTTACTGTACCGACAAGCAATTGGTTGTTTTCAATAACTGAAAAAGACTTCACGTTATTTTGATAAATATGTTCCGCTTCACCTTTTAGGTGCTCTAAGGGCCTTATTTGCTCAGAAGCAATATCGAATACAAAGGCGCCATGGCTAGTACCTATAAAAATATAACCATTGTAATGAAAGAGCTCTCTAACTAAGGTGTTTTCGTACTCTTTTGGTAGCTCAAATAAACTGCTAATTTCGCCTGTTTGCGTATCTAATTTTGCAAAGTCGCGACCACGCCCTATCCATAACGTTTTGTCATCAACCGCAGCCATACTAAACACAGACTGACTTAAAATTTGCTTTTCACTGGTAGGCTGAGATATGAATTGTTGGTAAGTATCGGTACTTGGGTCATATTTAAATAACCCAGCTAATAAAGAAGCAATCCATATATTGCCCGCTGGGTCTTGATATATACAGTCGATAATTGCTTCTTCAAGCTCGCCATTTGGCCCATTGATTGAAATAACCTGATAACCATCGTAGCGGTTTAGTCCACCTTCGGTAGAAAGCCACAAATAACCATTATTATCTAAAAGCATGGTATTTACGTAGCTTTGTGAAAGGCCTTCGCTTGGGGATAAACGTTTAACTTGTGCGCCTACATGGCAGCTTACAATAGCGCTGAGGGCTATAAAGCAACTAATGATCCAGTTAACGCCTTTACTCATGGCTTATTCCATATTTTTTATTGTTATGGGGACTTTAGGGCTACTATATCTCTATGAGCATAAATATCAAAAAGTGCTTTTAACTCAGGAGTGTAAGTTAATACTTGGCTAAAACCAATACCACAGTATAGGGCCGCAATATTTTTATAAGCAAAAGTATAAAGTACCGCACTTTGCTGCTTTACAACCGTGCTTATAAGTTGCTTTGCAAGCCCTTTATTACGATGTTCTGGTGATACAAAAACCGTAGATAAAAATAAAAAATTGCTTTTTTGTTGCACCCGACATGCAGCAACTATTTGCATATTGCTGTAAACAACCCATGCGCTATCTTGCTTGTTTGCACGTCCTCGAACGCTATAACTTGCATAAAACTTATTTACTAATGGAGTTTTAAGTGCGTCTATTTTTTGTACTGTGTACATGTTTAGCTTAGCATTAACGCCAGATACTGCTCAAATTGCTGCTTTAAAAACATTTGCTCC
The DNA here is from genome assembly GCF_002221525.1 of Pseudoalteromonas espejiana DSM 9414. Classification (NCBI taxonomy): domain Bacteria; kingdom Pseudomonadati; phylum Pseudomonadota; class Gammaproteobacteria; order Alteromonadales; family Pseudoalteromonadaceae; genus Pseudoalteromonas; species Pseudoalteromonas espejiana. The sequence goes on along the minus strand of NZ_CP011028.1, from coordinate 619,625 downwards.
GCTACCGGACGGCTATGAATAGCGTTATAAACTTGCTCGCGTGTTTTTTTATTACGTTTTATTTGGTAAGCCCAAAATGAAGCCTCGTAATCTAACTGAATTTGATATTTTTGCTCGCGTGGCAAGGCACATAAATTAAAACTCACAAACACTCCTAAGTACGATTATTAATACGTAATTATTATACTTATAAATAGCACTAATTACTGTTTAAAAAGCGACAATCATGGGCAAAAAGCATGCTATTTGCTACTATTCGCCCTCGTAATTGACCTTGTTATACCAATCTGCTTAATTAAGTAATCTATTTCAGGATTGGTATTATTATATTAAACGGAATTAACCTTGCAGTCACAAATTAATACTTTGTTTTTATTAATAGTTTTGCTTTTTAGTAAAGTCGCAGTAGCTCATCATAATAGTGTTATATTTAATCGCCCAACCGACTCACCTCAGGCCAGCTATGCTTTAGCTTTACTATCACTTGCCTATAAAGAGCTTAATTACGAAATTCACTTAATTGATTTTAGCCGACAAAATGCATTATTGGCTGCCAATAATGGTGTATTAGATGGTCAACTTGGTCGCGATATTAGCATTGAAGCAGAAAATAAAAATCTCATTAGAGTCAATTATGTATTATTTGATTACAAGCTAATGCTATTTAAAAACTGCCAACCAAACACCCTAAATATGTTACAAAACGTGGCGATTTTATCAGGCTATCCTGTACAACAGCATTACTTAGAGAGTACGCACTTTAAAGGTAAAGTGATTGAAGTAAAAAACATTTCGACCCAACTTAATCTACTGGCACAAAAAAAGGTAGAAGGCGCTATTATGCTTGACTTTGTATTGCCTAAAGCTAATTTAGAATTACCCGAAACCTGTATGCAAAAACAACTTTTAAATACGTTTTCGCTGTACCACTACATCCATAAAAAACATGCAGAATTAGCGCCTAAGCTATTAGCAGCATTAAAAAAATTAAATAATAACGGCACCACTCAAGCTCTGCGGGCAAAGTACAATTTACATTAATGCATACTAATTTAACTACACGGTTAAAATTCAAACCCTTGTTGTTTTTCAATAGTTGATTGCTGTTGTGCTTGCTGGCGTTTTTGTAAATAACGCTTGTAACGTTGTTGGCATAGGCTCAATACCTTCTTTTTTTGTGCATTGGTAAGCGTATTCCAGTTAAAGCGTTCATCGCGGCTTCGGTAACAACCTTTACAATACCCTCGGTTATTTACTTGGCAAATACTTTTACAAGGACTGGGAATATCAAATATTTCAATTTGTTGCATTGCCCCTCCTCAGTAAAATAATTGCTTTATATGAGTATAGCGTTATTTATGCGCAAAAAAAAAGCAGCGTAATGGCTGCTTTTAAAATCTGAGGCTGTATTACTACTTGAGCTCTTCACTTATTTGCGTTTTGCGTTGAAATGGCTTTGCATACATAGCCAAAACTAGCGGTTTTAATTCTTCTGGCACAAGTGCTAAACGCTGCTCAAAAGTAGCGGTGTCGGGTTCATCAATAACAGCTTGTTTGCAGCCACCAGCAATGTAGTTTCCTGGGTGCAAATAAAACGAGTCTACAATTTGTTTATCAATTGTTTGCGCAAGCTCATCTGCATCATTACAGTCAGTATCAATAGGCTTTCCGAATGCTAAATGTACATGCCCTTTAGCTGTGCTGAAACCTTCAACAATACTGGCTATATCTTCACCGGCTGATTTTACATATTCGCCGTGGTGCTGTTTATGATAAAGCTCTTTTGCTTTTGCAATAGCGCATGGCTCGTACTGATACGAAATAGACACAGGAACAATTTTAAGCTCTTTAATGTATTCACCAAACTCTTTCTTTTGCTTGCGCCCATTAAGTTGAAGCATTTTTAACAGCGCCGGATCTGTTTGATCAAATCCATCTTTAGCACGCCCTTCTTTTTGTGCAATCCAGATAGAGTTTCCAGCGGTTAAAGAGTCATAAATATAAGATGACAACTGCGTAAGTGCTTTAAGCATCTCTTTTGGTGCTTTAGCTGAGCGCTTTACAATAAAGCTTTTATTTAACCGCATAAGCTCTGTGATGTACGGAATTTGCAATAGGTTATCACCAATGGCTATACGTACTGTTTTCATTTTATGCTGATATAAACCCCAGTTTACAAGTGCAGGGTCAAGCACTATGTCACGGTGGTTTGATATAAATAAGTAAGCCTGCTGTGGGTCTAGCTTATCAAGTCCCGAAAACGTTACTTTAGATGTGGTGCGCTTAACAAGCTTATCTAAATACTGCGCAACTTCGTTTTGCACATCTTCAACGGTTGTAAATTTGCCCCATTTTTTTCGTAACTGGCTTCTCACCAGTGTGCGAGCAATAAAAGGCATAGCGGATATAAAGCGTGGTAAATTGTACTTAGCTATTACATCAATAAACGCGTTATCGTTAATTAACCGCGCTAACGAGGCCGCAACTTCATCGTCGTTGTATGGTCTTATGTCTGCGTACTTATCTTCTAATTCACTCATTACTGCATCTACAATGTTAAAAAACGGCACGTAAAAACGTACCGCTTATATAATAATTTGATTATAACTCAGCCACTCTTAAATAAGAAATAGCCACTAAGGCATGCTTACTTATCTTAATTGTGTTCATTAACTGTATGACCACACAAAGGAGCATTGGTGCACTGTTTTTATAAATTAACTGAGTGCTAGGTTAAACTTATTCACTCTTATACCTGCCCAGCTATTTAGCAGGGTAAAATATCATGATATGCCTTATTCAGTGGGCAGACCAGCCACATTAATTAACCCTGTGTATATTGCATAGGTATTTTGCGTCAAAGCGACTCTATCTCTGCTTTATTAAAATACCCATCACGGGGTTAAATTTAACCTCAAAAAATAAATACACCTAATCATTTGGTAGTAATAGCATTAACAAAGGGATTTTTTCGTAGTACCTTAGCTCCTCTCGCAATTTTATTGTACGCATATTGATAGGACACACGATGAAAATCACCATTCTCGATAACGCCACTTTAGCTAAAACATCTTTAACCTGTATTGAAGAATTAGGCGAGCTCACTACCTATGAGCTCACATCGCCAGAACAAGTTGTAGAACACAGCCAAGGCGCTGATGTGCTTATTACCAATAAGGTGGTATTAAATCGTGACACCATTAGCCAACTTAAACAGCTAAAATTAATTTGTGTAAGCGCAACAGGTACTAATAACGTAGATTTAAAAGCCGCTGAAGAATTTGGAATTGCCGTAACAAATGTTGCTGGTTACTCAACGCCTTCTGTTGTGCAGCATACCTTCTCGTTAGTTACTAACTTACTTGGCAACACACACCGCTACCAAGCTGACTGCCAGCAAGGTGCATGGCAAAAAAGCGAGATGTTTTGTAGATTAGACTACAGCTTTAACGATTTACAAGGCAAAACCTTTGCCATTATTGGCGGCGGTACACTCGGTAAAGGGGTGGCTAACGTAGCGCAAGCATTTGGTGCCACAGTAGTGATAGCTGAGCGCAAAGGTGCCCCATGTAGAGAAGGTCGCACGGCATTTGAAGAAGTTCTAAAAACAGCCGATATTATCAGCGTACACTGCCCGCTTAGCGATGAAACCCGCGACTTAATATCCCTTGCAGAACTTAAAATGATGAAGCCAAGCGCTATTATTATTAACACAGCCCGCGGCGGAATTATTAACGAAGCTGATTTAACCACAGCACTTGAGCAAAACTTAATTGCGGGTGCCGGCGTTGATGTGCTGACCAAAGAGCCTGCAGAGCATACAAACCCACTTGCTAATTATACAGGTAACAACCTATTACTTACTCCGCATATTGCATGGGCAAGTACTGAGTCTATTGTGCGTTTAATTAACGAGGTTAGCTTAAATATAACTGCATTTAGCAACAACGAGGCACGTAATCGCTTAGTTTAAAAGGTAGTCGTTAAAAAAACTAAAATATGGCTGTTTTTACTAATGTTTTTTATAAACACACATTTAAAAACAGCCTTTAAAATTTAACCATTTGAATTTTAATGAATTATTATTTTGGCCTGTTAATTGCCTTATATGAGTAAATAAATTAATAAAAACTTATTTAAGGAAGACAACAATGAAAAAATCTTTATTAGCTGCTGCACTTATCGCCCCATTTTTAACCGGTTGTGTTATTGCCGTATCAGATGGCGAAGCCGATTCACATTGGGCAGGCAGTGGCTCTTCTAGCTGGCAACATCATCATAAAAAGAACCGTGAAGTGATTGCCGACTTAAAAATGGATAGCAGCTACCAGTCGGTGTTAGCACAATTAAAAACACCTAGCTTTACTGAGCTACTAAAAAAAGACGACGATGTATACCAAGTTCTTTTTTATGCTACCCACAGTATTCACTCTGATAGCAAAACTACAAAAGATGAATGCACACCGCTAGTATTTAAGAATGATAAATTAGTAGGTGTTGGTGAAAGTGCTTTAAACATGATTGCAAAATAATAGCGCCTAGTAAAAAGCAAAAAACGCCACAATAGTGGCGTTTTTTTATATATTTAATACCTTTTGGCTACAAATTAACAGCGAAAACTTGATCTCGCCCTGCATCTTTCGCGGCGTATAAACCTAAATCTGCTTGTTCTAGTAAAGCTTGCTCTGCACTTGCATTGCCGTTTTCCATACTCGCGATACCAATACTTATCGTTATGTGCTCTGCATTTAAAGACGCTTTATGTTCTATATTAAGATCATGAACCGCTTTTCTTAATTTTTGTGCAAATGCCTGTGCTTGTTGTTTATTCACATCAGGTAAGACTGCAGCAAACTCTTCACCACCATAGCGCGCTATAAAGTCAGTACTTCGCTCACATTGAGCAGCGAGCGCTTGGGCCACTTGCTTCAAACATTCATCACCAGCACGATGCCCATAACAGTCGTTGTAACGCTTAAAATGATCGATATCCATTAACAAAACAGATAAGCACGAACCATTGCGCTTGCTTCTACGCCACTCACGCGAGAGGTTTTCGTCTAGGTAGCGCCTGTTAGGGATTTCCGTTAAGCCATCAATAGAGGCAAGCATTTCAAGCAAATCATTTTTTTGCTTAATAAGTAACTGATTACGCACTCGCACTTTTACTATGGATGCATTAAATGGTTTGGTTATGTAATCCATTGCGCCAAGTTCAAGTCCTTTAGCTTCGTCTGTATGGCTATTATTGGCAGATATAAAAATAATAGGAATAGATTGAGTAATCGGGTTTTCTTTTAGCTGTACAAGCACTTCATAACCATCAATACCTGGCATCACTACATCGAGTATGATTAAGTCCACTTGATTAGATTTAGTAAAAGTGAGTGCTTTTTCGCCGCTATCAACTAAAAATACGTCGTGATCTTGACCCAATGTTTTTTCAAGCACTAGCCTATTTAATGGATCGTCATCAACAATCAATATTTTAGCTTTTTTCGGCATCCCGCCCCCCTAAGGTTTCAATAAAAATGATCACTTGCTTTAACTGTACTACTAGCTCTTTTAAAGTTTGCTGAATAGGTTCATTTGTGGTTTTAAGGTGCGTTTCACATTGTTTTGCACACAGTGAAAGCCTTATAAATCCTAAGTTTCCTGCAACCCCTTTTATACTATGCACTAAGCGTACCACCTCATCTTTTTGAGTATTCTCTTCAATTTGCTCAAGTTGGGTTTCACATAGTCTTGCAAATTTACCAACCATAGTGGCTAGTAAGTTCTCGTCAAAATTAAATTGTGTTAGTGCAAATGTTTGGTCGTAAAACTTAGGCTTAGCAAAGTCCACATCCCTTATTGCGTCAAGCAATACCGATGCAACAACTGGCTTAGTTAAATGCTTGTTCATGCCACTATTTAAAGATCGTTCAACATCTGCAGGTTCGCAATGCGCAGTTAACGCAAAAATAGGCAGTTGGCGGGCGTCAAACTGTTGGCGAATTAACTGCGTAGCTTGGCAGCCATCAATATGCGGCATTTGCACATCCATTAAAATTAAATCAGGTTTTAATGTTTGTAATAGCTCTATTGCATCAGGTGCATTGGTTACTGTTATTACATTAACGTGCGCTTGTTTTAGAACACTACCAATAATTTCTAAATTTAAAGGGTTATCGTCAACCGCCATAATAAGAAGACCCGATACATCCTTTTTTATTTCCTCAATTTTTTCATGCGGCTTTATTAACTCACGTCCTTTGTTAGCATTTAGGTTAAACAAACGTTGAGTTAACGCCGTTGCTTTAACATGCTGCGCATTAATTTTTGTTGTATTTGGCAAAGCTAAGGTGTGTTCGTGGTTAATAACAACCACAGGGTAAGAGTTTGAAGTAAGTGTTTCGTTTATAGACTCAATACTTAATAATTCACTTAACGTTGTTTCATCAACAATTAACTGCTGCGCATCTGCAAGCTTAATAGGATAGCGAAGAGCATCCTCTAGGTTAATAGCCTGCAATTGCGAGTACGCATTAACAACTTCATTCAATTGCTGCGTTTCATCGCTAACAATTGCTAAGGTATTAGGTAAAAATTCGGTATTTTTAGTGTTATCGACCGCAAGTGAAAGAGTAAAGTAAAACTCACACCCTTTACCTTTATCACTATTAATGGCAATTTCTCCGCCCATTAAAGCCACACCGTGCTTAACTATAGCGAGCCCTAAACCAACCCCTTGGTGAATGCGTGTTGAAGACTCATCGCCTTGTGTAAAGGCATCAAATAATCGTCTTTGGTCCGCTTTAGCAATACCTACGCCACTGTCTATCACATGAAAACAAATACGTTGCTGCTCTAGGGTGTCATTTTCTTCAAGCTGCATTTTTAAGGTTATGCTGCCCTTATCGGTAAATTTAACGGCATTAGTCAGTAGGTTACCTAATATTTGCTGTAAGCGTATTGAATCACCAATAAGTGCAGGGGTAATTAGAGGGTCTATTTCGATATTAAAAGTTAGCCCTTTATTTTGGCATAGCGGCGCCGTTAGGCTCTCGCAGATATCAATCAGTTCAACTAAACAAAATGGCACAAGCTTAAGCTGCGCTTGCGCGCTTTCTACCCGGGCAAAATCTAACATTCTATTGAGCATTAACAGCAGGCTTTGCGCTGCATTTTTAGCTTGTTTGGTTTGTGACAGCTGTTTATTGGTTAAGCCCTGCTCAACAATCATATCTAACAAGCCAAGCACTGCGTTAAGCGGTGTTCTTATTTCGTGGCTTAAGTTAGCAATAAAACGGCTTTTAGCTATGGTGGCGCGTTCAGCATCATGCTTCGCTTTTGTAAGTGCACTAATATCTTGAATATGAATTACATAATACGAAGGGTCGCGATTTTCATCCCACACTAGTGAAACACTTAGCTGTAACCAACTTGCTAGCTTTCCTTGCGATAGTGTTAAATGGTAAACCCGTTTTTTATCATCTAATAGTTTAGATAATGTGCTTTTAATTTCTTGCCACTGCGCTTCATCAAACAACATTTTTAGTGGCTCGCCAGTTAAAATATCTTGCTGTGAGAATAGCTTTCTGGCGGCTTTATTAACCTGTAAAATGGTATGTTCAAGCGAAAGTAGCACCACACTATTTGCAGCAAATTCTATCGCACTTCTAAATTTAGACTCTGATGCTTTTAACGCCGATAAGGTTTGTTGCTGCTGTGTTATATCGCGCCCTATACCCATTGTGCCTAATAAATGCTGATGCTCGTTATAAAACGGCGCTATTGTTAATTGGTACGATTTATCAGCACTATCTATGCGCTGTTGAATACTACTTTTGGTTTGCAGCACTTGTTTTTCAAGTAGGCTTAGTTGTAAATCGTCGCTATCTAAGTCTTCTATACGTTTGCCAACTAAAGTTGCCTGCTCTTTACCTACGTAGGCCTCAAATGCTTTGTTACAACCTAAAAATGAGCCATCTATATTTTTAAAATATATAAGGTCTGGCACGCTGTTAAGCATTGTATTTAATAGCGCTAAATGCCGCTCTTTAGCTTCGTAACTCCGCTTTAGCTTTTGAGATTGTAACTGCAGTTGTTCATCAAGCTCTTTGTTGGCAACTTGCAACGACTCAACTAGCTGCTTGTTTTTATCAAACACATGCTTAACTTTTGAAAACCAAGGCTGCCAATTTATAGGAATGTGATAGTTAGATAATGTGGCTTTGGGATTATCATTTTGCTCAAAATATTGCATTAAATGGGTCATAGGGCTAATAAATATGCGCTGGCTCAACCAAAAAAACACCGCAAACATTAAGCTTAAAAATAATGTTAAAAATACAAACTCTAAAAGTACTTCGTACCTTATTGGCGTAATTACTTTTATCTGCGGTTCATAAAACGCGGCATGTATAGGCAAGTTACCCATAGCTTGCATAAAAAATTGGGCTTCAGTTTTATGTTTAGTATTCAAAGATTGATCGTCATGACTCAATTGCGGCCAATAATCTTTTAACGCTGTTGCTTCATTAAGCTGATTAACCGAACTGGCTATAACCTGGTGAGATTGGTTCATAAACACATACTCACCCACACTCGGTGCGACCTTTTTAAGCCAGCTAGACATGGTTTCTACATCGTATATTAAAATTATATAGTCGGATGAGTTTGGCTGCCTTTTACGCCCAATGGCAAAGTAGGCGCTGTCGCGTATTTTTACAATAGGGCTAGAGGTTAGCTGTCCAGGAGTAAAGGACGGCTTAAAATTTCCGTTTAAAATTTCAGTTAGCATGGCGCTTTGGCTTTTATTACGCCTTACAACGTAGGCAAAACCAGCTTCATCAACATACGCTACCGCTGATAAAGACTGCATTAACGATAATGCTGTATTAAAAGTTGGGCTAAGCGCACTGGCTTGCTGCCACTGTATTAATGCCCTATTTGAAAATGTAAATTGCCCCTTACCAACTATTTCACCACCGCGCTCACTAAAGTGGCGATAATAGTAATTATCGTACTGGCTTATTCCTTCAAGTAAATTTTGATTAAAATGCTCAAACGCAGGTTGCTGGTATAAAATAAATGCATTATCAAAAAAGTCGTTAACCGAACTCATTATATGGGTAACTTGCGCTGATACTTGCTCAAAATCGGCTTGGCGCTTTTCTACAGCCCGATCAACTTTGATGTTATATAAATGCAGGCACAATAAAAAAGCCACAAACAATGGAACAAATAGTGCAACAAACAGGGAGCGGTAATAGTCTTTAAGAGGTAGAAATTTCAACGTTTTGCCTAAGTTTTGGCCCGATAATCAATCACTAGACTATCGAGCCAACTAGTTCTGCGCAAGTTATAAATTTTCTTCTGCAAATTGAGCTAAACGGCTGCGCACCACCCCGTTTAGATTAACCGTGGCGCTGCCCTCAAAGTTTTTAAAACGCTCAACAATATAAGTTAAGCCCGAAGTAACTGGCGTTAAGTAGTTACTATCAATTTGCGCGAGGTTACCACTACAAATAAGCTTAGTACCCTCGCCACAGCGGGTAATAATAGTTTTAAGTTGAGATGCCGTTAAATTTTGGCTCTCATCTAAAATAACCACGGCATTTTGAATGCTGCGCCCCCGCATAAAGTTCACCGACTTAAACTGCACGTTGGCCTTTTCCATAATGTAATTACGACTCGATATAGGGTTTTCATCACCTTTGTGTAATACCTCTAACGTATCGGTTATTGCCGCTAACCAAGGCGCCATTTTCTCCTCTTCGGTGCCTGGTAAAAAACCGATAGATTCGGCTATTTCTGGTGTGTTACGCGTTACTATTACTTTATCGTAAATACCACGCTCTATTACCATTTCAAGGGCACTGGCAAGCGCCAGTAATGTTTTACCACAGCCAGCTGGGCCGGTAAGTATTACCAGCTCTATACTTGGGTCAAGTAACGCATCAAGCGCCATACCTTGGTATATATTTTTAGGCTTAACGCCCCATGCTTGCTGATGCATTAAGCGCTCTACGCTAATATCTTTTAGCGTTATGTGTTCATCATCATACGATTTTACACGTGCTGCAAAATGCTCACTGCCATCAAGTATGTACTCATTACAAAACACATCGGGGATTAAGTTTTTAGCAACATGATGAAACGTATCGCGGCCGTTTTGCTCGGTTTTGCACTCCCCTACATGCTGCCAAAAATCACCCTCTATTTTTTTATAGCCACTGGTTAACAGTGCAATGTCATCAATAAGTTGGTCTGTACGGTAATCTTCTACATATTTAAGGCCTGCCCCTTTTGCCTTAAGGCGCATGTTTATATCTTTGGTTACTAATACAATTTTTGAATCACTGTGCTGTTTTTGTAAGTACACAGCGCAATTTATAATACGGTGATCGTTTTCGTCTCCAGGTAAGCCTGATATAGAATCTGCAAAAAGGTGGTCGTTAACAATAATCAATGTGCCCGTTGAATTGGCATTTGCTTTTTTGTTACTTGGCAATGCCACACCTTGGAGCATTTGCTCTGGCGTGGCGTTTTTTAATACCTCATCTAAGCCACGAATAGCCACTCGCGCATCGCGACTTACATCGTGTTTTCTATCCTTTATGTGATCCAGCTCTTCTAAAACAGTCATTGGGATAACAACGTTATGTTCTTGGAAAGATAAATAAGCGAGGGGTTCGTGGAGTAATACATTGGTGTCTAGCACATACATTTTACTTTCAAGGTTCGAAGCTTTTTCCATAGCACTTTCCTTACGTTTTATGATTTTTATGCTATACCAAAATAACTAAGTAAAACGGGCCGAAACTCAAACCTGCAATACTTAATTGCTAAGGCATAATTTAAGTTTAGTCTATTTGTCATAAAAGTCCGTTTTATTACAAACACGATATAGTTTTTATTTACCTAAAAAAGAGCCATTTGTTAGCGCTGTTAATGGGATTAATTCGCACTTATAAAATTAATTAAAAGTGAGCCAAATAGCGCCTTGCAGTGGTGTTATGTAACAGGTAACATAGCCGCCTTTTTCTTCATAGACGAGACATACATGAATTTTTCCTTAGGTCAGCGTTGGATCAGTGATACAGAGTCAGATTTAGGATTAGGCACCGTAGTTGCCATTGAGGGCCGTCAGGTCAGCATTTTATTTCCTGCCAGTGGTGAAAACCGTGTTTATTCTAGTGCAGAAGCACCTGTTACCCGTGTGGCATTTAATCCTGGCGATGTGATCAAAAGCGTTGAAGAATGGGAATTAGAAGTAGAGTCTATTGAAGTTCAGGGTGAATTACTTTGCTATGTAGGGACACGCGTTGATACCGGCGAAGAGGCAAAATTAAAAGAGACCTTTTTAGATCATTTTATTAAGTTTAATAAACCACAAGATCGCCTTTTTGCAGGACAAGTAGATCGCTTTGATCGTTACACATTACGCTACCAAACTTGGCAGCACCAGTTTGAGCGCCAGCAATCTCCTATCAAAGGGCTTATTGGCCAGCGCGCTAACCTTATTCCACATCAGCTTTATATCGCCCAAGAAGTAGGTAAACGTTTTGCACCTCGTGTTTTACTTTCTGATGAAGTAGGCCTTGGTAAAACCATTGAAGCAGGTATGATTTTACACCAACAAATAATTAGTGGCCGTGCAAGCCGCGTACTTATTGTGGTACCAGAAAACCTACAGCACCAATGGTTAGTAGAAATGCTACGTCGCTTTAACTTACGCTTTTCTATTTTTGATGAAGAGCGCTGCGACGAAGCCTTTGCCGATTCACCTAACGTATTTGATACCGAGCAACTAGTACTTACAAGCCTTGAATTTTTAACCAAGAAAAAACGCTGGTTTGAACAAGCAACATTGGCTGATTGGGATTTACTTGTTGTTGATGAAGCGCATCACCTAAGCATTAACAATGGCAAACCAAGTACCGAATACCAACGCATGGCAGAGCTTAGCCAAGATATTCCAGGCCTTATTTTACTTACTGCAACGCCAGATCAATTAGGCCACCGTAGCCACTTTGCACGCTTACAGCTACTCGACCCAGATCGTTTTTACGACTACGACGTATTCAAAGAAGAAGAAGCAAACTACAAAGATGTAGCAGAGGCTGCAAATCAGCTATTACAAGCGCAAGCACTTAATGATGCTGCAAAAGCAACCCTAATAGAGCTATTAAAAGAAACCGACATTACGGATATTCTGGCAAAAGCACAGCAAGGTGATTTACCAGCGCGTAAAGAAATTCTTAACATGTTGCTTGATCGTCACGGCACTGGACGTATTTTATTTAGAAACAGCCGCAGCGGTATTGATGGCTACCCAAGTCGTAAATTGCACGCATATCCTATGGTACTGCCAAAGCAATATAAAACAGCCATGTCAGTACTTGGTAGCATGAGCGGCATTCAAAGTGCAGAGCTGAGCGCACAACGCGCCCTATTCCCAGAAAAAATATTTCAAGAATTTGAAGGCGAAAGCGCAAGCTGGGGATTATTTGACCCACGTGTAGATTGGTTAATCGAAACACTTAAAACCCTAAAGCATGAAAAAGTTTTACTTATATGTGCAAAAGCCGAAACCGCTATTAGCCTTGAGCAAATACTGCGTGAACGCGAAGCAATTAAAGCTTCGGTTTTCCATGAAGGAATGTCGATTATTGAGCGTGACCGCGCAGCTGCATTTTTTGCTGACGAATACGACAACGCACAAATATTATTGTGTTCTGAAATTGGCTCAGAAGGTCGTAACTTCCAGTTTTCGCATCATTTAGTGTTATTTGATTTACCACTAAACCCAGATTTACTAGAGCAACGTATTGGCCGATTAGACCGCATTGGTCAAACGCAAGATGTGAATATTCACGTACCATATTTTGAAAACACCGCTCAAGAAGTTTTACTGCGTTGGTACAACGAAGGCCTAGATGCCTTTGAAAGCACATCAACTACGGGCCAATTATTGTATAAAGAGTTTAGCGAAGACTTACTTGAATACATTGCTGCACATAACTGCGATGAAGAAGAGCTTGACCCATTACTTGAGCAAGTAGCTAAGCAAAACGCCGTACTGCGTAAGCAAATGGAAAGCGGACGAGATCGTTTACTCGAGCTACATTCATCAGGCCAAGGCGCTGCAGACTCTTTAGTTACCGACATTGAAACACTTGATAACCAATTTGAGTTACCAAGTTATATGATTAACGTGTTCGACACCTTTGGCGTAAGCCAAGAAGATAAAGGCGAAAATACCATTATTTTAAAGCCAACGGAGCATATGTTAAGTGCCTCGTTCCCAAGCTTAAAAGATGATGGCATGACGGTTACCTTTGACCGCGATACAGCCCTTTCGCAAGAAGATGTGCACTTTATTAGCTGGGATCACCCTATGGTGCAAGGCACCATGGATATGATTTGTGATGACGACTTTGGTAGTGCATCGGTTGCTTTACTTAAAAACAAAAAATTGCCGCCAGGCACCTTTTTTGTTGAGCTAATATTTGTAGCCGAAGCAATGGCACCAAAAGCACTGCAAGTTGGACGCTTTTTACCGCCTACACCTATTCGTATATTGCTTGATAAAGCCAGCAATAACCTAGGTGAAAATGTAGCGTTTGATAGCTTTAATCAACAGCTTTCAGCCGTTGGTCGCCAAACAGCAAGTAAATTGGCAGGTGCTTTACAAGGTGCGGTTCACCCTATGATCAACACCGCAAAAGACATGGCACAGCAACAGCTTGAGACTATTCGCAGTGCATCTCTTGAAAAAATGCAAAGCACCCTAGGTGAAGAGCAAGCCCGCCTTGAAGCGCTTAAAAAAATTAATCCTAATATTCGCCAAGAAGAAATTACCTTCTTTGATAAGCAACGCACTGAGCTCACTACGCACATTGAAAAAGCGCAGTTAAAGCTTGATGCAATACGTTTAATTGTGGTTTCGCACTAAGGCTAAAGCTGTCAGCCGTTAGTTTATAATTAAACTACACTCAAAAAGCACGGTTAAGAGGCCGTGCTTTTTATATTCCCCCTTAAATTTGTCTTACATAGCAAGCTTGTTACGTTTAATTAGCTTACCTGTTCTATAATCCATTATATGATGTTTAACTTTACTACATCTAATCAAAATAATTGGCTCATCATTCAGTGTGGTCTCATGTAGCATAGCCTTTGCTCCGCATAGCTTTTCAGAGAACTTAGACTGTTTGCACAAACATTTTATATATTTAGATTCTGCATATTCGGAATATGGTTTGTTAGCAAGCCTTGACGAAATATTTTTATAATTTGGCTTAATGAGATCCTTATATATGGTAACCCCACTAGCAGCAATGCCAATAACAATTGGTGTCATCGCAATAGGATCAATACCAAGTCTTGGGCTAATTTGTTGACCTCTTTTTGACCGACAAATTATTCCTTTTTTTGATGCTAGCTTTCGCTCATGACTTAATTTCATCTATGTCCCCTAGATAATAGAATTACAACCACTCATCAGTATCTTGGCCACCTAATATAGCCATTATTTCAACATCCGTTTCTGTAATTCTGTAATAAATACTGTCTGAGCCACAAACGGCACGTCGATAGCCTGTACGTATATGGTCTACTGATTGGTAGGAATAAGGGTTTGCTGCTAGTTTTTCAAACATAGAGAAGAAACTATAAAAGTAATTATCCGCTTGCTGTTGTGAAAATGCGCGACAGCCATATTGATAAATGCGACGCAAATCCTCTTTGGCATCATTTGAAAGTTTAAATGTGCGCACTACTTAATGCTTGATTTGAATTCTGCTAACATTTGATCAGCAGATTGAGCGCTAAAACCGCTTTTTTCTGAGTGAGCAAGTTTACCATTTATTGCTTCAGCTCTTCTTGCGCGGCGAATTAAATCATTCACCAATTCACTTTTATTTGCGTAATCCCCCACGCTTTCAACGTGATTACGAAGCCATAAATCATTCTGTTCAGTAAGTGAAATACTTTGCCTTGCCATAATGTGTTCCCATAACTTTAGGTTGGTGCAATTTTACACCAGACTAAAAAATACGCAATTAAAGTTTTATCTTTTTCTTGAGCCTTTGCCCTCGCTCCCCTAAAATAGCGCCCTGTAAAATTACTGAGGTCGGCCGTGTTAGTTAACTACAATCCCCCAATGAGTCCGTATTTAACAATACTGTATCAAGATGACGACTTGCTCATCGTTAATAAGCCCAGTGAGTTATTAACAGTACCCGGGAAAGATCCAAAACACGCCGATAGCCTTATAAACCGCGTTAATCGTGTTTTTCCTACAGCTAAAATAGTGCACCGCTTAGATATGGCAACCTCAGGCATACTGTGTTTGGCCATGAATAAAGCAGCGCATAGGCATTTAAGTATGCAATTTCAAGAGCGCGAAACCGCAAAGCGTTATATTGCGCGTGTTTATGGGCAGCTTGAAGGGGAAAGTGGCTCTGTAGATTTACCGCTTATTTGCGATTGGCCTAATCGCCCTAAACAAATGGTTGATCATGAAAATGGCAAGCCATCGCTTACGCATTACAAAATACTCACGCGCGAAGCGCATGCTACCCGCGTAGAGCTTACACCCATTACAGGGCGCTCCCACCAATTACGTGTACATATGTTAAGCCTTGGCCATCCTATTTTAGGTGACAGGCTCTATGCCCATAAAGAGGCGCTTGCAGCTGCACCGCGTTTACAGTTGCATGCTCAAATGCTTCAACTAAAACACCCTGTGAGCGAGCAAGTGCTTACTTTTGAAGCTGAGCCTGATTTTTAATTAAACTTTTTATCCATCGCGCCGATAGCTAAGTAATGGTATTTATTAGGGCTTGTGATGATATTAGCGCGATTTTTAAAACCCGTATTAGTTAACCTACTACTGGCTTGTGGGTTGTTAATTAGTAGCCCTAGTAATGCAATTGATCATATTTCGCCGCCCTCCCCGTCGACAATAGAAAACACCAATATAAAACGCTTTTTACCAAATGATGAAATAAAGCCAATACTTGCTGGTGATACCGAGTTTTTAAGCCTTTACAGCGAGTATATGAGCCGCGACTTTAAAGGGATTGCGTTACTTATACCCGATTGGAACTCAACTGCGAGTAATAACACTGGCATGAGCTATCTTCGAAAGGAGCTGAATAATTTAGGTTATACCACTTACGCCATGACAGTGCCTGATATAGATTGGCAAGCCAGCGATATGCAAGCCCCTAGCGAAGCTCAACAAAACGCGGCGCAAGAGCAAACTGAGCAAAGCAATAGCGAGTCAGAAGCACCAAAGCCCAATAATGAGCCGCACTATGTAAATGCAATTGATACGGTAAGTAATGCGGTGCTTAACAACTATAAAACTAACTTAATATTGCGTTATAAGGCACTTTATCAACGCGCTATGAGCGAGCCTAATAATATTGTAGTGATAGCCCAAGGAGCCAGTGCGGGTGTGTTAATGGAGTACTATGCAGACTTTCCAGACTCGAAAATTAATGCTTTTATTAGCTTAAGCAGTTATTTACCCAATACACAGCGTAATGAAAGTTTAAGCCAAACCACATCGCTGGTTACCCCAGCATTACTTGATATTTACTATGCAAACGATGACACAGACATCCTAATGAGCCTTAAAAACCGTCAGCGCTGGGTTAATCGTAATGCTAAATTTGATTACCGACAGCGCCAACTGTTTGGCCTGCGTGATGCCCCAGAGCAACATGCACGTTTAAGCAAAGAAATAGACGGCTTTTTACGCCGCCTTTTTTAAGTACTCGTATGCAGCTTGAATATCTTGGCTTTTTTTAACTGCAACTTCCATCATATGCTTTGGCAAACCTTGCGATACCAGCTTATCTGGGTGATGCTGGGCCATTAACTTACGATACGCAACTTTTATATCTCGTTGAGATGCATCACTATTTAAGCCTAACAATGCCAGTGCTTGCGAGCGATTCATGTTGTTATTAGGCGGCACATGGTGCCCAGAGCCCTCGCGGTAACTACTGCTTTGTCCTTGCTGCTGTTGCTTGTAACGTTGTTGCTGCTGCCTAAAACTAAATTCAGCTTGGTAGCGCTTAAGTACAAAAGCAAAATGAGCTTTAGAAATACCTAACTGTTTGCTTACCTCTTGGAGTAACTGTTTTTCTTGCTCAGCTAATACCCCGTCCGAAAACGCCATTTGAATTTGAATTTCTAAAAACAGCTGCAGTAAATCATAACGTTTAGCAAAGCGCTCTTTAAAGTCGTGGACGGTTTCTTTTAGTGAAAAGTCGCTCTCTTTACCTGATTGAAATGCATGTTGAGCCTCACGGCGCTCATCGCCTTTTAGCCCCATTTCATCCATAAATAAGCTGGCAGCTTTTATATGCACCTCGCTTACTCGCCCGTTTGATTTAGCTATGTGCCCCATAACGGCAAAACAGCTCGAAAAAAACAAGGCTTGGCGCTCGTTTACATCATCACCTTTAAATAAACTTGAAAAGCCACCCGCTTTATCAAAATCATTTTTTAAGCTTTTATCAAATAAATGGCCTAGGTATAAACCTAAAATAGCGCCAAATATTTTGCCAAACATAAAGCCAAAACAAAAACCGAGAATTTTTCCCCACATCTAGATTGCTACCCCTATTAAAGTGTGTTGCTTATGCGCTCATTGAGCTGCGCTAAACGCTCTGGTGTACCTATGTCATCCCACTGGCCAATATATAGCTCGGTTGATATGCAGTGCTGAGTTAATTTTTCACGCAAAATTGGTCCAAGCGCGCGGACCCCTTCGCTTAACCCATTAAAAAAGTCAGCGTGGTAACGGCTGATCCCCGAAAACGTATATTTTTGGCTCTCAGGTGCTAAATGACTTAATGCAAAGTCGCCATCAGGATTATGCGCAGGGTTTTCTACTAAAACGATGTGCGCTTCGCCACTATTTAAATGCAGTTGAGTTAATGCGCTAACATCGTAATCTGTGTACACATCGCCATTAATCACAATAAATGTTTCGCCTAGTAATGGCAGCGCTTGAATAATGCCGCCTGCAGTTTCAAGCCCACCCTCTACCTCTTGGCTATATTCGATATTTACACCAAAACCGGCCCCATTTTTAAAGTAGCTTTTTATTTTATCGCCTTGCCACGCAAGGTTTATAACAATGTCAGTAATACCAGCCGCTTTTAGGTTATTAATATGATGCTCAATCAGAGGTTTAGTTGCCACTTTGAGCATAGGTTTAGGCATAGACTGCGTAAGTGGCATCATACGTTTACCACGTCCGGCAGCTAAAATCATGGCCTTCATGTACGCTCCTTAGCAAGCTGCTTTGACACTTGTGGCACAATTACTTGGCTTACCCAGCTACTTAATGTTTTAAGCTCGGGGTAAGTAGCGGCCACTTCTATAATGTAATCAAGAGTGGGTAAAATATTATCAAGGTAACCGGTTTTTCCATCGCGTAAATATAACCGACAAAATATACCGGCGGCTTTTAAGTGGCGTTGTATGCCGGTTAAATCAAACCAATATTTAAACTCATTAAAAGTCGTATTTTTTATTAAGCCCTGAGCAATAAACTCTTTGTAAGCAAAATTAAGCAAGCTTTCAAGCTCACTTTGAGGAAGTTTGTAGTAACAGTCGCGCAGTAACGATACCACGTCGTAGCAAAGTGGCCCCTGTACAGCATCCTGATAATCTATAATTGCCCACTGCTCATTGCTGTGCATTATATTACGACTGTGGTAATCACGGTGCACGGTAACTGTAGGCTGCTCAAGCATGGCCGCAGTTAAAAGCACTGTGCTTTGTTGCCATATAGCTTGTTGTTCAGCGCTTAAAGTTGAGCCAATAAACCCATCTACTAACCACTGGCTAAAAATATTAAGCTCAAGCTGTATAAACTCTTTATTGTAGTCACTCATTGCCGGTGAAGCTGGCGTTTGAGCCCACTTTGTGGCTAACGTTATAAGCTGTTTGTAGTGCTCTATTTTATTTGGCTCATCGAGTTTGTCAGCCAAATGAGTGCTACCTAAATCACTTAAGATAAAAAAGCCTTGCTGCTGGTCACTAGCAATTATTTCAGGCAATAAAAATCCTTGCTCAGTAAACACTTTATTGAGCGAAATATAGGGTGCGTTATTCACTTTTTGCGGGTCTGAGTCCATTACTATAAAGGCTTTACCTGCACAGCTTAAACGGTAATAACGACGAAAGCTGGCGTCTCCGGTAATGGCGACTAAAGAGTGCGGTTTCGCATTAAAGTACGTATTTATAAATAGTTGTAAATTATCAAAGCGTGTCATTTTATAAGATGTCTATTTTTATAGGTC
Organism: Pseudoalteromonas espejiana DSM 9414; assembly: GCF_002221525.1. NCBI lineage: Bacteria > Pseudomonadati > Pseudomonadota > Gammaproteobacteria > Alteromonadales > Pseudoalteromonadaceae > Pseudoalteromonas > Pseudoalteromonas espejiana. The sequence continues at coordinate 600,306 of NZ_CP011028.1, read as the reverse complement.
AATTACTGTATTTGCCATTGTTTTCCTTTATTATGTCTAGCTTATAATAAATCAAAGAGCATTAAGGTCGATAAATGAGCAAAACCTGGGGCATATTGATGCTAGGCGTAGTTAGCGCACCATCGCTTGCCGAAACTGAACTGACACACAACCTTTGTGGCATTTCAATGCAAACCAGAGCTTGGCAACCTCTACCCAATTTAGCGGTAGGGTCGGTTGATATTCAAGCTGATGATGTAGAGCTCCTAGGCACACAAAGCGCTGAATTTACCGGCAATGTTGATATTAACACCCTTGACATGAGTTTGTCCGCACAAACTGCGCTTATAGATAAACAGCGCGGTTTACTCAATGCTACAGGGCCAATTACCTACCAAGACAGAGTAAGCCAGGTAAACAGCTCGGGTTTAAATGCCGATCTAAATAATTCTGAAATAAGCCTACTGGGTGCCGACTACAGCTTAACCGATCAACAAGGTAAAGGTGGCGCCGAAAAACTCACCGTAAACGAGTCTGGCTTATTGTTAATGAATGCAAGCTTTACTACCTGCCCAGGCGAAACACCGGTATGGGCTATTGAAGCTGATGAAATAAACCTATCTCGTGAAGAAGGCTGGGGCGAAACGCATAACGCCATATTACGCATTCTTGATACGCCAGTATTGTATTTACCTTATTTTACGTTTCCGTTAGATGAGCGCCGTAAGTCGGGGTTACTAACACCAAGTATTTCAAGCTCTGATCGCTACGGTCTCGAAACCGTTACGCCTTATTATTGGAATATAGCCCCTAATTTTGATGCCACAATTACGCCGCGTTATATGTCGCGCATTGGTTTGCAACTACAAACAGAATTTAGATACCTCAGTGAGCAGCACGAAGGCTTAGTTGGTATTGAGTACTTAGATAGCGATGATTCTGAGCCAAGCCTCGATGAGCGTTATATGTTTCATTGGCAACAGCAAAGCTACCTAAACGAAAACTGGCGTGCCAATATAGACATCACCAATGTAAGTGACGATAACTACATTACTGATTTAAATTCAAATTACGCCAATAAAACCGACACCCAGCTATATCGTACAGGTTCGGTGACTCACCTAGGTGAAACATGGCGTACCGATATTAAATTTCAAAACTTTGAAGTACTGGGCGATCACTTAGAGTCGTATGCAGCTCTACCTCAAATAAGCTTTACGCAAACAGCGCCATGGCGCTTTGATAATTTTGACTTTAGTTTATCTGGTGAAGTAAGCCACTTTACGAACGATTCAATAGAGGTAGATATAGACAGTGCAACGCGTGTACACGTTGAGCCAAAAGCACGCTATAACTACGCAACCCATGCATGGTCGTTTCTCTCTGAAGTTAGCCTATTACAAACAAACTATAAGCAAAGCGGTAATTTAACGGGTACACAATACAGCGATAGCGTATCGCGAACATTGCCAAAAGTGCGTTTATATTCTCAGCTTAATTTTGAGCGCGACACGTCAACCTTTTTTGAAGACGGCATTCAAACACTTGAACCACAAGTTCAGTATTTATATACCCCAGATAAAGACCAATCAGAAATTGGCATATACGACACCACCCGCCTACAAGACGATTATTTTGGCTTATTTAGAGATACTCGTTTTTCTGGCGTTGACCGTATAGCTGCTGCAAATCAATTTACTTTAGGTGCCACTACGCGTTTATTTGATAACAAACACGAAGAAGTATTTAACTTTAGCGCGGGTCAAATTTTTTACTTAAACGACTCAGCTAAACCGACCGAGCAAGATTTAGACTCAGACACTAACTATAATGCCCTATTTGCAGCTCAAACAATGCTTCATTGGCACCGTCGTTGGTACTTATCTGCAGGTATGCAATACGACACTGATGGCAAGCAAATGATCCAGTCAAATGTCACCCTTGATTACAAAGGTGACAATAATGAGTTAGTTCAATTGAACCATCGCTATGCAAATGATGTCTCAGGAAATACAATCGAGCAAACGGGTGTGTTTACAAGTATTCCACTAAGTGACGAGTGGCAATTTATTGCAAGCTATCACCGCGACCTTGAAAATAACCGAAGTATCGAATTTTTAAGCGGATTACAGTATGAGTCATGCTGTTGGGCAATCCAAATTACTGGCCACCGCCAGATTGAAACTGATTTAAATCAGTCTATTGGGCAACAACAAGCGACTTTTGATTCGGGCATTAGCTTGAACTTTGTATTAAAAGGGCTTGGCAGTAAGAGCCGTTACGATGCTCAAAAATTATTACAACAAGGTATTTTTGGCTATCGTAGACCGTATTTTCTTAATAATTAAGGCAAACGAGCAATTAAGGTGATACTTTAAAGCCCTAAAATGCAGTACGCCCTGTTTTAAAGCAGTACTATTAGAAGAGTAGTAAAAAGAATATGAATTTAAAAAAACTATTATCAACAGCTATTTTAAGCTTAAGCTTATGCCATGGCGCATTTGCCGCTCCACAGGAAATCGACAAAGTAATTGGTGTTGTAAACCAAGGCGTTATTTTAAAAAGTGAAGTAGACACCATTATTAATCGTGTTAAAAAGCAAGCCGCAGAGCAAGGCCAGCAACTTCCTAAAGATGAAACACTACGTGTACAAGCGGTTGAGCGCTTAGTTAACCAAACGCTTATGATGCAAATGGCAGAGCGTATGGGCCTTGAAATTTCTGACAGCCAGTTAGACCAAACACTGTCAAATATGGCAAAAGATCAAGGCGGTAGTATTGCTGATTTACGCCGTACAATTGAAGCCGCAGGCGAGAGCTTTCAAGCTTACCGCGAAGAAATTCGTAAAGAGATCACAACCCAGCAAGTTACTCGCGCTAATGTAGATCGCCGTATTTATATTAGCCAGCAAGAAGTAGATAATCTTTTAAAAATAATGGAAAGCCAAGGCCAAAACTCTGAAGAGTACGATATTGGTCATATCCTTATTGATATTCCTAATAACGCAACGCCTGATGAAATTACCAGCGCAAAAACGCGTGCTGATAAAGTAATTGAATTATTAAACGATGGCCAAGAGTTTAAACGTATTGCTATTTCTTCATCTGGTGGCTCAAAAGCACTAGAAGGTGGGCAACTAGGCTATATGGGTATTAACGAGATGCCATCACTTTTTGCAGAAGCTGTAAAAGGTCAAAAGAAAGACGCTATTGTAGGGCCTCTTCGCTCTGGAGCCGGTTTCCATATTATTAAAGTGCAAGATGTACGCGGCCGCCAAGTAGTAGAAACAACTGAAGTGCGCTCTCGTCACATTCTTATTAAGCCTTCTATTATTTTAAGTGAAGAAAAAGCCCGAAACATGTTAGCTGGTTTTGCTAAAGAGCTACGCGCAGGCGATGCGGACTTTGGTGAGCTTGCAAAAGAATACTCAGAAGATCCAGGTTCAGCACTTAAAGGTGGTGAATACGATTGGACTGACCCAACAACCTACGTACCAGCGTTTAAAGATACTTTATTATCGCTTGATAAAAATCAAATTAGTGAGCCTTTTAGAACGCAATTCGGTTGGCACATAGTGCAGCTTTTAGATAAGCGTGTAGCAGATAAAACAGAGCTGGCTAAACGTAACCGCGCTCACGGCATGTTGTTTAATCGTAAATTTAAAGAAGAAAGTTTTAACTGGCAGCAAGAAATGCGCGAGCAAGCTCACGTTGAAATTTTCCCTACAGACGAGTAATTATGACATTACGTATTGCAATTACCCCGGGCGAACCCGCGGGGATTGGTCCTGACCTGCTGCTGCAATTAGCGCAGCAGCAATGGCAAGCTCAATTAGTCGTTATAGCAGATAAAGACTTATTAAAAGAGCGCGCTCAATTATTAGGCCTTAATATTGAGCTTATCGATTTTGATGAAAGTGCACCAGCAGCCATAGCGCCTGCTGGCAGTGTTTATATTCACCAAGTTGATTTAGGCACAGCTGTAAAGCTTGGTGAACTTGATGATTTAAATGGCCAATACGTGCTTGATACATTGCGTATTGCCAGCGAAAAAAATATGGACGGCACCTTTGATGCCGTTGTAACCGGCCCAGTTCATAAGGGTATTATTAATAAAGCAGGCATATCGTTTAGTGGCCACACTGAATACTTTGCTCAGCAGTCAGGCACTTCTGATGTTGTTATGATGCTAGCAACGCAAGGGCTGCGTGTTGCACTTGTGACTACACACATTCCGCTTGCATATGTATCGCGTGCAATTACCCAAGAGCGACTAACCAAAGTGATTGGTATTTTAAATCACGACTTACAAACCAAATTTGGTATTGAGCAGCCTAAAATTTTAGTATGTGGTTTAAACCCTCATGCTGGTGAAGACGGCCACCTAGGTACTGAGGAAATTGAAACAATTACTCCTACGCTTGAGCTTTTAAACAGCCAAGGTATGAATTTAATTGGGCCACTCCCTGCCGATACACTATTTCAAGATAAATACCTATCTCAAGCAGATGCCGTACTTGCTATGTATCACGATCAGGGATTACCTGTGCTAAAATACAAGGGATTTGGTAACTCGGTGAATATAACCCTAGGTTTACCATTTATCCGCACCTCAGTGGATCACGGTACAGCGCTTGATTTAGCGGGTACAGGTGATGCTGAAGTTGGCAGTTTTGAATTAGCGATCCGCGAAGCAATTAAGCTCGCCCATGAAAAAGCACAGAATCAATGACCGATAAAGTACATTTAGGACACCGCGCCCGTAAACGTTTTGGGCAAAACTTTTTATTTGATGAATCAATCATCGATAAAATAGTCACTGCAATCGATCCTAAACCAGAAGACAACCTAGTAGAAATTGGCCCAGGCCTTGGCGCAATTACTGAACCTGTTGCCGATTTGAGCGGCCAGCTTACGGTTGTTGAGCTAGATAAAGACCTTGCACAACGTTTAATTGAGCACCCATTTTTGGGCCCTAAATTAAATGTTAATCAAGGCGATGCAATGAAGTTTGATTTTTCAAGCCTTGTACGCGATGACAAAAAATTAAAAGTGTTTGGTAACCTGCCTTACAATATTTCTACTCCGTTGCTATTTCACCTTTTTGAATTTGCTGATCATATTGAGCACATGCACTTTATGCTGCAAAAAGAGGTGGTAAAGCGTATGGTTGCTGGGCCTGGTAGTAAAACGTTTGGTCGTTTAAGCGTAATGACTCAATATTATTGTCATGCAATGCCAGTAGTAGAAGTACCACCAGAATGCTTTAAGCCTGCTCCAAAGGTTGATTCAGCGGTTATTCGCTTAATTCCTAAAAAAGCAGAGCAACGCACAGCTAAAAGCGTGAAAATTTTAAATACCGTGTGTTTAGAAGCGTTTAATCAACGCCGTAAAACGCTACGTAATAGCTTAGGTAACTTATTAACCGCTGATGAGCTTACGAGCATAGGTATTGATATAACACTACGCGCTGAAAGCCTCTCGTTACAACAATTTATTGATATAGCTAACTGGATTTATGACAACAAGCAGTAATATTGGCTCTCCGGTAAAAGTGTCTGTAGAGACGTTTTATGTGGAAGGGCAATCTCAGCCTGAACTCGAAAAATACGTATTTGCCTATTCGGTAACGATTAAAAACCACAGCCTTTGCAGTGCAAAACTACTTAGTCGTTACTGGCTAATTACTGATGCAAACGGTAAAGAGGTTGAAGTTGAAGGTGAAGGCGTTGTAGGTGAAACACCGGTTATTGGCCCTGGCGAAAGTTACAAATACACCAGCGGCGCTATTTTAGATACGCCAGTGGGCACCATGCAAGGTCACTACACTTTACGTAATGAGTTTGGCTCTGAGTTTGAAGCACCAATAAGCGTTTTTCGTTTAGCGTGCCCTAATATTTTACATTAGTAAAAAGCGCAATGGCTGACTACGCTATAGGTGATTTACAAGGCTGCTTCAATGAATTTAGCACCTTACTTAAACGGGTTGATTTTAACCCAAGTAAAGATCACCTTTACTTGGTTGGTGATATAGTTGCACGCGGTCCTGACTCGTTAGCCTGCTTAGATTATATTTATCGCCACCAAGATAGTATGACCATTACGTTGGGCAATCATGATTTACACATGGTTGCCTGTCACTATCTCAACAAACCAATTAACCCAAAAGATAAGTTAGGCGCAATTTTTAATAGCGAAAAACTCCCTACTTATATTTCTTACCTACAAACTCAGCCCTTAGCCGTTTACTTAAAAAAGCATAATAGCTTTATTGCACATGCGGGTCTTAATCCAAACTGGTCAATAGAAAATGCCCTTAAGTACGCCGAGTTTGCACAAAGTTGCTATCAATCAGCTAAAGCCAATGTGTTTTTTGAAAAAATGTACCAGCCCCATCCTACCCATTGGGATGCTGAACTAACCGATTTTGAAAAGTTTAGGTACATTGTAAATTACTTTACTCGCATGCGTTTTTTAACAAACGAAAATACATTAGAGCTTAGTGCTAAAGGCGCAATTAACGACAGCAAATCGTTAACACCTTGGTTTATGCATCCTAATATTAAATCATTAGAAAAAAACCTGATTTTTGGCCATTGGGCAGCACTTGAGGGTGTTACAAAGCTTAAGCATGTTCATGCTTTAGACACTGGATGCGTATGGGGCGGGACTATGACGCTGATGGACTTAAAAACTCAGCAAAAAATAGTAGAAAACTCTGCGCTTTTATCTAAATAAACTGTAATAACCCACTACATATGTTAAATTTAAATTAATAGATATTAATTGCTTAACTTATTGGTTAAAAAGCCGATAAGATGTGATTGAAGTACTTTAATTGGAAATCCATATGAATCTGACAGTAAGCCAACGTATTTGGTGTGGTTTTATATTTATCACATTATTACTCATAATCATTGGTGGTAACTCTTTAATAAAAATAGCGAGCATTGACAGCTCCACCCAACAAGTAAACCAGCTATCATTGCCGGCGCTTAATAGAAGCTCAGAACTTCAAGCTGAATTTATTTTAATGAGTAAAGCGGCTCAAGCGAGTTTTTATACAACCTCAAATGCACAACTAGCACCTATTAAACAAAAAGTGCTTGAGCAAAAAGAAAAATTTAACGCACTGCATGCCGATTTACAGCGAGTAGTACAAGATGACCCTGAGCTTAGCCAAAAAAGCCAAGCAGTAGAAAAAACCTACCTAAGCTTTTTAAGCACAGTAGAGAATCTGTTAGCCGATAAAGATAAACAGCTAGTGCTTAATAAAAAGCTAACTGCACAACTTGAAACAATAGAAATAGCAGCAGAAGATGCAAACTCTGTTGTACTAGACATAACCGATATTACCAACTTTGAGCAAAGCCACCCACGCGCTTATCAAGCCGCTAACAACCTTGAAAACAACTTCATGTCGGTTGTTAGTAATAGCACCGACATGCTCACGGTAAAAACAACAAACACGCTAGATATTGTAAAAAATGAGCAAGCTTATTACTTAGAAGAAGTGATTCGTACCCTTGCATTAATAAAGCCTGCCATTGAGCAAGATAACAACGATCTTTATAGCGATCTTCAAGAGTACGTTGATACGCTAGTAACGAATATCAGCGGCAATAATAGTCTAGCCGCTAATAAGCAGCGCCTTATTGACGCTATCGCACTTACCGAGAAAGAACTTGCTCAATCAGAGCAAGCCACAAACATGGCGCTATCTCAAATTGATGACTTAGTAACCCAAGCAAGTACTGTTGCTTATAAGCTACAAGAAGGCGTACGTAAAGATGTAGACTCTGCAAATTTATGGACATGGGCGGGGATGATAATTGCTACGCTAATAGCCATTGCTATCGCTATTCTTACTGTTAACAGAATCACTAAGCCACTTGCAGAAGTAAATCGTATTTTAGACATTGTGGCCAGTGGCGATATGACCCAACGCTTAGATGATACTGCGAAAGACGAATTTGGCGAACTTTCAAAAAGCTGTAATACCTTAATAGATAGCTTACGTAGCTTAATTAAAGGGATTATTTCTCGCTCAACACAGTTAGCCGCAGCCTCTGAAGAAACCTCAGCAATTACAGGCGAATCAAGCCAAGCTATTCGTAACCAGCAAGCGCAAGTAGAGCAAGCCGCAACAGCCACTACCGAAATGAGTAGTACCTCGCAAACAGTAAGTAATAGTGCTCAACAAGCACTTGACGAGATTAAAAATGCTGATAAAGAAGCTGAGCGCGTTAAAGGTATTTCTCATCAAAATAAAGCGACTATTGAGCAACTTGCCCGTGAAGTTGATGACGCGGCAAGTGTTATTAACAAGCTACATCAAGATAGCGCCTCAATAGGTAGTATTTTAGATGTAATTCGTGGCATTGCAGAGCAAACTAACTTACTGGCACTTAATGCCGCTATTGAAGCTGCACGTGCCGGCGAATATGGTCGTGGCTTTGCTGTTGTAGCTGACGAGGTTCGCTCACTCGCGAGTAAAACTCAAGAGTCGACCCAAGAGATTCAATCTATGATTGAATCGCTACAAAGTGGCGCAGAGGCCGCTGTTACAGCGATGGATAAGGGTAAACAGCAAGCTGTATCGTGTGTTGAACAAAGCGATTTAGCAAGTAGTGCATTAGACTCTATCACGCTCGCCGTGTCGCAGGCACATGACGTAAGTGAAGAAATATCGACCGCAGCACAAGAGCAGCAGCAAGTATCACAAGAGATCAGCGAACGCCTAGAGTCTATTGTGGCCATAGCAGAGCAAACTGCTGAGGGTGCGAATCAAACAAACATTTCAAGCTCAGAAGTTGCCAAACTCGCTGAAGAGCTAAGAATATCGGTAGAAAACTTTAAGGTGTAATTTATACCAATCTTATTACGCCAAAAATCAAAACAATAAAAAACCCGATACTGATTAACAGTATCGGGTTTTTATTTGTTTATTTTAACACTTACCTAGCTGCACGTTGGCGATTCCCACCCACTTTAGGCTTAGTGTTAGCCTTTTTAAATTGGCTAAAACCAGTATGGCGCGTTAGTGCAGGACGCCCACCTTTGCCTTTATTAGCGCCTTTACTTTTTTCATCTCGCCCTTCTTCAGGTACTAAGCAATTCGGGCCTTTACCAATTAAATTAGCTTTACCCATTTTGCGCAAAGCTTCGCGAATTATTGGCCAACCTGATTGGTCGTGATAGCGTAAAATTGCTTTGTGTAAGCGACGCTGGCGAGCTCCCTTTGGTACAGGCACTTGCTCTTTGTTATTTTTAATATTACGCAGTGAGTTCATTTCTGTATGGTAAATGGTGGTTGCATTAGCCATGGGCGAAGGGTAAAAGTTTTGCACTTGGTCTAACTTAAAATCGTTAGATTTAAGCCACATCGCCATGTTTACCATGTCTTCGTCTTTTGTACCTGGGTGAGCAGAAATAAAATACGGTATTAAATACTGCTTTTTACCCGCTTCTTTTGAGTACTTATCAAATAATTCTTTAAATTGATCGTACGCGCCCATGCCTGGTTTCATCATTTTAGATAAAGGACCATCTTCAGTGTGCTCTGGCGCTATTTTTAAATAGCCTCCTACGTGATGCGTTACCAGTTCTTTTACGTAGCGAGGATCTTGCACTGCTAAGTCGTAACGTACGCCAGAGGCAATTAAAATCTTTTTAATGCCTTTTACTTCACGGGCTTTTTTGTATAAATCGATTGTTGGGGTGTGGTCTGTATCCATGTGCTTACAAATATCAGGGTACACACACGATAAACGCCTACATGTACTCTCTGCTTTTTTACTCGTACAACGCAGCTTATACATATTTGCAGTTGGACCGCCTAAATCAGAAATAACCCCCGTAAAGCCTGGGACTTTATCTCTAATTTGCTCAATCTCATCAATAATCGATTCTTGCGAACGACTTTGAATAATTCGCCCTTCGTGCTCAGTAATAGAACAAAATGAGCAACCGCCAAAACAGCCACGCATAATATTAACTGATGTTTTGATCATATCGTAAGCAGGGATTTTTGCATCCCCATAACTTGGATGCGGTATACGTTGATATGGTAAGCCAAATACGTCATCCATTTCATGTGTTTCAAGCGGAAATGCAGGTGGGTTTACCCAAATAGACCGATCGCCATGGCGCTGAAAAAGTGCACGAGCACAACCTGGGTTTGTTTCTTGGTGCAAAATTCGTGATGCGTGAGCGTACAAAGGCTTATTAACACTTACTTGCTCAAATGCAGGGAGCTTAACGTAGGTTTTTTCCCACGGCTTAGGGCGCGCTGGCTGAATAGTAATAGGCTTTGCAGCTTCTGCTTTTAAATCGATACCCGCTTTTTTAAATTCTGACTTGCTACAGCCTACATCATCCGCCCCGTATGGGTTAGGGATCGGGTCTATTTTGCCAATTTTATCAATAGCAGTTGAGTCACTACCACGCCAACCAGGGATTGGCTCTTTACGAATAACCGCCGTACCACGAATATCTTGAATTGTATCCATAGTCTCACCGGCAGCAATACGATGAGCCACCTCAACAAGTGGGCGTTCTGCGTTACCATAAATAAGAATATCGGCTTTGGCATCAAACAAAATACTGCGGCGTACTTTTTCTTGCCAGTAGTCATAATGAGCAATACGACGCAGGCTTGCTTCAATGCCACCAATCACAATTGGCACACCTTTGTAAGCTTCGCGTAAGCGCTGAGAATAAATCATTACAGCGCGGTCTGGACGTTTGCCGCCAACATTACCAGGCGTGTAAGCATCGTCATGGCGCATTCTCTTTTCGGCCGTATAACGATTAATCATCGAATCCATATTACCGGCAGTTACACCAAAAAATAGATTCGGTTTACCAAGTGCCATAAAGGCATCTTTTGATTGCCAGTCTGGCTGAGCAATAATACCTACTCTAAAGCCTTGCGCTTCAAGTACTCGGCCAATCACAGCCATACCAAAACTAGGATGATCTACATAAGCATCGCCGCTGATTATAATAATATCGCAGCTATCCCAGCCGAGTGCGTCCATTTCTTCGCGAGTTGTAGGTAAAAATGGCGCAGTGCCATAACACTCTGCCCAATACTTTGGGTATGAGAATAGCGCGCGTTCAGCTTTAAGAGAGCTCATAATTTTGGCCGTTGAATAACAAAAGGCGCGAATTATATCCTAATACACTGCTTATTTATACAACATTACCTGCGTATATCGCACCTTGCTAGTATGTGGTCTGTTTATATTAGTCTTTTTTATTTCGCGTTTCTATAAACTCTAATAGCTCGTGCTCAGGCATTGGCTTTGCATACATAAAGCCTTGCACTTCATCACACCCTAAGTTTTTTAAAAACTCTGCCTGTTGCTGAGTTTCTACGCCTTCAGCTATGGTTTTTAAGCCTAACTTAGCACCAAGCGATACTACTAACGCAGCAATAGCGCCGGTGTCGTTATCGGGCAAGTCTTTTACAAAAGCGCGGTCTATTTTAAGCCTATCAAGGGGTAGGCTTTGTAAATAGCTCAACGAAGAAAACCCAGTGCCAAAATCATCTATGGCAACCTCTACACCTAGCTCTTTGAGCTCTTTTAACGTATTAATAACCGTTTCCAGCTCATCCATTACCACACTTTCAGTGACCTCTAATTCAATGTTAGCTGGCTTAACGCCGTATTTTTCTAATGTGCTTTTTACAGTTTGTGCATAGCCTTTTACTTTAAACTGAGGAACCGATACATTAACCGCTATACATATTTCCTCACCCAATGCTTCTAAACGCTTTTGCTGCTGACAAGCCTGCTCTAAAACCCACTGGCCAATGTCTACAATAAGTCCAGCATCTTCAGCTAATGGCACAAACACTGCTGGCGATATAAAGCCACCGTCTTCTGATGGCCAGCGCAGTAAGGCTTCACAGCCAATTAAAGATAGGTCATCAAGTGCCAGTTGCGGCTGATACCAAACCTGTAGTTTTTCGCGCGCAAAGTCATGGCGTAGCTGCCTAATAATACCAAGGCGCCATGCCATTTTATCTTGCATATCAATATCGTAATAAACACCCTCTTTGCTTTTAAGTTTTTTTGCTTGGTTTAGCGCTATATAGGCCACCTTAAGCGTATCTAATCCTGTGCTTTGGAAATCTTGCTGTTGGCACAAACCAATCCTAAAATCGATAGGTAACACATGCTCGCCTGCATTAAATGGGGCATTAAGCATGTCGTTACACTGCGCTAAATTAAATTCATCTTGGCGAATAACAAAACCAAATACATCGGCACCTATGCGCGAGAGTAACTTGGCCGTTGGGTAGTTATCTTTTAATCGCTTAACAATTTCAATTAATAAGTAGTTACCAATTTCTTGACCTAAACCACTGTTAATATCTGCAAAGCCAAGCACATCAATTAACACAAAAACATGGTCGTTCACATGTGGCTTTTGAAAGCGCACTACCCGTTCAATAAAGTTAGTCCGGTTAGAAATACCAGTAAGAACATCTTTGTAGGCTGCGTCTCTGAGCTTTACAAATAACCTTACGTTGTCCAAAGCAACACTTACATTTGTTAGAAAAATTTCAGCAAACTGAAGCTGTGCCTCACTTGGTTTATGCTCGCATTCTAAATATATAGCGGCTTTACGATGCTTACTTTTTAAAAGAAACGTTACATTGGAGTCAGTGTGTTGATGCTTTAACGATGAAAAACATTGCTCTACTTGCTCTAAAGCTACGCTATCTACATTAACTAGCTTTTCGCCAAAATAGCTTTCGTAGTGGCCACCACCGCCCAAAACCTGAATAAAATTATCACCATCAAGCTTGCTACAAACCAGCCCTACTGGCTGGCATTCTAATATAATGCCCATATGCTTTATTATTTCTTTGCACAGCACTTTTATATCGGTAAGCCCTAAAATAGACTTTGAAGCCGATACTATGGTATTCATGGCATCACTTTGGTATTCGAGTTTACATACCTGCTCGTATGAGCGAATGGCTGTAATTAATGATGTAACAAGTTTAGAGCGGGTTAACTCTGTTTTTGTTTTATAGTCATTTATGTCGTATTCGCGAATAACTTTTTCTTCTGGGGTATTACCTGCTTGGCCTGTTCTTAAAATAATTCGAACATGTTGGTTATTTAGCTCTTCACGTACACGCTTTACAACTTGTAAACCTGCATCGTCAGACTCCATAACCACATCCAAAAATATCACTGATATAGCATTATTATTTTTAAGTATTTCGATGGCCTCTGCACCTGAGTATGCATCATGAAAACGAAGGCCTGCTCCCCAAAATTCCACACCCGACAAAGCAAGTTTAGTCACCGAATGAATTTCAGGATCGTCGTCAACAATCAAAACATCCCAAAAATCAGTTAATTCTTGGTTTATTTCTTCTTCGTTGTCTGGCGCTAAAAATAAAAAATCGTTTTGCTCTGACGACATTTTCTACCCTTTATCAGTTTAAATACTTAAATAAGCTAATACCTATATACTAGAAAAATATATTTTTGGTTTATAGGTTAATTCATACTATAGTCGATTAATAAAAAGTTGTTATATTTCAAACTAAAAAACTCGTAAAAGGTGTGCTTATTAAACTTCTAAAAACACTAACAAAAACGCTCTTTATTCTGTTGCTAGTACTAATGCTAATTGGCTTAACCCTGCCACAAAATTACAGTGTAAATAAAAGCGTATTAATTGATGCGAAAGTAGCAACGGTTAAATCTTTAGTGGCAGACTTTAGTTTGTGGCATTTATGGTCTCCTTGGCAAAAGGTAGACCCTACAATCACATTTTCTATAGGTGAACCTAGCCGAGGTATTGGCGCGCACCAATCGTGGCAAAATGATTGGGGCCATGGCGAAATGACCATAACCTCATTGACTAATAATCAAATGACCTTTAATGCATTACTCAAAAATGAACATATTATTGAAGGAAAAATTACCTTTACCGAAGAAAATGGCTTCGTAAAGGTAGCGTGTAATATTAAAGGCCAAACAACAACACCACTCGTTTCTGGTTATTTGTCGTTGTTTAGCGAGTACGTTTTGAGTAACACAGTTGCTCTTGGACTTAATAATTTACAAACCGTTGCTCAATTACGCGACGAAAAAACACAGCTGGAAAGTTATGACAGTGAAATCAGCCCAAGCAAGAATTAATCTCGCTAATATTATTGAGTCTTTACTTGGTTACCCTGTAAAAAAAATAACAACGAATACGGGTCAGCCTACTACAGATCAAAGTTATGGCTCTAAGGGGACTTTAAACCCGCTGTATCACATTAATAGCGATAACCCTATTTTGGTTCGCGCTCAAAAGCGCCAAGACTTACTACTTATAAAGCAACAGCAAAACATAGAAACCATACTCGCTAAGGCCATGGGATTTTGTCCCGATGTAGCAAGTAATAAACAGCCTGATGCCGATTGGATTGAGCGTTTTATAGCACTTTGCGAAGATACCTCAAACGAGTCGATGCAAACGCTCTGGGCAAAAATCCTTACCGGTGAAACGCTCAACCCTGGCACCTTTTCAATTAAAAGCTTACAAACGCTAAAACACATGACCCAACGTGAAGCCGATGCCCTGCAAAAGTGTGTATCGCTGAGCAGCTATAATGAAAAAGACGATAGCCACTTCATTTTACTCGGTTTTTATAAAAAGCCTTCACTGTTTGATTTACTGCGTAAAGGCAATAAAGTATCGCTAAATTTAGGTAAAACGGGGATCAGTTTTCCGGATATTTTAACGTTAATGAACTTAAATTTAATTTACAGAAAAGAGATTGAGTCGGCAGTTTTAAAGGCAGGGCAAGAACTTACACTGTCATTTTTATCGCAAAAAGTAACTTTAAAGGCCAAAAGCAGCGACTTGGTATTAAGCTATTACAAGTTTACACAAACTGGGGATGAGCTTTCTAAGTTGATTAACTACCCCATTAATAAAATTTATAAGCAGCTAATTAATAATGCACTGGAGGGAGAATTTGATTTAACGTGGCATGCTAGTAAATAACACACCACGTTATAAGATCACTCATTAAAAGTGAACTTGAATACCTGCAAATGGGCCTGATGCATCAATATCTGTATTAATATCATCAACATCATCAAGCTCTAGCGTCATTGAGCGGTAGCCCGCTTTAACAGCTACATCAACCGCTAGGTTATCTATAAGCTCCCACGCAACACCTACTTGGTAGTCTTGCACTTTGCTATCGTCAATGGCCAAAAAGCTGCCTTCAAAAAACACACTTAAGCCAGTAAATGGTAAGCCTGCTTCGGCACGGCCGTACGCTAGTGGTACAAGGCCCGAAAAATCAACAGTTTCAGAAAAGTTAGTACCGCCTTGTTGAGTAGTACCGGTAACCACTATATCACCATCAAACTGCTTTGCATTTAAGCCTAAATCAATTGAAATTAAATCGTTATCAAAGATTTCGTAATAAAGAATGTAGTCAATATGCGTTAAGTCACTTAGCGTATTTGCAGTTGTACCTACCACATAATCTGAGCCATTAAAGCTAAACGTATCGGTAAGGGTTGCTGAACCGTTAAGCTCAAGCTCTGTGTATTTAAGCTTTAAGTTAGGCACTAGTGGTACTGGGTGCTCAAGCGCCGCGTAGTAGCTTACAAATGTTTCGTCTTCAAAGTTAAAATCTTGTGGTGCGTTATCTTTATAAGAAAACTGACCTTCGTTGTCTGACTTCCAGCCATCAACACCTACATATAAACCTAATAGAGTGTCTGCCTGCGCTGCAGGCGCTAAACATGCCATTGAAAGGGCTGCTGCTAAACAATACTTTTTCATTTTTTATCCTTGAGCTAGTAGTTCGCTAAGTTCGATTAAAGCCGCATTGGCTCTTGAAATATAATTTGCCATTACTAAAGAATGATTTGCCACAAAGCCAAACCCATTCCCGTTTAATATAATTGGGCTCCACACGGTTTCTTGTGTTGCCTCAAGCTCGCGTATAATTTGCTGTAAGCTAACGCGTGCGTTTTTCTTTTCTAGTACATCAGCAAAGTCGTACTCAACCGCTTGTAAAAAGTGTAATAAAGCCCATGTAGCACCGCGCGATTCATAAAATACATCGTCGATTTCCCACCACGATGTTCTTACTTGCTGTTGAAGCGGCGAGTAAGTGGCTTGAGTATTTGATGAGTTACCAGCTAAATCGGTATTTACTTTGTCTTGCCCTACACTTGCGCTTAAACGTTGGCTTAGGCTACCTAAGCGTTTTTCAGCTTCTTTTAACCAACTACGTAAGTTATCTGCGCGAGAATAAAACTGGCTATCTCGCTCATGCTCATTTGAAATTTGCGCGCGATACACCACTAAATAATCAATACCTTTTTGGTATTCACCCTCAGCACTTGGCCACGCCCATGCCTCAGAGCTAATGTTAAATTGGGGCTGCGCTTTTTTAAGTGCTTCATGCTCTGTAGATTGCGACTGGGAGCGGCTAAAATCTTTACGCATAGAAAGTGCTAAGTCACGTACCATTTCAAGTGCGCCATACTCCCAAGCAGGCATATCATCCATAATTACGCTAGGCGGCATAACATCATTTGATAAGTAACCACCTGGTTTTTCAAGTAAGGTACTTGCTACCGTGATAAGTGTTGATGTTGTGGTATAACCCGTTACCATTTTTTCGTTGCGTGCTTGCGCTACTTCTTTTGCATTGGTCACTACGTTAAAGCGGCCAGGCTCCGTGCTCCAATAAACAGCAATAGCGTAAAAAACAATAAGCAGTAAAACCAGTGCACCGATTATTTTTCCTTTATGTTGCGACATTTATCCTCCTAATGATGAGCATGTTGTTTTTTAGATGGCTTTGAATGCGCTGCTTGCGCTTCAAGCGAAACCACTTCGGCATTAGTAAACAAGCGGTTACCGTCACTAAAATATAGCGTGAGTTTACGTTCTTGCCCTACTTTTAGTGGTTCTTGTGGATCAAACACCATTAAATGATAGCCACCAGGCTGAAAGCTGACACTTTCATGTGCTTTAATTGTTACCGCATCAACCTTTTGCATTTTCATCATGCCATTTACATGTTTATGCTCGTGTATTTCTACACGACCTAGGCCATCAATGGTCGCTTTAGTTAAATTAGCTGCTGTACCACCATGATTAGAAATAGTTAAATAGCCAACGCTTGCTTTACTTGCGGGCAAAAACTCTCTTATTTGCGCATTACTCACGGCAAGTTTAGCATCGTCAATATCGTGGCTGTGCCCAGCATGCGCAGCAACCGATGACGAAAATACATTAATCATTAACGCCGAGGCCATAAAAAAGCACTGCTTCATCATCGCTTTATTCCTTGTGAATACATAAAATTTCACTTTAAATTTAACATAGTTAACTAATATTAGTCAGTTAAATTAAGGCTTAAGAGGCCACTTTTTTGTTATCGAGTACTAACCAGCACAGTACCGCTACAAATAATAATGGCCATGCAATCATTACTGAGCCAAATAACAACGCCAGTACAGTACCAACCAGCGCTACAATACCGGCACCAATTAACCCCATAGTGACTAAAGTAACAACAGCTATTACAGCAATAATTGCAATCAGTACCCCAACTAACTCTAACCCTACCCAACTTATATCGGCAATCCACAACGGAAACTGCCATGAGTCAAAATGTATTACCGAAATCATGTCAGTAAAAAATAACAAATATACGACAACACATATTGCTAAGGTTTTCATAGCTATCTCCTAAAGTGCCTGCTCTTCAAGGCAGCAATGGGCAATAAAGTAGCCCAGTGCTACTGCAAACGGAAAACTCAAAAATAGTAAAACAGTCGCTAAACGTGTGGCCCACACCGGAAAATCTAAACGGTGTGCTAACCCACTACATACACCCGATATTTTTTTGTTTAACGAATCTTTGTACCAACCACGTTGTGTTTTAAAACTATTCATTTTTAACTCCTTAAGCGCTTTGCTTGATAGAACTGTCTTGGTTTTGTTTTACACTTGCTTTTAAGCGAGCAAGCTGGGCCTCAATTTCTTCATTTTTAACGAGTGAATCTATTTGCTCAGCCGTTGTTTGTGCGGTATTAGTTAGTTCATACGCTTCAACTTGTGCCTCTATGCCTTCAACCTTTTGCTCTATCATTTCAAATCGTGACAGCGCATGCGCTACCTTGTCACTGTGTAACTGAATACTTACTTTTTCGCGCGCAACAACTACGTCATGGCGTTTCATTAATTGCGCTTGCTTTGCTTTGGCTTGCACAATTTTTTGCTGTAAACGCTCACAATCATCAGTAATTTTAACAACCGACTCTTTCACTACCGTTAGCTGATTATTTTTAGCTGTTATTGCATCAGCAACACGTTGTTTTTCTACTAATGCTGATTTAGCTAAATCATCACGGCTTTTTTCAATAGCCAGCTCAGCTTTGCTTTGCCATACGGTTAAGTCTTTTTCTTTATTCGTTATTTGGCGCTTTAGAGTTTTCTCTTCGCAAAGTAAAGCAGCGGCTGTGCTTCTACATTCGTTAAGCGCATCTGGCATTTCGTTTAGCATTAAATTTAATAGCTTTTCTGGGTCTTCTGCTTTATCCAGCATTGCTACAATATTTGATTGGATCACGTCGTTTATGCGGTTAAATATGCTCATTATTTTGTCCTGTTGTTTTAATTGGTAACAACTAGGAGATTCCAAGACTTATGCCAAGTAACAAAAAATAAAACATTAATATTTAAAAACAGTAAGTTAAACTTAAAAGGGTGCGATTTTAAGTGACCAGAAGCTGAATGCATAAAAGTGTAATTAACTAATATTTTGATCTTTTGACTAAATTTTAGGATCAAAAAAGCCACTAAAAAGTGGCTTAATAAAATAATCTATTCGGCTTAAACTTATTCGGGTACAAAGCTCAGTGCTTTATCCATCACCGATAAGTCTGCCTGTTTACCGTGACCATTTTCAGAGAGGTGACGCCTAAATCCACGAGCACCCGGCTGACCCTGAAAAATCCCCAGCATATGGCGCGCAACATGCCAAAAGTTAGCACCCTCGCGCATTTCATCTTCAATATAGTCATACATTGAGCGCACTACATCGTGGCGTGATTGCGTATTAGCAGTATCACCATAAATTTTTTCATCTACGCTGTTTAATATAAATGGATTACTGTACGCTTCGCGCCCTATCATTACACCATCTATATGCTGTAAATGTTCAAGGCTTTGCTCAATTGTTTTAACGCCGCCATTAATGCTTAAATCAAGTTGCGGGTAGTCTTTTTTAAGCTGATAAACACGCGGGTAATCCAAAGGCGGTACTTCACGGTTTTCTTTAGGGCTTAAGCCATTTAGCCATGCTTTACGCGCATGAATAATAAAGTCATCGCAGCCCACTTTGTGACTGGCTTCAATAAGTGCACATAAAAACTCATACGAGTCTTGCTCGTCTATACCAATACGTGTTTTTACTGTAACCGGAATATCTACTTCGCTTTTCATTGCCGCAACACACTGTGCAACAAGTTCTGGCTCTGCCATTAAACATGCGCCAAAACGCCCGTTTTGTACTCTATCTGATGGGCAGCCTACATTTAAATTAATTTCATTGTAGCCGCGCTCACCGGCAAGCTTTGCACATTTTGCTAATGCATCAGGATCAGAGCCACCTAGTTGCAATGCAACAGGGCCTTCGTGTTTATTAAAGTGAAGGTAATCGCCACGACCAAATAAAATAGCCCCCGTGGTGATCATCTCTGTATACAAAACTGCATGCTTGCTCATCTTACGATGAAAAGTACGACAGTGACGATCAGTCCAATCAAGCATCGGGGCGACACTAAACCTGCGATTCACTGTAGAGCCCGTCATATCTGGCGTTGAAGCCTTATTTGTGTGCATATATGTACCACCTGAACTGCTCTGAATCGCCTGTACTTTCGTTCAATTTCCATATAGGGTGTTCCAAATGCGCCCCATTATTGGTAGGACGATTAAGGAATAATACCATGGCATCAGTAACAATTGATAAACGCCAAAAAGCAAACGGAGAATTTAGTTTCCGATGCACTGTGCGTGTAAAAAAGAATGGCGTGATTATACATAGAGAATCACGAACATTCAGCAAAAAAGAATTAGCAAAGACATGGGGGAAAATACAAAAAGAGGCTGTGGAATTAAATAGCATCGCAAAACAAAATAAAGTAATAACCATTGGCGAACTACTAGACCTTTATTTTAATGATGTTGATTTGTGGGCTAACACTGGAAGAACCAAACGATACGTTATACAAATGCTACGTGATTGTCCTTTAGCCTCAGTTTTATCAAATGAACTTAAAAGTAGTGACTTAGTTAATCACTGTAAAATGCGCAGAGCGGCAGGTGCAGGCGGAGCAACTGTTTATCATGATATTGCCTATTTACGTAGTGTAATGAAAATTGCTCTGCCTGTTTTTGATGTAACGGCTAATTGGAAAATATTTGAAGATGCAGTACCTGTATTAATTGAAATGAAATTAGTTGGTAAAAGCCAAAAGCGTACACGCAGGCCTACTGAATATGAATTAGAAAGACTAATCGAAGCATTAACAGAAAGGCAAAACAAGCAAGGGAGTAATATTCCATTCGTTGATATTCTTAATTTTTCAATACTGACGTGTATGAGAATTGGTGAAGTCTGCGCGATAAAATGGGAAGACTTAAATAAAGAACATAAAACTATAATCGTTCGAGATAGAAAGGATCCAAGAAAAAAGGAAGGCAATCATATGATAGTGCCATTACTGGCGGGCTCATTTGAATTGATAAACAAACAAGAACAAACAGAAAGCAGGATATTTCCGTATAATTCAAAGTCTGTTACAGCAGGATTTCAGCGCGTCAGGAAATCTCTAGGAATTACAGATTTAAGATACCATGATTTAAGAAGAGAAGGTGCGTCAAGACTTTTTGAAAAAGGTTATAGCATTGAAGAAGTAGCTCAAGTGACGGGACATAGAAATTTAAACATATTATGGCAAGTCTACACACAATTGTTTCCACATAAATTACACGATAAATTCAGCACATAAAAAAGCCGCATAATGCGGCTCTTATTCAACAGCTAAAAAGCTACTTAAAACAGAAAGTATAATTTTCTACAAAAATAACTAATTAGCGATATTTATCAAAAGTATATTATCGACCTATTTTAAACCTAAAACACTTTGCCGTCTTAGGATATACCTTCTTCCCAGTACGATAGTGAATAAAATAGTCACAGTATACCCAACCGTCCTTTACAGTATGGTTACTCATATTAGTACCCCTTTATTAATGTTACACCAAAGGCATAATTGATTGTTAATACAACAACATGCCAACCTTTTGCGACTCTTTAGAGAGTCAAAAAACAATGGTTCAATTACCATAATATAATTCCTATGTTTAGGAGCTTTTGTTTTTCAAAGTTGACATTTGGTGTGCTAAAGGGCTAATATAATCTCGCTGGCAAGCTGAGATCTAAGCCATGTCGCTTCCAAAGTGTCAACTTTGATCTTAGAGTTAACCCCTAGTAATTAGGGGTTTATCTCATTTCTTAACTAGTTTAAGTGCGAAAGTTAAAACTCCATCTTTATAGTCTATATCTCCGTTCTCAAACATAGCTTTATTTGTTTCAACGCCACTTTCATCAAATGCCATTTTTAGTAAGTCAGGATGAATATTTTCCTTATATAACATTCTAGTAACTGCCGATGAATGTGGGTTGTTCGCCGTTTGTTGACTTAAAGTCAATCCAGCAGAAGTTTTAATTATTCTGCAAACTTTAAAGTCAGGCGAAAACTGAATATCAACCTTGTCTCTATAACCAAAATTACACTTATCCATAGCTTCTTTGCTAATTTTATAAGTTTGTTCTTCTTTCTTCTCGCCTTTATTATGCGTTATAGATACAGGACTGCCAGATGCTGCCCCTCTAGAATTTGAAACCGCACTTTTGAAGTCTATATTATCAAACATAATCATCTCCTCTAGCTTTTAGTCAGTATAAATACTTTTAAACTTTCGCGCAACAGCAAATCCTCACTAAATTCCAAGATCTCTCCTAAAAATAAACTCAACACACTTTTAAAGCGCTGCATCCTCGCAACACCGCAACCCTGCAACATCGCACCACTGCAACATCGCAACCCTGCAACATCGCACCACTGCAACATCGCACCACTGCAACATCGCAACCCTGCAACATCGCAACCCTGCAAAACCGCAACCCTGCAACCTGCAATAGCGCACTCTTGCAAAAATGCAAACTCTCCGCAAAGTAGCGCCGCAGCGAACCATCAAAAAAATGCACACTCACCGTAACGAAACGCAGTACCGCAACGAACCCTTGCATCAACGCACCTTCACAGCAACACAATATATTCCACTTCACTCCTAGCGACTTTATCACCGTTAGATTTAAAATTAATATTTCAACTCCGCAAGCTAAATAAATTTAGAATGTAATCAGACATTAAAGCTTCTACATTAAAACCTTTATGAAAATAGACATAAAAGCTACGGAAGCATACTTAGTTTTAAAAAATTAAAACCAAAGCTGAGCAAAGGACCATTAGTTGGTGGAATCTACCCCCGTAATACATAACGGGGAACTTCTAGCCAAAGACAACTAACGCACTTCGTTTGTTCAATGACGATTTTTAACGATAAAAAGACATCGTTAATAATACGACATTTAATTTTAAAGAATCTCAGAGTGATTTTATGACTTACAGATAGTAGGAAGTGTGAAGTTAACATGGGGTGTTTTGAGGGGGTTGTTTTAAAACAAGGAAAACAAGCTTTGCTTGCCTTCCTTGTTCGTTGTCCTTGCTCAGGCTTCGCCGTCCGCCTCTCGCGTCAGTCTCCCAAAAGTGATACGTCGACCACATTATTGCTATCAATATCCTGTTGAATATTTTCTACTTTAGAGGGCTCACAATAAATATAATCACTCATTGATTCATATCTCAATTCTAGTAAGCAATCGCTTTTATAAAATATCTTGAACCCCATTTCGTAGAAAAAATCTGAATTAACAGTAAATTCATCAGCACCAGAATACATTTTAAAAACGTAATATCTTTGAATACTGTGTTTAGAGTGGTAAACCGTGCTGATACCACTAACAAAAATAGAAGTAACACCAAAAGGCTCTAAAAGAGAACGAGAAGACGTAAACATATTCTGAAAAGAATCATTACGAAAAGAAACAGAATCAAACGCGTTAATATTTTTTTTAACAGCAGTACTATCTTGATTGTTACCGTACGCAATTTCTTGCGGAATTTTCGAAACATTAGTTTTTTGTACATTCTTAACAGTACTTGTCGTTTGAGGAACTTTATCGCTTGTGTCATCGAGGAAAAAATAAAATAAATAAACAATAAAGGAGATAAGAAAGATAAAGCCAAATAATAAAGAAAATGTAAAAGGCGATTTACCAGCGCCAGACTTAGTATTTTTTCCAGTCGCGGTCGATTTATATAATTTAAAAACATCTAAAGGCACCTTTTTATAACTAACAATATCCGTCTTTGAAGCAGTTAAGCCATTCGTTTTAGGTAAGTGCTCTAAAATTCTAGGCCGCCTTTTAAAGTAAGAAATAGGTATAGCATCTTTACTTGAATGGCAGTACGCAACCTCACAAACTGAACGAATAAAAGAAGACACTTCTTTTATGTCTGGCGTAGCAATGAGAATATCCCAGTTATAATGGCGATGACGCATAAAGCATTCGCGTAGCGTTCTTGGGTATCGTAAATAATCCCTTTCATCAAAAAGGGATTCGCCTATATCATCTTGAAAATCAGTCACGTTAATTGATGACTTTATTGATTTTTGCTCTGCATGATAAATTTCTATAAATTCATCAGGAAGGTGTTCATTGAAGTAACCTTCGTTTTTATAATCGTAATCTGAAGGTTTAAATGACTTATCATTTGGATATATATCTTGAATTTCATCAAGAAATATTAAAGAACCAATGGGTAACCAGTGAAAAAAATTTCGCATCAAGAGCATACCTAAATCATTACCAATTGAAATTCGTAACAACCTAGCTGTATTAGGAAACACTTCATTTAACTCTTTTTGTATGGCCTCCATTGTCTTAATGCCCTGTAGATTAGTTATAACTACACGACCTTGACGAAGCGCTGGAACAATTTCATACCACATTGCAGTGCTAGATTTGTACGAACCAGGAGGGCCATGAAAAATTTTAGTAGCCATTACATTATCCCTGAATAAACCATTCGTGTTATCCAAGCTTCGACAACTAAAGTTAATGACTCAAAAAAGCGCAAATCTGATGCTAGTTGTTTCATATCTTGAGGAAGAGCGGAAATAGCAGAATTAACAAAACTTGATATATCGATAAGATTCAAAAAACTTAAAGCTACTTCATGGGAAAACTTTAACGATTCATACATTGCAAAAAATTTTAACTTAAGTAAGAAAGAGGTCACCCAAATATGAGCTTTATCAATTGACTCCGGAATCGTGACAAATACAAAATTACTTATGTCAGAAAAAAAACTAGATGCAAAACTAAAGAACCCTATAGTGCCATCTACAGAGCTCTCTCCAGATCCAGCTGCGGATATAGATAAAGAGCACAAAGCAAAAACAAAGAATAATAATATTTTCATAATTTAACTCCAGATAAAACAATTGAAAGTGCAAGAAGTGTTGCGAAAAAATAAATGATATTGGCCAAGCCGCCAAAATGCTGGGTTATGCGGGATATTGAAACATCATGCTGTCCCCAAGAGCCTAAATCTAAATTCCTTGCTTGGTAACCAGAGGATGATGATGAAAAGCTAAATTTAGAAGATACAGTATCTTTAAAAGTTATATTGGCAGCTTGTATTAGGTCTTTATAATTTTGTACTTCGCTGTTATTTTCATCAATAGATTGTTGACTAAAAAGTGAAGAATAAGCATTAGAGTTACTTTGGCTAGGTGAGTTTGAAACAGGCTCTTTTAAGTAAGAGAAACCATCATTTATAGCATCAGCAACAGATTGAAGGTTAACAACACTACCATCTTCACCATTAGTGCCTGCTATACCGTCTGCGCCATTTCTACCATTAACACCATCAGCACCATCGATACCATCAGCACCATCAGCACCATCAGCACCATCAGCACCATCAGCACCATCAGCACCATCTACACCATCAGCGCCATCAGCACCATCAGCGCCATCGATACCATCAGCACCATCAGCGCCATCGATACCATCAGCACCATCAAGACCATCAGCACCATCAAGACCATCTACACCATCAGCACCATCAGCACCATCAAGACCATTTTTAACTTGAACTATTTTTTGCCCATCGGGACACGAGTAAAATATTTTATTATTAATTTCATCAACAGAACTTACGAAACAATTTTCATTATTTAGCTCATTTTTAATATCTTCTTTTATGGAATACTCTGATATAAAAGTATCTCCACTTGGACAATTAATAGTAATAGTTCCCTGATGCTTATTGACAGAACATGAAACACCATCCAAGCCATTCACTCCATCTTTACCATCTTGACCGTCTTTACCATCAACTCCAGCTTCTCCAGTTTGCCCTCTCAACCCCCTATCACCTTTAACAGTAGATGTAATTATTGAATCATCTGGTAGCTGGTCAATATCGATAGGGGAACTGTTATCTTCAAATTGAGAGCATGAATATGTCCAATTAGCAGGATCATCGTATTCATAAGACGAAATATAACCAGAGCAAAGAGAAGAACCATAGGAGAAACAGGAGTTTTCGCTATTACATGAAAGACCGCAAATCATGCCTACTGAGCTAGACATATAGCAATCATCTGAATATGTGAAGGTGATATGTTTATTAATTTTATAACCGCTAGGTTTAACATACTCCGCATATAGATTCTTACCTATGATAAAAGCATTGCCATTTAAAGAGTAATTTTCTTCTTGGTAAATGTTTGCAAAAATAGAATAACAACCTAGAAAATCACTACAGGTTTCATTATTAGTCGGGTAATTACCTGAAGTTGCTGTAAAGGCCGCATGAGAGAATGAAGAAATGAAAAGTAAAAAAAAGATTAAGGTTTTCATTACTAAAGAGCCTATAAGTAAGGGAGCTAAGCTCCCTTGGTATTTATAAAAACTATATTAGGAAGCTCTAATGCCAGAAGTGAAACCCTCAAACATTGCATAATAAAAAGCACAAGCAAAAAATATAGTAATAACCATTAACGTTTAAACCATGAAACCATAGCGCCAACACCAAAACCAAGGATTGCGATACCAATAACACCAACAATAACCGCAGTAACATTAGCAGTACCCTCTGCTGATGCTGTTGCAATTTCTGCCGTATAATCAGCAGCAGTAGCTGTGAAATTTACTAAAACACCTGTGACAGCTGAAACTAAAACCACTTTTTTATTGCTTAAATTTTTTATAGAAATCATATTATTTATTCCAAAATTATAATTATTTACCTAACCAGCGAACTATACGACCGCCGAAATGTGACGTTAAGAAAGCCATAATTAGCGCTAACTCAACTATTGCAAAAAGCTCAGCATCAAACTCAAATAGTAAATGCAAAGTTTCTAGCATTTGTTGTAGTGAACCGGACTCCAAATTTGAAAACTCAGCCTGATCCAATAAAACAAATTCAGAACAATCAGTTTCCGCAGTTATAAACAAACGACCTTTAGCATTGGCAACCGCACAAACTGACATAATTATTTATTACCCAAACATTCATCAAAATGTTTTTTAACAGCAGGATCTACAGGTGTTATTTTCGAAATTTCATTTTCGAAAGTATCAGTATTAAATCCAACAACCAGTTCATATTCTTTATTGGAAACAAAAGCCTGTGTATCTATTAGTCGATGTGCATATTTAGCATTAATACTAAGTGACTGTTTACCAAATGGTGTTTCTGTAGATTGACCTACCGATTTACGTTTGAATTTTGGTGCATTAACGTTTTCCAATGGGTAAAGCATTAGTAATAATGCTGATTCTGCATCAGGATTTTTACTTTCAGGAAAGCTAGTAATTTGTAGACCACATAAAATGATTTTGTTAGACATGTTGAACCTCTGTCACGTGATTAATTAATTGTTGGTAGGTAGGAGGTATTCCAAGCTTACCGCCTGTTTCTTCGGGTAAAATTAAACCCATAGTTTTTGATATATCCCCCTCAAAAGCTTCTAATACATCACCCAATGCTCTACCTGCGGAACGACGAACGTGTCGGACACGGGAAGCAACATCGAGACAAATTTCTTTTGCTTTGCTCATTGCTTTAGTTCTTATACCTTTATCTAAATCGACAGATGCAGCAAAGGGACAAAGGCCAGCAAATGTTGCAGCTAAATTAAGTAAACAATCGACAGTCCATTTCTTTAATTCAGCTTCTGAGCGATACCACGAGAAATTATCTTGTTTAATACCTTGCTCTAATTTCTTGTTATAAATACGCCAGTAGATAATTGACTTACGTGAACCGACACAAATCATTTCCTGACTAAATATCTTTTTCATCTTGCTGTCATACTTGTACTTATGGTTTTCATTTATATCCGCTGTAGGACCTCTATCTGAAGTCCTAAACCAACCATCTTTATAAGCTTTTTCAGCATAATCACAGTCGAAATTATTATCGAAATCATCAAAAGCCAAATCAATGCGGCTTAAATGTGTAACTGTAAAAACCTTTGATAACCAGTGATGCATAACGAAAGGTGTTGTATGGCTAAATAAATGCTTACAGCCAGTTCCTGATATTTGAAAATAAACAGTATCTCTTTGCCCCCCAACACCAATAAAGCCAACATCTAGACCGTTAGCTCGTAAGGTCATTGAGTCTTTATAGCCATGCAAACCTCGACCACGCATAGGAGATATTTCAAAACCTAAAACTTTATTCACCCATACCTTTAATGTTTCTTCATAAAAATCTGCCATTAGCATTGAAACCATATTCTTATGGGCTTCATACTGTTCAAGATTTAAAGCCTGACTAGATTTAATAACGGGTGGTTTAGGGTAAAGGCCATTTCGCTTTACGCGTTTAATTTGGGGAATGTTATTGTTTGTAAAAAACGATTTTTTATAACCGGTAACTAATTCTATATCTGGCTTAATTTCACCTGCTTTACGGCAGTAACGAAGTGCTGAAATAGGAAAAGCGAAAGCTAAGTGGTCTATCTTAATTGCATCAGATTTTTCATGAGCCATTAAATTTTCTGCTGTTTGGGTATAGTGATCTTTTTTCTTTTTAACTTGCATTAGATTTTCCCCTGCTCTACCAATTGGTGATAATTATTATTAGTAACTTCAATCAATTCAGAATTGGAAAATTCAAATGAAGCCCAAACATTGAACAAATACAAGGAGCTGAAAAAATCGTAATGACGTTTTCCGTTTAAATCATATGAGGTATTTACCCCCATAATTGGATCGCTCTCGTAGTAAATTTCAATACACATATCAGTTAAGCCATGTGTACTGTTTGCCATTCTTTCGAGGCGATTTGATATTGCTTGTCGATATAAACAGCTAAGTCCTCAACCTTGATAAATACAGGTGAACGTTCAGAGTTTGCTAATCGAAAAGTAGGAACAGGGAAGTCTTGACCTTTTATTTTTTGCATAGCCGTTTTAACTGAAATACCAAAGAATTCCTGACAAACATCTTTCAGATTAATTATTGGCGTTTCAAAGCGAGCCAAAAGTGCAAAATTAGTGTTCATACCAACCCTATCAATATATTTAAAAGACAAAATGCGGATTAAATGTTATAAATCAGAAATATTTTAACGTTAAATCAGGTTGCAGTTACAATAAGTAGCACCAACCGACAAAAAAGATATTATTATTATATTTTGTCAATTTCAATGGCTAAAATGTAATATTTAGAGGGTTTTTTATATGTCATTGAATTCAAATGAAATTTTTTCGAGACTTTTAGAGTTATATGAAACTCAAAAAATGAATGAACTATCAACATTACTTGGTTATAAAGAAAGCTGGGGAGCAGCCACTAGAAAAAGAGGAGGAATACCTTACGAAGCTTGCGTTAATGCGGCAGAAAAATTTAATGTATCTATGGATTACTTACTGTTTGGTAACGACGAAGAAGAGTTATCACTAGGAAAAAATGTAAATAAACTAAAACAATCAATTACAGATGGAGTTTTCAAAGCGATTCAAAAAGGTGTAATTACTCCTGCAGAAGAAGTAAGCATTTCTGAGATAACCCAGACAATATTGAATGAAATGGACTTGAATGTATTTATGGACATAATGATAATGAAACGTAAATAGCAGCTATTATCAAGAATGGCTTTTGACAATTTAAAAATTTTAGAAAAAGCTAATAATATTTAGTCTATATCTTGGCCAATATTAGAGGTTAAAAAAATCCCTTTCATTGCTTGAGGTAAACCTCTTCTATATTCCCAAACTTTCTGATTTTCCCAGTTAGCTATCTCTTTATCTCTAATATATTCACTAAGTCGATGCTTTAAAGGGTGAGCATATTGAGTTAACCGACTATTCTTTCCACCCAAAGACATATTAAAGTTATCTGATCTACTAATAAAATTTTTACTAACAATTTCCCTTTCAAGCTCTTCGGATTCTTCACTAGAATCAAAAATAGCTATAACACTTTTTTCAAAATACTCGAGACCAAACTTTTTTTGAGCAAACACCAACAGTTCGCCCCCTCCCATGTAAGTATTAGAATGAGGGCAACGATCTTTATGTTTTCCGTAATATACAAAGCCTTGGCACTTATAAGGGTAATTACATGTAATTTTGTACACATAGTATTTTAAATTAGGAAGTTTCTTTTTCTCAATATTAAGCCCCAGTTTTTTCCTTAAAATTAATAGAGAAGATTGGTTAAATTCTTTGCCTGAGACGGTTTTTATTCCTCTACGATTTAGCTCTATAATTACATCTTTATAAGTTTTAGAAAAAGCAAACAATTCAAGAATCACATTTTCAATCTTTTGATAATAATCATCCATTTTATTTACTCTTAAGAATCAGGAAAGTAATGTTTAAGGAACCCTGTTAAATTTAATTTTAAAAAGCACGGTGGCTCTTATAGTGTTCCATAATAGGTTTTCAACCCTTAAATATAAGGATGTGTGTCCAATCAAGCATAGGTGCAACTGAAAAACGTCTGTTTAACGTTGGGTTATCTAATGTGCGTTCTTGCAAAGTAAAAGCCTCGGGGATTATAAGGTAAATGCGCCCATAAAAAGGCGCTGTATTTTACACAAAAGCCTAATTAGCATCAATGTTAGCTGTATATTTGTAAACCAAAATAATGAGCTATGCCGTTTAGAATATTAGTTACGGCAACAGAGCTTAAAATAAGTCCCATTATTCTACTTATGATACTCGCGCCGCTATCGCCAATTAATTTATGCACCTGCGTTGCAAGTAATAGTAATACCAATACAACGGCTAACACTATTAACATCATCGATGAGGTCATAACCTGCTCTACCCACGTATACTCTTCGTTGCGGGTCATTAGCACAGCACCTAACATGGCACCGGGGCTTGCAATTGAGGGAATAGCGAGCGGGAAAATAGCGGTTTCGGTGCTATCGCGCACACTTTTTATTTCGGCTTCGGGCTTACTTTCACCAAAAATCATAGAAAGTGCAAAAATAAGTAATACAATACCGCCAGCTATCTGAAAAGCAGAAAGAGGTATTTCAATCGCATTAAGTAATTGCTCACCGGCAATAACAAAAAACAACAAAACCACAGCAGATACGCCCACCGCTTTAAAAATTACTTTTCGTTTAAACTTTTCATCTTCGCCCCGTGTTACAGCTATAAATACAGGCACTGTACCTATAGGGTCTATCACCGCAAAAAAGAAAATAAATATCGCTAATAATTCATGCATTAATGGGTTTCCCGGCTAAAAAGTGTTTAATAAAAACGCTGCAACTACAACACAGTATGTTAGTATATCACGGTAGCGTTAAGGATAAGAGAATGATGAATATAGAATCACTCGTAAGTAAAGCAAAACAAGTTTGTGACAACCGTGGTGCGCGTTTTACGCCAATCCGCGAAAAAGTATTTCGCCTATTAGCCAGCGCTCAAGGCGGCGTGGGCGCTTACGATTTACTTGAGCAATTAAAAGTGACAGAAACAGGCGCAAAACCAGCGACTATTTACCGTGCGTTAGACTTTTTATCTGAGTTAGGCTTTATTCATAAAATAGAGAGCACCAATGCATTTATGCTATGTCATCACTTTGATCATATCCACCCTGTGCAATTGCTCATTTGTGACACTTGCGGGTTTGTAAAAGAGCTACACTCTACTGTTATTTCTCACGAGCTAAATAACTTAGCAGCAGAGAGCGGTTTTGTTGTATCAGCACAAACCGTAGAAGCACATGGTAAGTGCGAGTCTTGTAGAGGCTAAGCCCAAAACTTTTTTTAAAGCTATACTCATACTTTAAATAGCCATTTTTAGCACCAATTTAAGAGTACCTAATATGAATGTTGAGTTCATCAATCCGTTTTTATCATCATTAATCAATGTTTTATCTACTATGGCGCAAACTGAGTTAAAGCCAGGTAAGCCGCGCATTAAAACTGATGAAATTGCCTGTGGCGATGTATCAGGTTTGATTGGTATGGTGGGCGCACAAACCCGTGGTTCCTTTTCAATTACCTTCGATGAAGGCTTAGCGCTAACCATTATGGAGCGCATGTTAGGCGAGCGTCCAGATAACATAGACGACGAAGTTACCGATATGGTTGGCGAAATAACGAATATGGTAACTGGTGGCGCAAAAAATTTACTAGGCGAAAAAGGCTATGACTTTGATATGGCCACACCTATTGTTGTATCTGGTAAGGGTCATACGATCACCCACAAAAGTAAAGGCAAAAAAATTATTATGCCGTTTAGCTGCGATGCCGGTGATGCAAATATTGAAGTTAGCTTCGACAAACTATGAGCTGGCAGCAAAAACAGATTACACTAAAGCCTCGTCCCCGAGGCTTTCATTTAATTGACGATGAAATACTCGCTCAATTAAATGAGCTTACTAATTATAAAGTGGGCTTACTGCATTTATTTATCCAACACACCTCAGCAAGTTTAACCATAAACGAAAATGCCGACCCAACTGTACGCATGGATATGGAAAGTCACTTTAATAAGTTTGTCCCAGAGCGACAGCCTTACTATCGCCACGATTATGAGGGCGATGACGACATGCCTGCACACATAAAAACCAGCACGCTTGGCTGTGAGTTAAGTATTCCTATTTCAAATGGACACTTAGCTTTAGGAACTTGGCAAGGTATTTACTTAGGTGAACACCGCGATGCAGGCGGCGCAAGGCGTATTGTAGCCACTATTCAGGGTGAGCTGTTTTAGCAAACGCTTTAACGTTTAAAAGCATTAATCCTATTTTACTCCACCTATACAACCTCAAAGTTAATCCCCTTTTTTGTAGGCGCAGCGCTTGCCCGCGCGAGAAGTAGTAGCTTCTAAGCACCAAAACTTCAATACCGAATTACATTTAGAATTAGTTGATAAGAGAGATTTTAATTTATTTTTTATTTATGATTTTTAATACAGGAAAGTTTGAAAGGATATAAAAATATTGGAGCGGCACACGAGGCTCGAACTCGTGACCTCGACCTTGGCAAGGTCGCGCTCTACCAACTGAGCTAGTGCCGCTTTATAAACTATATTTTCTACAATTTCTTTTGATAAAAAAATTGGAGCGGCACACGAGGCTCGAACTCGTGACCTCGACCTTGGCAAGGTCGCGCTCTACCAACTGAGCTAGTGCCGCTTTATAGTTAGTCAGTAATTTTTCCGTTGGTTCGCGACGTGTCGCGTTCAACATTCCGGCAACTGAGCTAGTGCCACTTTACTTTTTTACTATCGCTGCAATTTCTTTGGTGAGAAATTGGAGCGGCACACGAGGCTCGAACTCGTGACCTCGACCTTGGCAAGGTCGCGCTCTACCAACTGAGCTAGTGCCGCATCATCGCTTGCTCAAACACACTTACCCCGCAGGGGTTATCGTCTTGAGCGGGGCAGGATTCTACAATAATCCGATGTGTTTGCAAGTGTTTTTTACAAATTAAAGAACTTTTCTCTGTACACCTTTAATTCCATAATAGAATCTTTAATGTCATCAAGTGCTAAGTGCGAGCCTTTTTTATTTACTTGTGCAAGTACCTCAGGCTTCCATCGACGGGCTAATTCTTTAATCGTACTTACATCTAAATTGCGGTAATGAAAAAAGTCCTCAAGCTCGCGCATGTATTTATTCATAAAGCGTCTGTCTTGGCCTATTGAGTTACCACACATTGGCGATTTACCTGCTGGCACCCACTGCTTTAAAAAATTAAGCGTTTGCTCTACAGCATAAGCTTCATCATAAGTACTTGCTTTACAGCGCGTCGTTAAACCCGATTTACCATGCTGTGTAGTACACCACTCGTCCATACCATCTAATAGCTCATCACATTGATGAATAGCAATGGTAGGGCCTTCAGCTAGTATATTTAAATCGGCATCGGTTACTACCGTGGCAATTTCGAGTATTTTATCTGTTGCTGGCTCAAGTCCGGTCATTTCCAGATCAAGCCAAATTAAATTTGATTCATTAATAGTCATAGTAACCTTAAACAGTGCTTTTCTTTAGATCCAACGCATTTCGATATATCATATTAGCATCAACCGTCGAGCTAAAGCTTTTTTATGCTCAAAGCCGACATTTAAACAAGGTTATAGGCCAAAAGTGGCAAAACAGAAAAAATTAAGTAAAGGCCAATCTCGCAGGATCAAGGCTAATCATCAAAAGCGCTTAAACAATGCCGATACAAAACCGGCAAAAGGTGGCGCACAAGAATGGCAAACAGATAATTTAGGCGCAACCGAAAGTGCGGTTGTAATTAGCCGGTTTGGCCAACACGCCGATGTAGAAACGCAAAATGGCGATGTACTACGCTGTAATATTCGCCGTACGGTATCTAACTTAGTGTGTGGCGATGAAGTGCTATTTCGCCGAGCTAAAGTAAGCGAAGGCGACCTAGCGGGCGTTATTGAAGCAACGCAAGAGCGCCGCTCGCAGCTTACTCGCCCCGACTTTTACGATGGCGTAAAAGTAATTGCCGCAAATATAGATCAAATTTTAATGGTGTCGGCCGTATTACCAGAGTTCACACCCAGTATTATTGACCGCTATTTAATAGCCTGTGAAGACATGGGCATTGAGCCAATTTTGGTGCTTAATAAAATCGATTTAATCGACGAAGCGGGCTTAAACGAAATACAAAAAATACTCGATATATACCGTGGCCTTGGCTATCAGGTTTTACTAGTAAGTAGCGTGACCGGCGAAGGCATTGATGATTTAAAAAACGTACTCGTTGATAAAAACAATATTTTTGTAGGTCAAAGTGGCGTAGGTAAATCGACCTTAGTTAACACCGTACTACCTGATGCCGAAATATTAACTAAAGAAGTATCTGAAAACAGCGGCTTAGGCCAACACACTACCACTGTTTCGCGTTTACACCACTTACCAAGCGGTGGTAACTTAATAGACTCACCGGGTATTCGTGAGTTTGGTTTATGGCATTTAGACGTTGAACGCGTAACCTGGTGCTTTAAAGAATTTAGAGAATTTATAGGTGGGTGCAGGTTTAGAGATTGTAAGCATTTAAACGATCCGGGCTGTATAATCCAACAAGCGGTAGCCGATGGCGACATTTCGCAATTACGCTTTGATAGCTACCACCGAATTTTAGAAACAATGGCCGACGGCCGTGCTGGTGCACGTGCACCTCGCGTTTAATTTAGGAAACAATCTGTGAGTTTAGACAAATTTAAAATTGCAATGCAGTACGCAATGCCAAAACACTTTATTTCACGCGTAGTAGGCAAATTAGCAGCGGCTAAAGCAGGCGCCCTCACCACCACGCTAATTAAATTGTTTATTAAGCAATATAAAATAGACATGAGTGAGGCTGAGTACTCAGACCCTGCCCATTACAAAACATTTAATGAGTTTTTTACTCGCCCATTAAAAGATGGCGTACGCCCAATGGCTGAGGGTGACAACATTATTACTCACCCTGTAGATGGTGCAATTAGCCAGCTAGGAGATATTGTTGACGGACAGCTAATACAAGCAAAAGGCCACGACTACAGCTTACAAGCACTATTAGGCGGCTCTGAAGACGACACAACACCATTTTTAGGCGGTAAGTTTGCAACTATTTATTTAGCGCCAAAAGACTACCACCGCATTCATATGCCAATTGATGGCATATTAAGCAAAATGATTTACGTACCTGGTGATTTATTTTCAGTAAATCCGCTTACTGCGCAAAACGTGCCTAATTTATTTGCGCGTAACGAACGGGTAGTCGCTATTTTTGAAACCGAAATTGGCCCGCTGGCTATGGTACTTGTAGGCGCAACGATTGTAGCCAGCATTGAAACTATTTGGGCTGGTACGGTAACACCACCAGCAGGTAGCGATGTATTTAGCTGGAACTACCCTACTAAAGGCGAAAACGCGATTACCCTTAAAAAAGGTGAAGAAATGGGCCGCTTTAAACTAGGCTCTACCGTAGTACTCGCTTGGGGCGCCGATAAAGCCGATATTTTAAAGGATCAGCTACCTGAAACAGTAACTCGCTTAAATACAGCATTTGCAACAATTAAAGGAAGTGAAGAGCTGTAAGCCACCCAAACAAATAAGCTGTACCACATTGTTCTGTTCTCAAAAGTTCAAAACCTTGAGTTCAGGGCAATGCTGGTCTAAAAGGCATAGTCAGATCTCGCCTTCTTGAAAATAGTTCGAAAATGTTTAAGTATAACACTTCTAAAAAACGCTCAAATAGATAGCAACTCCAACAATATAGTCAGTTTTTGATTATCAAGTTCCCCCATTTGCTCGCTATTGCTTAGTGCATAAATAACACCTTCATGCTCGGCGCAATTTATATCATCTCGCGATTCAATTACATTTGCCCACAGTTCCAAATCGTCAATATCAATTTCTTTATGTAAACAACGCGTAAGCACGTCAATTAATACAGGCTTTGTGAGTGTGTACAGGCAGGTTTGATTGTTTGCTGCGGTTGAAACAATCACACTAATGGCGCTATCTCTTTGCTCGCCAAAGGTAATAAATTCGGCCAATGCTTTTTGTATATTCATAATGTTTGTTATTCTTGCTGCTCTACTGTTAATAAGACCTAAAATGACCCAGATAAACTGCAGCCAATGTAATACAACGCTTAACTGTAATGTTAATGATATAACCGCATGTTGGTGTAATCAGTTACCCGCTATTTTACCGCTTGATAGCAGTGCAACAAGTTGTTTATGTAATAGCTGTACGCTTAGTAAAATTAATGTTTATTTGGAAAGTATTTATACTCTACCAATAAAAGCACAAATTGAATTTGCTAAAAAATTTAGCGCTAATGACAATTTAATAGAAGGGCTAGATTACACCATGCAAAATGGCTTTATGGTCTTTAGTAAGTGGTTTTTTTTAAAAAGGGGGACGTGCTGTAAAAATGGCTGTAAAAACTGCCCGTATCGTTAAAACGAGCGCTCATTCCTTGAGCTTTACCTAATTAAGCGTTTTGAGCTACTTGCTCATTAAGGTGATGTAAAGAGAATTTATCTGCGCCTTTAAAACGCAGTTCAATTGCCTTTATATGCTCTTCCTCTGCGTGCTTCCAAACTCCTGGCACACTATAAATATGCTTTAAATAGCAAAAAAACTTATCACGTAATAAAGGATTAAATTGCCAGCCCTTTACAACATCATCCACTTGCATAGCTAGCTCTTTACTCGTACTGGCATGTTTTACTAAGCCCTCTATATTATAACAGGCTTGCCCTACGGTAATTACACGCTTATTAAGCTGAAGCGCCTCAAGCCCTACGGTTGAGTTTATGGTTATTACAGCTTCTGCACGTTCAATAAGTTCGCACGTTTTATTACCGTTAGCGAATAGTGCAATAGGGTCTTTGTTGTATAAATCACGGTAGTGTTTATGCCACGAAGGGTGCTCTTTAAAAACGACTTTGAGCTCAGGGTCGTTTAAGGCTCTTACAGCTGTAACCACTTCATCATAAAGCATTTCCATAGAGTCAATCCATGGTGAAAAGCTCGCTATTTGAGTATCATGTGGCACTTGAAAAGGCACAAAAATATAACGTTTTGGGATATTTTCAGCTTCAAATTCACACCGCTTTTTGTGGTTTTCTCGAGGTATGAGATCAGGCGCATCAAAATTTAATGCGTTGTTGCGATTAAAATTTAAATAAAACTCAGGATCGCGGCTAAGTGACGCGTGATAATTAATCCCCTGAGGGTCTAAACTGGTCGTGCCTGGTAATAAGCCATTCTCATAATAAAACTGTTTTATCCCTAATGCTTTTGCAGCCATAGCAACGGTTGTATTAGGCAGTTTATTACCATTCCAAATCACCATAACCTCTGGCTTAATTTGTGTTAATAATGCTAAATACTTTGCGTAGCGTAAACGCTCAAAAAAGCCCAAGCCTAGTTTGTATACAGCAGATATAATCGCGTTATTCCAAAGAGAATTTCGCGCTCTTTTGCGTTTTAGTTGAGCATTTAATACATCTGTAAAATCAACTTTAAATGCAGTAGGTAAATAATTTACAGCAGAGAGCTTAGGCGCTCCCATTACATGTAGTTGGCAATCCATTGTCAGCTTTTTAATAATTTTTTTATAGTACTTTGCGTGTACATTTTTGCGGGATATAAATAGGTAAGACATACAAGCTGTGCGCGCCAATTGTTGTTTTTATGAAAATAATATTAAGTGGACACTATTACAAAAGCAAGGTTCCCTGCCACATGCAAAAAATTTACAGGTGTTACCTATATTTTGATTATTTCACTGCGCAGCGGTGCCATTCTAGAAAGTATCTCGTTTTGAATGCTTTGACTTATATTTTGCTCTTGCATTGCATTAACAAGTAAATCAACCACGCGGTTAAAGTCTTTTTCCGTTATATGCATGCCGGTGTGAATATCAACCATAGAGTCACCTTCGTATGTGCATGGCCCTTCTACAAGCATGCACATGTGAGTAATAAAGCCTTCTCTAAAGTGATTAATATCGCTGTGTTCAAAGTAATGAAGTACTTGCTCATCATTGCCTATTTGATAAATAAAGCTATCTACAATTCGAGTGAGCCCTGCTCGTCCATCTAGCTGCTGATATAACGACAACTGTGTTGAACTCGCGCAACCTGTTAACACGCCGATACATACACACAATACAACTACGAATTTCATTACCAATACCCTGTAACCGATAAGTACCAACCTGTTTGGTCATCCGCCCCTGCAATACTCCCTAAGTCTAAATAAGCGGCTGTTACGCTAACATGCTTATTAGGCATCCAGGCTACAAATAAATCTTTCCAGTCTTGCTCTCCTAAATTTAAGTTATTAGATTTTTGCCTATATTCAACACCCACAGCAACACTGCGACTTAAAAATAATGCGGTACTTCCTTCAAATAAAATTTCGGCATCGTTACCTGCGCCACCATAGCCAAGTAAACCAAGCTGGTTAGCTTCACTGTAACGAGTCGTCACATTCCAAAACCAGTTATAACCGCCTATTGCCCCTAAATGTAATTTACTCGCGGCAAGGTAGTAATCAGTGCCACTGGTATCTTCTGCTCCAACTAGTGTTGCTATAGCGCCATCATCAAGTGATTTATGCTGTATACCAAAGCTTACTTGTGGCCAAGTACTATAAACAATATCACCGTATATACGTATTTTAGCCCCCGTTATCGATTGCTCTATTTCAGTATCGAGCGCGGGTACATCAAAACGTTGCTGAGCATAACTAAGCTCTACTCTATTAAATAAGTTAACCTGTGCTCCACATACATCTAGCGTGTAGTCGCTTACATCTGCACGGCTACAAAAGCCATTAACCGAAAACTCATCTTCGCTGGCATACCCAGCTAATTGCGCCCATGGCACAATACCACCGCCGCCGCTTCCTTCTATTTGAGATACCCCAGGTGTAGCAAGTAGCTTGCCGTCACTGGCAAGTACCGGTGCACTTATTAATAATAAGCTTGCCAATAAACACTTAATTTTTTGCATAGTATTCCTCTAACCATTGCTCTAATAACTCTGCTTTTAAAGGTCTGCTAAGGTAATAGCCCTGTGCATGGTCACACTGCATCGCTTCAAGCAGATTTAATGAATCAAGGGTCTCTACGCCTTCGGCCACAACCGAAAACCCTAACTGGTGTCCTAAAGTAATAGATGACTGCACTATGTATTGATCTTTTTGTGATTCATCTAATTTTAAAATAAAACATTTATCGAGCTTTAACTCATCAATAGGAAGCATTTTCAGACGCCCTAACGACGTTTGTCCTACACCATAATCATCGAGTGATATTTTTACACCTATTGCTTTTAAGTTTTGGAGCGCTTTAATGCCTTTTTCTTCGTTTTCTATCATGTCGCGCTCGGTTAGCTCAATCGTTATAAGCGTTGGATCTACACTGTATTTTTTTAATGTACGTACTAACGCAGAGTGAAAACTCGGTGAAGCTATATCCTGTGCAGATACATTAATTGCGGCTTGCATTTGTATGCCTTTTGATTGCCAATCAGCAACTTGAGAAACCACCGTATTAACGACCCAAGCTGTTAGCTCAACAATAAGTCCCGACTGCTCGGCTAAATCAATAAAGAGCTCTGGATTTACCCAACTGCCATCTTTGCGTTGCCAACGAATTAACGATTCGACCTTATTAATTTTTTTTGTTTGCATGTGCAATTTAGGTTGATAAGTCATAAACAACTGACCATCGTCATCGCTTATTGCTTGTTTAAGTTCATCAAGCATTTTAAGACGATCTAAATGCGCTTCATCTTCACCATTTTGATAATAATGAATACTATCTTGGTTATCTGCTGCGTTATCGACTGCAATAAGCACCCGGCGCATTAAATCATCGCTGGCAACTCCTTGGGTTGGATACTGCACAATGCCGGCGCTAAAACGTAAGTTAATTTTTAACGTTTTTACGGTATAGCACGCTTGTAGCTGCGCCATTAAACCGACTATGCCACTTTTTTTATCTCTGGCAGCAGCCGTAGGAAATACCGTTAAAAACTCATCTCCACCAATGCGAGCATGAAACCCACCTAACTCATCTGAAAAACCACTAATTCTATTGGCCACCGCTTTTAAGCACTCATCGCCAACGCGTGGCCCTAGCTTGTCGTTTATGTGGCGTAAGCCTTTTATATCAATAGCAACTAAAGTGTATTCTGTTGCACAATCAAGCTCATCATCAAGTACTTCAAGCATTGCCGAGCGGTTATAAAAGCCTGTTAACGAATCATGGCGTGCCTGAAAACTAATTTTTTTCTCACGCTCGTTAATATCGTTACCCATGTTATCAAACGCGTTTGCGAGCGTGGCAATTTCACTACTTTGCTTATTAGCGTTAAACTCAAATGTGTAATTACCTTGTGCAAACTGCCTTGCAATAACAGCTAACTGCGATAACGGTGTAGTTAAATTATTAGCTAATAAACTACTGGTTATCCCCCCCACTAACATCGTTAAAATGGCTAAAATTATTAGTGTAAATAATAGGTTTTCAAAGTCGCTATAGCTTTGCGTTAAATCGGCGCTTAGTAAAATAGTAACTACGTTGCCCTGCAGTGAAGGTAAAGTAATATCGCGGTTTTTATATACAGGGTAATCGGAAAATAAACGCGAGGTAGTTGCACTACTAAAGTACGCATTAGGTGAAAAATCTTCAGGGCGTTTTAACAATGAGCTTTTTACTAAGTTGTTTTGCTCTGCAATAAAGCTAACATCCATTCCGGTTAAGTTTTTAAGCTCAAGCGCTACCTCATCATCAATTTTAAACCCTACCAAGCTATAAGCTACTGTTCTGGGCGCTCGCACTGGCAGCAAAATAACTTGGTATAACTGCTTATTAAGTACAACAAAACTTGATTGCTCGGGTGAATTTAATAACTCTTGCAATAAAAGCTGTAAATTATGAGGGTATAAATCTTCACTTGTATTTGCCGATATTAACTTGCCCGATAAATCAATAAGCAGCATAAGCTCTGCATCTATGCGCTGGCTATGGTTAAACAACACGCTGCTAATGGTGCCGGCATCTCGTGTGGCAACCGCTTGCTTAAAACCAAAATCGGCAGTAAGTACTTTTGCAGCGGTAAGTAGTAGGCTTTCTTTTGCGCTTAGGTATTGCTTATAAACATTTTGCGCAACGCTAATATCTTGATTTACTTTTTCTTCTTGAAATTTACTGGTAGACCACCAAAAACTAAAAATACTCACCATAGTGGTTAAAAGCACTAAGCCAACACATAAAATAATAATGCGGTTTTTTAAACTGTTAGTCATTACCGCCCTTAAATTTACTACCAAAGGTATTACGCGGGGCTGGCGTTGATGTATTTATAGTAATTTTTAACTCGCTTTTATTGTTAATTGTTATCATTTTTTTATTCTCTAGCGGCGCTGTTTGCAATGCATGCCATACGCTCAAGGTAGCCGGAAAAGTCGCTATATCTATACTTAGCTTACCGGTTTTACTTGTTTTATAAACATGTGAACTATTGGCTACATAAATATAGCCCACCATAGAGTCGTGTATATTACAGCCTAGTACAACCAAGCCTGATTGATCAAAAGTAATTGGCTCTTTGGGCTGGCCTGAATAAAGCTTAAGCTGAA
Source organism: Pseudoalteromonas espejiana DSM 9414 (assembly GCF_002221525.1). Taxonomy (NCBI): domain Bacteria; kingdom Pseudomonadati; phylum Pseudomonadota; class Gammaproteobacteria; order Alteromonadales; family Pseudoalteromonadaceae; genus Pseudoalteromonas; species Pseudoalteromonas espejiana. The sequence continues at coordinate 558,450 of NZ_CP011028.1, read as the reverse complement.
ATGGTTTTGCTGGTGAAAAAGAATAAACATGATGACGAATATTATCGCTATTAGGAAAATTTACCTGCTGGCCTTTTTGCACCACAAGTAGCTCAGGTAAAAATTGTTTATGTACTTGGTCCATTACCGCGATGGGTAATGCGCTTTCGTTTGGATGTGAGTCAATGTAAAGCTCAACCACTGCGTTATTTAGTTGTTGGCCATGCTGATCGTGAATAACTAAGTCAATACTTTCGCCAAATGCTACTTGGCTAAAAAATAAAGTAGTTGCTAATAAATAACGACTTTTAGTAAGTACTTGCCGCATATGCCTAAACATAAACACACCTAAAAATTAATCTTAGGTTAAGTTAATTAGAGACCAGCACTAATTGCAAGGATTATAGCCCAGTAACTAAAAATAAAGACTGGGCTCATATTTTATTACATACTTTAGTTGTATTATTTTACAATAAGTCCGTAATCGGCATCTAAAATATTGATCACTTCTTGGCGAGGATCTTCAGGAATTACAATCTCTTTTCCTACAATTTTGCTCGCTATACCCACATAAGTGTTAGACACTTCAAGCATAACTGACTCTGGTAAAATATAGTCTTTAGCTAATTGCTCACGCTCATCCATGCGGTCTTTATTTAATAACACGTCACTTTCTGGCACATTAGAAATTAACAACTGACGAAACCCTTCTTTAGAGTTTTCAACTATTTTACCAGCGCGGTAAGCTGCTTTATCCCATATGCGCGAAGAATCCGGTGTACCTACTTCGTCAATATAAATAAGCTGCTGTACGCCGTTTAAGTCTTCTACGTAGCCAAATTCAAACTTTGTATCTACAAAAATTTGATCTAGCTTTGCCAACTCATCGCTAATTAACTTAAAGCCCTCTACCAATAATTTTTCGTATTTAGTAACATCATCGGCCGATTTGAAATTAAACACATCTAAATTATTAGTAATGTTAGCACGGGTAATATTCACATCATCAACAGGTGGAATATCAGCAACACCTTCAATAATACCTTTAGTTGAAGGTGTAATAAGTACGTTTTCGAGCTTTTGGTTAGCTTGTAAACCTTCAGGTAAATCTATACCACAAAAATTACGCGTGCCCTTTGCGTAGTCGCGCCACATGCTGCCGGTAATATATTGGCGTGCAATGGCTTCTACTTTAACAGTACTTGCTTTGCGTACAATCCATACATACGGATGCGGAATATCAACAATGTGATTACCCGCCAGACCCGCTTTATCGAATAGCTTAAACCAATGAGATGCAACAGAGTTAAGCGCTATACCTTTACCCGGTACGCCGTTTAAACCGTTTTCGCCTTGCCAAATACAATCAAAAGCAGAAATACGGTCTGAAATAACCATAATAGCCAGTTCAGTACCTTCAGGCACTTTATAGCCTTTATCTTTAATGAGTCGTGCGCTGTCTTCGTCTGTTAGCCAATAAACCGAACGAACTTTACCGCTGTGTACTTCACCTTTAGTGCGAATGGGTAAATCATCGTTTACGTCTAAAACTTTATAGCTAGTCATGCTATCTCCGGGGTTAGGGATGCTCAAAGAGCAAAGTATGGTATGGGGTTATAAGCGCTATATAATAAATCAGCCTACCCTAAAGCTCAATCAGCACTGAAAACTAAATAACCACGCAATATTTATATGGCTGTAATAATGCGGTAAACTCAGCGTGCTAACTAGAGGAGTACCGCTTGAACTACCTAACTGCCACCGCAAATAAAAAATACCTAATGTATATTTCGCAAAATTATTCGTACGCTATTTTAAGGCCATTGCAAGCACAAATTTTAGCGCATGGTGGTGAGGTACGTTGGTTTTTAGCCGGTAGTGAAGTTAATCCTGACTTTTTAAATGATGACGAGCAGCAACTTCACTCAATTAAAGACATACATTCATGGAAACCTGATGCGACATTTGCTCCAGCAAACCTAATACCTACATTTATTCCAGGAATTAAAGTAGCCGTATTTCACGGGTTTGACGCTCACAAAAGAGATACAACAGGTGAGAAAGGGCATTTTGCAATTAGAGGATGCTTTGATTTATATTGTACACAGGGCCCAAATACCACAAAAAGATTTGAAGAGTCAGCGCGTAAACATGGTCATTTTAAAGTAGCGCAAACTGGTTGGCCAACGTTAGATCCTCTGTTCTCCGACGCACAGGATAATCCATACGTTAGTGACGATCCTCGAGCTACACTTTTAATTTGTTCAACGTTTTCTCATAGGCTAACTCTCGCACCGCGACTTTATGAACAAATTAAACACTTTAGTGAGCAAGGAAAGTGGCGGATCCTAGTTCAATTTCATCCCAAAATGCCCCACGAGTGGGTCGAAAAATACAAAGCGCTGAGTAATCAAAACTTAACGTTTGTTGAAACAGATAACGTTTTACCTTTATTAAAAGCCGCTGATGTAATGCTTTGTGATACTTCATCGGTTATGCAAATGTTTTTACTTCAAAACAAACCTGTAGTTACGTATAGAACAAGACAGCCATTTCCTCATTTATTAGATGTAACAGAAGCTTCTGAAGTGGAAAAAAATATTGATTTAGCACTTACACGCCCTAAGGAATTAATGACTGCAATTTCACATTATTCTCAAGAGCTTCACCCATATAATGACGGGCAATCGAGTATGCGAGTGCTAAACGCAACCAATGAATTTTTACTTAGCGAAAACAGCTTAAAATCAAAACCCCTGAATATTATAAGGCAGTTTAAAATGAGAAAAATGCTAAATTACTGGGGTTGGTAAAAATGATAAGCCTAAAAAACGTTACTTTTAAATGGCATAAAGATGATGCCAAGCCCACGCTTAATATTCCTCACCTTAGTATTAGTAAAGGTGAGCACGTTTTTTTACACGGCCCTAGTGGCTCAGGCAAATCAACACTGCTTGCACTGTTAGCGGGTATTAACACCCCAACTAGCGGTGAAGTGTATATTTTAAATAACAATTTAAGCCAGCTTAGTAACACCCAAAGAGACATATTTAGAGCTGAAAACATTGGTTATATTTTTCAAAATTTTAATTTATTACCTTACTTAACACCCATAGAAAACGTAACGCTTGGCTGCGACTTTTCAAAAAAGCGTAAACAATTAGCTTCGCAAAGTCACTCTTTAGAAAATGAAGCTGCTCGGCTATTAAGCGCACTGGGGTTACACTCACAAGATCATAATAAAAATGTAGCCACATTAAGCATTGGCCAACAACAGCGTGTTGCCGCAGCACGTGCTTTTATTGGCAGCCCTGAGCTAATTATTGCTGATGAGCCCACCTCTGCGCTTGATACCGCCAACAGAGAGAGCTTCATAACGCTTTTGTTTAACCAAGCAGAGCAAGCCAATAGCACCTTAATATTTGTTAGTCATGATGAAACGTTAAAACCGCTATTTAATCGCACTATTAGCCTAGTTAGCTTACAGGAGCAAATATGATCCTTACTAAGCTTGCATACAAAAGCTTACTTAATCGTCGCGCAAGTGTGCTTCTTACGCTATTTACTATTGCTATAAGCGTTATGCTGTTATTAAGTATTGAGCGCATACGTATTGATGCTAAAAGCAGTTTTAGCAATACAATTTCTGACACTGATTTAATTGTGGGTGCACGTACTGGCGACATACAGCTACTACTTTCATCTGTATTTAGAATCGGCCACGCTAACAATAGTGTAAGTTGGCAAAGTTATGAACATATAACATCCCAACGCGGGATAAAGTGGAGTATTCCCATAAGCCTTGGCGATAGCCACAAAGGCCAAGCGGTTGTAGGCACCACACCGGATTACTTTAAGCACTACCGCTTTGCAAAAAAACAGCCGTTAAGCTTTCAACAAGGCCACGCTTTTAAACAGCTTACGCAAGTGGTATTAGGCAGTGAAGTAGCCAGTAGCTTAGGCTATAAATTGGGTGACCAAATAGTCATTTCCCACGGTATGGGCAATACCAGCTTTCATCACCACAAAGATAACCCATTTAAGGTGGTCGGTATTTTAAATGCCACCGGTACACCAGTAGATAAAACCTTGCATATACCCCTTGCTGCAATTGATTTAATTCATGGTGGGGCGAGTAACGCGCATAGCGATCATAATGAGCACAGTGCTCATGATGCACACGATGCTCACGATGCTCACGATGAACACGATGAACACGATGAACACGATGAACACGATGAACACGATGAACACGATGAACACGACAACTTAATTGGTGAACCAAGTCAAATAACTGCGTTTTTAATGGGTTTCGACTCCCCGTTATATACACTGCAAGTAAGGCGCAACATTAACCAATATAAAAACGAGCCGCTACTTGCGATAATGCCTACAGTTACATTAAAAGAGCTTTGGCAAATGCTCGCCATTGTTGAAAAAGTTTTATTACTGTTTTCAGCCGTTGTAGTACTGGTGAGCCTGCTAGGTATGCTGACTACACTACTTGCTAATTTAAACCAGCGCCGCCGTGAGCTTGCTATTTTACGCTCAGTGGGCGCAAGGCCATGGCAGCTATTTACGTTAATAAGTATGGAATCACTACTAACTACATTTTTAGGGTGCTTAGTTGGGTGTGGCCTTTATTACGGGGTTATGTTCATCAGTAGTGATTATTTACAAAGCCATAGCGGCATAAGCGTAAATATTGCCTTGCTCTCTTACTATGAACTCACTTTAATAGGCGTTATCATGGCCGCCGGTTTTATAATTGGCTTAGTACCTGCCACCCGCGCTTATTTTTATTCGCTCAGCGATGGCATGAGTATAAAAACTTAACATTAGGAATTTCATGACATTTTTAAAATCTGCATTTTATAAAAGCGCACTAATAAGTTGCCTGCTTATTAGTTTTTTTAGCAGTGCTAATCCCCCAAAAGAAATTTTTTGGGAAGATTTAATCCCACAAGGGCACGTGCAAATAGATACTCAAGCGCAGGCTAATCACGAAGGCAGTGAACAAAACTGGGTACAACCAGAATTAGATGCCCCCGTGGTTGAAGCATTAAATGGCCAATCAGTAAGCTTACCTGGGTTTGTGGTTCCGCTTGAAGGTGATAGCGAAGTGATTACTGAGTTTTTACTAGTCCCGTACTTTGGTGCGTGTATTCACGTACCGCCGCCGCCGCCAAATCAAATAGTGCATGTAACAATTAAGGGTGGCGTGCCAATAGAAAGCTTATACGATGCCATTGTAGTGACTGGTATTATGAGTACAGAAACCTGGTCTGGCGAAATAGCACAAGTGGGCTATAAAATGAAAGCCGTAGGCGTAGCCCCTTTCGAGCTGTAAATAAATACTTGCTCTGCTTTTGAGTTAGCAGAGCAACTAAAGCCTATACGTAATATTTATTAATACACATTAGTACAATTACTTTTGGCACTGTTTACAAAAAACAGTACTTCGCTGCCCCAGCCTAATTTCCTCAAGCGGCGTTTTACACGTTACACACTCTTCACCTTTACGGCCATAAACTAAAAGTTGCTGTGCAAAATACCCTGGCTTGCCATCACTTTGTGCAAAATCTTTTAAGGTTGTACCACCTTGTGTAATAGCAGCTGCTAGTGTGTCTTTAATTATTGGAATAAGAGTTTGGTAACGCTTGAGCGATACTTTTCCAGCTTCACGCTTTGGGTGAATCCCCGCTTTAAATAACGACTCGTTGGCGTAAATATTACCAACGCCAACAACCACTGCGTTATCCATAATAAACTGTTTTACCGGTACCTTTTTATTGCGTGACTGCTCGTACACACGTTTTGCAAAAAAATCGTCGGTTAGCGGCTCAGGACCCAGCTTTGAAAGTAACTTGTGCACTTCACCAGGTGCTTGCCATAAACAGCACCCAAAGCGTCGAGGGTCGTTTAAACGCAGCGCCTTATTATTACCAAATACAAATTCTACATGGTCATGCTTTTTTAAAGGCTCGCTTTTATCAACAACCCGCAAATTACCCGACATACCTAAATGCAATAGTGTACTGCCTAACTCACAATGTAAAAGAAGGTACTTGGCACGGCGTTCAATACTAGTAACGGTTAAGCCTTCAAGTTGGTATACATCATCAGGAACTGGCCAGCGCATACTGGCATTATAAATATTAACTTTGCTTACGACTTGGTTTTCAATATGAGGCGTGATCCCCATACGGCTTACTTCTACCTCTGGTAATTCAGGCATTAATGCAACTCACTTTTTGTAAAATCAATACTTGGAAATAACTGCTCTGCAGTTTTTAAATCGAGCCCCATTACTCGCTGGCTATTTTTTTCGAGCAAATAATATTGGCCATTCCCCTTGTAGAGTAAATATACCCAGGGTAGGTTTTCACCTGCCAGCTCAAAGGTTGCTACGTATAATGGCGAATTAGGGTTAAATACCACCGATTCATTCACCTGCATTAATGCAATTGTTTGCCAGGTATTAATCAGCTCAGCTAATTGCTGCTCTGTGGCATCCCACTTAACAGGTGTATTTTCTTGTAGTGCGGTTGTACGCCAACTTGTACCAATACGCTCAATTTTTTGATCAACAAACTTAAGTGTTAATACAAAGCTTTGTAGCGGTAATACAGGTTGTAAACGAGGTTCATCCACACCGCCTAAAAACTGCTTATGCCAGCCATTTAAAAAGAAAATCATAATTAACATTGAGAAAATTATAACGTTATTCCAACCTTTGCGGCCTAGTCGCATGCGGGCACCTTAATTAGCATATACTGAGTGTGAACCTAATAACGTGCAGAGTCGTTAATAAATTCAAGATTTTAAAGTGTAACTAAAACTTAATTGCACTGTCTATATGTTAAAGGCTGCAGACTTTGTTAGAATATCGGCAAATTTAAAGGAGTTCCGTCAATGTCTATGTATGTAGTGGGCCATAAAATCCCAGATTCAGATTCAATTTGTGGTGCAATTGCACTGGCTTATTTAAAAAACCAAATCGATGAGCCAGCAATTCCAACACGCCTAGGTGAAGTGTCACCAGAAACGCAATTTATCTTAGATAAATTTGGCTTCGAAGTACCAGAGCTTAAACTAAGCTATGCGGGCGAAGATGTGTACATCGTTGATCACACAGAAAAAACACAAGCGCCTGATGATATCGACCAAGCCCGTGTTGTAGGTGTAGTAGATCACCATAAACTAGGTGACTTAACATCATCTACACCGCTTGAGTGTTGGATCCGCCCTGTTGGTTGTTCAAACACCATTATTAAAATGATGTACGATTTTTACAGTGTAGAAATCCCTAAAGACATCGCTGGCATTATGCTTTGCGCAATTTTAAGCGACACCGTTATTTTTAAATCGCCGACTTGTACAACAGCCGATATTAAATGTGTTGAAGCACTAGCAGAAATTGCTGGTATTGAAGACTTTAAAGAACTTGGCATGGACATGTTCCGTGTTAAATCTGCAGTAGAAGACACGCCAGTACGTGATTTAGTAATGCGTGACTTTAAAGACTTCAACATGAACGGTAACCTAGTCGGCATAGGCCAACTAGAAGTAATCGACCTGGCAGTGTTTGACGAAATTAAAGCCGACCTTGAAGCAGACATCGCAAAGCTAAAAGCTGAAGGCAACCGCCACTCGGTATTTTTACTACTTACCGATATTATGAAAGAAGGTTCGCAAATGTTAATCGCATCAGATGATGCAACACTTGTAGAGCAAGCTTATGGTGAAAAACCAAGCGAAGGTAAAGTATGGCTAGACGGTGTATTAAGCCGTAAAAAGCAAGTAGTGCCACCACTACAAGATGCGTTTGCCAAGCTTTAATCAACCATAAATTATTAAGCACCGCGTTTATGTAAAATACGGTGCTTTTTATTTCAAGTCAAAAGTTTACTTAACCCACTATCACGCCCTATCGACCTCAAAGGCAATTACGTCTTTAATTTTATCTTTATCAGTTGCAAGCATTACTAGCCTATCTATTCCCATTGCAACACCTGCACACTGTGGCAGCCCGTGCTCAAGTGCGGCTATTAATCGGGTATCCATAGGCACGTGGTTTAAGCCATTAGCAGCGCGATAAGCGTTATCTTCATCAAAGCGTTTTGCTTGCTCTTTAGCATTAGTTAACTCATTAAAGCCGTTCGCTAATTCCATATTTTTATAATAAAGCTCAAAGCGCCCTGCTACTCGGTTATCGTGCTCACAAATTTGCGCCAAGGCCGCTTGCGATGCAGGAAAGTGATATACAAAACACGGTTTAGTTTGCCCAATGGTTGGCTCTACTTTTATACAAAATAACAACTGCAATAAGGTGTCTTTATTTGTTTCGTTATTGGCTATATCAGCAAAGCCGTGTTCGCTGGCAAGTGCTTGTAATTGCGTGAGCGTAGCAGTTAATGGGTCAAGCGATAACACCTGCTCAAACGCTTGTTGGTAAGTCAGTCGCTCAGCAGGCTCTACATTTAAAATAAGCTGCATTAGCTCATCCATTTCATCCATAAGTGCAAACTCATCAAACCCAGGGCGGTACCATTCAAGCATAGTAAACTCAGGATTATGATGGCGTCCCGCTTCCTCGTTTCTAAAGGCCTTACAGAGCTGAAATATTGGCCCTGAGCCTGCTGCTAGTAAACGTTTCATTGCAAATTCGGGCGATGTTTGCAAATAAAGCGGCAAGCCACCAGCGTGGCCAGGGCCTACAAAAGTAGTATTAAAACTCGCTAAATGCACATCGGTTACGCTTGCACCGCTTAAGCTAGGTGTTTCTACTTCCATTACATTACGCGTATAAAAAAACTCACGAATAGTATGTAATATTGCCGCGCGCTGTTTAAGTGTTTCTATGCTTGCGCTCGGGGCCCAAAGTGTTGCTGACATATTTTCTCCAAAAAAAATCCCAGCTTAAGCTGGGATTTTATAAACAATGTTAAAGCTTACTTAACACGGCCTACGTATTCACCGCTACGAGTGTCTACTTTAATTACTTCGCCAATTTGTACGAATAATGGAACACGTACTACTGCACCCGTTGTAAGCGTTGCAGGTTTACCACCTGTGCCCGCTGTATCACCTTTAAGACCTGGATCAGTTTCAGTGATCTCAAGCTCAACAAAGTTAGGTGGAGTAACCGCAATTGGGCTGCCGTTCCATAATGTAATTGTACATACATCGTTTTCAACTAACCATTTAACTGCATCGCCTAGTGCTTTTTCGTCAGCAGCAATTTGCTCAAATGTTTCGTTGTTCATGAAATGCCAAAATTCACCGTCTGTGTATAGGTACGCTAAGTCGGTATCCATTACATCGGCGCCTTCAACTGATTCACCCGATTTAAAGGTTTTTTCAAGCACCTTACCAGAGATAAGTTTACGGATACGAACACGGTTAAACGCTTGGCCTTTACCTGGTTTTACCATTTCATTTTCTAAGATACTGCAAGGTTCGCCGTCCATCATAATTTTTAGGCCGCCCTTGAACTCGTTGGTGCTATAATTCGCCATCGTTTCCTCTATTTATATTTTTTCGAGTAATCTACGTGCCAATGATACAAAGAAATGAAGCAAATTTGCATAAAAACTGGCAAAAAGAATTAGCAAATGTAGTTACCTGCCCAAAAACCTTGCTTGAAATGGTCGGTTTATCGAGCCAAGCCCATGAAAACGACCTAAAAGCTCGCAGTTTATTTGCGGTGCGCGTGCCAGTCCCTTTTATAAAAAAAATGCGCAAAGGTGATGCAAACGATCCCTTATTACTACAAGTTATGCCGCGCCACCAAGAATTTTTGACCAAATCCGGTTTTAATAAAGACCCTCTGCTTGAGCAAGACAACGAACAACCTGGGCTTTTACATAAGTATAAATCGCGAGTTTTAATTATGTTTAAAACTGGCTGTGCGGTAAATTGCCGCTACTGCTTTAGGCGCCACTTTCCGTATCAAGAAAACCAACTCAATAAAAAAAGCCTGCTTGATGCACTGAGTTATATAAAATCAGATGCCAACATAAACGAAGTGATTTTAAGTGGTGGCGACCCACTCATGGCCAAAGACGATGCCATAAGCTGGTTTTTAGATGAGCTTGAAAAATTACCCCAAATTAAACGCATGCGAATACATAGCCGCTTACCTGTTGTTATACCTGCGCGTATTACCGATGAGCTATGCGCGAGGCTAAAGCAATCACCGCTAAAAATTGTATTTATTAACCATATAAATCATGCCAACGAAATAGACGACGAGTTTAAAGCCGCCATGCAAAAACTTAAGCAAGCAGGTGTTATGTTATTAAACCAAGCGGTTATTTTAAAAGATGTGAACGATACCGTTGATGCGCAGATAAATTTAAGCGAGGCGTTATTTGATGCCGACGTACTACCCTATTATTTGTATTTGCTAGATAAGGTTGAAGGCGCAAGCCACTTTGATATTAACGAAGAGCAAGCAATAAAAATAATGGCAGAGCTATTAAAAGCCCTGCCCGGATTTTTAGTGCCTAAATTAGTAAGAGAAATAGGCGGTCAAAAAAGTAAAACCCCTATCGACCTCAAACTAGTTTAGAGCAACATTTAAACGTATACGTTTATGTTATTACCAAGTGTGGCAGTCACCGATTTAGTCGGTGTTTGCGCACTTGACGATTGCGCAGCACCTTCAATTAGTGCAAGTGCCGCTGCACCGTCTGCCTGTTGCTGTTTTTTAGCTAAAGAAGCGCTGTAAACTTCACCACTTTCGCTAGCCCCTGACATAACGGGTAAACTTGAACCTGATATATTCATATTACTAACCTGACTTTTAAATGTAATCCACGTATTATATCGGCCATGCAGTACAAAGCTTTAGGAAATCCATGGATTCTATAATTGAACAACTCAACGCTAACTTAAAAATTGTTTATCGCCAAGCACTTGATGCCGACAAAAAACTAGATGAGCTACAGCAACAAGGTCACGGCAAATTTAAAGCCTTGTTCCCTGCTGATGCCGGATTTAGTTTTGAAGCTAAACGCTTTAAGCCATACGTACTTGATGTAGCAGCCGATGTAGAAAGCTTAAGCACTGATGGTTTTGATGAAGAAAAGCTTAAAACAACAGTACTTAAGTTACAGCAGTTACTAACGCTGTTAGCAACATTTAAGTAAAGCGCAAAAAATGCCGCAATTTAGCGGCATTTAAATTAATCTAAATTAGCTAAAATTTGCTCACCAAACCACTCGGTAATTAAGCGTTTTTCATAATAAAATGGCTCGTCGCGGCCCATTTTAATTTTATCCATAAAACCCATATCTTTAAGCTCTACGTCGTTTGACTCACTCACTACGCTACCATCGTTATCAACAAGCGAGTAATTAAGCTTAATTCTCGGAAAATAAATAGGTTTTACCACACGTATTTCATCCATACCACCGTAGCGTACATCGCCAGCTAGGTCGATATCGGTTATTTCTACGCTTAGCTTATATTCTTTAGGGAGTTGCTCGGCCAATTTAGAAAAATGCTTTTCAAACTGTGTAGCAATTTGTTTATGGTACGACGTTTTACCTTGGCTTGAGGCACGCACATCGCGGTAGTCTTTAAAGTCTTGCCATTTAACTACAGATTCTCCAGCCTGTGCAAATGCAGGTAATGCGATACACATTGCCATAGCGATTGTTTTAACTGAATTCATAACATTCTCCAAATGGGGCAGTACTAATAATTTAGACAAAGCCCAGTAACGTAACTAATAATTTTAGCAGTGATTGATTAACTATAACTTAATGCGATATTTAACATGTTACTAAAGCTACTTTATTTGTAATTAAAGTAATTCACTCTAACTATATGACCCCTCTGAATAATAAAAGTTACAGATAAAGCATGTAAATCATCATAATTTATGGTGAAATTAACTTAATTGATAAAGGTATCCATGGAGCATTCATGACAATTTTAGTAACAGGCGGCGCAGGCTACATTGGCTCTCACACCGTTTTAGAACTTTTAGAGCAAGGCAGCGACGTAATTGTTGTTGATAATTTAAGTAACTCATCAAAAGAGTCACTACAGCGCGTTAAAACAATTACAGGTAAAGAGGCAACCTTTTATCAAGGTGATATTCTTGATAAAGCGTTTTTAGACTCAATATTTGCCAAGCACACCATAGATAGCGTTATTCACTTTGCCGGTTTAAAGTCGGTTGGTGAGTCGGTAGCTAAACCTGTTGAATACTACCAAAACAACGTGCAAGGTACGCTAACGCTTGTAGATGCAATGCGTGATGCTGGCGTGTTTAAACTAGTATTTAGCTCATCAGCAACCGTTTACGGCGACCCTGCAAGCTTACCGATTAAAGAAGACTTCCCTGTGGGTGGCACAACAAATCCATACGGTACGTCAAAGCTAATGGTTGAAATGATGCTACAAGATATCGCTAAATCAGATGAGCGCTTTGCGTTTGCTATTTTGCGTTACTTTAATCCTGTTGGTGCACATGAATCTGGCTTAATTGGCGAAGATCCTAACGGAATTCCAAATAACCTTTTACCATTTATTGCCCAAGTAGCGGTAGGTAAATTAAAGCAACTCGCTGTATTTGGTGATGACTACGACACAGTTGATGGCACAGGCGTGCGCGACTATATTCACGTGGTAGATTTAGCTATTGGCCATTTAAAAGCCCTTGATAAAATTGCTAGTAATACAGGTGCACTGGTATATAACCTTGGCACAGGAAATGGCTACTCTGTACTGCAAATGGTTAATGCATTTATTAAAGCAAGCAGCCAAGAGGTACCTTATCAAGTATCACCTCGCCGCCCTGGCGATATTGCCGCATGTTACGCCGCACCTGAAAAAGCCCTCAATGAGCTTGGTTGGGAAGCAGTACGCGGAATTGATGCCATGATGGAAGATACATGGCGCTGGCAATCAAATAACCCAAATGGTTATAAAGGCTAGTAACCTTCACGCCTACAGTACTTTTTGAATGTATTGTAGGCGCCAGGCTTTTCCATGCAAAAAGCAAAACTCTAATCTTTAATGCATTACGCGCCTTGCGCGTCGCGCCAACAAGTTGTGCGCCTACGGGTTAATCAAACCACAATGTTAAACTTTGCCAGTAGGCGTAGAGCTTGCTCACGCGAAAAGCGTAGCTTTAAATTACCAACATCTACTATCTAACATCTACCAATAAATATTTTTGCTATGTCTGCGCCCATTGCCTTAACAGGTTATGGTACACACCTGTTAATTGAATAATTTCTGGGCTGTCTTCTACTTTACTGCGCAAACTTTGAATCGACATATCTAAATCAAACAATAATCCGCGTTTTTCATCGCTGTTTACCATGCTTTGCAGCCAAAAGAACGAGGCTAACCTGCGCCCGCGAGTTACAGGCATAACGCGGTGCAAACTCGTCGATGGATAAAGTACCATGCTACCTGCGGGTAGTTTTACACTGTGAGAGCCGTAGGTATCTTCAACAACGAGTTCACCGCCATCGTAATCTTCGGGTTCATTAAAAAACAGAGTCATAGATACATCAGTACGAATTTTTACAGGCGTGCCAGGTACTTGTCTAATTGCATTATCTACATGCACACCAAACGATTGCCCACCTTGATAACAGTTAAATAGTGGCGGAAAAATTTTTGCTGGCAGCGCTGCCGACATAAATAAATTGCTGCGCGCTAATGCCCCCATAATAATTTCACCCAGCTCTTGTGCTTCTGGGCTATTTTCAGGAAGTTGTAAGTTATTTTTTGCTTTGGTTGACTGATGCCCCGCAGTAATACTGCCATCGGCCCACTGCGCCGCTAATAATTTATCGCGGCAATAAGCCACTTCTTCTTTAGTTAGTAGCTCTGGAATTTTAACTAGCATGTGCGCCCTCTCACATTTTCATCAAATAATTAAGGGCAGGTAATAGGCCTGCCCTTATATTTACTTATACTTTTTAATTTATTTTAAAATTAAAAAGAGTAGCTAGCTGTTAGGCTAAACTTACGACCGTTACCTGGTACGTAGTGTCCGCCACCTAGCTGATCAACATAGTCTTTGTCGCCAAGGTTTTCACCATTTAGTTGCAAACTAAGATCTTTAGATACGTCGTACGCAACCATTAAATCAAAAATAGTGTAACCCGGTGCGCGTGAACGCGTTGCAGTTGTGCCATTGTAACGCTCACCTACATATTGCGCGCCTAAACCAAACGATAATTTATCCGACATATCGTAAGTAGTCCAAACACTTGCGCTGTTTTCTGGTGTACGTGCAAGCTCGTTACCAATTTGTGATGCGTCGGCGCCTAGTGCTTTAGTTACTTCACTGTCTTGGTAAGTGTATGAAGCAATTACAGTCCACTCTTTAGTAATTAAGCCTGTTGCTGAAAGCTCTAAACCTTGTACGCGTTGCTCACCGCCAAGTAGCTCATCTGACGTGCTATCTGCAAATGGGTCATCAGTACGTGCATTGGTTTTTTCAGTGCGGAAAAGCGCTGCATTAGTTTGCAAACGGCCATCCATTAGGCTCCATTTTGTACCTAACTCGTAGCTACGGCTTTCTTCAGCGTCTAAATCTGCTGCATTTGAGCGTGTAGATACAGTAAGCCCTTCAGCTGATGGGTTAAATGAGTTACCAGCACCTACGTAAATGCTACCGTTATCAGCTGGTTTGTACACTACCGCTGCGTTCCAGCTAAATAAATCATCACTTGTAGAAATTAGTGCACTTGGGTCATCGTAATCATTGTGGTAATCGGTTGTGAAGCTATCAAAGCGAATCCCACCTGTTACTTCCCACTGCTTGTTAAGTGTTACTGTATCAAATGCGTAAATTGCTTGGTTTTTAGCTTTTGCTTCAATGCTCCTGCCATCGCGGCCATATACACCTGTAAATTCAATTGTTGCATCAGGGTTGTATAAGTCGTTACGAATTTCGTCTTCTATTAGGTTATCTGGCGTAGTTGCTACAAGTGCATGGCGAGTAAATGTTTCGTTAACAAGTTCAACACCTACTACTACATCGTGAGTAAAGCCTGCAAACTCGTAATTACCAATTAAATCAACCTGTATTGCTGCCAGTGAGTTTTGTGTATCACGTGTTTTTTCATCAGCAAAAGTGATGTCTGTATCGGTCGTAATTGAGAAATAACGCGGTGCCGTGGTTACTGACTCACGCTTAACTTCACCTAAACGGCCTTGCACACGTAGCATCGTGTTTTGAGAAAAATCATACTCGTAACGAGCAGTTGTTGAGTAGGCTTCAATGTCTTCGTAATCACGGTAAATGTTACCGTAAAAGTTATCGTAATCTACCGGAGAAGGACCACGCGCGCTATCTGCAAGCTCAGCCACTGGCGCGTCGTTGTATACCCATGCAATACCGTAATCTGGTAAGTTATCTTGGCGTTGGTATTCTAAATTTAAATCAAAACGGCTATTAGTACCTAAGCCTGTTGCAAAGGCTACAGCAACTGCATTTGTTTCGTTTTCAACGTAGTCACGCCCTGCAACATCACCTTTATCTGTTAGTAAGTTAATGCGCAAAGCGTTGGTTTCGTTTACTTGAATGTTAGTGTCAAAGCGACCACGGTAATCGTTTTCTGTACCTAAACGAAGTGATACGTCGTTAAAGCTATCAAGCTTTGCTTTTTTGCTTTCTAGGTTAACACTACCACCGGTTGCACCACGGCCAGAAACCGCAGAGCCAGGGCCTTTTGCCACTTCTACCGCTTCAATGTTGTAAATGTCGCGCGTGTAGCCTGCCACATCACGAATACCATCTACAAAAATGTCGTTAGTTGCGCTAAAGCCACGAATAGACATGCTATCGCCAGTCGGTGCGCCGCCTTCACCAGCAGCTAAAGAAATACCCGATACGTTACGTAAAGCATCACGTAGGCTGTCTACGTTTCTGTCTTTCATTACTGCTTGGTTAATTACCGTTACAGTTTTTGCAGTATCTAAAAGTGGCTGAGTGTATTTGTGCGATGTTGATTTTTCTACAACATAGCTAGACTCAGTTTTAGTCTCTGCTTTAGTTACCGACAGCTCTTGTACGTCTTGTGCACTTGCCCAAGTTGAAAGAGTGGCAGTGACTACCGCTGCAATTGGCTTTACGTAGGCATTTCCTTTATTCGATGGCTTACTCATGTTTACTCCGTGGTTGTTTTTTTGCTTTTAAGTAAACATAAAATTGCTTACTTAAAAGGGGCTCTATGTGATTTCGGGCAAAATCCTACCACTACGACAAAATAATGTAAACGATAATTGTTATCAGTTGTGTTGTTATGTGAATTCCTATATTGTATACGCACTCAAAATTTAACAAGTAATGCCAATACATTTAATTAAATAAGCTATTTTGAGACTGAAAAACCATTTAGCTAAGGCTAGCTGCGCTAGGTACTCCTCTTAAAGTGATTTAATTTAGTGTTAATGGGTATATTTGCTTGTTGTCGTAACTTTCAGGATTGTTGTTAAGTAATGCGAAGCTTAATTAAACCAATATGTGCGGTAGTTGTACTGTGTGGCACCATGGCTGTAAAAGCCGATACCGTTAGCGAATTAGAACAACTCGTTGATAAATGGCTAAAAATAGAAAGCCAAACTAGTGAATTAAATACACATTGGCTTGAACAAAAAAGCAGTATGGAGCAAACCCTAACGCTTTTAAATGCTGAGCAAGAGCAACTTAGTACTCTTAATAAAAACCGCGAAAAAAACTCAAGCGATCTTAGCAAAAAGCGTGAACAGCTAGTTACTCAGCAAGGCGAGCTTGAAAAAGATCAACAAAACTTAAACAGCCAGTTAAAACAAATCAGCCAGCAATTACTTTCTTTGCAAGTACAGTTGCCGCCTCCGCTGCTAAACAGCTGGAAAAATGCAGGCGATTTAGCCGACCCACAACTAAGCACCACTGATAAATTACAAACCGCGCTAAAAATGCTGACCTTACTCAATGAATTTCAGCAACGTATTTCAATTCACGAAATGGCAATTAAACACCCCGACGGCCAAGAAGTATGGGTTAAACAGCTATATTTAGGCGCCGCACAAGCATGGTTTGTTAGTGAAGATTTAAGTTATGCAGGTATTGGTTTTCCTAGCGACTTAGGTTGGCAGTGGGAGTTTGATAACAGTATTAACGCAGAACAAGTAGCGCTAGGTATTGCAGTACAACAAAAAAAGCGCGCTGCTGATTGGGTAACGCTTCCGATGCTAAGTTATAAAAATAACGCACAGCAAGGAGCTAAGTAATGACTTTCTCTCAAAAAATTAAAGCAGTTAG
This sequence comes from Pseudoalteromonas espejiana DSM 9414, assembly GCF_002221525.1. Classification (NCBI taxonomy): domain Bacteria; kingdom Pseudomonadati; phylum Pseudomonadota; class Gammaproteobacteria; order Alteromonadales; family Pseudoalteromonadaceae; genus Pseudoalteromonas; species Pseudoalteromonas espejiana. The sequence continues at coordinate 541,184 of NZ_CP011028.1, read as the reverse complement.
CGCCATTATTTTACTTACTAGCTGCAATTTAGCGTTAGCAGCAACGAGTGAGCAAGCCAAACAAAGCGTGCTAAACGATATAAAAACTGCACAACGCAGCTTAAGCAGTACGCAAAAAAGTATTGCCAAAGAGCAAGCAAGCCTAGCAAAGCAAATATTTACCAAGCAGCAGTCGCTAAGTAAATTACGCGAACAAGCCGCTGTTAACCGCCGTTTAGCTGACGAAAATACCTTAAGCCTTAACCAGTTACAAACACGGTTAGACACCTGGCAGCAACAACAGCAATACCAATTAAACTTACTTAGCCGATTTGTTCGCCAAAATAGCAATAAAACTTTGAATAACGAGCAAACAAGTAATAATCAAAACGAATTATTAAGCCAAGTCGTCTCTTTTATTAATAACCAAGAGCAAGCGCTTTACCCTCGCTTTAAAAAACAAGCGGTGGTACTTGGCAATGGCGAGCTTACCCAAGCTAATACACTGCAAGTAGGGCCTGTTGCCTGGTTTAGTACGCAAACACCTAAGCTAATGGGTTTATTAAATTTAGACGATGAATCAAACGCATTAAAAGTGGCATTGGTGCAATCAAGCAGTGACAATAACCCGCTTGATGACACCCTAAAGCAAAACGGTGTAGGCGAAACGTTACTTAGCTTTGATCCGAGTTTAACGCATTTAGTAACCAGCCAAGCTCAGCAAGAAAGCCCCTTAGAGCACCTAGAAAAAGGCGGTTTATGGGCTATCCCTATTATTTTATTTGCCTGTTTTGCACTAACCATTGCACTAATAAAAGCGGCTCAACTATTGCGTTTAAGCAAAATTAAAATGCACTCGCAAATGCAGTTACAAACGCTCTTTAACAATAAAAATAGCAGCGAGTTTGCAGGCATGCAGCAGCAATTGTTTAACCTCACGCTGCAAAGCGAAAAAGGCCAAGTACGAGACGAACAATTGTTTAACCAGCTAATATACGATAAACACAAACTTGATAACTTTATAGGCGCTATAGCTGTAACAGCAGCCGTAGCTCCTTTATTAGGTTTATTAGGTACTGTAAGCGGCATGATCGAAACCTTTAAAATGATGACCCTATTTGGATCGGGCGATCCGGAGGTTGTATCGGGCGGTATTGCACAAGCACTTATTACTACCGAGTTAGGTTTAGTTGTTGCTATACCAGCACTGGTTTTAAATGCACTGCTATCGCGCAAAGCAAAAGCGTATTACAGCCAGCTCGAAGGTTTTGCATTACAACTAAGCCAGCTAGAACAAGGAGAAAACCATGTTTGAGCAAATCGTTAGCAACCCTATTTGTTGGTGTATTTTGTTATTAGCTTTAGTTGTGTACCAACTGACTTTTCATGATTTATTGCACCTTAAGCAGTATCAGGCAAACCGAAACGGCTACTGGCAAGAAGTTAGCTCTATATTAACCGCAGCGCTTCCTTTATTGGGCTTGCTGGGCACCATTGTTGGTTTACTTGATACCTTTAAAGTCATGGCGCTTGGCCATAACGAACTAATGAGCGATGCCATAGGCGATGCACTATTAACCACTCAGCTTGGCCTTGTGTGCGCCATACCTGCGTGGTTAATGCAGGCTTATTTAGCCTACTCGCAACGTAATCCTAAATTACATACATTAGTAAACAATTAGGGTAAAGCCATGCAGTCACGTTTAAAGCACAAGCTAGAACAAGAAGCTGGGCAGCATATTGATATGTCGCCACTGCTTGATGTTGTATTTATATTGCTTATATTTTTTATAGTAACCACTGTATTTGTTCGTGAAAGCGGCGTTGAGGTAGATAAACCTCAAGCTGTATCAGCCAGTCGGCTTGAGCAACAAGTTATATTTTTAGCAATAACCGACACTCAACAAGTATTTTTTGATGGCAGCCAAATTGGTGTAGCAGGTGTACGCACAAGTGTAGAGCAAATGCTAAAACAGCAGCAACGCCCTGTGGTTATTCAAGCAGATAAAACAGTACCTACCGAGCTATTAGTGCAAGTAATTGACGAAGCAAAACTTGCCGGTGCCTCGCAAGTTAATTTAGCGACCAAGCAATAATATGCACACCTTTAGCTCAACTAATAAAACAAAAAATAATCGCCATCCGCTTTTTGCGTTTGGCCTTAGTTTAATAGTGCTTAGCGCAGCATTGTTATTACTGTGGTTAGGGCAAATGGCTGAGCACCATATACAAGACAAAGTAGTTGTGCGCGAAATAGCGATGGTTGCCCTACCTCCTCCACCACCGCCTTCGGTATCGCAACAACAAAGTAGCGAGCCAATGCAAAGCTTAAAAGTGCAAGGGGCAGGCGCGTCAATTCAAGCAGTAGACGTTAAAATTAAAAGCAATTTAAGCATTGTAAAACCCGATACGCCAAGCGTAAAAGTTAACGCGCCACAATGGCAATCAATGAGTGTAAATTGGGATGCCTTTAGCTTAAACCAGCTCGATGGACTACCAACGCTACTTACCCCTGTTAAGGCCGTTTTACCAAAAAGTTTAACTCGCCAAGGTGTGGATGTATTTACGGTAAAGCTTGATGTATTTATAGACGAAAGCGGTAGAGTAAGCTTAATAGAGGTTGTACAAAACCCTTACCCTGAGCTTAAACCCGCCATTGATAAAATTATAAAGCAAAGCCGTTTTAGCGCACCAAAAAAAGAAGGCGAAACAGTACGTGCTCGCTTTATTTGGCCAATAGAATTTAAACCTTAAGCACCAACAAAATGAAAAATATGAACGCAATTAAACTGCCTAAATTACTTACTCGCACCCTTTATACTACGCTTATGTGCTCTTTGCCTTTATTAGGTATTACTAAGGCATATGCAAGCCAAGTAAGTGCACCGCTTAAAGTCACGCTATCGCCAAGCGATCCTACTTGGCAGTTAGCTATAAATAATAAACTGTTAGGCCCAACCGAGGTGCTAATTGAGCCTACAGAACGTGGCTTTGCTCGCCAAGTACAGCCATTACTACAAGAAGGTAAATACCAAGAGGTTGCAGCCCTTTTTAAAAGCCGTGATATAAACAACGACAGCACTGCACTTAACTTATTACGCGCGCAGGTTTTACTCACTTTAAAAGAGTTTAATAGCGCAGAAACGGCTTACTTAGCGTGCTTAAAAAGCGCTCCCGATTTAGTAAAGGCTCACCAAGGTTTAAGCCTTTTATACATGCAACAGGCAAATTACACTAAAGCGCAAACCCACCTAGTGCATAGTATTGAACTTGGCCAAGCTGACGCACAAAGCTATGCGCAACTTGCTTATATTCATGTGCAACATAGTCAACCTTGGAGTGCGGTGGCCGCATACCGCCAAGCACTTATGCTTGAACCCGAAACAGCGCAGTATCAACAAGGGTTATTGTTTGCCTTAATTGAGTCGGGCGATTTAAGCCAAGCAAATGCATTATTAAAAGAGTTATTAAATAAAACGCCTGATAACGCAGAGCTTTGGTTACAGCGTGCGCAAATTGCCCTGCAACTTGAGCAAAATAAACAGGCGCTTTCGGCCATTGAGGTCGCTTTAAAACTTAACCCAAAAGATACCAGTAACCAATTACTCGCAGCACAATTACATTTAAGTGAAGGCAGCAGTAAGCGCGCTGTTTCGCTTTTAAAACAAGGTTTAAAGCATGCCACTAAAGCGCAGCAAGCCGACGTAATTAATACCACAATGCAAACACTTGGCTGGCTTGTATCGCAGCAACAGTGGGATTTAGCAAAAGAGCTAATACGCAGCGCAAAAAGGTTAACAAAGCGCCTACCAAGTGAAGAACAAGCACAGTTTTCGGTATACAGTGCCCAGCTAGCTATGCAGCAAGGTAATAGCAAACGTGCGGTTAAAAGTTTAAATAATGCACTTAAAATAAACCCTAACTTGGGTGATGCACTACTAAGCCTTGCCAGTATTTATCGCGATAAAAACCAGCTTACTCAAGCCAAACTAATGTACGTACGCGCACAAGCACTGCCTAAATATCAGCTTTCGGCTTGGCTTGGTTTATCACAAATAGCGATTGATTCAAAAAATTACCCAGAGGCACTTAAGCACCTTAAAAAGGCGTATCAGGCAAACCCACAACGCCAAGATTTAATAACCAATATTCGCGCGCTAGAGAATATAGTTCGCCAAGAAGGGTAAGTTTAAAGCGCAATTTTTAAATCGCTTAGTAATTAGAAGCTGCGCTTCTCGCGTGAGCAAGCTCTACGCCTACCACCAAGGTGTAGCTATGGGTTTAACTTGTAGACGTACAACTTGCTGGCGTATTAAAACGCAGTTTTTAAAATCGCTTAAAATTAGAAGATACACCTCTCACGAGAGTAAGCTCAACGCCTACCACCAAGGTGTAGCTGTAGGTTTAACTTGTAGACGCACAACTTGTTGGCGTATAAAAACGCAGTTTTTAAATCGTTTAATAATTAGAAGCTGCGCTTCTCGCGTGAGCAAGCTCAACGCCTAGATTAAAATATTGAACATGGACCTTACTTAATTTTTGAGCAGCTAAGGCATTTTATAGGTGGTTACAAAAAGCTATTTTTCTTGCATAAAATTGTTTTTTTGTTAACCTACCTGCCTTACTTTTTTGGCTTGTTGGGGTGTTTATGGCGTTGTTATCTCGTTCGATATTGGCGCTGTGTTTAGCACTTTCAAGCTCTGCATTTTCGGCTCAGTCGCAGTGTGACGTTGAGCTTAGCCATGGTTTAATAATTACCGACGACGTAATACGTATTCTTGATAAAGGCCAAACCCGCGTACAAATTAACAATAATAACCAGCTGTTTATACGTGGTTATTGGGTTGATTTAAGTAATGAAGAAAGTAAAGTGCTTGAACAGTTCAGTCATGGTATTCGTCATACCGTACCGGAGTTAGTTAACTTGGCTACAGACGGCGTTAACTTGGGCTTAAGCGCTATTGAGCACGTAGTTGAGGGTATGTCTGATAAAGAGCCTGAAGTACTTAAAACCCAACTGCAATATGTAGAACGCGCACTTATGGATAAGTTTAAGCGTGGTGATGATTTCTTTTTTATAGCCCCGCAATCACTTTCGCAAATAGATGACTTCTTCACTAAAGAAATAAGCCAGCAAATTCACTCTGCCGTACATGGCTCGCTAGGCGCTATTTTAGTATCCCTTGGTGATGCGTTTAAATCGCGTGAAGGCAATATAGAAGATCGTATTAACGATATGGGCCAACGCATGGATATCATTTCAAAAGAGATAGATAAGTCACTGAAAAAAAAGGCTCAGCAACTTGAGCTCAAAGCCTCTGAATATTGTGAATGCCTAAATGCACTAGATGTAACCGAGTCACGTTTGCAAGCTATAGTGCCTGGCATGGCCGATTTTGATTTAGTGCAGATTAAATCTTAAATAGAGACGTTATTAGCTTTACAGTTTAACTTCTTCTGCGGTTAACTGGCGATACTCACCACTGGCTAGGTTTTCATCTAGTTTAATACCGGCAATTTGCTCACGGTGTAGCTCTACCACTTTGTTATCTACAGCGGCTAACATGCGTTTAACTTGGTGGTATTTACCTTCACAAATAGATAAACGTAGCCCAAAGTTAGCCAGTCTCTCTGCTTTTGCTGGGCGTGTTAAATCTTTTTCGTTATGAAGTTGTACGCCTGCTCGTAATTGCTCAAGCGACTCGTCGGTAATGGGTTCTTGGGTTTCTACTAGGTAGGTTTTAAATTTATTATTTTTAGGCGAAGTGATTTTATGAGACCAGTCACCATCGTTAGTAATAATAACTAAACCTGTGGTGTCAATATCAAGTCGGCCTGCCACATGAAAGTCGGCCATATTAGGCTCATCAAGTAAGTCAAAAACTGTTCTGTGTAATTCATCACTATTTGCGCATACGTAACCCACGGGCTTATTTAGCATGTAGTAACGTTTACCTAAAAATACGAGTTGCTCACCTTCAAACATTATTTCGTCTTGTTGCTTTACTTGAAAGTCGAACGCAGTAACTACTTCGCCATTTACAGTTGCAGCCTGGCGCTTAATTGCTGAGCGTGCTTTTGAGCGAGGAAGTTCTGCTAAATGGCTAACAAATTTATCTAAGCGGCAAGGGAATTTCATTTTGGTTCACATTTTTAGTCGGCTACAATGGGCGCGATTATAGCTGATAGTGAAATACCATGACAGTACACAGCCCACAAATATTAAGCCTTTATACAGCAAAGATAGAGGCGGGAGAACTGTGTGTTGACAGTGCCCAGCAAAATGCGGTTAACGCGTTAAATAACTTGGCTACACAGCTGCAAGTTAATACTCCTTGGTGGCAAAAAGCACCTTTAATTAAAGGGGTTTATTTACATGGGCCAGTAGGGCGTGGTAAATCTATGCTAATGGATTTATTTTATAAAAATTTACCAACTACTAAAAAGCAAAGGCTGCATTTTCACCACTTTATGGCGCAAGTACATGGCCAACTTGCCCAGCTACAAGGGCAAAAAAATCCGCTTACACTCATTGCCAAGCAGTGGGCTAAAAATATAAAAGTTCTGTGCTTTGATGAGTTTTTTGTTAGCGACATTGGCGATGCAATGATTATGGCTAGGTTATTTAATGCCTTGTTTGATTATGGTGTAGTGCTGGTGGCAACATCAAATGTAAAACCAGCGCAGCTTTATTATAACGGCTTACAACGCGCACGATTTTTACCTACAATCGATTTAATTAACGACCACTGCCACATAGTGAGTGTGGCCGGGCAGGAAGATCACCGCTTTAGATACGGTAAAAATAACCGCCATTATTTTATTAATTTACCAAACAATGAGTTTAATAAACTGTTTACTAAACAGTACCCTCAAGCGACTAAAAATCAAATCTTACAGGTGCACTCGCGCGCTTTGCCATATTTATTTAAAGCGAATAATGCGCTGATGATTGATTTTATGGCGCTGTGCTCTGGCCCTCGAAGCGCTCACGATTATATGTTTTTAGCCAAACAGTTTGATGTTTTGTATATAGCAAACGTGCCAAAAATGGGTGTAGGGGCTACGGGTAAGGTAATTGTGCACGGGATTGAAGATAGCTACCAACGAGAAAAACAAACGCTTGATGAGCACTATTTAGATGACGAAGCACGGCGTTTCATTGCATTGGTTGATGAGTTTTACGATTGCCATAAGTTGTTAGTAATTAATGCTCAGGCGCAGATAGAAACGCTGTATGAAGGTAAAAAATTAAGTTTTGAATATGCGCGAACACAGTCGCGTATAGTCGAAATGCAGAATTGGTAGCACCTTTTTAATATTACATTGAAGGCGTAGAGCTTGCTCACGCGAGAAGCACAGCTTCTAATAGTTTAATAATGTAATTAATAATCGTAAAAGCTTAGCTTTTAAATGCCAGCAAGCTGCGCGTTTACAAGTAAATCTAACTCCTGCTTTTTATAGCCATCTTCCCTGCACCAAAATTTAATATTGCACTTACCAATAACGACAAGCATTACGAAAAACTAACCTTATAAGCTACTAAATATCTTAGCGGGTTTGAGTGTTTTACTTTCTTACTAAGTTATTTATTGCTAACCTCGCATTAACGTTTTTTACTTAAACAATTTTTTGCTAACGGAATAATTATGCTAAAAAAAATATCGCTACTTTTCGGGATGGCAGTCAGTGCAAATGTAATGGCTAAAGGCGGGGTTTCACCTTATTTACCTTTAAACCAAGTACCCGAGCTTGAGCATCAAGTACAACGCCTCTTAGCCGTAAGTAAAAACACCCATATAATGAGTAAACCCTATAAAGCACACGATATATACAACGTGCTTCAAGCTGTTAGGCACACTTACCCCGAGCTATACCAAACGCTTTCGTACCAACTTAGTCCCTATGTGCAAAGCGATGCAGGCGCTTTTGCAAAAGTAACTATTGCCGCAGGCACTAAAGACAAAACACTGCCAAACCAACGTGGGCAAACCACAAAAACCAACTTAATTGTTGAAGGCGGCGCATATGCCAACTTTGGCCGCCATTTTGGTGTAAGTGTGGCAGGTATAGCCAATGAAGACGAAATACTCCCTACGCAAAGCTTTATATACTTAGGGTATAAATATGCACAATTAGATATTGGTTACCGCGAACACTGGTACTCACCGTTTGAAGACAGCGCCATGCTATTAAGCACACAAGCTAAAACAACACCTTCAATAACACTTAGTAACGTAGATCCAATCACTAGCTTTAACATTCGATACGATATGTTTATTAGCCAAATGACAGAGCAAAGTGGAATATTAAAAGAAGGTAAACAAACTGGCGTAGATAGAGTTTATGAGCCGGGCAAGCCATACTTATTTGGTTTACACACAAGCTTTGCCGCAACCGATAACCTAACTATTGGTTTAAGCCGCTTAATGCAATTTGGTGGCGGCCCACGTAGCGTAACGCTAAAAGACTTTGCTGAAGGTTTTTTTACTCCAGGCAGTAAAGATAATATAACAACTGAAGATGCTAACGAACTGGGAGATGGATACGAGCTAGGCGATCAGCTAGGCTCTATTACCTTTGAATATAATAATAGCCTTTATTCCCTACCATTTGAGCTTTATGGTGAAATTGCCCTAGAAGACACGTTAGGTGGCTCGCGAAATAACGCCTACAGCTTTGGCTTATACTTACCATTTATCGCTAATGATCACAGCCTTCGTTTTGAGCACAGTAACTGGCAGGTAAGCTGGTATGGCAACAGTTTATATCAAGATGGTAATCGTAATTCAGGTAATGTAATAGGTCATTGGGCTGGTGATGAGCACGACTACACCGACTACACGCCAGCAAAATCTATGAGTATCAATTGGCATTGGCAATTAAGCTCTATAGAAACGCTCAATACAGCCATCCGCACGCTGAAAAATAAGCGTGAAGGATACAAAACTAGCTACGAACTGCAAACAGCGTATACGCGTAAATTAAGCAAACCAATAATGGGCGCACAAAGTTGGGGAGCAGAGCTTTATCAGGGCAAAGATGTATACGGGGAAACATTTGCAGGGTTAGCTGTATTTGCAAATTTTTAAAGTTTATTAAAAGCGCACCTCAAAGTTTTGCTTTAAACACTTTAGTAGCAGCGAGTTTACCTCGCGTTTCACCTTAACGCGGCATAAAGCCGCTGTTACAACACGGCCATCTAAAGCGAAGTGCCCTCTTAACCTCTTTGTGAATGAATGCTTTAAATTTTTTGTAGGCATGAAGCTCGGAGATTGCTCACGCAAAGCCTAACAGCCGGCGTCAGCCAAAATACATACCCTCACAAAAAAGCGCGGCATATAGCCGCGCTTACAAACAATAAAAGCTCTACAATATTATAAATTCACAACATTATCCGATTGTGAAGTTGTCTCATCATTAACCAAAGTAGTTAAGTATTGGCCAAAGTCGTCGCCAAGCTTAGTATCGCGCATGCCGTATTCTACAATCGCTTTTAAGTAGCCCAGCTTATCGCCACAATCGTGTGAACGACCACTCATGTGAAACGCTTCGACTGTTTCTTGAGTCATTAACGCATCAATAGAGTCAGTTAGCTGTATTTCGCCACCAGCACCTACTGGTGTTTTAGCAAGTAGCGGCCAAATGTTTTTACTCAATACGTAACGGCCAACCACAGCAAGGTTTGAAGGTGCTGCGTCTGCATCTGGTTTTTCCACCATCGTTTTAATAGCAGCGCTGTTACCTGGTGTTAGTTGTACGCCGTTTATGTCAGCAATACCGTATTTACTTACATCTTCTTGTGCTACTGGCTCAAGCATAATTTGACTGGCTTTAGTCTCGTTAAACCGTTTGATCATAGCAGCTAGGTTTTCAGTTTTTTGATCTGCTGTGTAAGCGTCAAGTACTACATCTGGAAGTAATACAATAAAATCGTCATCGCCAACAATAGGTTTTGCACATAAAATAGCGTGCCCTAAACCTTTAGCTTCACCTTGGCGTACACTCATTACGGTTACATCTGCAGGGCAAATAGAGCGAACTTCTTCAAGTAGTGCACGCTTAACACGTTTTTCAAGCGTAGCTTCAAGCTCGTAGCTGGTATCAAAATGGTTTTCTATAGCGTTTTTAGAGCTATGCGTTACAAGTACAATGTCTTTAACACCTGCAGCTACACACTCACTTACTATGTATTGAATAAGAGGTTTATCTACAATTGGTAGCATTTCCTTAGGAATTGCTTTAGTCATAGGTAGCATACGTGTGCCAAGGCCAGCAACAGGAATAACTGCTTTCATGGGTAGTCCTTTATTTGTAAATTAATTACTTTAAGTTAACAGGTTAAATGTAGATGGGGGCTGAATGGGAAAGTTTTAGCATTTGGAAGCATTAATACTTTTTGAAGCTGTAACCCCCTCAATGAATCAAGGATGATACATTGAGGGCAGACTAAATTTAGCATTATATAAATGTTCAGCAAATTTTACCGCTAATCAATCACTACCAAATAAATCGCGTGTATACACTTTATCTGCAACATCGCTCAGTTCTTCTACCATACGGTTAGAAACCACAACATCAGATATTTTCTTAAATTCGTTTAAGTCTTTAATAACGCGAGAGTGATAAAACTCGTTTTCTTCAAGCACAGGCTCAAATACAACAACTTCAATACCCTTGGCTTTAATACGCTTCATAATACCTTGAATAGAAGACGCTCTAAAGTTATCAGAACCACTCTTCATTACTAAGCGGTACACACCCACAATTTTAGGGCTACGCTTAATAATTGAGTCAGCAATAAAGTCTTTACGTGTTGTATTAGCATCAACAATTGCGCCAATAATATTATTCGGTACATCTTGATAGTTAGCACGCAGTTGCTTAGTGTCTTTTGGTAAACAGTAACCGCCGTAACCAAAGGATGGGTTATTGTAATGGTTGCCAATACGAGGGTCTAAGCCTACCCCTTCTATAATTTGCTTAGAGTTTAAGCCGTGTGCTTCTGCATAGCTATCAAGCTCATTAAAGTAAGCAACTCGCATTGCAAGGTAAGTGTTAGAAAATAACTTAATAGCTTCCGCTTCTGTTGAGTCAGTAAATAACACTTCAACATCTTGTTTTATCGCACCTTGCTTAAGCAAGTTGGCAAAAACAGTAGCGCGCTCGCTTTGCTCGCCCACAACAATACGTGATGGGTGTAGGTTATCGTAAAGAGCTTTCCCTTCACGTAAAAACTCAGGAGAAAACATTAGGTTTTCAGCCTTAAGTTGCTTTTTAATATCGGCCGTAAAGCCAACAGGTATAGTCGACTTAATTACCATTACAGCATTAGGGTTATGCGCCATTGCATCTTTTATAACCGCTTCTACAGAACTGGTGTTAAAGTAATTGTTTTCTACATCGTAGTCAGTTGGTGTAGCTATAATGACATAATCAGCGTTTTTATAGGCTGCTACCTTGTCGGTAGTTGCTGTAAAGTTTAAATCACCGCGTGTTAAAAACTCACTAATTTCAGTATCAACAATAGGTGATTTTTTATCGTTTAAAAGTGCTATTTTTTGCTCGTCTATATCTAGTGCAACTACTTCATTATGTTGCGATAAGAGCATAGCATTAGATAGGCCTACATAGCCTGTACCTACCACGGCAATTTTCATGTTATTCCTTTATGTTTAAAGTTTTTTATTATTTTAACAGAGCTTAGAGCTAAAACGAATAAACAATAAATTTAATTAAAATAACTAAAATATAAAAGCTTACACCTAATTCAGTGTGCGCTTTTTGTTAAAAATTAACTATATTGCTTTTAAGGCTGCTCATTACTTTGAGCTACTTGATTCATAAAGCAGTGAAGTCTTTACCTTGTTTTTCATAGCGCATTAAGTATTCAACAATCGCTTTTTAATCACCGAGTTTATCGCCACAATCGTGTGAGTGAGCACTCACATGAAACGCTTCAAGGGTTTCTTGAGTCAATAATGTATCAATAGGGTCAGTTAATCGGATTTCGCCACCAGCACCCACTGGCGTTTTAGCAAGTAACGACTAAATATTTTAGCTTAGTACGTAATGCCTTACTACAGCAAGGTTTGATGAAGCTTTATCTGCCTCTGGTTTTTCAACTTTTGTTTTAATTGCAGCGCTGTTACCTGCCGTTAGCTGTACGCCATTAGTATCAGCACCACCGTATTTACTTACGTCATCCTGCGCTACTGGCTCTAACATTACCGGGCTTGCTTTAGTTTCGTTAATGCGTTTGATCATAGCGGCTAGGTTTTCAGTTTTTTGATCTGCCGTATAAGCATCAGGGATGTAATACAATAAAATCGCCAACAATAGGTTTTGCACAAAATAGCGTGGTCTAAACCTTTAGCTTCACCTTGGCCAGCACTCATTACAGTTACATCAGCAGGGCAAATAGAGCGTACTTTTTCAAGTAAGGCACGCTTAACGCGCTTTTCTAAGGTTGCTTCAAGCTCGTAGCAAAGTGTTTTCCTATGGCATTTTTAGAGTTATGCGTTACAAGTATAATGTCTTTAAGGCCCGTCTATACACACTCACTTACTATGTATTGAATAAGAGGTTTATCTACAATTGGTAGCATCTCCTTAGGAATTGCTTTGGTCATAGGTAGCCAAGGTTGGCAACAGGAATAACTGCTTTGCTGAGTAGTAGTCCTTTATTATTAAATTAAATATGAAACTAGCTGTATACGTGATAAATCAATAAAAATGAGTTAAATACACAAAAATCTACATACTTTAATGTTGAGGTAGGGAATAAGTGAAAAGTAAAATCTGTATTAACTTTTTTGATGAGACGGAATACTGTGTATAATAGCGTTTATGGGAACATTTGTTCTGTAAATACTTTATGTATTTACTAACTAATACATATTTAAAGTCGCAGGGAGAGAGCTACGTTTTGACTAATGATTTTAATTTTTTAAGCAATCTAATAGAGGAAGTACATTCTAAAACGCGAGAGTACAAGGTCTCTTTAGACTTTTTAATGACTCCCGATTTTATAAAATCTCATTCTTATTTTAAAACGTTGCAATGCTTAAAGAGAGCAAGTGGTTTAATAGATATTTATGTAACTGAAAAAGAAATCTATGCTAGCACTGAGTGGGATGGTTTTATCCGTAAAAACACGGTCTTTGACACGTGGAGAGATATGCGACTAAAGGCAAGCATAATTTACATAAAATACAAGTTACCTCACCTTCAATAAGCCTCATTTATCGAGACTGTAACTCGTTTTGTGTAACTGCCTATCTCATATACTCGATAAAGAGTTATGGCTAGGCAGATGAACATGAATAAAAATGAGCTAGATGGACTTCTCTGGTTTCGTGTTCTGGTTACCTAAAATAGATATAAATATTCAGTTTTAGAATTCACTTCGTTACTCAAGAATTTCAATATCCACAGCGGTCTCGCTAAAACCACCAATGGTTTGTGACCCTGCGATTCGCATTTCAAGTTCAAGCGTTTGATTACCTGCAGTAAAATTAGACAGGGCAAACTCTATTGATGCTGTACCAGCCGACAATGGAACAAAATCATAAGATTGGGTCCCTGAAGTTATATCTACATTAAAGTCAGTGTCTTTTACTTTTAGGTTGAAGTTTAAATTAGACAAAATTGCAACACTCGAAGTACTGCTATCTACAAGAGAGAATGAGTTCACGATAAGTTCAAGCTCAGCATCATACTTAACACTCAGTGGCTTTCTATCGACCCAGTTATAAGTGAAGTCATTAATATAATAAGTGAATAAATTATATTCACCTAGCTCATGCGCTTCTTTTTGAGCTGCTACTTCTTCTACGGTTACTCCTACAGGGTAGAGCATCATAGTATTTGTTGCTAAGCCACCACGACTTATCGAAAACTGGCGACTTGTTTCAAGTTCAGCAAAGCTTGTACTGACTGCTATGTGCTCATAGTACTCACCTACTGCAAGCGATTGTTCAAACTTATTTTCACTATCAAGTATAACCACATCTTGTGACTCTTGAACATATTTGCCATCGGCATTACGTTTATAGCGCGTTACTGTAATTTTTGAGGCGATTACCGTATTTTCATTTTGTTCACCCGTTGATGAAAGGGTAGCATCATTAAGTGGGTTGAAATACATTATACTTGTACCTAGCTGTGATTGGACAGGCTGCTCAGCAAACGTAATCACAGCTGAAGCATTGCCAATATCATAAGTGCCATTAGTATCAGTAATAGCCACTAACTCAATACTAATTTCACCCGCTATTTGTGAGGTTACATTCAGCTTAAAAGTCTTAGTGCTATCAAACGTTATTTCACCGCTTTCAGGTATCGTCAAAAAGCTATCAGAGAAAACAATGTCTCCTTGAACACCATTTAATTGAAATTTAGCCCCCGTAATCTCTGCATCGACTTCTACAGTGATTATATTTTCACATTTTACTGTTGCTGTGCAGCTGAGTTCACTATCTACTGTAAAACTAGCAACCTTTGGTGCTTCTGTGGTTACACTTCCTGTAGTGCCTCCACCTCCTGTTGATGTATTCGCACTCTCAGATGAACCAGAGCCCCCACCTCCGCCACAGGCAGTGAGAAGTAGAGTTAAAATAAATACCCATACATAATTAACATTCCGTTTCATATCATTCCTTATTTTTACTTATTTAATCTTACTGTTTTTAATGTCACTTCGAGCGTAACACTCTGTGTTTTCCGACTGAGTTATTTAAATTTCTGCACCACAAACATAAAAAACACAGGTGTTAAAATTTAGTTAATTCAAGCTTCAATGTCCACAGCTTTATGCGTTTTTATTTCGAAATGGATACTTTTTAGATACTATTAGCCAGCCAAAACCTACGACATAAGATTAGACATACATCACATATTGGCTTTAAGATATATTAGACACTAATCCACACGATTAAGGTTGAGTTATGCTGAGCGGGTTACAGTTCCTGCTATTAGAAGAAAACACCGCCCTCCCCGACAGCCCTTATACAGCAAGACTTTTCGCCACATTTAACTTTACATATGAGACATAAAAACGTCTGAACTTGGCTATTTGAGACACTCCTGCATAACCAAAAACCTGGGGGAATAAACGTGGATACAGGCACGTTTATCGGCGCTACCACTATACGCTCGCATGGCGACACACTGTTATCACAATGACTTTTTAGGGACTATTTATTTTCGTTTACACCTGGGATATAAAACAGCACAGGACTGACACTTTAGTGATTTTATTAACCCCTGACGCATAAAAATACCTTGAACATGTCACCCAGCTCTGCTCACCTTTTTGCAGATGAGCAGAGCAAGTGATTAACTGAGTACCTTCGTTAGCGATTGTGGGTCGACACTTCCTTGTATGCTAACGCATAAGCAATGTTAAATATTTCTTCCCAAATATCCTTTTCTGTCGCGCTGTAAAAAAAATGAGATAACGTCATCACAGTTGCCCAGAATAAACGCTCACCAAGATTAATACCGGCGAGCCTATCCTGATTATCATGCATATATGTTGTTATCACCGCTTGAAATAAATCATCCATCTCAAGCAGGTAAGGGTGTAAATCAAAGTCTGTATCGATAAGCCTTTTCAAAGCTTGAATGAGAGTCTCATTCACCGTGTCGTCTTTACTCACGGGGTCTTGCGTGATCCTATGCCAGGCACTCAATGTCAGTAACGCAAGCTCACTTCGCTGCGTGCTATCATACCGCTTTATCAGCCAATCTATATGCTCTATGACTGTGTCCACTTCGAGACTAAGTGAATAAGTCAGCACCTGCTCCCCGAGGGTTAAAGAATCTACATTTCTTTTGTTAAAGTAAAAGTTTTCGTGACTCTCTTTAAGATAATGACCGACATTAGCAACTGCTTTGAAGTGCTTAAACCTGTCTAAATTTGATGCATACACCGCTGGTTTATTTTCTTTTAAGTCAAGAAAGGCCTGTGCAAACTCTTTCTCTGACGGAAGTTGTGGGAATTCTTCTTCATAGAGTGGTTTAAAAGTAAACAACCTAAACACACAAGGAAAGTAATATTCATCAAAACACCCAGGGAGTCGCTCTCTATATTCAGACATTATTTTATAGATATCTATACAGGCTAAAATGGCTTCTTCTATTGCATCCATATGTGTATTTTTAGTGTTTAACACACATGTCACGAACTTAGACTTTGTTTCTAAAAGCTTGTCTAGTGCCTGCTCACCGTAGTCGGTGTAATTCTCAGTCGCAAATTGACATGCTTTTAGTAATAATTGCTCTTTTTCATCGGGCAAGCTTGAAGTCAGCGCAATATTTAATACTAAGCTCACGATCAAATCCCTGACGCCAAACGAATCCTCTTTAAATCCATTATCAAATTCTTCAAAGACAGTTAGGTACGCATGATGCGCTTGTTCGATTGATATTTTTTTGTTGTCTAATTTCGCGGTGATACTACTCATTTCTCGCGCGTATACCCTGTAATAATCTGGGCTATATTTTTTATATTTAGATGACAGTTGATTAAGCTCGTCAAAAGCTGCGACCGATTTTTCATTTAAGTCGGGATCTACCTGTCGGCTATAGATATGAGCCCGAGATACACTTAACGCCTCACGTTGCTCTTCCATAGCAGATATGACCTGGAGATGTGGTTCAGTGCTTATCTTATGTTCAAGACGAAGTAGCGCTTCCATCGCTTTTTGGTTTTCATTAAGATTGATGAGTAATCTGAGGACGATAAGCGCCTCATCGCAATAAGCGTAAGCCATGAATGTCTGAGTGCTATCCATGTCATAAAAGAACTCAGCTATATCACGCTTTAATATGGCTAAAGGTAGTGCCTTAAAATAGCCCGCAACCCCTTTATCTATATAATCTTTATCTCCCCCAAATTCAGCATCGATCACCGTAAATATTAGCTGCAATAAATGCCAATTGAGTGAGTTTTCATTCTTTTTTTCATTCCCTTCAATCGTTGTGATAATAAAGCTGAGTTGTTGCTTAAAGAATGTTGCGAGCAAACCATGCTTGTAATTATACTGTTCAGCATAATTAGGTAATCGCCTTAGTATCTCATATATCTCATCCATGATCGTATAATGCTCAGCGGTCAAAGATAGGTAATCATACTCAGTCGGGAGTAGCGCCTGAAGCGGGGCTAATTGCTCATCGTCTGAATAAATAATGGCTTCAATGACGTCACGGACAACCTTTGAGGAGAATGGAGCCCCCAATAAAGAAGAGAACAATAAGCTATAAACAGCACAATCACCAAACTGACCAAAATAAACTCTTATCAGGTTTAAGCGCTCTTCCATTACTGCATAGGCCATTAAACTAAACCCTGAATGTAGATCAGCACTATGATAATGACTTAATGATACTTGGTATTTTTCGATTAATTGTTTAAATGTCTCATCAAGCACTGATGAAAAGTTAATTATTTCAGAGTTAATTTCATAGGGTTTTTCATTATTTGCTCTAATTGCAGGTTGCAATATTAATGGTAACGTTGTCTTATCATTATAAAAGTTGCTATCACACAGCATGTTAATTGTTTCAATCGCAAAAAGTGTATTTACTCTCTCTGATCCTTTTATTGTAGCGCCTTCCCCCCTTAAAGCTGAAATTATACCCTGTGATAGCTGTGCTAATTGAGAGTCACTTGAATAAAGAATACGGCCTAATATCGTTTGGAGCATTAACTGATCGAGCCCCTTTAAATAGAGTGTCTGCGGCACAATCTCTATGGCTTGCAACCCAATTAGATCTGCTTCAATAGTGAGCTTTGTGCTTTCAACCCCAGCAATGCCTAGTTTTACAAACAGGTAGTTAACATGTTGATAAAAATTCCTATCTTGTGAATTAATTCTGTTCGCAAATAAGGTAGCCGCATCGCTAGGTCGTACTGAAGTGACAATGTATATATTCTTATTAAGTAAGTGTTTGAGAAGGTACTCAGCAGCAGCATCATCGATCCACTAAATATCATCAATGAAGAGTGTAACGGGCTGATTATTACCTACCAGTGATTTGAGCACGTCGATCGCTTTATTTATTTTTTCAAATTGCTGCGTTTTTGTTTCACTATTTTGCCTATTAAGCGCCTGCTGTCCTTGTTTTTTCATATGCGCTAAAGAGCTGCTCACACCTATCCGCCCTGTAACTTTATCAATCGTGCTCGCAAGCTTATCGACTCCAGATACTGGTACGCCAAAAATAGCCCCAATCGCCTTTACCGCATTCTCTATGTTCATCTGACTTTTGAAAAAATCTTTCCCTTTGTTAGAAAGTCCTTTCAATGCATCAAGTCGGTGTGCTTCCTCAATAATACTCTGCTCTAGTGCGCTCAACCCTGTATTTGTTGATGTGCTCCCCGCTTCATTGATGAGTGTCAGATTTATATTACGTTCATGCTTTTGAAGTCGTCTTATATGATGGTTAATCAAGGTCGTCTTGCCTATCCCTGGCTCACCAGAGACGATGGATATAGACTCGTGTGTTCTATTCTCAAAATACCTAACTAAATCTTGAAGTTCGACTTCACGGCCAACGAAGCTATCAGTCTTCACTGCCACTTTAGGCATATCATGTGTAGGTCTTTCAAGCATTCCATACCGTTGTGCGAAACTTCGCTGATTATTTAATAGCGTTTGTTTATTTTCAAATTCGGTGGGAAAGGGTGAATATGGCTGACACTGTTCGTCGCTATACTGAAAAACGATTGATATACCCGTACTTTTACCTAGCTCTTTTTGATATTTATTTTGCGCAAGCACCAACGAAATTAATTCTAATGAGTTTATATCAAGATACTGCGGATTGTTTATCCATAATAACCGAGGTGAACTATGGCTAAGGATCATTAATAATTTAAACGCGAGCTGGAATACATCTGCATTACTACTTTTATTAAATTTAGTCGATAATTTATCCAGCTTTACTTTTGCTTCATCACAAAGATAGATATCAGCGGTTTTTATTAACTCAGCCTTCGTAGCTAACTTATTACCCGACGTATCAACGAGGCTGTCTTGTAGAAAGTTTGTTAGCTTGCCACTAATATCGATACTTTCTTTAGTCGCATCAATAATCGTATCATTTACATAATCACTGAGTTCACTAAATATAATTTCCAAACCTTTATCTAAATAGTCCCCAACTAAGGAATCTACCCATCCGCCGGTTGTTACTGATATAACGCCTTGTAGTGATTTTTTAAGCGCTTCAATACTTTTTATATCTTTAAGTTGTTCTTCCAATAACTGAAGTATCGTTTCTAAAATGACAAAGCAATTTGAAGATGGCGTTGGGCTTCCCTCTATACATAGAATATTACTTTGATTATCTTTAAGCTTATTATTATAGACTTGCGCTGCTAATGTTAATGGCAAGTTTTTAGTTAAGTTTAGCCCATAACCCGGTAAAAATAGCGCCATGTCTTTTCGGTTTATCTCTATAAACAGAGGGGTATTGAGTGATTTTTTTATATCCTTAAGGTAATTTTCTGTCAGCATCTATTCACATCCTTTTAATTTACACGCTTTAAGTAACTTATATATTTTAATCTTGGTCAACTAATTACGACCAATCAATATCAAACTATACACTCTTTGAATATTTTGAAGGCTACTTACTCAGCTAACTGCAAACTTAATTTTTTAACCCACAGAACATTGTCATCGCGGTATAGATAATAACAGTGGGCTAAGTATTGTAGGTTTCTCATCGTATTGAATAAAAGCTCGACACTAAAATAAAAGCATTAGCCAAGCCAAGTTTATTACCGATAAACGGAAAAGTACCTAGAGTCAATTATGCACGTTTAGTCATAAAACCTAACAGACATCGCCAGTAACATACTTTTCTATCAATGTTTCAATCCACATCCTTATTATTAAAAATCATAAACTTAGCATCAAAGCAGGCGCGTACACTACGTGCTACTGACCCTATCTCGTTACGTTAAGATATCAATAGCGACTGTGTATTATTTAAGGTCTGCCAGTGCAAAAGACATCTATACATGGGGGAAGAACATTGGTTATAAATTTATATTTACGGTAGGTTGCATTATAAGAAGTAAAGACTGCTAGCAAATAAAAAGACCAGTACACCGAGAACCGATCTTTTTTTATTATTAATACGAGGACTGAATACCTGTTATCTGTAACACGCAAACAGCTTATTTTAATTAAGAGATTAACATTTTAAATAGCACACTACATATAATCAGCTGTTTCATTCTCGTAGCGTAAGGTCGCTCGGTAAAATTTAAATTCAATATTCCATAACTTAACATCTTGAAGTTGATGTACAGCGTGAACAATTAGCCATGCCATGGCATCCTCTTCAGTCGCCCCAAAGCCTCTAAATTCACAGCCATGGCAAATTTTTTTATATGAAAATGTTATTGGTCGCCCTATAAATTTAGGATGATTAGCATTAATTGAGCTTGCTGAGATGTCTTGAAAGAGAGATGAATGTCTGGAAGCTATAGATGCTATGGGTACATCTACAGCAACGCCATCGTAATAACGATGCATTACAGGCTTGGTGATTTTTTTTCCGCCAATATGCCACGGTTTTTTAATAAAGCATTGATATGCCTCTAGTTGCCTGAGCAGAGCATCATATTTATCAAACCCTAATGTTAGCGCCATCAGGTAGCCTAACTTTGATAGACTGAAGTTTTGCCCACACTCAGATAAGTTACTCTGAAATCGTTGTAAAAATTGCGCAGTACGCTGTGGATCGCAGTCAAAACACAGGTAAGGGGCTGAAGGGTCTCTTTCTACTTCATTTAGCGACTTAGCAAATGACAATAAAAATTTCTCATCTTTAATTGTAATGTCTAACAGATTCATCTGATAAAGCATGCTTTTGGCTACATTAATTGCACGGTTTTCTTTTGTATCTAAGGGATAGCGAAGAATAGGAAATGGATATTTTTTATGTTTTTCTAAAGTTAGCATATTAAGTACCTTGTAAAAGTTTAAGCAACAAGCGAGACTGTTCTGTATCTAACTTAAGCGTTTTACTTAACAAGATCTTAATAACCGAATAATTATGACTTACCATCCCAAAATAAATGGGTCAGAACATAGGCTGTGCACTGCTATTATTTCAAGACTTAAGCTACACAAGTGTCATCAACTCGAGAAAATTATACTGAATTTTTATTGGTATTTCTACTAGGAAACCTTCTCCTGAATCAAAATGGCTTATTGTAAATTGCTATTTTTTTACACTCAATAACGTTTTATAGTCTAAAAAAGACTAACTATTAATACACGTGTTATAGCCTGCTCAATAAAGATCGTGGATCCCCCGCATATAAAAAGCTATGGGGTTACAAGCCGCGCAGTGTGTTCATCTTGCAGAAAGTTTACTTTTTATATGTAAAATAATCCCCAAAATATACTATGGCCGAGCTACAATAAGGTTTATATAATGTGCTTATATAGGGGGATTAAAATGACGTGTAAATATGAAAGGCTTTTTATCGACGTCCTAAATTTAAAAAGTGTAAACGAGGCGCCAACAAAACAACATGAAATTTATTTTAATGAGATAAATAAATTTACAAAGCACTTATTAATACTTACACCGCAACAGGTTATAGACTACCTATCACTAGACAAGCACTACACTCAGAATGACCTCGAGCTTATGGAAAAAGAGCAAACCCTTTTTTCCGTCACACAAACAAGTGAAAAATCCAATCGTGGCTACCCCGCCTTTCAATTCGACGCAGGTGCTGTAAGACCTGTTATAGCTAGCATTTTAAAAATACTCGATGGCGATTATAAAAACTGGGATTTAGCGCTTTGGTTTAATTCCTTCAACTGCGATCTAGATATGAGTCTTATTAAAGCTTTAGATACAATGCCTCTTGAACAAGTTTTAAAAGAAGTCGATAAAGAAAAGAGCCCGTATTAATAAGGTAATAGATTAATACAGCCACGCTTTTTTCGCTGTTGGGTTATGTTTAGATCACTATTTCTTTATGCTCCTATCAAATAATGAGATTGCAAGTCACATTTTCTCGCAACTAATAACTCAAAAACCGGCAACAAAGCCTAATTATGGCCAAGCTAGGGACCATAAAGCTATTTATAACTTAATTTAAGGGACATATTTCAATGTATTAAAAATACAAGTTACGTTTTCTCACAGCTATTACTTATAACTATAATTATGAAGGCCTTTTATAGATTACCCCCTATTGCTGACCAGTGCGCTCAGCCTATTAAGGCTTAAATTTCCCCATCGAGTTCTCTCTTGCATCATTTAAAAGCAATGATCACTTAATGATATTTAAGCTATTTAAAATAACTGTACCAAAAATAGACAGCGTATAAATCAACAATATAATCAAAAAGTATAGAAAACATCCTGAAGCTACATCAAATATGATGAGCTTAAAAAATAGGTGAATACTATGCTATGTAAACAGAAATCAATTCCATTATTCAAAGCTAAGTTAAAGGCGCACCCATTACTTAATAAGCTTATAGAAAAGGATGTACTGAAATTAAGCCCTTCACTGTGTATTAATAAGTTACCAATTCAAGAAGCACAGACATTATTAGATTTACATCCGCTGCTAGTGAGCCAAATTGCTAATGATGATACCTGCTTCGCACTCGTCCCCTGTGGATTGCTTGAACGCTTTAAAGCTCATCCATTACACACCGAGCTTAACTTAAAGTTATTGGTTTACCCAAAAGGCGCTGTTGAGCTTGTTTCGAGATCGACCTTACTTTGTGACCCTGCCTTTACATATTCTTTAAATGCGAATTTTAATAAAAACTTACAGTACCGCCTCAAATACTTTGATGAGTATGGGATCTCGCGTCCTAAAGAATCATTACTGACAAATTTAGCAAATACGTCGTCTTCAACTTTTCGATAGTACAGGAGTCCCTATGAGTTCATTTGATCATGTGGCAAGAAGCAACCGTTTAAAAAATGCAGGCGGCTGTTATCCAGATGCAGTTAGTCATGCTGTAACAATGGCTATTATGCTAAAAAAACTGGCGAAGGTTGATGGAAAAGAGCGCACGGCAATCAGCATTGTTGCGCTATTTATATTGCTCACTCAAGATTGGGGGAGTATTGATGAGCCCAGAGATATACCTGACTTTATTAAAACTTCAGGCTCAACACCTTGCCAAGAGCACGCTTTTAGAACCTATTTTGATGGTACGGAATCTTGGGCTGAGTATGCAAGGACTTGTAAAGAAAAAAATAATACGGTGTACCTATGGCAACCAATTCCGCCTCAGCTTAATAAATTTTTTCAAAGCTTTATTGCAGCCCAAAGTTACGACACCCCCTTTTTAACAAAAAAAGGAAAAATAATATTATTTGAGTTGATGCATGCCTCTTGGAAAACGCCACGCGCTTTAACCGCACAGCCTCGAGTCAGAAAAAATAACTTTTTTTGTTACTTTATCCAATGTACCCAAGTTGATAATACACTCGGCGCTATTCCTCGAGTGCAACTTATTGACGCTCAGCAAGCACACCACAAGAGTGCGATGCACTATCAAACGCTTGATAGTGATCGTATTCGTTACAAAATATTTGACGCACACAATCGCTACCTATCCCGCCTTATTGATGCAGCTCGTCAGGCCGGGCTATATAGCTATTATGACCTTTTTCTAAAAGAGCACACAGTAAACCTTATAGAGACCACCACCAAGAAAGCGGAATACTTGGTATCGCAACCAGGCTGTATTAGTCAGTTTCAACTAGATAATACAAAGCACAGTAGCGATAAGATCTGTGTTGAAGCAATTAAATTTGGAAGCCGACGCTCAATAGAAGATAACTACGTTAGTGAGTTTTTTTTAAAATTAGATAAATTAACTAGGCCGCCTAAAACACTGTTCTCGCTAGATAATAGTTCGGATAGACCGCCTCTGATGTATAGATCTGAGCTATGCGAATACTATAAAAATGCGACTTATCGTATTGCATTTTTATTTATTGTGCTTACAGGCGCCAGACCCACTCATAGTATAAGTATACTATCTGACTATTACTCAGGCGGTGATATTGCATTTATTAAAGATAAAGGGCGCTATAGACAACTCATACTTTGCGACTATTTGCAGAATGAGATCGGACAGTATTTAAAATTTCAATCTGCTGTCCGTAAGCAACTTAATTCACATTTTGACATGAATGAATTGTGGTATGAAATTGATATTGTTGGCACCCCAGAAGCCCTAACCAGCCGCAAGCTGCGCTTATTCATGCACCAACTTTGGCCGAATGTGGTGCCGTATCAATTGCGTCACTTTTTTTGCTATTGCGCTAATAGTCATACAGCCTCAGAAAAGTTATTTGATCAAGATATTGATCGCCTCATGGGCCATGAAAAACTTGGCGAACATCTCGGTAGCGACTTTATCTCTCCTGCTAACTTTAGCGCGTTAAAGGCCTATTTAAACACACTTCCAAAACGCTTAATGTTAAAGGAAATGACTTATGCATGAGCGATTAATACATGGTTACGCTGAGACTATTGACACTTTTTTAATACAGTCTTGGCCATTAATTACTTCACGTGATGATATCATCTGGGTGTTACAAAATAGCTCATTTATTCAAACGCAAGCGCGTAAAGTAGAGACTCAAGACCTTCGACTTATTAAAAAGTTGATCAATACCATACCCACAGGGAAAAAAAGAGCTTATCGACTTGCACTTGATGGTGTGCTCTTTTACCTAGGAAGTGCATGCCAATGGCAAGTACCTGAGGAAATAGAATCAGCAATAAATGATGCAAATAATAAATGGTTTGAAGATATCGCAAGCGGATCAGCACAAGCACAGCGCATCTTCTCCCACTACACATGTAAAAAAGAAAACGTCATTAAAACAAGGGCACCGTTAACACCATGTTTTATGGTCATGGTTTTAGGGTATGACGTTGCTCCATTATCACTCACGCATATCACTGCAATTTTAAATAATCCAGATTCGATCACTGATGAAGATTCTTATCCCCGTCTTCAAATTAACCATCTAACCCCGGGGTTAGATGAACCCCGCTTAACTCACTATCACTTGCCTGTTATGAGTTACCGCCTACTCAAAAATTATTATGCACAATCGCTTGAGCCAATAACCACTAAAGTACTCTGTACAAGCTTAACTCAATACTTACAATCACATGGATTACCCAAAACTAATCAGTTTTTATGGCCCAAACTTTTTCAAATAAGCTGGTACCTTCGCTTTAAACTCCCGCCAATTTTTATACAAGACCTCGCGTATCCTGAGCGCCATATAGCCAGTCCTCTAAACGCTATACCGTCTTCATTAATCGCGGGGGAAATTTACGCTATCGACTGGAAAGCTAACTGGTTCGATTCACTATCATTATCAACAGAAAAAATAAACTGGAGACACACTAAGTTACTTAAGAATATACAAAATCCAAACATAGTCGCCACACCCGCTTTGGATGCTACTAACATTTTGCCGCGCTTACTTTTTGACTTTACTAAGGACTATATAATTCATGGTGGCTCGCAAAAGTCGACCCTTGCCAAAGGAACAATTAGCACTTACACCGCATTAAAAAAGGTACTTAAGCCCTATCCCCTCAGTTATTCAGATGCAATTAGTGAGCAGGGTGTAAATACGTGGGCCAAAACAGTTTATGACTCTATCCACTCTAACAATGTAAAAGCAACCTTTTATAGGTTTTTGCGCTTTTTAAGCTACCAAGAACACACTGATACGCTCGATTTATCTAACTTTAGTTCGCCGCTGGCGCCACCTTCAGTAAGCCCTGCTCGCTTAAATGCTGATGAATGTGATTTGCTAATTAAGTCACTTATAAATAACCAAACAAACCACCCTTTGCGTAGTTTATTTTGTGCGATTGCCGCACTATTAGGCTTTTACGCTATGCTCCGTCGTGGTGAAGTCCTAAGGTTACGTCGTAAAGATATTCGCTTCAAACCAAAAACTGGCCTTATAACCATTACCGTAACAAATACATCAGAAGGTAATACCAAAAGCAATACTACCCGCAAGGTATACACTACGCTTCCTAAGCAGTACCGCCAGTTATTTATATCTCTCTTTAAAATAAAAGATAACACGACTCGCGAGCAGCCTTTGTTGGGGTTTGAAGGTGAAAAATATCATTCACGACAACTTTATTATTTATTACCTGTGTCACGTGCTTTGCGCTTTTTGTTTGGAAGACATCTTAATTTTCATCACCTTCGCCACAGTGGTGTGCACCTATTTATGCTGCAAATTCTACACGCCTTAAATAATACACCCGATAAACAACGAGGGAAAACGTCGCTTATTCAAGAAGCGTTATCGAGCTCATCGGTGGCAACTCGCTTTGATTATTGGCTTGAAGGTAAAGCAGTATGTGAGGTCAATGAAGCCATATTTTTAGATCAAATGGGTCTACAAATTGGTCACGTTCATTATAGCACTACACGTTGGTCGTATTTGCACGATATTGACTGGCTACTTCCTATCGTTAGTCGAGCTCATGCACCGAATATTAGCCATAAATATACGCACAGTGAGCTACGCTATTTATTAGGGCTTAACCCTCAATCTAACGATCTATCTCGAATATTACTTAGGCTCAGCCCTGAGTATGCCAGCCAAACCCTTAAACAAAAACAAAGCCAACCCTTACAATTATGCGATGACACCATCAGAAAATTCATATTTGGAAAAAAGAGCGAGACAAAACAGAACCTTTCCAGCAACGAACACGGTTTAGCATGGAAAGATACACTTTTGGATAGCGATAACACGTTACTGGGCTTTATTTTTAATAATATGATTAAAGATAATGCAATGGAAATAGATGCAATGAGCTTTATTTGGGATAAAGGCGGTAAACACCATATAAAGCCTGTCCATAAAAAACAGCGAACGGCTCTTAACAATTTACCTCCCGTCGTACTTTCTGATGATAGTCAGTCATTACAAATCACGCTGGCTTGTAATAAAAAAACCGCTCATGCATTTACCACTGCTTTTAGGCACTCCGATTGGGGCTGGCTAACAATTAAATTTATATTATCAGTAAATAGAAAAACGAATAATGAGCAAAAACGAACGCTGCTTAAGAGGTTATTTACTCAAAAGAACGAAACTATTTCACTTATTAAACACCCTATAGGCAAAACAAGATTAACTATTTTGTTAACCCCTAAAAAAAAGCTTCCCCCTTGTGTGCTCGCGCATACATTGTCATTCATACAATCTATTCAATTCCCAAAGGATAAAACATGAAAATTATTATCTCTCATAATAACCATGCTCAACTTAAAGAGCTTGCTAGCAAGATCGATACGCGAATTCCGGAAAATAAGGTTACCGCTATTATAAGTAGAAAAGAGCGAACGATAGTCTTCATTGAAGGTAAAAAGCCCTTATTCAATCAGCACAACTTTAAACTTAGTGAGCAATCAACAAGCCTGAAGGATAAAAAGTATGCTATTGATGCAAGCTTTGTAAAACAACTTCCCGATTATTTTACAAGCAAAGTCGATATAGAATTAAATATTCGCACGGATCCTAAGAAAAACCTTTATATGGAACTACAACATATAAATACAAAACATAATGCAGTCGCACTGCGTCGCTGTACTTGCAGTGCTGCAGAACCTGAGCATTTAGAATACCTTGAAGATAATAAAAAAATAAAGCCTTCAAAAATACCCAAAGCACTTCTTATCAAAGTGGTTGAAGAGGCAACAAAAAGCCTCCCCTTCGAGCTGCTTGAATTTAGAAACGATCACATACGTATACAACGCAATGGTGAAGTTAAAGATAAGCCTCTATCAAATGCACTTAAACTTGCTACACCACTTACAATTACAGAAGCAATTACCAAGCAGCTCGCTGATTTGTGTGAGACCACAAACAGCAGTGATATAGAAATAGATCAGGCAGGTGATGTACTGACGTTTAAAACAGAAGAGTGTACGGTCACGCACTCATTAGCTGATATTGAGGAGTTTAGAGCAAAAACACCTACAAAAACGAAAACTCTACTTCAATTTGTATTAAATTTTTATACATTTAAAGAAGAGCTCAGGCATTGCATAAAAGCATATAAAATTATCAAAAAAGAAAACCGTGCATTGCTATACCTCAACAAAGAACAAGCGGCAGTTGCATTTTTTACAGCTCCTTATGAGTTTGTTCTCCCAATTGAAGTATCCGAAGTTAGCGCAGTAAACACTGAAATAGCTTCGGTGTATCACTTCTCGCCCAAAGATTTAATTAACATCAAAATTAAAGACTTAGTCGGTGCGAAAACAGCGCAATTCGATATTTTACAAGAGGCAAGTGGTGAACTTAAACTGGGCGTGTATTACGCCAAAGATGACATTCTGCCATCCCATACTATTTCAATTGAAAGAGATGATAGCCAATATAAAAAAGTAACAACACTATTAGCGAGCCTAGATAAAAATAGAGAGACGAGTGGATCTGAAGAGCCAGTAAAAAAGGATGACTTTTTTAAAAGTGACTTTGATGATGAGTATTAAAAACAAAAAACACTGGACAAATAAACAGCAGTCATTATATTTGTTAGTAAGATTAAAAAATGTGGCTGTTTACCATTTATTACACAGTGATATAAAACACAACCCAAAAGTAAAACAAGCAGTTGGGGTAAAGAGGCGGCAACCTCCCTACCCCGTACGGCTGCTCCGCGTTTAAACCGATCCAGCCGATGGCTCAATTCTAGCGAATTCCATTGGTGAGGGATAGATCTATTTATAGATCCATTAACTAATGGAGGCCATTATGGCTCACATTCGCATTCGCCCGAATGGGCGTATTCAATTTGATTTACATCTTTATGGGCAACGCTTTCGTGAAGGCACTAAGCTCATGGCAACACCTGCCAATTTAAAAAAAGCCAATACTCTACTCAAAAAAATGAACGCGGAAATTGATTTAGAAACGTTTCAGTATCGTGATTATTTTCCTGAGAGTAAAAAAGTAGCGAAGTTTGAAGCTCTACAGCGCAGTAAACACCCTGATCGCCTTCACCCATTTTTTAACGATTACGCTAATGAGTGGTTTGACCGTCAAAAAGCTAAATGGAAAAGCAGTTACCAAAGCGTAGTACGCAATACGCTCGATACCTATTTGATCCCTGAATTTGGTAATATACTGATTAGCGAAATTACACTGGCCAATGTAGATTATTTTCGTGAAAGCTTAACGTTAATACAAAAGAATGGCCGACGAAAGCTCACCAACAAGCGTATTAATGGCATTTTATGGCCACTTATTGCTATTTTAAGCTTGGCGGCTGAAGAGCATAACTTTCCTTACCCCATGCGCCGATACAAAGTACTTAAAGAAGAACGTGCCGATTCTAACCCGCTAACGGCGGATGAGGTTCAACGCTTTTTGGAAGAAGTGCCTACACAGTGGAATGATTACTTTAAAGTACGCTTTTGGACAGGTATGCGAAGTTGTGAAGTGCATGGTTTACGTTGGGAAGACATAGACTTTAATCACCGCCTTATTCGTATTCGCCATAACTGGGTGAATGGTGAGTTGTGTGATGTGAAAACGCCTAAGTCACGCCGAGAATTAAAAATGTGCGATACGCTTTATACGCTATTCAACCGCGTAAAAGAGCAAGCGAATAATGACTTTGTATTTACGCATAAAGGTAACCCTCTCGAAAACCATTTTGTGAGTAAACAGCTGTGGTATCCCACACTAAAAAAAGCGGGCTTAGCACGAAGACGCCCTTATGAAACACGCCACACTGCAGCTGTGCTACATATTGCCGCGCACGAAAACCCGCTATATATCTCACATATGCTTGGGCACAGTGATACGCGTTTATTATTTGAGGTTTATGCGCCGTATGTTGCTAATGCATCTAGGCAGGATGGGTTTGCGTTTAATGAAATGATGATTGAGCGTGGGATTGCATGAAGCGCTTAATTAAAATACTAAATAAAATTAGCTACGTTTTTACGTGCTAACTCGGGAATCAATAGTGCCATATAGCCAGTAATTTGAACCCAAATTATATACGTAGTCCATAGATATACTAGAAGGTGAGATAGAAACCTCACCTTCTATAATCTACATATATTTCTACAATAACGCTTTTATTGCCATAGCAATATGCTCAGCTTGCGCTTGAGATGCGACAGAATCTGTAGACTCAACCATAACGCGGATGAGTGGCTCAGTACCAGATTTACGCAGTAAAACGCGCCCTGTATTTGCCAGTATAGTTTCAGCTTCGGTTACAGCTTGTTTTACTGAGTCAGTATTAAGTATGTCATCGGCATTATTTTGTGTTAAACGCACGTTTAAAAGTACTTGCGGTAGTTTTTGCATACCTGCTACGTAATCTTTTAATGATTGTTTTTTCTGAATTAGCGCTGTTAATACTAGGAGAGACGCAACAATACCATCGCCCGTGGTGGCATAATCTAAGTGTAGAATATGGCCAGAGCCTTCCCCGCCTAATTTCCAGCCGATGTTTTTAAGCTGCTCAACAACATAGCGGTCGCCTACTTTTGCCCGCTTAAATGGAATATCCATGTCTTTCAGCGCAAGCTCTAAGCCTAAGTTCGACATAAGCGTACCTACAACACCGCCGTTCATATTACCTTGTAGCTTTGCCGCTTTTGCAAGAATATATAAAATTTGGTCGCCATCAACAACGTTTCCCGCATCATCAACAAGCATTAGTCTGTCGGCATCACCATCAAGCGCAATACCTAAGTCTGCATTGTTTGCGACTACGGCAGTTTGCAAACTATCTAAATGGGTAGCACCGCATTGCTCATTAATATTTAAACCATCTGGTTTGTCATTAATGCTGATCACATCAGCACCTAGCTCGGAATAGACATTAGGTGCAATGTGGTACGCTGCGCCATTGGCACTATCTACAACAATTTTTAAGCCTTCTAGGGTTAAGTCTTTGGCAAATATGCCTTTACAAAATTCAATGTATCGGCCGGGGGCATCGTTAATACGCCTTGCTTTACCTAAACGCTCTGAGCTTACACACTGCATGGCATCATTTTTTAATGCTTGTTCAAGCAAAGCTTCAATTTCAAGCTCTTGCTCGTCATTTAATTTAGTGCCAGAATTATTAAAAAACTTAATACCGTTATCGTAGTACGGGTTGTGCGAGGCACTAATTACAACGCCGGCATCAGCTCTAAAAGTTGAAGCCAAGTATGCAACAGCCGGGGTTGGCATTGGGCCAACAAAGGCAACATTTACACCCGCAGCAGAAAGCCCAGCCTCCATTGCCGATTCAAACATATAACCGCTATTGCGTGTATCTTTACCGATTAAAATCTCTTTAGTACCGCTTGAGGCTAAAACCGTACCTGCAGCCCAACCAAGCTTCATTGCAAAATCAGGCGTAATAGGGAACGTGCCTACTTTGCCTCTTACACCATCGGTACCAAAATACTTACGTGACATGATTATTCCTTTATGAATTTTACAAACGCGATACGCGTTATTAATTTTTAGTTGACTCTATTATTTAAAAAATAAAGCTTTATTACAAAACACAAAAAGCGCGAGTTAAACTCACGCTTTAAATTTAATTTATAGGGCCAAATACCTACCTTTACATCAACAAAGTGCGAAATAAAATTCTTAATTAATATTGACAATATTTTGTTCGCTTGGGACTGGCTGCGCTTGCTTAACATTCCAAACCAAATCACATATACCATCCGTTGGATTAAAGCCAGTTGGAGCATCTAATAATAATTGACGTATTGTCTCGTGATCAAAGTTATGACAGGCAATATCTAATGCTTCTATGAATACATTAAGCTCAGACAAGGGCAGCATGACTTCATTCGCTGTCATTATTCTTTCATGAGAGGTCTCACCAACATTATCTCCGATCAGCAGTTCTTCATAAAGCTTTTCACCTGGGCGTAAGCCCGTGCACTTAATCTCAATATCACCATGGGGATTGGTATCGCTTTTAACTTCAAATCCAGAAAGGCGAACCATTTTTTTCGCAAGGTCTTTAATTTTAACAGAGTCACCCATATCAAGCACAAATACATCGCCGCCCTTGCCCATTGCACCGGCTTGTATTACTAATTGCGCAGCTTCAGGAATCGTCATAAAAAAGCGGGTTATACCTGGGTGGGTAAGGGTTATTGGCCCACCTTCTTTTATTTGCCTACGAAATAATGGTACTACAGAGCCACTCGACCCCAGTACATTGCCAAAGCGTACCATACAAAAACGTGTTTTATGTTTTACACCTTGCTCTTGCGCTAACCCTTGCAGCGCAAGCTCTGCCATACGCTTAGTCGCCCCCATTACATTCGTTGGGCGTACTGCTTTATCTGTTGATATAAGCACAAAAGTCTCAACCTTTGCATTTACCGCTGCTTTTGCTGCGTAGTAAGTGCCAAACACATTATTACGTACACCTTCTACTACATTATGCTCAACTAAAGGAACATGTTTATAAGCAGCAGCGTGATAAACCGTTTGAACACCAAATGCCACCAATACAGTTTCAATACGATTAATACGTTGAACAGAGCCCATTATAGGCACTAGTTCTATATTTAGACTGTTATTGGTAATGTATTCACAAAGCTCTTTTTCAATTGAATATAGAGCAAATTCACTTTGTTCAAATAAAACTAATTTTGTTGGTTTTTGTTTAACTATTTGCCTACATAGTTCAGAGCCAATAGAACCTCCTGCACCTGTAACCATAACTACTTTATTTTCAATATTCGCAGTCATTAAATCAATATTTGGTTCTACTGGATCGCGACCAAGTAAATCTTCAACACCCACTTCAGCTATTTCCGCAAGCTTTGCTTTGCCTTCAACAACATCAGCCATGCCAGGCATTGAAAGTACATTAATAGCTAAAGGCTCTAATTGAGAGAGTATTTCTTTTCGGCGGGAGCGTGTTGCACTTGGGAGCGCTAATAACACTTTGCTTACTTTACGCTTATTTACTAGCTCGTAAATATCTTTGAAGCACACGACAGGTATGCCTTGGATTATTGAGCCATGCTTAGTTAAATCATCGTCAATAAAGGCCTTCACAAAATACTCTGGCCCAGCACCTAAAGCAGTAGCTAGCTGCCGCCCAGCAGAGCCTGCGCCATAAATAATAACAGACTCTTTATTACTGGTTGTCATCTTGCTAATCATCGCGCGAACCAATATTCGTGATCCGCCAACGGTTAACAAACATAACCACGCAAATATAAACGGCATTGTACGTGGTATGTCAATACCAATAAAAAAGGCGATTAAAACCAAGCTGATTGTTGTTATTACCGTCCCGATGACAATAGCCCAGATCGCTTGCGAGTTCATGTACCTAAGTACAGCACGATATAAGCCTAAACTTACAAATGTATATAAGCTAACCGGTATTAACACTACTAATAAAAGCCAATTATCTAAACGCTGGAGTGGCGCTAAGCTATCAAGCCTCACAATTAGCGCTAGCCAAAACGCCAATACAATAAAAAACGAATCAATACACAATGTAATGATTCGTTTTTTAACACGCGAGGCGTTTAAAATAGAGCGAATGAAACTATCCATAACACGTTCCTTTGTGGTGTAAATACGAGGTTAAGCCAGTATTGTATAAAAATTAACAACATGGTAACTATACCAAATAACAAACTAGTGTAATTAGCTTTAAATAAGTTTATTTATTGAGTAAATAGAAAAAATAATAGCGCTTAATTACAACGGTTATAAATACCATGGATATCACTATTGGTGTAATAAATGATGGTAAAATGTGTCTCATAAATGTCTTTGCCTGAGACTCATTTTCAAATAACTGTTTGGATTAGTTAGTCAAAAATTAAAAAAAGCATCCCCAGTATAATATATAATTGGGGCCATTTTACTATTATAGCTAGTTGGCCTTATTTAACCCTATCCCCACTACCACTACCAGTAACTGTCATTAGTATGTATTTAAAGTAATTACTAATTGTGAGTGTATCAATCATTTCACGATCAGTTTTAGCAAGTAGTTCAGGGGTAGACATATCGATTTCGCTAACTTGTGCTAAACCAGTAATCCCAGGGCGCACTGCAAACACATTTTTAGCTTCACGTGCTTGAGTTAACTCCTCTTGGTTAAACAAACCTGGTCGAGGGCCGACTAAACTCATTTCACCTTTTAAAACATTCCACAACTGTGGAAGCTCATCAAGCTTAGTTTTACGTAAAAAGTTACCAAATGAGGTGATTGATGCTGTTCTTGCTAAGTGACTTGCGACCGATGCAGTACCAATAGTCATAGTCCTGAACTTAACCAATGTGAATGGTTTTTTATTTCGACCAACACGCTCCTGCATAAATATAGGTGAACCAGTATCAAATAAACCAATAATATATAAAATCACTAAAAATGGCATTGCAAATAACAATCCAAAAAGTGAAAACCAAAAATCGAGTAAACGTATCATTTATAAATCCATTAATTATCTCGTGTAGACTTTTTAGCTGCTAATTCGAAACCATGCTCAACGGAGTATGGAGGCGTCCAATTAAGCGTGTTTTTTGTATGGGTTATATCTAGCTGAAGGGAGCCCGTAAGCCTATTTATGACGTCAGCTTTATTTAGCAGCTTTCCTGCTAACTTAAAACACCAAATAGGCACTGGTAAAGCGATATTTTTTTTATTTTGTACTTTTGCCATTAATGCCACCATTTCAGCTGTAGACATATCATTATCATCACTAACTAAAAACTCCTGATTAGCTGCTTTGGGATGCTCAATACACACTTTTATTAAATCAACTAAGTTATAAACAGAGACTAAGCTTCGCTTATTATTTTTTATTGCTCTAAAGGGCAGTGGTAACCCTTTATTAATAAGACGCATTAGTGATGAAAAATTTGCTTTAACCCCTTCACCATAAACTAATGGACTGCGAATAATTGTATAGGTTAAACTACTTTCTTTAACATATTGCTCAGCTTCTAATTTGGTTTTAGTGGTATTATTAAGTCTACTCACATTATGTAATGTTGAAAAAACATTAGCTTTCCCCTTGTTATTTAAGTATACATTTGCTGTACTTAAGTAAATAACTTTAGGAATACCCAACCATGAAGCTTTAGTTAAGACCTTTTTTGACAAGTCAACATTTAAGCTATAAGCCTCTTTATCTGAGTAAGCTTCGTGAGCGGCACCTGCCAAGTGTATCAACGCATCAAAATTATAATCTTGAAAGCTTTCTGATAAAAAGTATTTATACGTAATAGTTTCAACCGCTTCTCTAGGCACACACTCCCTCTCAACAAAGCATATATCTGCTTCATAGCCAATAAGTGAATTCGTCAAGTGACGACCAATGAAACCACTCCCACCTGTTATTAATAACCTCAAGTTAGCCCCCTTAAGATCATGGTTATAAGATCAGCGTCTCAATTATTGCCTTATTGACTTTTTTTACATCATACTTTTCCACTACAATTTTACGGCTATTATAACCCATAATTTTTATTAAGCTCCTATTAACAATAAACCTTTCCATTGCTGTTGCTAACTCTTCTACATTTTTTGTCGGAACTAGGTAGCCATTGTATCCTTCTTTGACTGTCTCTCTACACCCTGGTGCGTCAGTAGTTATTATGGGCATTTCCATAGACATAGCCTCTAACGTTGAACGAGGTGTTCCCTCTCGGTAAGAGGGTAATATAAACACATCAGCATTTTGATACACACACTTTATGTCTCTAACGTTGCCCAGATAAGAAATCAAGCCTGATCCTATGTGTTTTTGCATTTCAGCCTCTGATATTGCAGAAGGGTTCGAGTCAAATGCACCTGCGATCAAAAACTCAGCATCTGGATAGCTCCTCTTTATTATCTTAGCAGCTTCAATATACTCAAAAACGCCTTTATCCCTAAGTAGCCTGCCGACAAATAAAAACCTTATAACCTTAATTTTAGTATGAATTGTATTTTTAAAGTAGTCGATATCAACGCCAGAACCATTAATCAATACTGCTTTATCACTACGAATTAGCTGATTTTTAGCAAAAAACCTTAAATCATCAGGATTTTGAAAAAACACTTTGTTATTAAAATACAGAGATAATTTATACTGTAGTTTAATAACGACTGATAACAGCTTAGCTTTTAAACATTTATCAGTGAAGGCATATCCCATTCCTGTTATATTAGAATAAATAAATTTCTTCCCCAAAATCCCCCCTGCTAGTGATGAATAAATTGTTGGCTTTATAGTATAATTTAGTATTATGCTTGGATTTACTTTCTTGATAGTTCTTATTATTTTCAAAAACATCATTAAGTCCACCAGAGGATTCATTCCAGCTCTATCAACATTTAAGTTATAAAAATCGACTCCATTATTTATAAAATCCTGTTTTTGACTGGAGCTGTCTAATAAATTACAGTCATTAGGGCACAAAATTGAGACTTTCCCCCCCTCTGATATCAATGAAAATACGAGCTCTTTCCTAAAGTTCGTAATTGTAAATGGGGAGTTTGCGACAAATAAATAATGTTTCAAAACAATAATTCTCCTTCATCAATAATACTATTTCACTTAAATAAATGTGTCTTTTATGAAGATACTGCATGGTTTCAAAGATCCTCCTTACATTGAATATAAGGATTAACCAACGCACTTATTGTGTAATTACAGCCCTCTACTTGCTTTCGGCGCTAAGCCAGCATCATAATAGTGCGCCTAGCGATATTGTAATATCAGTTGATATAATCACTAAACCCGAATTTAGCACCTTTAAAGTTTACATATCCAATCTTTAACATCCATTCCGTTTAACCGTTGCTATGAGATCGCTCCATTGGCCCGTTATCCTAATAGTTTCAGGCATACTCATACATTACATAACTTTATAACGTCATAAACGTTAACGACATTTCAAATTTGTATAATGACTATCAAGTACTGTCGGTTTTCCTCTACTGGACTTCCCAGCTTTCACTAGACAGCTTTTAACTCATAATAGTACGCTTCTTCAAACTTAGCAGGTGAAACACCGCCTGTGTGTGAATAGCGCTTTTTTGGATTGTAAAACATTTCTATAAAATTAAATATCTCAGCTTTCGCATCTTCGCGTATCGAGTTGTTTAGTGTCGCTCTCCCATACAGAAAGACAGGCAAACACTTATATTAGCTGAAAATCGCTGTTCTAAACAATTTATTACCATGGTACTTTAAATGCCTAGTAGGCGGGTATACAGCTCTGTTTATTACATATAGTGATAGGTGGTATATATGAGCACTTCTATATAGTTTATCTTATGTCAATGGTACTGTAACTTTGTGAGGTTAGGTAAATATATAATTTAAATGGCTAATATAGGTAAACCCGCGCTTTAAAACTAACTCATAATATAAAAATAGAGGGTATAGTATGTACATAGAAATAAAAGCAATAGTTCTAGTGAATGTACTCATTGGTGCTTTGTGTAATATCCAAACCAAACCAATTATTGACACTATATCGAAATAAGAAGAAAGCCGAGAAAACATATTAGCAGCCTGAAAAGTACCATAGTAAAAAAAGAGGAATGAGATAATGGAGCAATTACCAGAAACGATTACTAACTTACTACTATATTGATTTATATAATCACGATATATATAAAAAAGTATCGGTGTCACGGCGTAAACACTTAGCCTAACAAAACTCCCCCCCTTAGTGCCTTCTATGTAATCCATATTATAATTGACACTTATTAAACTCAAAACCTCTAATATATTTGAAATACTTCCAGAAATAATAGGTCCAGAAATCAATAGGAACAAAAATAAAATAAGTTTCCGTCTACTCCAAATATTATCCCCTATAAATAGAAAGACTAAGTAAAATGATATAAAAGGGTGTATAAATATAGCTAATATCAGAGCCCACAAGTATTTCAGTCTATTATTAACACAATAGTCGTAAAAAAACCAAATACCAACAGCCATTGCCAACACTTGCTTCATCGCAGCCATACTTAATAAAAGCAATCCAAAACATGAAAAAATCAAAAATGATGAAGATATTGATACACTTGCTTTACGAAAAAACTGCATGAACGAAAAGCTAATAATAGAAGCATTTAAAAAGATGAATAAATAAGGATCAACAGAAATATATTTCTTAAAAAAGAGTTGCAAATTATAAAATAAAGGGTTATCTCCTAACTCACTAATAATAAATACGTTTTTAAAATTGCTATTTTGTTCTAACCTTAAAAAGTTATAAATGTAGCTCTCAGTATCATTAAACTCTAATCTACTACCAATTAATACTGTTAAAAAAATCATACTTAATAGAAAGAAAAATGTTTTGTTTCCTTTTTCATCTGAAAAATCAGTTAAAAATGAGAAAACCCAAATAAAAAATAGAATTATATAAAATAGCAACGTTTATAGTCCTATACGTCATATACTAATAATAACGGCTAACTAGCTCCCAGCCAGCCTATTCCGAATTACTTTCCCAGGGTTACCAACTACAATAGAATAAGGTGGTATATCTTTAGCAATTACACTACCTGCGCCTAATACACAACCTTTTCCAATCGAAACCCCCGGTAAAATAATCACTCTTCTACCTATCCATACATCATCCTCGATGTATACAGGAGCTATTTCTTTGAAGCCTTGCTGACACATAGGTATATCAACACGATCAATTGCATGATTACGTGTATAAACAACAACCTCAGGCCCCATCATAACATTGTCACCAATGTGTGTTTGCGGTCCTACTTGAGCCTTGTAACCGATTCCTGAATTGTTCCCAATACTAATATTTGAGTTAAATTTTGCAAATTTCTCAATGTTTATATTATTACCACAATTAGTTATTATCTTAGAACATAAAAAGCGTCGAATTTTCAGGCCAATTGACACATGATATGATCGACCATAAGCATTCAAACGAAAGTAAGATGTCGGTAATAGTGGTGATGTAAGATGGTATAAAATAGAGTAAATTCTTTTCATTGTACCTTTCCAGCTAATTTATAAAGTGTGTTGATTTCTTCTTCATTTCCAAAATCTGCACTATCACAATACTTCGCTAATTTTGACAATAAAATTTTATCGGACATAATTTTTGACAACTGCAAAGCACACTTTGTGTTTTCCATGGGGACAATTATGCCATCAACCCCATTATTAATTTGGCTAGGCGCTGTAGCGTAGTCTGTTATTACAACTGGCTTACCTAAAATTTGAGCCTCTCTAACGGTAACAGATTTCCCCTCATAACGAGAAGGTTGCACATATATATCGCATTTCTTAATATATGGGTAAGGGTTTGCCTTTTTTCCTAACAGTATAACTACGTCGCTAAGTCCTAGTTTATCAATATTATCTCTTATAATATCTTCTTCTGAACCATAACCTATTATATACCATTTAAAACGGCAACCGTATTCAAGAAGATTTTTAGCAATCTTCGGTATGTTGTCAAAATTTTTCGCCCTGCAATATCGACCTATTGAGAGAATAATTTGCTCGCTAATTACACGCGGCATATCCTCCATTGCAACATTTAAATTAGACTGTTTAACTATTGATTTTTTAGAAAGTATATTTTCAATAACTTTAGCTTTATGATTTAAGGAAGGATATTTTAGTTTGAAAATTTCATTACAATCTTTTGAGACGTTTATAATATAATCGAGCTCAGAGTAAACTCTAATATCTAGCTCTTCATTGACAGATAATTGTTCATAATCTGTATGAACCCAACCTAGCCTAATTTTGGCTACAACCTTTTTGCAGACTACATCAGGAACTCCTAAGAAATTGATCGCCATATCATAATTCCCAGGGATCTGAGGCAACTTATTAATTATATTTTTATGGGTATACTGCTGGGCTATCCAAGAGCTGTAAGGTATTTTATTACGCTTACGATAAATATAGCATTCGATCTTACCAATTAGGCGGGCAACACCAAACCTAAAGTATTTACTGAAAAGTACTTTTCGAAGTGGTCGTTCATAGTTTGAATATAGAGGATCATTAGGGATAATTTTTACCGGTGCGGGGATTAATGGCAAAAAATCCCCTTCATGATGAAATAACTTTAAAGATACATCACACTTCTCATAGTCTATCGAGGAGAGTAAGCCTATTAAGCTCCTCTCAGCTCCACCAATATTCATAGTTTTCATAACAATTAATATTTTTAACTTATTCACTTTCTGCTCTCATAAGTATTAGTTAACTTATCTAGAACCTTTGATAAAATAAAGTTGCTGTTTTTTATAGCTAGTTCTCTAGTACTGATAGGCATTTTTGACTCATGTGCTAATTTCTTTATACATAAGAGCCATTGTTTTTTATTCTGTAATTCGACTCTATGAATTAGTCCCAGCTTCATGTCAGGCTCTGGTTGAATATTTTCAGAAACAACACATGGCAAGCCACTTGCCTGAGCTTCTAAAAGAACAATACCAAATCCTTCATATAGTGATGGAAGAATAAAAACATCGATAATAGACATTAAATCCGGTATGTCATTGCGTTGGCCTAAAAACCTCACTCGGTCATTCAAACCTAAAATG
The DNA here is from genome assembly GCF_002221525.1 of Pseudoalteromonas espejiana DSM 9414. Classification (NCBI taxonomy): domain Bacteria; kingdom Pseudomonadati; phylum Pseudomonadota; class Gammaproteobacteria; order Alteromonadales; family Pseudoalteromonadaceae; genus Pseudoalteromonas; species Pseudoalteromonas espejiana. The sequence continues at coordinate 500,573 of NZ_CP011028.1, read as the reverse complement.
TTCACTCTTTCCTGTATATTTGATTTCGATGCACCTTCTCCAATTAAAATCAAACAATAGTTATCTTCAATTGAGGTAAGCTCATTAAATATATCTATAATAAAATCATGATTTTTTGCTTTTCCAAATCGTCCGACATGGCCAATAATCTTAGTTTTTGGGTGGATGTTGAGATCTTTTCTCAGATTATTTTCTTTTATCGATAAAAAGCTTTCCAGCTCTACTGCATTTGGTAGGTAAGAGTAACTATTTGACTCAACATTAAACTTTGTGAACATATGATTTGCAGCGGCTAAACTACATGCAAAATAGTGAGTTGCATAATTATTTATAGAAAAATGCATTATCTTTCTATATATGTAGTGAGGGAGTGATTTTCGCTCACCAATGCTTGTATTATGAGAGTGAGCAATCCTAATATTAACATTCTCTTTATAAGCAGCGTATAAAGCAAAGCCCATGTTATAAGTTGTATGGGCATGGACTACATCATATTCCCCCTCCTTAATGATCCTCCTTATGGATCTAATAAAAGACACCGCATTTCTAAAGTTAAACGGGGCTATCTTATATATATTACCACCGAGATCCTGTATTTCCTTATCATAGTAACCTTCTTCCCCTTCTGAATAATAAGTAAGGAAATCGAATGTGTAATTTTTCTTATTAACTCCCCTAAATAGGTTCATTATGTAAGTTTCTGTACCACCTAAATTCATCTTGCCAACAATGTGAAGAATCTTTTTCATATAAGAGCCAATGTACCCTACTTTTACTATTTATCGAATCGTCTTTATGTATTTTTCCGCAATCTTAGATATTTCAAAGTCTAAGACTCTTTTCTGTGACATTAATGAATAATGCTGTCTAAGCTCTAAACTCTCCATTAGTTTAATCATAGATCGACTAAGCTCTTCGACATTATCATTTTTGACCAAAACTCCATAATCTCCGCCAGATAGTATCTCTGAAGGGCCAGATGGGCAATTAGTTGAAATTACAGGCAAACCATAGCTCATAGCTTCGGTTATCGCATTACCAAAACCCTCAACTAAGGAACTAAAAACGAAAATATCAGATTGCTTGAGATATTCACCAGGGTTTTCTACAAATCCAGTCAAAGTCACATGGTTTTGTAAGCTTAAGCTACATACTAAACCCTGCAGTTTTTCTTTTAACGGCCCATCTCCTAATATTATCAATTTTGCTTTAGGGTTAATATCTACACAAGCTGAAAATGCCTTTATCAGTAATTCATGATTTTTTAAACTAATAAGTCGGCCAACTGAAATATACTCGACATTCTCTTTTTGTACTGGTAATACGCTATATCGATTTAATTTAACAGGATTATGAATGACAATAATTTTACTAGCATTCAAGTGAAAATCACTTACAAGTGATTCTTTTATACCATGTGAAATAGCAATTATCCTATCAGCCTTGCTATAAAAGAATGTAATCAACTTATTTATTAAAAGATTATTTCCAGAATTAAAATTACTAAAACTGCGTTCAGAAATCACTATTTGGTTTTTATTCCCAAATAGCTTAGACATAACATTACAAACATTAGCTCTAAACAACATAGAGATAGAGTGATCAATCTTATTTGCTGATAATAAATTAGCTAATTTCAAGGCTTTCCATAGAAGAAGAAAGTATTCGACATAGCGAATACTTTTTCCTCCAAGCCTATGTACAATGACTTGACTCGGTAGTTCGTATTCAATATCGTCATTATTTAACAACACAAGATGTATTTCGGCACTATTAGTTGATAATATGTACTCCAATAATTGCTGTGTTACCTTTTCAGCACCGCCTCCTCCGAAGCTATTAATTATAAAAGCTATTTTCTCCATAACGCCCTTCTAAATAAATTAAAACATTACTACAAAACATAACGTGTATTCCATGGTCTGATATTAGCAACTTAACCCTGACTATAAACCTATAGCTTTTCTTCTAGCTAGTTAAGTCAGTAATAACCAGTTATTCTAACCCTATGTAACTTATTTTTAGCTGCTATATTATGGATAGCTAACTTCAGCATGGCCCTATAGACTTCCTTAGCATATTGTAAGTGGCTATAAATACAATCAGTAAAAGCAAGTAAATCTATCACCACCGCATCATTTATGTGAAAACTAACACCCAAAACGTCCATGTGTTTACAGGAATGCCACTTCCTTACTGAACAGAACAGTGTTCAGCACTTATGAATTCGATTAATATACTTATGAATTCACATTTATCGCTCTAAAGCCCGTGAAAAAGATCAAAAACTACGTTGAAGTTAACGTTCTACCTTTCATATAGATATCTACCTGCTGATCATTAATTCTTATCCCAGCACAGTGATATTCTTTGTTTTGTTGTACTCGATCTTTATCAGATCAGCCCCCCAAAAATAGGTCACCACTTAATATACCGAATGAAAGTTTCGAAAACTTAATAATTTTGAATTGTCATCCGTGGATACACTTTACTGAGATCTTATACTGAAAAGTTATATACGTTCACTATAACCGAGACAATCATTAGCTTTTATTCATTTTCTGAAAAAAAGTAAATGTTGTTACATTTACTAAAAGTGATTTTCAAATGCGTAATAAGCTGTCTTGCAATAATATTCTGATATTGAAAGGGAAATGTCATAATTTGTAAGGATGAATACCTGTGTTATACAAGTCTGCATAAGGATTAAGACTATTTAATCCAATATCTAGCGCATATACATTGATTGTATCTGGTACTGAAAGAATTTATTTCGTGCTCGCGCTAACACAATTCAACTAATTCTTTGTAACCATTAAATACACTATTAGATAGACAATATTTAACTCGGAGAAATAAGGCGAAAGCTTTACCTTTATTGGGGCATACTATGTCAAATAAGTAGCCATACTCAGAGGACTGATTTAATGCTCAGAGAAATTCTCCCATATAAAAATACATTTTACAAAATATAAGCCATATATATCAACTTAATGCTTTACCTTTACCTTTACCTTTACCTTTACCTTTACCTTTACCTTTACCTTTACCTTTACCTTTACCTTTACCTTTACCTTTACCTTTACCTTTACCTTTACCTTTACCTTTACCTTTACCTTTACCTTTACCTTTACCTTTACCTTTACCTTTACCTTTACCTTTACCTTTACCTTTACCTTTACCTTTACCTTTACCTTTACCTTTACCTTTACCTTTACCTTTACCTTTACCTTTACCTTTACCTTTACCTTTACCTTTACCTTTACCTTTACCTTTACCTTTACCTTTACCTTTACCTTTACCTTTACCTTTACCTTTACCTTTACCTTTACCTTTACCTTTACCTTTACCTTTACCTTTACCTTTACCTTTACCTTTACCTTTACCTTTACCTTTACCTTTACCTTTACCTTTACCTTTACCTTTACCTTTACCTTTACCTTTACCTTTACCTTTACCTTTACCTTTACCTTTACCTTTACCTTTACCTTTACCTTTACCTTTACCTTTCCCTTTACCTTTACCTTTACCCAATAATTGTACAGGGTATATCTTGTCTAATATCTATGTCTATTATGTATTGGCAACCGAAGTCAAATATCAAAGCGTGTAATTATTTGAACTTTAAAGAGCGTCTTTTGGTGTTCCTTATATATAAATGAAACATAATACCTAAAGGAAGAACTGAAACGACGTATAGCTTTTTTGATGCTTTAAACAAAAACATATAGTCTTTAGCAAAAAATGATGAAGATATATAATGAATTGCTTGCTTGAGTATGAACCTTTTATTTTTTGATATTCTCATCATTTCATTTCTATAAAAAGCATATCCTTTAGGGTTAGTTTTGTATTGCTTTATTCTATCAAAAGTTTGTCCATTTTGATTAAAGTCAACTATACAGACTACCTTATTCATCGTCACTAAATCATACTTTTCATCAATTGCTCTAAATTTGAAGCTAGCAGGAAAGCTTCTTTCCCCTTCAAATGTGGGGTAAGGGTACTTTTTTGCTATGTCAGTTCGATAAATTAGCTTGGCATCCTTACCGTAACGATATATATCGTGCAAATCTCTGAATTTAAGCTGTTTTATGTCTGGAAGTAACTTAACTTCATCAAAGCTCTCATCCCGTTTTTGGTTTAATGCTATTATGCCTGCGATATTATCAGATTTTTTTTCTTCCCAACAATCAATAATATTATTAAGTGCATTAGATTCTAACCAATCATCTGAATCGATAATAACACTTAATTCTGTTTTAGCTAATTCATAACCAATATTCCTAGAGGCTGTCATACCAATGTTCTGATGGTAATGATATTCAATATCGATACTATTTTCATCTATATAGCCTTGAATTAACTCTTTAGTATTGTCATTAGAACCATCATCAATAACTAACCATTGAAACTTTTTATATTCCTGCTTCTTCAGAGACTCGTATAATTGATGTAAACAATAACCTCGGTTATATGTTGTAGTGATAACGGTTATACATTTCATATAAGAGCCTTTTTTGTAGTAAAGAAATAAACAGCTAAATTTAGTAAAAGATTGATTAAACCTAAAAAAATTAATAGGACAAAAATTTCAAATTGGCTATAAGAAAAAAACTCAATATTAACTAAGTTAAAAAGCAATATACAGGCAGATGTTACTAACGTATAAGGCAGAATATCCCTAAATAGCCACTGATAATGTAGGCCTGGAATAAACTTATCGTGTACAATTTTATTCCAGATTAAAAAGGTTGAAAAATGAACAAAAAACCAAAAGTATGCAGCTCCTTGCGCGCCATTGAGATGTATAATAAAATACAATGACGGTACTCCAACTAGAGGCAAAATTGTATTATATAGAACATGAAATCTTAAATTTCCCGACGCATACTGTATATAATATTGAAATATATTTAGAGCTGCTAACCCTGTCCCCAATACATACCACTTTAATATCCCATCCCCCCAGTTAGCTAGCTCCATATTTCCAGTCCAAGAGTAAAGTAACTCCGATGAATAAAACGACATCATAGCAGTTATTGGAATAATCAGCATTGCTACAGTTCTAGTTCCCTTTCTATAGAATTTATTGAACCCTACAATATCATTTTTACTCTTTAAACTAGTCATTTTTGGTAACATTGCTTGAGTAAACGGGGTGGAAAACTTCATTACAGCTCCAGCTAAAACTACAACTATGACATAATAACCATATTCTGCTAAATTTAGAAAACTAGATAATAACAACTTATCGAATTGTATATAAAGCGTCCAACTTATAGTTGTAAAGCCCGTTGAAAATATGAATGGCAACATCTCTCTCAATATTTGGAAACTTGGTTTAGCTTTATATTTGATACCTAAAGCTAAATAAGTTTTGAGCATAACTGCCAATAGCTCCGCTATTGCAACAAGCAGCTGATACAAAAAATAAGTTGTTATATCATCGTTTATATAGACTATTAACAATAAAGCAACTATCGTTCTAAAAGTTGAAATCACTATTTTGTAAGAATTGACCCAGACTTGATACTCTAAACCCATTAATACACCTTGGTAGACAGAACCAAACCACCTTATTGCAATAATGAACCCCATAATTTTGATACTATTTTCTACTGATGAAAAATCCAATGTAGCGAAATCAACCCAATTATTAGTTAATTTACCACTTAAAAAATACACGCCAAATGCTGTAATTAAAGTGATTGGTAAAAGAAAATACTCGATTACTCTTATAGTTGATTTAAGTTTTGCTTTATCATTATTTAACCTTGCTGACTCTCTGGTTACAGTTGGTATTATTCCAGCGTCCAATAACATCATCATAGATGTCAACATTGTAAAAAATGCTACAAGACCATAAGCTTCACTTCCTAAATATTTAAGATAATATGGCAGCGCTAATATACCAACAGTCATAACATAAAACTGGCCGATAAAATTAGCTATTACATTATATTTTACTTTCATATTATGATATTCAACGCTCAGCTACTCTCAGGAAAAGAAATAATTTTTATCTAATAAACTTAACATACCATGGCATTACCTTACTAATACCTTGTATTATTTTGTACTCAGGGACGTACCCTAGGTTATTAACGGCTTTACTCACATCAGCTTGAGAATGTCGTACGTCACCTGCTCTAAAGTCACGATATATTGGATCTTGGGTCGCATTAATATTGCACTCTTTAAGAGCAGACTGTATAGATTTGTATAAATCGTTAAGTGTTGTCCGGTCACCTACGGCAACGTTATATACGTTATCTTTAGCTTTATCTTCTGCTGTTGCAGCAAGAATATTCATTTGTACTGTATTTTCGATAAAGCAAAAGTCGCGACTTGTTTCACCATCGCCATTAATAAACACATCCTCCCCTTTAATCATATCGGCAGTCCACTTAGGAATTACCGCTGCGTAAGCACCATTAGGGTCTTGGCGCTGCCCAAAAACATTAAAGTAACGTAAGCCAATGGCTTTAAAGCCATATGTTTTGGCATATACACCCGCGTACACTTCATTTACATATTTGGTTACTGCGTAAGGGGATAATGGATTACCGATGTTCTCTTCAACTTTAGGTAGTGCCGGATGGTCGCCGTATGTAGAGCTACTTGCTGCATAGGTAAAGCTTTTTACGTTAGCCTCTTTTGCTGCCTGTAACATATTTAAAAAGCCGCTGATATTAGCCGCATTAGTTGTTAAAGGGTCCGCAATTGAGCGTGGTACCGAGCCAAGGGCAGCTTGGTGTAATACGTAGTCAACGCCGTTACCGTTATTAGCTAACACTGTTTCGCAATCTTGGTAATTACGAATATCGCCTTCAACAAAGTTAAAACCTTGCCATTGTTCAGAAGTAACCAAGCCTTTTACTTCATCAAGATTATGTTGATGGCCCGTTGCAAAGTTATCAAGCCCCACTACTTTTTGATTTAATTTTAATAAATGCTCCAAAAGGTTAGAGCCAATAAAACCAGCTACGCCTGTTACTAACCAGGTTTTAGGTGATGAAAGTAGCTCGGTTTTAATTTGTGCGTAGCGCGTCATGTGCGTCCCTATATAATCTCTGGATATTGAACTAACAACGTTTAAGTTATTAATTGTGCGTGGCATATGCTATCTAATTTAAAAGCGCGGGAGAAACCCGCGCATACTGCGTTATAAACGCATATCTACATTTTGCTTAGGTAGTACGTATTTTAGGTCGTAAAGTACGTGTTCTGCTTTACCTAGTGCACGAATTTGCTCAGTACCCATTTGTTTAAATTCGCTATGGCCTACAGCAAGAATGATTGCATCGTAGTTACTTTGCTTATGCTCTGTGGTTAAACTTAAACCATATTCACGCTCAGCTTCATCGTTTGAGCACCATGGGTCTACTATGTCTACGTTAATGTTATATTCTTTGAGCTCGCTTACTATATCGACCACTTTTGTATTGCGTAAATCTGGGCAGTTTTCTTTAAAGGTTAAGCCCATAATAAGCACATTTGCACCATCTACATGGATACGCTTTTTAAGCATACTTTTAACTAGTTCAGACACAACATGTTTACCCATGCCATCGTTTAAACGGCGGCCCGCTAAAATCATTTCTGGGTGGTAGCCTACGCTTTGAGCTTTATGTGTTAAATAATACGGATCTACACCAATACAGTGTCCACCCACTAGGCCTGGGCGAAACGGTAAAAAGTTCCACTTAGTGCCAGCCGCTTCTAATACTTCGAGCGTGTCGATATCTAACTTATTAAAAATAATCGACAGCTCATTAATTAAAGCAATATTTACATCGCGCTGAGTATTTTCGATAACTTTTGCTGCCTCTGCTACTCTAATCGAGCTAGCTTTATGTGTGCCCGCAGTGATAACTGATTTATACAGCTGATCAACTTTTTCTGCTATTTCGAGGTTCGAACCACTCGTCACTTTTAATATGTTAGTTACGCGGTGCTCTTTATCGCCTGGATTTATACGCTCTGGTGAGTAGCCGGCAAAAAAATCTTTATTAAATACGAGGCCAGATACACGCTCAACGACTGGTAGACATGCCTCTTCTGTTGCGCCAGGATAAACCGTAGACTCGTAAATTATTATGTCGTCTTTTTTAACTACTTTACCTAGCATTTCGCTGGCTTTAATCAGCGGTGTTAAATCAGGTTGTTTATGCTCATCAATAGGCGTGGGTACGGTAACAATGTATACATTACAACTTTCTAAATCTGCAACAGATGAGGAAAAACCAAGTTGTGGTGAATTTTCAAGCTCTTCGTCACTTACTTCAAGGGTAGAGTCATGGCCTAATTGTAACTGGGCTATTCGCCCTTGATTTATATCGAAACCTAAAACAGGGAACTTTTTACCAAATTCAACTGCTAATGGTAGGCCAACATAGCCTAAGCCTATAATGCCAATTTTTAGGTCCGTTAATGAATCGTGCATATGTACTCTCTTATCTAGTTATACATCTTCGAGCGTGTAACTTCGAACTTGTAAATGTTAAATTGAAAATTTGTTTTATTGAAAAGCGTGATATGAAAGCTAGCCTAATATTAGTAGTGTTTAACAACCCTTTATAATCTTTTGGGTGAGCGCTACATTTAGAGTTTTAGTGGCCTTTATAGTTAAATACACTACTATTACAAACAAATGAACTTGTGTTTTAGCAAGTGTGCACCTCAGGGATAAAACTCCCCCCTGAGACACTTTTTTCCATTTTGAGACAGTCAATTTAGGCTACCTCATTGTAATTACTTGATTTAGTAATTTTTATAAAAAGTGCCCAATAGGCCCCAAAAACTACTTATCACTCTTATATTCATAGTTGTAATAACCGTAATACCCATAAGCATTGCTAGCCTTTTTAACTACACCATTAAAGACTAGCCCTTTTACATCTATTCCATTTTGCTCAAAACGATTACGGGTGAGCTCTATTTCGCGTAAGTGGTTTTGCCCAAAACGAGCCACTAGCAATGTGGTGCCTGTATGAGCACTGACAATGGCCGGGTCGGTTACTGCAAGTATTGGCGGTGTATCTATAATTACTATATCGTAAGCAGCGCTTACCTCTTCAACCAATTTGCTAAAGTTGCTGTGCATTAACAACTCTGACGGGTTTGGTGGTATTTGCCCGCGGGTAATTACACTTAGGCCTTCTACTTTGGTTGTTTTGATAACTTGCACTAAGTTTAAACGGCCCGATAAGTAATCACTTAGGCCGTCATCCCATTTTAAGCCAAACTGTGTTTGCAAATAGCCTTTGCGCATATCGGCATCAATAATCAGTACTTTTTTACCGCTTTGTGCCAGCACCGTGGCTAAGTTAACCGATATAAACGATTTACCCACACCTGGGCTTGGGCCCGATATAGCAATAATGTTGTTTTTAGCTTCCATCATCGCAAAGTGTAAGCTTGTGCGTAGGCTACGGAGCGCCTCTATAGAAAGGTCCGCAGGGTTATCGAGCGCGAGTATAGTTTTTGCTTTTGCCGTTTTAATTTTACGCGCTTTTGCAAAACCCGTTAGCTTATCTTGGTGGTCTGAGTGCGGTACACTTGCGTAAACAGGTATGCCTATGGCTTCTATCTCGCTTGGGTCTTCTACTCCTTTGTGCATTGCTTTTTGTATAAGCACAATGGCAACGCTCAACATACCGCCTAGCATAGTTGCCATAACCACTATTAATGCTTTTTTTGGTTTTACCGGCTTGCTGATGTTTACCTCTGCGTAGTCGATAACACGAACATTACCTACGGTACCAGCACGCACTATATCGAGCTCTTGGGTTTTGCTAAGTAGCAAGGTGTAAATTTGATTACTGACCTCAACATCGCGCTTTAAACGTAGTAGCTCTTGTTGAGTTTCGGGTAGGCTACCCACCTCGCCAATTAGCTGATCTTTTTGTTTTTCTACTGCTTGAATTTGCTCAATAATACCTTGGTATGACGGGTGGTTTTTTTTAAATTTACGGCCAAGTTCTAAACGTTTTAAATTTAGCTCTTGTAATTTGGTTTCAAGCTTTACTACTTGCTCAAGTACACCTTGGGTCTCAAGTGTTATGTTTATAGACTGGCGCTTTATTTGATAATCGTTAAAACGTTGCTCGGCGTATTCAAGTTGCTTTTTAATCTCAGGTAATTGCACTTCTAAAAATTCGAGCGACTTTTGTGCCTCTGCACTATTACGCTCAACGTTGCGGCGTACATAAATAGCGGCTACTTTATCAAGTACTTTTTCGGCGTAGCTTGGTTTTGTGCTTTGTAAACTTAAATTAATTATGCCTGAGTCTTTACCTTTTTCGCTTGCGCCAATGGCTGCTTGTAAATCAAGTATTGTATTTAAGCGATCTTTACGAGTTACTATAAACTCTGTACCTGGGCGTGCGTTAAGCTCGCGTACTGTTAAGTTAAACTTGCCATTGGTAAGCTCCTCACCCACTTTACCAGCGAGTATTTGGTTGCCATCACTATTTAAAAGCGCCACACCATTATTTGTTTGTGCTACAAGCGTAAACCCTCGGTTTATAGCAGTACGAGGTACGTCAAACCTAAATATATTTATACTTTCGCCGCCCCAGGCGTAGCTGCTTGCACCAAAGCTTGCCTCGGCTAGGTCGCCCTCGCTCATTGACATAAATTTACGATAAGCGCGATTACCAATAAACGGGAAGAGCTTAGGCTCAGCTGTAATATCAAGCTTTAGTGTATCTACTGCTTCACCAATTACACTGCGCGATTTAAGGAGCTCTATTTCTGTTACTGCGGCCGATGTACTTTCGAACATGCCAGCCATGTCATCAAACCCAGGGACAGATGCGCCGCCATCTTCCACTTGTATCATGGTTGTGGCTTGGTAAACCGGTGTACTTAATACAGCATAAACAATACCTACAAACATAAATAAAGCGGTTATACCGGCTATAAAATATTTACGGTCGAGCAATGCTCCAAGTAGTGCCATTAGGTCGATTTCTTGAGTGGGCTGCGTGTTATTACTTTTATTACTAGGCTGGGCAGTCATTAAATTAGCCATTCCTTATAAATACTTTTGCCAAGCGCTGCATGCGCTATCGATTAATGTATACACGTGTTCAAAAGCTTCTGCGCTCTGGCGGTATGGGTCGGGTATTTCGGCGCTGTTAATCCATTTGCCTAATAAAAAGGTTTTACCGCGTGCCTCGGGGTAACGGCCGTGTACATCGTTTAAATGGCGTTCTTCCATTACTAAAATAACGCTGTTTTGCGCTACCAAAGCTGATGTTAATTGGCGCCCTTGGTGGGCATCCATATTTACACCATTAGCTTGTGCAATTTGCTTTGCTGTGGCATCGGCAGGTTTACCTTCAAGTGCAGTTAACCCGGCTGACGATACTTTAATATTTTTACCTTCAAGCTTTTGCTTTAACACATACTCACCGGTAGGGCTGCGGCATATATTGCCCGCACATACTACTAAAACTGAATCAAACATTTTTTACCTTTAGTTTGCAGTGATATCATCTACACTATCAACGGTAGCTATAGACGGTAACAATAAGCTGATTACACGGTTCCAACGTGCAAGTGGTGCAGAAGTTACATATACAATATCGCTTGGCTGCAGTTCAAACTGCTCCGCTAATACCATAGCCGCAATATTTTTTGCATGTAGCTGATATACGCTTGCAAAATAGCCTGTTCGCTCTATGTTACTTTTACGCAGTACAAATACGCCGTTTGCATCTGCTGTTGCTTCGTTTAGACCGCCCGAATCACTTAATGCTTCGGCTAAATTTAAACCATAGCGATTAAGGGTTACTGAACCTGCTTTTTTAACATCGCCAAGTACAAATACTTTTTGCGCATCGTTACGGCTTACATGCACAATATCGCCGTGCTGTAATAAACGGTTTTGCGAAATATCGCCGTGGGCATAAAAATTATCAAGTTGAATAACTTCAGTATTATCGCCTCGGGTAAAAGTAACTGTGCGCCAATCGGCAGCTTCTGTTAAACCACCGGCTTGGTTTAGTGCGTCAATGAGGGTAAGCGGATTCTCTGTGACTGGGTATATCCCTGGTTGCTTTACTTCACCTGTAATATATGTTTTTTGACTTTTAAAGCCCACTATTTTCACATCTACTTGTGGGTTTTCTATTACTCGGCTTAGGCGCTTTACTAAGTCGTCACGCACTTGGCTTATTGTCTTTCCTGCGGCTGGTATACTAGGCGCATACGCATAAGTAATTGTGCCATCTTGTTGTACCCTAAAGCCATCAAACTCCGCAGTTCTTTGTGTACCTGCTGGTATTGTGAGTTCGGGATGATCCCACACGCCTATTGTTAATACATCGCCTACACCAATTTTATATTCGTAGCTGCTAGTACTAACACCTGCGTTGCTGGAGATTGGCTTAGCAGCTGCTTGCGCTAGCTTTTGTGTATTTAAAAGCTGAGAGTCAATAATTTGAATGTTTACTTTTTCGAGATCTTGCTCAAGGTTATATGTTTGTTCGCCTGAGTCTATGCCTTCAAAATGGCTACCGGGTACTATTGTACATCCTGATATTGCTAGCATTACGAGAGAAGTTGCGAGTGATTTACAGCTTAACGCCATTGTAGAATCCCAAAATTATTTTAAATATTGCTCTTGCTCACCAACCTTGGTGAGTACTTATTTTTTTTAGCGATGTAATTAAAGCATGAGGTCTGTTTACGCGCAAGCTTGAATCATTTAACCGTATTGATTAAATTAACCAAATTTTAAAAATGATACTATTGAAGTAATGCAGTAAGTTTACCTTGCAGTATTTAATTTTTACGCGGTTTATAGCCGTTGCTACAACTATTATGGGCTTCGCCCATTACGCCAACAAGTTGTGCGTCTACAAGGCGCCAGCCATTGGGCACGCTTCACGTTCCAGTTCGTCGCAGAGCTCCTCTCGCTCCAGCTTGAAAGCAAATTTTTTTGCTTATCTAGCCCTTCGGGCACGCTTCCGCCCCTAGGTTGCAGTTCCTACGTACTGATATTACTTAACTTTTTAGGTGTTAAGGCGTAACTTCGCTACAACCTTTAACCTCACTGTTTGATATCTTTGTTATCTACACTTACCTCAATTTTTTGATTAAGTAAGTTAATAAGTAAAATACTACGCATGTCGCCATCAGGCTCTTTATATATTGCTGAAACATTGTTAAACGCGTTGTTGTTTACGCTTACGGTATCACCTGCTTTAGGTATTGTTGATTCGGCAGACTCTATGCGCTCACATTTGAGTTGTTCTATAAGACAATCTGGCACAACTTGGTAACGGGCGCCATAAGTAACAAACCCAATCACTCCACGTGTATTTTTTACAGCAGAAAAGTTACCGTTTTGAGACTCTAAGCAAATAAATAAATAGCTTGGAAACAGAGCAGACTGTTTAACAGTTCGCCTGCCTTTGATGAGTTTTTCGGTGGTTAATTTTGGATAAAAAACTTCAATGCCTTGATTAAGTAAGTTGGTGGCTGCTCGCTCTTCTTGGCGAGGCCTACATGTAACTAAATACCAACCCTTCATAGCAATCCTTACTACACACACAATTGCAACAAACACAACATTATTTTTAACAGCACATAATTATAAACAATTTAAGTTTCTTAAGTAAATAGTCTTTTAAGGTAAATGTACACTTACTTTGTTAACAGCAGTAATTGTATTTTTCATATCCGTTTATGCCTATTTAATATAAAGCAGCTTATACACACGTGAGTAGCAGCAAGTTTACCTCGCGTTTGGGCTTATTTTTTAACGTGGTATAAAGCCACTGCTTCGGTGCGCCCTCTTAGCCTCTTGGTGAATAATACCTTTATTTTTTGCACATGAAGGAGTGAAAGCGAAGTGAATGAAAAAAACTTACAAGTAGCGACAAACTTATCTCGCGTTTGGTCTTATTGCTTTAACGCGGCATAAAGCCGCTGCTACAACACACCTAAATTTTGCTTAAATTACTGTTTAGCTCTACTTTTAATTTTACTCTTAAAAAATAAATGCAGTGGACTTCCCAGCTTTCACTAGACAGCTTTTAACTCAGAATAGTACGCTTCTTCAAACTTAGCAGGTGAAACACCGCCTGTGTGAATAGCGCTTTTTTGGATTGTAAAACATTTCTATAAAATTAAATATCTCAGCTTTCGCATCTTCGCGTGTCGAGTATATCTTACGCTTAATTGTTCGCTTTTTAATTGTCGCAATAAAGCTTTCCGCAACTGCATTATCATGACAGTTCCCAGCTCGACTCATCGAAGGTACAAGGTTATATTCTTTCAAAAATGCGAGATAGTAAGCGCTGCCGTATTGGCTACCTTAAGTGCATTTATCACCAGCTGCTGATTCATATTTTTATCCATCGACCAGCCCACAATACGCCGAGAGAATAAATCCATCACTGTTGCCACATATAAAAAACCTTCATAGGTTCTTATATAAGTTATGTCGCTCACCCACGACTGGTTCGGCGCTGGCGGGTTAAATTGACGCGCTAATAAGTTATCTGCAATCCGCGATGCCTTACCGCCTCTAAAATTGCGACGCTTATATCCAATTTGCGCTTTAAGCTTATGTTGTCGCATGATCTTCGCAACAAGGTTTATGGTGCAATGCTCACCTGCTTCACGCAAGTCTGCATGTATCCAAGGGCAACCATACGTGCCACCACTGGCTACATAAAACTCTTTAATGAGCTTCAACAAACGATTATATTCAAGAGCTCTATCGCTTAAGGGCTTTTTTAACCACGCATAAAAACCACTTCTGTGTAGCTTAAAAAGGCGGTACATCGCCGTGATAGAAAATTCATCTTGGTGATCACGAATGAAGCCTTACTTTACTCGGGGTTGCAGGCAAAGTACCTTACGGCCTTTATTAAAATGTCTCGTTCCTCCGTGACACGTTTTAACTCAGCCTCTAATTTGGCGACCTTCAGTTTTTCATCGGATGATTGAACGGATTTAGGTTTATCTGATAATTGGCTTCGCCAGTGATATAACGTTTTGGTGCAAATATCTAATCGTTCAGCGACTTCAGCAACTGAATATCCACGCTCAGTAATTTGTTTAACAGCCGCTTCTTTAAACTCTTGGGTATAACGCTTGCCTTTCCTCATAAAACACTTCTTTTTAGAAGTTAGAATGTAACTCACTAGGTGTCTAGCAAACTATGGGAAGTCCAGGGTATGTTTTTATAAGGATACACGTATTACAATTAACGCGCAGGTGCACACCATTAGTTGTTACAGCGCACATGCCGATCAAAATGGATTAGTTAAATTTATAACCGGTATGCGTAAAAAGCCAAGCCATATAAAAATTGTGTATGGTGATAATAATGCAAAAACAACAATGGTAAATAAATACAAAGAGGTGTTGGGAAATGAGGTTAAAATAGAGATAAGTAAGTAAAAATCTTAATTTAAAGGGCATTTAGCGGTAATAAGCTATTACTTTAAATAGTGGTGAATTAAACACTTGATTTAGGCGACTTCGGCTTAGAAAAAGCCATTAAATGTAATTAAATACTTTTTATAATGGCGTTCTGGAATAATTGATATCAGGCTAACGGTAAAAACGTTTGCGTATTTGTTTATGGTTAACCTAACTGTTGTAACAAAAAAACTTGCTAAGACTTCATTCCAGAGATTTTATTTTTAATAAAGCTTTTACTTTCAAAAATTTCATCTTTAAAAAAGAAAAATAAACTCATTAATATCAGACACCAATATAGCGTAAAGTAGTTTTGTAAACTGTTAGCATATAATGCATGTATAACAGAGCCAAGCACCAATAGGGTTGTATAAATATACATGCCTAACCTAGGGATTGCTTTCCAAAAATAGATAGAAAACTCAGTTCTTAATATAAAAAATATCCAAAAAGAAAAACACGTACTTATAGCTGCACCTATTGCACCATGCTTAGGAATTAGCCATACGTTTCCTAACAAGTTAACTCCAAAAGCAATTACAGATGCAAGCATTGAAAACCCCGTGCGCCGAGTAATACCCAAACCTACAACGCTTGTTTCAGATAGGGTATAAAGTAATGGGTACCCTAAACACGGAACTAAAATCCATTGAACGGCCTTGTAACTATCAGGAAGTATAAACGTCACTATAGCTGAAAGTATGCCAGCCAAACAAAATAAAATAATTACTACCAATAATACATATCGGTTTACTTTGAATATTTTATCAAGGTTTTCGTTAGCTGCAGCCCATTTATACACAACGGGAACCCAAACAGTTGAGAAAACACTTTGAATAATGGTTGCAGCGGCGGCAAAACTAACAGCTACAGAGTAAATCCCTAATTGTTCGTAATTTGAGAGCTCTTTTAATAATATTTTATCTGATGCGGTTAGTCCCCAAAACGCTAAACTGCCAAAAATTAGCGGCATACCAAAGCTTAACAGACCTTTTAATTGGCTAGGGTCTAGCTTTTCCTTAAGTCCTGCAATCCACTCCTTTCTTGTATTCAACGCGTATATAAAAAAAACGAGTAATATAGCTGCAACATTGGCTATTACGAGGTTGGTAATATTTTTATTAACCGAAAATAAAACATAACCTAAGATAATAATGATTAAAAGTAGCTTGGGAAGTAGCTGACTCATTGAATAGGCAAAGCCTTGTTCATTCATTCGCAAAATTAAAGATAAAAACCTAGACATAAAAGCACATAAAACAGCTAAAGCGACTAACAGGCTAAGTAATTTGCTATCAACCTCAAATAACCATAACGAAATTGCATTATCGAAGCTAAGTAGTACACATAAGCTAAAAATTAATAAGGTTAAGCCAGGAGAGAATGACGCCTTAAATAGGGCTGGCTTATTACTAACTTCGTGGAATTCACGTACATACGCTTGATCTAGTCCTAAGCTAAAAAGGAGTGTGCAAAAACCTACCACTACATTAAGCATAGCTATACGGCCAATATCTTCCTGAGAAAAAAACCAAGTGATAATTGGCAAACTAACAAAACCTAAGAGAGCACCGCCCACTGGGCCCAATGCAAAAGACAGGATTTTTTTTGGGGTCATATTTTTTTACGTTCCATCATGCGAGCAACCCCCAATAGAGTATTATTTAAAAAACAATGACTATTAAAGATTTTGAAGTAGTTACTTATCAAATAATTGGGAAAGTTGATTTTTATAGTTCTCTGAAGAAAAGTAATTTTTTATGATTTCAATATTTTTATGTGATTTGTAGCAATCTAAATTACTGATCTTTTCAATATTGCCAACGTTAACACCTTTCTCTGCAAAAAAATGCCATTGCGTGGTTTCACTTCGCAAGTAAACCGTTTTACCAAGGCCTAATAAAGTTATTGTATTGCCCATGGCTTGCTGGCGTTTATGATTAAAAAAGGCAATATCAATTGAGCTTAAAAATAACAAATAATCATCAAATGGCATAAAATCTGTAAGGGGTTTAAACTTATCACCAAACCATTCTTTGCCTTGCTTTATTACTTGCTTCGCATATTCTTGATGCCCATACGACAAAGGTACATAGATACATATATCTTGATGTTTAAATGGTAATAACTTTTCCAACGCCTCTATATGATTATTACTCGGATCGGCTGAGTTGCCTACTTGAATATTTACCCTCACCTTATCAACTGTGGGAAGTTTATATTTTTTGTATAGGTTACTCGTATACATTAAGCACTCATGGTAAGTTCCTTTTGCTCCATACCAGTCTTTTGCAAGGGCTACATCTCCTTCTAAATATGTAACTAAATGCCCGAGCCGACTTATCACCCTGTATCTTAAAAACTCATTTATTTTTTCTTTGAGAGTGACACGCTTTAATTGATAAGCATATAAGTCTGCTCCCCATATCATCCAATAACACTTTTTAAGCAACCAAGGCATAACACTCAGTATTTGAACCATTTTTATATCCATTAAACTATGTAATATAATTTTATCAGCTCGGTGCATTTTTATTATTAACTGAATATGGTGATTTACCTTTGATGCAGATGAGCTCCCTGTCAAACAGATATTCTTAGCATATTCAAGCTCATCATTAGCCATTCCATTTTTAATTAGAAATTCATGTTCATCACTATTAAAATTTTTATTTATAAATCTTATGTATGGAGGAATAAATTTATCGCACTCTGCTACATGTAATATTTTTTTAGTCGTCACTAAAGAACCCTTTAACCGCATTAATAACGTGTTCTTGAGCAATATGGGGCATAGCGAAGTACATTGGCAAGCGAACTAACTTTGAACTCTCATGAGTAGTGTAAATATCATTACCTACAAACTCCCCTAAAACTAATCCAGCAGGACTTGAGTGTAGTGGCACATAGTGGAATGGCGTGGTGATACATTCCTTTTTCATGTAATTTATAAACTCTGTTCGTTCTTCATCAGAGTCTAATTTTATATAAAACATATGCGCGTTATGCTTTATGTTATTAGGAATATAAGGCAATTTATCTGAGTTTATAACTTGGCTAAGTTCACCATAATAATAATCCCAAATTGATAGTCGATAATTATTTATAGCCTCTGCATTTTCAAGTTGTGCGAATAAGTATGCCGCCTGCAACTCACTTGGTAAAAAGCTCGAACCTATATCTTGCCAAGTATATTTATCTACTAAGCCGTGCAAAAACTGACTACGATTTGTTCCTTTTTCGCGAATAATTTCTGCTCTTTCAACTAATTCTGGTGTATTAATTAAAATTGCTCCTCCTTCACCGCCTGAAGAGTAGTTTTTAGTTTCATGAAAACTAAAACAACCTATGTGCCCAATAGCACCTAATGCTTGACTTTTATATGTAGACATTACGCCTTGAGCTGCATCTTCTATTACCCAAAGTTTATATTTTTTTGCGATTGTTAATATTGTATCCATTTCACACGCTACCCCAGCATAATGAACCGGTACTATAGCGCGTGTGTTTGAGGTTATAGCGGCTTCAATTAATGACTCATCCATATTCATGGTATCTGGACGTACATCAATGAAAACTATTTTAGCGCCTCGTAATGCAAATGCATTAGCGGTCGATACAAAAGTATATGAAGGCATGATGACTTCGTCACCCGCTTTTATATCTATAAGAATAGCTGCAAGCTCAAGAGCTGCAGTACACGACGGCGTTAGCAGTGCCTTTGTGGTATTAAAGTTACTTTCTATCCATGCTTCACATTTTTTTGAAAAGTGACCATCACCACATAACTTATCAGAGTTAATAGCTTGCTCTATGTATTTTAACTCACTGCCTGTTTTAGGAGGCACATTGAAAGGGATCATCTTTAAACCTGTTTGTAGAACCAATACGAAATATCAGCTATAGCAAAACCATTTTTGCTATATAAATTTGCAGCCGAAATATTACTTGTTTGTGTTGCAACCTTGATCACATTAGCCTTTTTAGCAATGCAATAACTTTCAACAAGCGCGAGTAGCTTTTTGCCTAAGCCCTGACCTTGATAGGGTAATGCAACACCAATAAGCCCTATTGTTGCCTCTTCCTCTTGGATCCTGACTGTTACAAAACCAGATATGTCATCATCATTTTTGATTACTAGGCAACAATCATCAAACTTTGATAGGACGGCATTTTCAACCCATTTTTGGTAAAAGCTGTCTCGCTCTTGCGCAGAAAACCAAGGCTCTCGAAAACGACTGTTAATATACAAGTTACGAACTATACAGTTAAGCTCTTCAATAGAGTCGTGATTAGCTATATGGGCTTCAAAGCTTGTAAAAGCTATTGAGGTTTCCTTGATATTTTTTTTAAAGACTAACTCGCCTTCAACAAAACTAAAGCAATGCTCATTAATAATATTTAAGCTTAAGTAATCTGTTGAACTAGCTTTTGTAGTTATAAGTGAATTTATAGGCCAGTCATTACTTTTTATTTCTGGGGTAAGTAGCTCTAACGCAAATATTTTACGCTCGAAAAACTGACTATCCCATTCTCTTTGAGAAAAATAGTTATTCATTACTTTGATATTAAATCCATTAAATACTTACCATAGCTATTTTTCAGCATAGGAGCAGCCAACTCCTGCATTTTATGCTTTGTTAGCCAGCCATTATTAAAACCAATCTCTTCTAAACACGCTATTTTGTAACCTTGACGTTTTTCTATTGTTTCAACAAACTGTGCTGCTTCTAATAAACTTTCATGAGTACCAGTATCTAACCACGCAAAACCACGGCCCAGTATTTCAACATTTAGCTTATTCTTCTTTAAATACATCTCATTAAGACAAGTAATTTCTAACTCTCCTCGATGAGAAGGCTCAACTTGTTTTGCTAATTTAACTACAGAGTTATCATAAAAATACAACCCTGTTACAGCTAAATCAGATTTAGGGTTGGCCGGTTTTTCTTCAATAGAAACTGCTTTTTGATTTTCATCAAACTCAACAACCCCAAAACGCTCGGGATCTTTTACCTGGTAACCAAAAACTGTTGCGCCTTGGCCCGTTTTAGCATTCTCAACAGCGTGCTTTAACTTGGGACTAAATCCTTGACCATAAAAAATGTTATCCCCAAGAACTAAGCACACGTCATCGTTTCCAATAAAGTCTTCACCTAGAATAAATGCCTGGGCTAATCCGTCTGGGTTAGGTTGGATTGCGTAACTAAGATCAATACCAAATTGAGAACCATCACCGAGTAAACGCTTAAATGAATCACTATCCTCAGGAGTCGTAATAATTAATATTTCACGTATTCCCGCTAACATTAAAACTGATAACGGATAATAGATCATTGGCTTATCGTAAATTGGCAGAAGTTGCTTTGATACACCCATAGTAATTGGGTATAAGCGCGTGCCTGAGCCACCGGCTAAAATTATTCCTTTCATTAAATTACTCCTTTTATAATTCGCCAAGCCGTTCACGCTGGTAAGAGCCATTCTGAACGTTTTTGCACCACTGTTTGTTAGACAAATACCACTCAATTGTTTTACGAAGCCCTGTTTCAAATGTTTCTATAGGCTCCCAATTAAGCTCTTCACTCATTTTTGACGAGTCGATGGCGTAGCGTCTATCATGGCCAGGGCGGTCTGATACATAGGTAATTTGGTCAGCATATTTAGTTGGCTTTGGAACTAAAGTATCTAATATACTGCAAATAGTTTGTACTACCTCTATATTCTGCTTTTCATTATGACCGCCAACATTATAAGTCTCTCCAACAACACCTTCAGTTACCACTTTGTGTAAAGCACGTGCATGATCTTCTACATATAGCCAATCACGAATTTGATCGCCTTTACCATAAATAGGCAAGTTCTTACCTTCTAGCGCATTAAGTATCACTAAAGGAATTAATTTCTCAGGAAAGTGGTAAGGCCCATAATTATTCGAGCAATTAGTTACGATAGTAGGTAACCCATATGTTCGTAACCAAGCTCGTACTAAATGATCACTTGATGCTTTACTTGCAGAATAAGGGCTGCTTGGTGAATAAGCCGTTTGCTCGGTGAATAATGGAAGCTCACCTTCTTGCTCGTCTGGGTGCGGGAGATCACCATATACCTCGTCAGTTGAGATGTGATGAAACCTAAACGATTTTTTATCACCCTCATTTAATGTATTCCAGTATTCACGAGCAGCTTCTAATAAGTTATAAGTGCCTACAATATTAGTTTGTATAAATTCGGCAGGTCCAGTGATTGAACGGTCAACATGACTCTCAGCAGCCAAATGCATTACTGCATCTGGCTTATGTGTTTTAAAAACACGGTCAAGCTCAGTACGATCACATATATCAACTTGTTCGAATACGTAGCGTTCATCGTTAGCAACCGAGTTTAATGATTCTAAATTACCAGCATAAGTTAACTTATCGAGATTAATGACTGAATCATTGGTGTTTTCTATAATGTGGCGAATTACAGCAGAGCCTATAAAGCCCGCACCGCCAGTTATGAGTATTTTCATTTTAATATTTAGAAACCTTTAATTGAATTTGTAAAAATAATGACCAATTTAGTTTACTCTATACAAATAAAATTTCTGAGGTAAACGAAATGCCTTGGTATTGTTTTTAAAATTATCTAGTTTTCCTTATCGCCAAGCATTATTAAATATCATGAAGTTATTTCAAGCAAACATGACTATAAAACTAGCAATGTTGGTATTTAAAACTTGCCATATGAGTAACTTAAAAAGTTACTCTGACCAGACTATTTATAATCGAATAATCACACAACCTATAAGAAACTACAGTTTCAGCGTTTATACTAAACAGGAATAATCTGATTCCTAGGAGTAATAGAGTAAACATTTTGATTTGCCAAAACAATTACAAGCTGCATCGTATTAACAGAGAGATTTAATAGCACTAATATACTTTGTAACAATTGGCTTTAAAGATAAGTGGCTAACCATACCTTGTAAAATAAACGGCTCAGCTTTTAAATACTCCTCAGATTCAATAGCTTTACCTAACGCACAACTATCACCCACAGGGAATATTATACATTTTTGATTTGTTATTCTTAAACTATCGTCGTTATAACTTACACCTAAAATTTCTGCTGGCCCGGTTTGACAATTAGAAGTAATAACCGGGACTCCAAGCCCTAGCGCTTCTATTAGGCAGTTAGGGTAACCTTCAAACTCAGAGGCTAAAAGCATCGCTTTTGCATTTTTAATATAGGGGTAAGGGTTCGATAACCGTCCTAAAAAGTAGACATTTTCATCAACACCCTGCTGTAGGGCTAATTCCTTTAAATTAGATTTTTCTTCACCATCACCTACGATTATTAACTTTTTATCACCCTTAGTCTTTGATATAGCTTTTATTAGTTGATCAACTCTTTTTGAGGCGGTCAATCTTCCCACATATACAAAGTACTGGCTAGCTGGTAACTGGACTCTTGTATTTGAAAGCCTCAAATATTTTTTAAAATCATGAGGGTTATTTATTAAACAAACCGTAGATTTTTGAAATAACACCTGTGCTAATTCAAGCATTTTAGATGAAATACATACAATCATATCTGCTTTTCTGTAAATATACTTTGCTATTTTAGCACCAAGGTTAGTTGAATCTATTTCTGAAATACTATGTACAACAACTTGGGTTTTAAAAGAAAAAAAGTTAGAGAGAAAAATTGATAAAATGCTTGGAAAAAATAAGTGAGACTGTATAACTTTAGGCTTTAACTTAAAAATTACATATAACATTTTAAAAAATGCAGTGAATCGCCAAAATGCAGACTCAGTATCTTTCAAATAAAAAGTATGAATATCCAATTCTTGAAGTTTAGATAACTCCATAGAAAGGGTATTAACAATAACTTCAGCCCCCCCACCAGACTGTGAGTTAGTAACAATTAATACCCTCATATACATTCAGCCCCAGAATAAATACTTTGGTATTTTTCCATCATCATGTCAAAGTCAAATCTTTGATTAACTTGCTGGAATTGCTTAGTAGCAATTAAAACTCTCAACTCTGTCTTTTCAAAAATATTTTCTAAAAGGGTGCACAGTTCACTTTCATTAGTGAACAAAACATCTTTTTGGATTTGCTGAGGTACAATTAACTTATGTGCAGGAATATTCGAAATTAAAAATGGTAGCTGCAAAGCATTGGCTTCTAAAACTGAAATAGGCAGTCCTTCCTCTCTTGATAAAGATAAAAACAAGTCAGCCTCCCTCAATACTGAATTCACGTCCTCAACCTTGCCTAGAAAATTTATTTTAAAATAACTTCCCACTAAGGACTCAACTTTCAGTTTCAGCTGCTCACTTTCTATAGCTCCCGCAATAGTTAATTCAATCACTACACCTTTAAAAACATTTGATTTATCAATTGACTCTTTCAATTTCTGAAGTTTATCATAACCTTTTCTAAATTTAACATTACCAACACAAGCTATCTTTAATTTATTTTCTTCTAAATCAAAACTTTTTTTAGGCTCTAATCCCTTAAAATTTATGCCATTTTCTATAACAGAATACTTATTTCCAAATGCTTTCTCAAATTTATCAATATCTTGCCTTGAGACACCAATAATTTCATCAGCGTACCTGTTAATTAAAAATTTATGTACTTGTCCAACCAATTTATTTTTAACACTTCCCCCATAATAAAATGAATAACTATTATGTATCACAACAATATATTTCCCAGTTTTATTTACTCGTTTGAATAAAAATAACAAACAAAGAATTATATCAGCCCCTTTTAATTGAGACTGTAAACAATCAGGGCTTGAATTTTTTATAGCTGCAGGTAGTCTTATTAATGCACAAATTAGTGCATATAAACCGAAAAATGAGTTCGTTACATATTTAAAATTACGACCAGACCAAAAGTTCTCTTGCCTATTATTATGTTTCCACAATAGCATTACTTCGTTCTCAAATTTACTTGAATCTACCATACGTCGGAGTAATATTTCTGCACCACCAACACCATCTGAGTTTAGGACATGTAAAATTTTCAAGATTGACCTCTAAATTTGTTTACTATCATAGTAAAAAGATTCCTACAGCTAATAACATATTTATAAAAACAGGAGTGCTTTAAACTTAAGTACAATCCTCTATAAAACAGCGAAGTCCCTAATAAAGATAAAACCAACCAAAAGGGAATCGGCTGCCTCCTATTAGCCAGATCATTAAAAAGCCATAAGTGAAATTTTCCATCATATAAACTGGCATGCTTCTGCAAAAATTGAATAGCCCCTTTGGATGCATTGGAACGAGTTGTAATACTTTCTCTATTTGGGTCTACATCAACCAAATAGAGCCTTTCGCCCAGCTTTAGTGAACTTTTTCCTGTTATTTTTAAAATTCTTAACCAGCAGTCATAATCTTGCCATGCATTTAAATTTTCATCGAACATTACTGCCTTTAACGTTTCTATTCGAGTAAAAATTTGATTACCAACAGCGTTCATTTTTACAAGATCTTTCTCAGTAATTGTGAAAGACTCACCTGTCAAATTATTTGCTACTTCCCCAATAAAGTCATAACTACCGCATATAAAAGAGAAATCTTCAGACCAGTTTTTCATATAGGCTTCTATGCAATTTGACTTCATTACATCATCATCATCTAAACCCGTTATAAAATCGCCTTTTGCAAGCTCTATTGCTCGATTTCGTGCATTACAGGCACCTAGAGGCTTTTTATTAAAGGTGTAGATTAATCTACTATCTTCTTTTGATACAGACTCTAATAGAGATATTGATTTTTCACATAAACCGTCAAGCACTACAATGACTTCAATATTGCTATAGGTTTGATCTAAAACAGAATGAAGGGATCTACCGAGAGCATCTGGCCGATAATGGGAAGGTATATACACACTTACTAAAGGTTTATTGTTAGGCACGTTTATCACCGAGATTAAATACAAATGGGACTACAAAAAATAAAATCCAATAAGGGTAAACCCACATTTCATTGGATAGTGACAGGAAACAAAAAATTATAATTAAATACCTATTAGCTCTTATTTTAGTATTAAGTAACATATACGTGAAGCCAGTTACTATTATTGTAAATAATACCGCCCCATGATCTACCAGTATAGCTAGCCAACCATTATGCGGTTGCACATAGCGCATACTTAATTCGAGTAAACTCCTTACTCCTGTTATCCCGTAACCTATTACCGGCCTTTCGTAAAACCCATCTAGTGCTAATCGCCACATAACTAATCGCTGAGAAAATGTTGATAATTGTTCAAAAATAGAAAAGACAATTAAAGCACTGAACAAAATAGAGATTATGAAGCCTAAATTAAAAATTACTTTAATTTTTAATTTAATAAATATTAACCTGACCAATAAGAAGGCACTGATTAATAAAACAGTTTTTGAGCCTGAGGCAAAAAGGGTAAACAAACATACTATTAGCAGAGCCCTGTTAAAAATAGTTTTTTTTATACTAAAAATAATATAAATACTAAAAACCATTAGTAGTGAAGTATAGTTTGGATCATGTGCATAACCTGATGGCCTTACGCCTAGCAACGATAGTTTATCTTCAAATACTTCACCGGAAGACCCTATCGATACAAACGGTAAATTGCCAGTAATAGCTTGAAACAAGCAAGAAAGAGACAAAAAAAGACTTGATAAGAGCACCGAATTAATTAGCACTTTATCATTTAAATATTTCTTATTTAGAAAGAGATAAATAGCTATTAGAAAGTTATATATATACAAAATAATTACATTTTTATATACAGTCGTATTCTTATCAAGATCAGAAAATTGCCAAGCAACCTGGTCTTGAATTATTATAATTATAAGTAATAATGCTAGTAAAATAGCGCAAGTAGGTACTTTCCACTCATTAAATTTTACTTTTACTAGCATAGCAAGAATCAAGCTTGAAATGAAAACCGGAAAAACTATAAAACGCATATCCAAACCAAGCGAAAATGTTCGATTATAAATCGAGAAAATTAAAATGCTTATAAATATTGCGCTTAGTGTTCTATTTAAGCCTAATTTATTTTTTTTAACGGCTTTATGAAGCTGCATTTATAGATTTAACCTTTTACGCTGCTAGCGGCCCATACCAAAAATTACAGTTTTAACTGTAAGCATAAGAATTTTTAAATCTAATATTGTAGAGTGATGCTTGATATAATGAATATCGTATTTATGTTTCCAGATAGCGTCTTCTACTGATGCGCCATATGGGTAACTAACTTGCGCTAAGCCAGTAACACCTGGCTTTACTGCATGACGGAAACGGTAATATGGAATTTCTTTTTCAAGATCTTGAATAAAAATCTCTCGCTCAGGTCTTGGCCCAACGATTGACATACTTCCCTGTAGAACATTTATTAGCTGAGGTATTTCATCAATACGTGTTTTACGTATAAAGTTACCTACTCTTGTGACTCTTGCATCGTTTTTACAGGCCCATTGAGCACCATTTTTTTCTGCATCACTTCTCATCGACCTAAATTTATAAACTTTAAACTCTTCATTATACTGACCTGTTCTTTTTTGTTTATATAAAATAGGCCCAGGGCTTTCTAGTTTAATAAGCAATGCTGCAATTAAAGAAAGCGGTAACGTAACAATAAGTAAAAATATAGAACTTACTACATCTAAAATTCTCTTAGTAATTTGAGTCCTTTTATTAGATAAAATTGAAAATGCTTTTTGATGTAAGAAGTAACTACTGTGCAACAAACGAACTTCTGTATATTTTAGCCTAGCATCAAGGTAACTAACTAAAGGTTCAACCCACGCACCACTCTCAGTAGCCCTAACTAGAAAGTCACGTTGCGTATCTGTTAACTGAGCACTTCTGTAATGGCATATAACTTTTTCAGTAAAATCGGCTAATGAGAAGTCATTAATTACAAGCTCAAATGAATGAGAATTAATAATTTCTTCAATATTAGAAACACATTCATCTGGGCAAAAGACATATATTTTATTTTGCTTTAATGCTTCTCTTTTTGATTTAAAACTTTTAGTAAACAATTAAAATATCCAATTAATCTAATATGCTAATAAATTCACGAAAGCTAGCTTAAAGGCTCTACGGTAGCCTTTAAAATAACCTATTCCATCCGTTCAGCTAAGTCTAATGTATTTAGCTTAAGCTCGACTATCCTGTTTTATAAAATGTCTAATCAATACATAGACACTGCTAATAAGCAAACCCAATATAAAACCTAAAATACAAATAATAGCCCTGTTAGGTTTGAATTTTTTTTCAGGAACTATTGCTGGATCAATTGTTTTGAAAACATACTCATCACGTACACTAGCGAACATGATAGTTTTAGTTTGCTCTTCAACTAGCTTGTAAAGTACTGAGCGAATATCAGCAATCTTAGTTTCTTGTATTTGTTTAATTAAAAAGTCCGTACTTTTATTAGCCTCTAGTACATCACGCTCTTTCATTGTTTGATTAATATCCTGTACCAACCAATTTACCCAGCGCTGTGCTACAGAAGGCGACACGTGCTCAATAGATATTACTACCATGCCATTTTCTTTATTTACGTTAACATTTAGAATCTTACTAAACTCAATATAAGCTTCCTGCATTGAAGGCTCTGATTTTAAAGGTGGAGTAACTTCACGTACCCATTTATTCTCACTACTTAAGTAAAGTCCTTGGTTATAAATTACCTCATTATTTTCCTGACCCCATCCTTCAGCAGCCATTAGTTCTGGTAAAATATTATACTTTTGAATGAAATCATTTGTGAATTTGCGTGACTTTAGCACTTGTAAAGCCATTTGAGTTTTATCGATACTGCCACTATTTAAACTAACACCAGCTAAGCTCGCTAAACCTCCAAATTGTCCAGCCAAGGCTCCTAATCCACCTTTTTGATCTTCTTCCGCAGGTACCAAAAGCACCTCTGATTTATAAACATTTGGCTGCTTTATTGCGTACAAAGTAAATGCTACTGAGAACATGATTGTTATTGTAATAATAACCCATTTACCTTGCCAAATAGCACTAAGTATTTCTCGCAGATCTATTTCGTCATCTGCAACTTCGTAGGCAGCCTTAGGCTCATTTGCTGTAATTATATTGTTTAGGTTATTTTCCATTAAAATCTCATAATTTAGGCTATCAGCTATCAGCTATCAGCTATCAGCTATCAGCTATCAGCTATCAGCTATCAAAATTGTATAACATGAATTATCACGTCAAGTTATTGTTTTCGGGTTAAGAGCTTCTCCGGTTCCCCGCAACCAGTAACACCTGATATACCGTCTAAAGGTTTATTTTAAACCTAGCGCTTAAATACCACTTATCGCAGCTACCGCTACACCTAATTGGTACATAATCTGCGTTGCCGTGCTCCATAGCGTTAGCTTATCCATATGACTTGCATCCATTGGGATCACAATTGTATCTCCTGGCTCTAACTGCTCTGAGTTATTAGCAGCAAACCAGCCCCCTGTGTTCGGGATTTTTACAGAGCCATTAGCTTTAATAATATAAATGCTATCTTCATTAGCACGTTCTTTAAGGCCGCCACTTAAATCAATGTACTCATCAACACTAACACCTGTTTTATATAGGTGTGATGTTGAGTAATTAACTTCACCGATTACGCTAATTGAATCACGTTTACTTGGTACATATAAAACATCTCCGTCTTGAAGTACTAAGTTTTGCTTGTTATCAACAATTAACGGTAAATCAATTACCAAACGCCCTACGGCTTCTACGCTTGCTAAATCATTTAGTAGCATGTTCATTTCGTCGTACGAAAGTGTGTTACTGCTTACTGAATTTTGAAAGCTCTTTGATGCAATATCACGGCGTAGCTCTGTTGATAAGCGGGCTAGTTGTTCTTGCTCTTGCTCTTTTATAGAGGCACGTGTAAATATTGCTGCTTTTTGTTCTGCAAACTCAGAGAAGCCCCCAGCGCGCTCGAGTAACTCGGTTAGTGTTTCACCGCGGCGAATAGTATAAGTACCAGGGAATCTTAGCTCACCTTTAAGCTCAACTTTTACGTTTTCTTGCCAATTCGGAATAGCAAATACGTTAATGCTATCTTTACTTTGCAGTGTAATATTGCTTTGTGAATCACCACGCATTGCACTTTCAAGATCTAAACGTAAATGCTCTATTTTAGACGCATCACTTGCAACAATACGGGTAATTTCGGCTTGCTTTACGTACGCAGATTCGAGCAAACCGCCGCCAGCGGTTACTAAATCACGCACGTCACCACCGACCATTAACGGGTAAACACCCGGGAATGTAACGTTACCGCTAATTTCTACAAGCTGAATAGCCTGATTAACAGAGGCCTGTTGCTTAAATTTAGCTATAAGTGGAGCTAGTAAGTTATGGCGGCTAAATAAAGCGTAGTCTTCTGGTTTTAATTCAAGCTCGGCTTCTTCTTTAGCTTTACGTTTTGACATTTCAGCAAGGGTAAGGGCTTTATTTTCTTCGAAAATAAACTCCTCTTCTTCTTGATTTATACCAATGTATTTTTCAAACTCTTTTTGCTGATATGTATGCCATTGCTCAGCCTTTAGCTGTTGTTCTTGTTGTTCTTGACTTAAGGCCATATTAGCAAGTGCTGATTTTTCAGCTTCTTTCTCTTCAAAGCGGCTGAATACAATAATTTTATCATTCGCTTTTAGCGCTAGGTTATTTTCAGGATTTTTAATAATGGCTTGTGCCACATCAAACTGGTGCGCTTCTATGTCGCCGCTTATGTTGATTTCGCGTATAACTAAGCCGTAGCTTAAATCGGCTTGTGGTAGTAAATCACCGCGCACTGATTTTAAAACATCTGAAATGCGCTTGCCTTGATACCATTGATAGTTACCTGGGCGTGCTACTGCACCAATTAAGCTAACAGAATTTTGGTATTGAGAGCTTACAGAGTTAAAGCGTATGCGGTCGCCATCTTGAGGTATGTAGTTTATTTGAGGCTTAGTAAAATCAACTGATAGTACTTCTTTGCGATCAAAATTAAAACGCTCTACCACGGCATTTTTGGCGTAAGCCCCCGGTTTTAAGCCACCTGCCATTGTTAGTAATTGTTTTGCAGACTCACCATTTTTTAGCTCAAATATAGCTGGGCGTTTAACTAAACCATCTACAGTAACTTGCGCACCTACAGGTGGCACAAAAACAACATCGCCAGGCTTTAACACGATATCGTTACTGCTATCACCTTTAATAAGTAAGTCATAAAGGTCGAAGTTAGCAACCGTTTCACCCGCACGTTTTACCTGTATATTACGTAATGAAGCAATTTCAGACACACCACCGCTAACAAATAAAGCATGCGATACTGTTGTTAATGACGATACGCTGTAACTGCCTGGTTTGTATGCCTCACCTAATACTAAAATGCGCATACTACGCAGCTGACCCAGTGATACAAAGGCTTTTACACCTATTACTTCTTGTTCTACTTTTACTTTAATGAGTTCTTTAATTTCGGCAAAAGTTAAACCCACTGCTTCTACAGGGCTTAAATCAGGAATACTTATGCGACCTTCGCGGTCAACTGTTACATCAAAGCTATCACTTTCTTTTCCGTAAAAGTTAATTTTTAGCTGATCGCCAGGGCCTACAATATAGGTATCTGGAACGGCCGCGTTTTCACTTGGCATGAAGGTGGTTGGTTCGCCTGCAAACAACTCATAACCGTACGGTTTTAATTCATCTGTTTTTGGCTTAAAGCGCTCTTCGTCAGTTAAGTCTTCTTGCTCTTTTTCTGGACGTTCGCCGATAGTAGACTGCGGCTCGTTTGAGTTTTCGTCGCTTGATTGATTTGCACCGGTAATTGTAGAAACATCTACACCGTACTGCTTTGCTAGGGCTTCTTGCTGAGATTTTGGCAGTTTTTTAAATTGCTCAATTTGCGAGGCTGTTGGCGTAAAAGCCAAAGCACTAAAACTACAAAGTAGAATAAAAGCACTAAAAAATTGTGTAAAAACATTCACGAGTAGGTATTTCCCTAGGTCTACAACCAAAATTGGAGGGTATGATACATTAAAACTTTGCAAATAAAAAAGGGACTTTCGTCCCTTTTGTCACTTAAATGTCATTAAATAAGCGTGTTTGATTAAAAACTGTAAACAAGCGTTAATGATGTCTCTGTATCTGTGCTTTCTTCGTCATCAGCAACATCTGAGTTGTTGGTTACGTTAAAAGCAACTTTCATTTGTAGTGAGCCATTAATTTTCGCTAACAAAGCAGTTTCTGAACGTGTTTTGGTGTTTGAATCACCGTACTCAACCGATACAAGTTGAGTAAAACGTGCACTATCAGAAATCTGCCAGTTGTAATCAAGCTTACCTAAAGCAATTACTTCACTGTCGCTTTCGCCAGCTAGTAGGTTACCGTTATCATCTTCTTGAGTACTGTCGTCTGAGTATTCAAAAAATTTGTAACCTGGACCAAACTCTGCATTTAACCACATATCTGGCTGGTCAATTAAGCGTAAGCCGTAACCCGCAGAAATTACAGATTCAGTTCTATACGCGCCAAAGTAGTCTGAAACGTGTGAACCATAAATGAATAAATGAGAATTCTTTTCATTTAATTTGTAATTACCTTGCGCAGATGCTGAGTACTTTTCGTTTGTACGTTGTTTTTCGTCTTCACCTTGATCGTTCTCTATTTCGTCTTCTTTATAGATACCGTCAATTTTGTACTCGTTGTTCCAGTTTTCTAAGTGATGCAATACTTTAAGGCCACCTTTTAGGGTCGTTGTCTCTGTATTACCACTAGTAACAATAGCACCAAGCTCACTTGTTACTTCCCACGTTTTTTTCTCTGCGTCTTCAGCGAATGCGTTAGTTGCAGCAGACGCTGCAACTAAAAGTGTTAAAAGCTTCAATTTCATTTAAAAATAACCTATCTATAACTAAAAATTAGTCTTGCTTGTGCAAGTGAACATCCATTTGTGGAAATGGAATTGCAATATCAGCATCGTCTAATGCAATTTTAATATTTTCCATTAATGACCAGTAAGTCGGCCAATAATCTGCAGAATTTACCCAAGGGCGAACTACAAAGTTAACGCTTGAATCGCCAAGCTCATTTACAGCTACTGTATACGCTGGGTCTTTTAGCAAGCGTGTTTCTGCATCAAGTACAGACTTTAATACTTCTTTTGCTTGACGTAGGTCTGCATCATAACCAACTCCGATAACTAAATCGATACGACGAGTAGATTCTCTTGAGAAGTTAGTAATAGCACCCGACATAATTTGTGAGTTAGGTACAATAATTACTTTGTTATCTGGAGTACGGAGTTCAGTTGAGAATATTTCGATTTTTTTAACTGTGCCCATTTTACCACCAGCTTCAACAAACTCACCAGATTTAAATGGACGAAGTAAAATAATTAATACGCCAGATGCGAAGTTAGATAGTGAACCCTGTAGTGCTAAGCCCACAGCTAAACCAGCAGCACCTAAAATAGCAATGAAAGAAGTAGTTTCGATGCCTATTTGCGAAAGCGCCATTAAAATAGTCGCAGCAAATACAATTGCATAAACTATACTAGATACAAACGAGCCAACCGCTTTATCTACTTTCTTTTTATCAAAGGTTTTTTCTGTTAAACCAGCACAAAACTTAGCAATACGACTACCAAGTAAAAAGATCACAAGCGCAATAACCGCTTGAATACCATAATGTAAAATCAGGCCTGAGTTTTCGTTTAGCCAATTAAGTATTGAATCC
The DNA here is from genome assembly GCF_002221525.1 of Pseudoalteromonas espejiana DSM 9414. Lineage (NCBI taxonomy): Bacteria > Pseudomonadati > Pseudomonadota > Gammaproteobacteria > Alteromonadales > Pseudoalteromonadaceae > Pseudoalteromonas > Pseudoalteromonas espejiana. The sequence continues at coordinate 467,368 of NZ_CP011028.1, read as the reverse complement.
ATAGTAACTCCAAATAGTTTTTATTAAGCAATTTCCCGCAAGTGAGTATACATTAATTTACATTTTATTCTCATTAAATAATGAATTTTCACTACTTACGCGTGGTTTTTATGCTTTTTTAGCCATTTTGGCTGGATTTAAATGCTACATGCTATTTATGAACCTTTACTGATAACAAACTAATTTTATGAAATATTTATTTTTTTTAGTTTTTTTTATATTTGGGCTTCACAACATTTATAATTTTATGTATTATGCGCGCCACACCAATCGAGGTGTGTAGTGGCGGTTGTAGCTCAGTTGGTAGAGCCCCGGATTGTGATTCCGGTTGTCGCGGGTTCAAGCCCCGTCAATCGCCCCATTTTTTCCCTTCTAGTTATTCTTTGTTAATCCCTTTATAAATTCCTTTATTAATTCATTATATTTTAATGCTTCTTATATTTCTTAATCTATATTTATCCATGTCAAATCATTGTTAACAACCGTATAATAATACGTCAATATGCTTTACATATAAACAGAAAGTGCTACCTTATTATTGTTTAATAGTATTTAGTATTAGCAGGCCTCCACTTATTTCACGGGACATTCCAACAAGCATGATCAAACAAGCTTTTCTTATTTTTTTACTTGGTTACTTTTCTTTTATTAGCTTAAATGTAAAAGCCCAAAATAATATCTCGTATGTAAAGCTACTTGGTGAACTGCAATATTTAATTTCGCAAAAACACTACGATGAGGCTTATAAACGTAGCCAAAAAAATTATAAATACCTAGGCGAGCCTGACTTTGATTACCTATTAGGTGTTTCGGCACTTAACTCTGGGCTTTCAGCACCAGCTGTATTTGCTTTTGAGCGTGTAATAGAAGCTAAGCCGCAGTGGTATGAGGCTCGCTTATATTTAGTAAAATCTTATATTGCAGCCAACAACTTACCTGCGGCTAATTCACAAGCATCCGTACTAATTAATACCAGTGCTTCTCCTGAAAGAGTAAAAGTGGCTGCACGCAAATTATTGGAAACCTCACAGCTTAAACAACGCTTAGCTGGGCGTTCATATAATCAAAATGTTGAAATTGCTTACGGTATGGATGGCAATGTTAATGCTGGTACATCAGAAGATACTATATTAATCCCTAATTTAGGCGAGTTTTTGTTATCTCCAGCAAGTAAAAGCAGCGACGATAACTATATAAAACTAAACTATAAAGGCCGTTACTCTCACCCACTTGATCAACGCAGTGCACTTTCATTGGGTATATCTACTGACTGGTATAAATTTAATGAACTATCTGAATATGACCGTATAAATACAAATATAACAGGGCGCTACCAACAACAATTAGAACAAACCCTGTGGTATGTGCAAGCTGGTATTACGCCTTTATTGTTAGATGGTGAGCTATACAGAACAGAAACATCACTAACAGCTGGTGCAAGCTACGAGTTAGACAAACAATTGAGTGTATTTGGCTCACTCACATTAGGTGCTATGAACAATACATTTGATGAGAAGTTAGACAACTCATTTTACACGCTTAATATAGGTGCAAGCTACTTATCTAAAAGGTGGTACCAGAGTGTAAGTGCTAACTTTAAAAATGAAAGCGCTAACATTAATGAGGGTGACTTTAACGCCCGAAATATTAGCGGTGTTTATTATCAAGTGAGTGCGCTACTAGCCCAGCAGTGGCAACTATCCGCACAAACTGGGTATCAATGGATTGAATATCAAGACGACCACCCACTGTTTTTACAGACCCGCAGCGACAACCTCTTAATTCTTTCTAGCTCAGTACGCTACTTGGTCAATAAAAGCTTGGCGCTACAGTTAGCGCTAAACTATCAAGATAAAACAAGTGACATTTCTTTGTTCGAATACGACCGCTTTGACACCAATTTAAGCGCAAGTTACTCATTCTAATTTAAGGTATTTATGAAACATTTAATTTTGGCATTAACCACCTTACTTAGTGTGAGCTTTACCTCTCAGGCAAGTAATACGGCTGCAGGTAAAACTATTTTGGCGCGAGGAGATGTACTGGCCACTGACGCAAGTTCGGCTCAACAAAGAACTCTAAAACGAAGGGATACCGTGTTTGGTGTTGATAGAATAACCACAGGTGAAAAAAGTAAGGCACAGTTTTCTATGTCTGACGGTGGCCTAATAGCACTAAAAGAAAACTCGGAGCTAAATATTGCGAACTATGAGTTTGATAATGCAACTCAGCAAGGTTCTGCTTCTATAGAACTAATAAAAGGTGGCTTGCGCTCTATCTCGGGTGTTATTAAAAAGAACGGTGGCTCTTATAATGTAAAAACCCCTGTTGGCTCAATTGGTATTCGAGGCACTCACTTTGAACTACAACTTGTAGAAGGTGATATGTATGTTGCGGTTTGGGATGGCGCAATTGACCTTACACTTGACGATCAAAGCGTTGTATCACTTGGTAGCAATGAGCCTTTTTCTTTTGCGCAAGTTACCGCTTTGGGCGATGTAATTAAAACTACGCAAGCACCAGCAGTATTTACTCAAACTTTTGCACCTATAGACGATGACAATAACGCAGAACAACAACCTGAGCAGCAGTCATTGGCGCAAAATAATACTTCAGAAAATACTACCGATGCCGATACATCAATAGCAGATGTGTACGCAGAGCAACAATTTCAGGCAGTCAGTAATGCATCATTAATTGACCAAATAGCAGAGCGTCAAGGTGTATTTAATTACCAAGCGACAAGCTTTGATGTGTCATCAAGCTTGGGTGAGGTGAGTGATTTTACTATGTCAATGTCGGTAGATTTTGATAATGGCACTGTACCTGATGGTGAAATTAGTTTTAACGATGCAGGTGGAAACTGGTACGCAGCATACAGCGGCCTTATTGATTTAACTAAGTTAGATTTAGCTATCACATTTGCCTCTCATAATAACAATAAAGCGACCGGCGAAATTGACGCCGTTTTTTTAAATGACATAGACACTATTACCGGTGATTTTAGCCTAGAAGAAATAAGTAACCCTGCTATAAATGCCGGTGGTGACTTTAGATTAGAACCTTAAGAATTTTGAATATTAAGCTTTTATTGGAGTATGTAGAATGACAGCAAAAAACCTTTTTTTGCTCGGTTCAATGGTTTTTTTGCTCAGCGCTTGTGGAGGCTCTGAAGAAACTTCACAACAAGATACAGCACAAGCTCCCGTAGAGCAGGTCTCACCTACTCCATCTACTGAAACAATTAATCTTACCGGTGTGGTAGGCCAAACAGTTACAACAAAAACCCAAGTTTCAGGTGCTGTAGCATCTAATAGGGGCGTTGTAGGGGCAACACTTGCGAACTCTTTAGCATCATTTACCCTTTCACAGTCAAACGAAGTTATTCAGGGCAATATAACGTTTTTACTCAATGTTTCAGACCCTGATGGCATAAGTGCAGTGAATTTAGTACTGCCTAGTGTAAATAAAAGCTTGCCGATATGCGCGCAAGCATGTGGTAGCGAATTTGAGCTATCGGTTATAGGGCTTAGCCCTTATTTTTACGGCGTTGATCCTGGCGATCTACGCCTAGAAATATGGGTTACTGATAATCTTAATAACCAAGTACTTGCAGATGCGATAACCGTAAGTTGGCAGCCGTACCAAATTGAAGGAACTACTGCGCAGCGAGATGGGCAAACTATTAACTTATCATGGCAAGCTAACGAAAACTTAAACCGTTACAACGTTTATTTAGCTACCGAAGCAGGCGTAACAACCAATAATGTAAATGCCCTCGAAAATGGTCAGCAATTTTTAAGCATAGCGGATACAAGCTTTAGTATTAGCGACACGCTTACTGAAAAAAGTTACCAAATTTTAATTACAGGCATAGATGGTAGTGGCGAAAGTGGTTTTGCAGAAGTAATTAATGTGGCACCTGTTGGAGGTGAGCTAAATTTTGCTCCAAAAGCAGCAAATGATTTATTTGACGTTAATGAAGACCAAGCATTACAAGGCAACGTGTTAATTAATGATAGCGATGAATATCAAGGTACTTTGAATGTAAACAGCACTGTAGCCGTTAGCCCACAACACGGTAATATAACAATAAGCGAAAATGGCGACTTTACTTATACACCCCGCACCAACTTTAATGGCAATGACGCGTTTAGCTATCAGGTAATCAATGAGTTAGGCATGACCGACACAGGCATTGTAGAAATAACTATTAATGCCGTTAATGATGCGCCAATAGCACTTGATAATACCTATAACATAACCGCCGACGGTTCTTTAGTAGTAACAGCACCTGGGTTATTAGCGAATGACAGCGACATAGACCTAGATTTACTTACCGTAGATACAACAGCAGTTAGCTCACCGACTAAAGGCACGCTCACCCTTAATGGTAATGGCAGCTTTGAGTATGTAGGAAGTGCCAATATGCAAGGCACTGATACGTTTGAGTACCGTATTATTGATGCTTTAGGCGCACAAGCTACTGCAAGCGTTACTATTAACGCGCTAGATCAAAATAGTCCGCCAACAACTGCGAACGACAACTACAGTGTTGATGAAGACACAACTCTTATTGTTAATGCAAGCCAAGGATTACTTGCAAACGATACAGACCCTAATAATGATACTTTTATCATTGATGATAGCTATGTAATTTCCCCCACTCATGGGCAGCTACTTTTAGATACTGATGGTAGTTTTTCGTATATTCCAGATGCAAACTATTACGGCGTTGATGAATTTCAATATCAAGTAATTGATGCTTTTGGCGCAACCGCAACCGCAACTGTTACACTTACAATCAATAGCACACCAGATAACCCGGTCGCTCAAAATGATGAGTATCAATTTCAGTATAATCAAACTTTAAGTGTTTCTGCTGATAATGGTTTACTTAAAAATGATGTAAACATAGAACCTGGTGACTTAACGGTTGATCAAACGCCTGTTGTTGATGTTCAAAGTGGCACATTGCTATTAAGCAGTGATGGCTCATTTACCTATCAACCCAATTCAGATGCATTAGATGTAGATAGCTTCACCTACTTAGTTTCAAATGAACAAGGCTTAACAGCAACAGCGCAAGTTGTATTAAGCAAAACGGGTTCTAATTCACCAGCAAAAGCAAATGACGATCAATATACACTGCCTGAGGACAGCCCTACTGCAACGCTTAACGTATTAGATAATGATACTGATGCCAATGGCGATACAATTACACTTACAAGTATTAGCAACACAGTGGGTACAGCCCAAATTGTAAATAATAATATTGAGTATACACCTGAGCCCAATTACTTTGGTGAAGTGACCCTAACCTATACAATTTCTGATGGCATTGCGAATGATGCGCCACAAACAAGTCGTGGCACCGTTTCACTTACTATATTGCCCGTAAATGACACACCTGTAGCCTCTGCTGATAGTGCGTCTATGGTAGAAGATGCAGCGCCTATTTTGGTTGATGTACTTGTGAATGACACCGACATTGACGGTGACAATTTAACAATAACAAATGTTATGACTGAATTTGGTTCGGCATCGATTGTTGAAAATAAAGTTCAGTATAGCCCTAACCCTAACAGTAATGGGGTTGCCATTGTCTCTTATACAATATCAGATGGAAATGAGGCGAGTGCCAGCGCCAATTTACAAATAACTATATCCCCTACTAATGACGCACCGGTGGCAAATTCCGATAGCATTACAATTGCTGAGGATGCACAAGCAAGTTTAATAAATGTACTAAGTAATGATACTGATATAGATGGTGATAACTTAACGATTAGTTCAGCAGTAAGTGATGTTGGTAGTGTGTCTATTGTTAATAACCAAATTCAATATACACCTGCTGCAAACGATAATGGTACTGCCAGCGTTACTTACACTATTAGTGACGGTACACAAAGTACTACAGGTACGCTTACAGTAACGATTACCCCCGTTAACGATACTCCCGTGGCTAACCCAGATGCAGCGACTATTTTAGAAGACGCTGCTGCGACAAATATTAATGTACTCATCAACGACACCGATGTGGATGGCAACACTCTCTCTATTAGTACAGCAAGCACCACTACAGGTAGTGTTTCTGTGGCTGGTAGTAACCTTGCTTACACACCAGAGGCTAACTTTAACGGCCAAGCAATTATTAATTACACAATAAGTGATGGCACCGATACAGCAGCTGGCGCACTCACTGTAACGGTAACGCCTGTAAACGATGCGCCCATTGCAAACCCTGATACAGCAACTATTTTAGAAGACGCCGCAGCGACAAATATTAATGTGCTTACTAACGACACAGATGTAGAAAACGATGTGCTTTCTATTAGTGAGGCAAACACAAGTTCGGGTTCAGTATCTGTGTCGGGCAATAATTTAATTTATACACCAGCGGCTAATTTTAATGGGCAAGCAACCGTAAGTTACACATTAAGTGATGGCATTGATACGGCTGCCGGTGTATTAACCATCACAATTACACCCGTTAACGATGCCCCTGTTGCTAACCCTGACTCAGCAACCATCCTCGAGGATGCCGTAACCACTAATATTAATGTATTGGCCAACGATACAGACCCTGAAAGTGACTCGCTTTCAATTAGTGCCGCGACTACCACTACAGGTAGTGTTTCTGTAGCCGGTAGTAACCTTGCTTACACGCCAGAGGCTAACTTTAACGGCCAAGCAATTATTAATTACACAGTAAGTGATGGCACCGATACCGTAGCTGGCGTACTCACTGTAACGGTAACGCCTGTAAACGATGCACCCATTGCAAACCCTGATGCAGCGACTATTTTAGAAGACGCCGCAGCGACAAATATTAATGTGCTTACTAACGACACAGATGTAGAAAACGATACGCTCTCTATTAGTGAGGCAAACACAAGCTCGGGTTCAGTATCTGTGTCGGGCAATAATTTAATTTATACACCAGCGGCTAATTTTAATGGGCAAGCAATCGTAAATTACACATTAAATGATGGAACTGATACGGCTGCCGGTGTATTAACCGTAACAGTTACACCCGTTAACGATGCCCCTGTTGCTAACCCTGATTCAGCAACCATCCTCGAGGATGCCGTAACCACTAATATTAATGTATTGGCCAACGATACAGACCCTGAAAGTGACTCACTTTCAATTAGTGCCGCGACTACCACTACAGGTAATGTTTCTGTAGCCGGTAGTAACCTTGCTTACACGCCAGAGGCTAACTTTAACGGCCAAGTAACAATTAATTACACAGTAAGTGATGGCACCGATACAGCTACAGGCATTCTTAGTATTACTGTAACAGCGGTAAACGACACACCAATAGCAAATACCGATACAGTCACCATTAATGAAGATAACGCCACAACTGTAAATGTTATTGCTAACGATACCGATATTGAAAACGACACACTCACTATTACAACCGTTTCAGCTGACATAGGCAGCGCTGATATTGTTGGTAATCAAGTGCAGTATACTCCTCAAGCTGATTACAATGGCACTGCAACTGTTACTTACACAATTAGTGATGGGAATGCGGCTTCATCTGGTACGCTCAATATAACAATTACGTCAGTTAACGATGCACCTATCGCTAACGCTGATACAGCCACTATTTTAGAAGATGCCGCAGCAACAAATATTAACGTACTCGCTAACGATACTGATGTTGAAAACGATACGCTTTCTATCAGCGCTGTCAGTGCAACATCGGGAAGCGTTACAAGCTCAGGTACTGATGTAATTTATACACCAGCGGCTAATTTTAATGGCCAAGCATCTGTAAGTTACACCCTAAGTGATGGCACCGATACAGCAGCTGGCCAGTTAACAATAACGGTCACCCCAGTGAACGATGCCCCGGTAGCTAACGCTGACGCAGCAACGATTTTGGAAGATGCAGCAGCAACTAATATAAACGTGCTCGCTAACGACACAGATATAGAAAACGATACACTGTCAATCAGTGGTGCCACTACTGGTAATGGAACAGTTACGGTGTCTGGAAGCAACGTTGTTTACACACCGAGTGAAGACTTTAATGGTCAGGCTATTGTAAATTACACCTTATCTGATGGCACAGATACAGCACCTGGCGTAGTAACAATAACAGTATCACCAGTAAACGATGCTCCTGTGGCTAATGCAGATTCAGCTACTATTTTAGAAGATGCTGCTGCAACAAGTATTGATGTGCTTAGTAATGACACCGATGTGGAGGGCAACACCCTCTCTATTAGTGCTGCAAGTGCAAGCACTGGCTCGGTTTCAAGCTCAGGTAATAATGTAATTTATACGCCAGCTGCCAACTTTAGTGGTCAAGCTACTGTAAACTACACATTAAGTGATGGCACTGATACGGCAACTGGCCAGTTAACAATAACGGTTACCCCAGTAAACGATGCCCCTGTAGCAAACCCCGACACCGCCTCTATTTTAGAAGATGCAGCAGCAACCAGTATTAATGTTCTGAGTAACGATACGGATATAGAAAACGATACACTTTCGATCAGTTCAGTAAATGCAATTACCGGCTCAGTAACTGTTTCTGGTAGTAACATTGTTTACACACCTGAAGCCGACTTTAATGGCCAAGCTGTCGTTAATTACACCTTAAGTGATGGTACAGATACAGCCGGCGGCGTGCTAACTATTACCGTAACTCCCGTTAACGATGCCCCAGTTGCCATATCGGATACTGCCACTATTAATGAAGACGCACCCGAAACAACCATTGATGTTATTAGTAACGACACCGATGTAGATGTAACCGATACTCTTTCAATAACCGCTGTGACAGCTGATATTGGTAGTGCAAGTGTTGAAAGTAACCAAGTTAAATACACGCCGGCCTTAAACAGCGAGGGTGTTGCAACGCTTACTTATACGCTAAGTGATAGTACCGACGATGTGCAAGGTAACTTAACCATTACTATTACACCAATTAACGATGCCCCAGAAGCGCTCAACCAAACGTTCTCTATTGGAGAAAATGCAACAGATGGTGAAGTAGTTGGTTCTATTACAGCCTCTGATATTGAAAGTAACACTCTCAACTTTAGCTTAAGTGGCGGCGAAACAGCGCTATTTAATATTAATAGCACTAGCGGGGAATTAAGTGCAAATGGTACTAGCCCATTCAATTATGAAACGGCTACACAACATACTGTAAATATTAATATTACTGATGATGGCACTCCAAATGAAACCACGACTATAACAGCTACTGTAAATATTATTGACGAAGAAGACCCACTAATTCCCGTGGAAGATAATACGTTTGGGCGGCCACTAAGTGGGCAAATAGACCTTTCGCGTGTTTTTTCTGACGGTGAATTTAACGACAGTATTGAGCTTAATACCAACCTTTATTTTGTTGGTTACAATAACAACTCAGACGCAGATATTATTGTTGCCTCTTACACAAATACCGGCGATGTAAACACTGCATTTAATGGCACTGGTTTTAAAACTATTGACCTAGGTGAAGATGAAAAAGGCACTGCTATCACCTCTGGTAATGGTGAGCTATTTATTGGCTACTCAAGCTTTGATGGAACAGAAACCGAAGCGTGTTTATTAAAAATGAGTGTGACTGGTATTGTTAGTACAAATTCAGGTGACGGCAACTCAGGTACTAAATGTACAACGCTTGCGAGTGAATCTGCAATAAACGACCTTGAATTCACAGATAATAAAGTACAAGGCGTAGGCTATTCGGTAAACGGCCTAGATAAAGACAGTTTATTTCTTAAATACGATGTGTCAACTCTCGCTTTTGAAGCGGGTAGCCCAGGTATTGTTGATGTAAGCGGAAATAACGATGATGACGAGTCGCATGCAATTAAAAACTTTGGTAACTCTGAGTTACTGGTAGTGGGAAGCACCATAGGTGAGGAAAACGATTTAGATGCAACTGTCAGATACCTTATTCCTGATGGCAACAATAGCGGAAGCTTTAACTCTGGCGATGCGCTTATAATAGACTTATCTGATGAAGAAGGTGACGATGAGCTACTTGCTATTGCTGGCATAGACGCGGTTAATTTTACTGCTTATTTGGGAGGTTACATTACTCGCTCATCAGGTGAAAAAGAAGCTGTGATGATCTCTATTGATAGCAATGGCGATATTGATGAGAATATTGGCAATGAAGGTATCGCAATTTATAATATTGATGGAAACTCTGGCACTGGTAACGGCGGTGCACAAATTACTGGCGTAAAATATGCGCCGATGAGTAATCAGCTAATACTTTCAGGCACTACGGGTATTGAAGCCTCTGATACCACCCAAAATGAGCAACTATTTACAGCCCGCGTATCTGTAAGTAACGGAGAGCTTGATACGAGTTACGGTGTTTCGGGCGTTAATATAATTTCAAACTTCATCAGCAATCAATCAGCTAATGCTATGACTATTGATGAAAATGATAGCGTATGGCTCTCTGGTAAATTTAACGACTCGACTAATGAGCCTTTTATAACCTCAGTAACTAATGATGCAAGCCTGTTTACCAACTTTTCAACTGATGGCTATACAAGCATAAATAATTTAGCCATTAGCTCAGACGATCAGTCAATGAGCTTACTACAGCTACAAAACGGCACTCAAGCTAATAAATATTTAAGCGCCTCGGTTGCACAATTTAATACAACTAATAAGCTGGTTTTAACTCGCTATACGAGTGCTGGAGTTCTTGATACCAGCTTTAGCATTGATGGAATTAAAGCGCTCAACATAAATGTAGCGTTTAAAACTGTTACATTAAAAGAGCTTGCTGATGGCAGTATCATCATTGCTGGAACGCAAATAAATGGTTTAACTGAAGAAGGCTTTATAGCAAAAGTAGACCAAGATGGTTACTTAGATGACAGCTTTGCTACTGAGGGTATTTACACTACGGTAGATATTTTAAATAGCGATATAAACTTTACTGATGTCGCTATAGATAGCGGTGGCTATATTGTTGCTGTGGGCTCATTTACTGATGCATTAAGTGTTACCCGCTCATTTGCGACTATGTTAAAAAGTGATGGCAAATTAGAGAATAGCTTTGGCACCAGCGGGGCTTATTACGGCAACATCAATGAGTTTTTTGAAACACTCTATATAGATATAAATAAAGATATATTTATAGCGGGTAAGCAAGTATCTGGCAGTGATTCACAATTAATAATGCTAAAAGTCGACGATGATGCTAATGAAATATTTACTTATACAGATACCCGTATTACTGCAGATATAACTGATAGCGCTTCAAAAGTATTGGCCGATAGCGCAGCAAATCTTTACTTAATTGCAAACGAAGGCACAACGCCTAATCAAGCAGTTATTATAAAGTTAGCTGCTGATGGCAGCTTAGATACAAGCTTTGCCACAAGTGGTGTGGGGCAATATCAGTTATCACCAAGCTCCGATACAAAAGTGATTGATGCATCGTTAGATACTTCAGGCAATATAGTTCTATCTGGCATGAGTGAATCAAAGGGCATGATTGCACGTATATTAGCTGACGGCACAATTGACACTTTATTTGGAACAAGCGCTCTTGGTTACTACCTAGCAGAGCAATGCGATAGCACGCACACATTTACATCAATGCTATTACAAACTGATACCCAAATTGTACTAAGCAGTACGTGTTTTGATAATGCTTCAAATAACGTCAGCGTATCTAAATTTAACTTTTACCCCGACGGAATCAAACCTTAAATTATGAAAGTTGAATTTTATGGCGTAAGAGGCTCTATGCCTTCACCGGGTAAGCATACGCACCTATTTGGTGGCAACACCTCTTGCGTTTATGTGGAGCAATCTAATGGCGATAGCCTTATATTAGACTCAGGTACAGGCATCGCCCAACTTGGTGAAACACTATTAAATCAATCTTCGCCCATTGCAATATTATTAACGCATAACCACTGGGATCATATACAAGGCTTTCCTTTTTTTAAGCCGATTTACCAAGCTGGCCGTGACATAACGATTGTAGTTGGTGACGTAGATGACGAGCAGAGTAAAAATGGTATTTTAACGCAAATGTCAGGGTCTTTTTTTCCTGTTAATTACCAAAACTTGCCCGCAAGTATTACCCTAAACACCCAGCTTGCTTTACAAAACACCTTTACTATTAATAATTTTAGCGTGTTCACTGCACCACTTAATCACCCAGGAGGGGGAACCGCTTATTGTGTAAATGCAGACGGCAAAAAAATAGCTTATGTAACTGATAACGAATTAGATCCACCAGGCTCCGTTAAAACAACCATTACACAATGGGCAGCGTTTATAAAAGACGCTGACTTACTAATTCACGATGCTCAATTTACAAATGATGATTTACCTTTAAAGCACGGCTGGGGACACAGCACATTTAAACAGGTAGCCGAATTAGCAGTTCAAGCACAGGTTAAAAATTTAGCCATAATAAGCCACGATCCAGCAAGAACCGATAACGAGCTATTAGCAATAGAAGCGCATTTACAAGCGAGCTATGGGAAACACATAAATATTGAGTGCGCCAGAGAAGGCCGAACTTTTGATTTTGCACCAATAAAGGATTAACGGTTATTTCTCGCGTGTATATTCCAAAAATTTATCGGCACTTGTTTATAGGCTTAGCCATTACTCTACTTATAGCTGCAATAGAGCTATTTTCTACCGGTGCATTGGCCAAGTTGCTTAATCGAGTTGAAGGCATTATTTACGACTCAAGGCTATTACTCACTCTACCTAACACTCCTAGAAAGATAGACGAAACCGTTATTATCATCGATATAGATGAAAAAACCATGTTGGAACAGGGTCGCTTCCCGTGGAGTCGTGCAAAAATGGCTGAACTTGTGACTAAGCTCACTAACGCTGGAGTGATAGTAATAGCATTTGATATATTTTTTTCAGAACCAGAAATAAACCCGATTAATCAAATTCAATCAAGGGTGCCTGGTTTATTAAGCTCATATAACTTAGCGCTAGATGATATTAAACAGCAAGTTGATGCAGACACAACCTTTGCTAAAGCATTAAGTAATAACGATACAGTATTAGGCTTTTTATTAAACAACGATACTTACAAACAACGTAACCCTCTTCCAGATACAAGTATTGTATGGCCGCAAAGTGAGCAAAGTAACACGCAAGTAACTGCGTTTTTAGGCGCCACTGTAAATATACCTCTATTGCAAAATAGTGCGACGGGTAATGGCTTTATAAACGCACATAGTGAAAACGATGGGTTTATTCGTAAAGCCGCTCTTGTAAACAAAGTAGGTGATAAGCTGTACCCTTCCCTTGCGCTTGAGGCCGCTCGTTTATATACGCTAGCAAACAGTATAGAAACACGCGCCAGTACCCAAGGTAGCCTTACTTTTTTTGAAGGGGTTAAATTTCATGAGCACTGGATCCAAACCGATGAATACGGTCAAATTTTTATACCGTATAAAGGCCGTGCAAAAAGCTTTCAATATTATTCTGCAACCGACGTACTAACAGAAAAAGTAGCTGAGCAGCAATTAGAGGGGAGCGTTGTATTTATTGGTACCTCCGCAATAGGTTTAGCTGATTTGAGAGCAACACCTGTTGGGTTACAGTATCCCGGTGTTGAAGTGCATGCCAATATTTTTGAAGGGTTACTTCATCCAGAAATTTTACCTTCGCAGCCCAATTGGTCTTTAGGCGCTACGCTGTTAATTATTACGCTTACGGGTTGCTTATTATCAGTATTGAGCTTTCGTAAAAGCGCGCGTTATATTGTTTTGCTTTCTCTTGGGGTGGCTGCATTTATTGTATTCATAAATTTTTATTTGTGGTCAGTGCAAAAAATTAGCCTACCTTTATTTACCCCCTTATTGCTTACAGCATTATTAGCGGCGTACTTTGTTTTTATAGGATCAATCGCAGAAATGAAGCATAGCCGTAAAATTAAATCTATGTTTAACCAGTATGTACCGCCCGATCATATTGATCAGCTAATACGTCAAGGTAATCAATTAAATCAACAAAGCGTTAAACGTAATATGACCGTATTATTTGCTGATATAAGAGGCTTTACGCCTTTATCGGAAGGGATGACAGCTAATCAATTAAGTGACTATTTAAATCAATATCTTTCTGCTACTACGGAGGTTATTTTTGCTCACAACGGCACTATAGATAAATACGTAGGCGATATGGTTATGGCTTTTTGGAATGCGCCGCTTGAAGATAGCAAGCATGCACAGCATGGTGTAGAGGCTGCTATGGCTATGGTTAAAGGGCTCGATAGTATTAATAACGCGTTTGCACAACAACAGCTCCCACCAATAAATATTGGTATTGGCTTAAGTACAGGCGATATGAATGTTGGCGATATGGGCTCAGTATATCGAAAAGCGTATACGGTACTTGGTGATGCGGTTAACTTAGGGTCAAGAGTAGAAAGCTTGACCAAATTTTACGGGGTAGCTATTCTGGTTACTGAAGATACAATGTTGGCTTGCCCGCATATTACTTTTCGTTTAATTGATAAAGTACAAGTAGTTGGTAAAGAAAAAGCGACTGAGCTTTACGAACCTATAAACTTTACAGCAGAGCTGAATGAAAGCCATCTACTTGAAATTAAAAAGTCGTTCACCGCTATGCAGCATTACAATAATAAAAATTGGCAACAAGCATTAGCACTATTTGAAGAGTTAAGTGACACTGCTCTACTGAGCGATCACATTTACCACATTTTTATTAACCGAATTAAAAAAACCGATTTGCAAACTTTAGCACAGGATTGGAATGGCGCCTTTATTCACAAAACAAAGTAGTAAAAATATGTCAGAGTACATTAAAGATAGAACAAACCTTCATCACTTTATTGATATTAGCATTAGGCTAACAACAGAAAAGGATGCAAGTAAATTACTTGAGGAAATTCTAAAAGTAGTTATGTCTATCTCTCACTCTGATGCAGGGACTATTTACTCTGTTACTGAGAATAAACAGCTAAAGTTTGAAACTGTTATTAATAAATCGTTAAACCTCTACTTAGGAGGGGAATTAGGCGAGCCTGTAGACTTTCCAAATATAGATCTGTTTATAGATGGCAAAGAAAACGAAACCGCTATTGTTGCACATGCAGTTAACTCTGGTGACGTTATAAATATTCCTGACGTGTATGCCGCACTTCCTTTTGATATGAGCGCAGCACGTAACATGGATGCCCGCACGGGCTACCGCACGCAATCTATGCTAACAATTCCATTAAAAGATCATACCGATGATATTATTGGTGTGATCCAGCTGATCAACGTTAAAGATCAACACGGCAACATCATCCCCTTTAGCGATGAGCTAGTCACACTCATTCGTTCATTTGCCTCATTAGGGGCTATATCTTTAACCAACTCAACGTTGATTAAAGGAATGGAAGAGTTGTTCTCTACCTTTGTAGAAACCATTGCGATGGCAATTGATGAAAAGTCCCCACATACCGGTGGGCACTGTAAACGCGTGCCAGCTTTAACCTTAATGCTTGCAGATGCTGTACATAATACTGATAAGGGTCCATTAGCCACATTCGTAATGAGTGACTCAGACCGTCATGAACTTGATATTGCAGGCTGGCTCCATGACTGTGGTAAAATAGCGACCCCAGATCACATAATGGAAAAGTCGACTAAGTTAGAAACTATTTTTGATCGTATTGAATACATTGACACCAAGTTTGAAATAATTAAACGCGACTTGGAAATCGACTACCAAAAACAAATAATATCGGCAATGAAGCTCAACAGGCCAATTGAAGTATTACAGTTTGAGCGCCTGCTAGACACAGAACTAAAACAGCTTTCTTTAGACCGTGCATTTTTACAAAGAGTGAACGTAGGTGGCGAGTTTTTATCTGATGAAGATGTGGCTAATATTGACCGAATTGCATCACAATATCAGTTTGTAATAAACGAAAAGCAAACTCCATTATTAAGTGAAGACGAAGTAGAAAACTTACAAATTCGACGCGGAACCTTAACACTCGGCGAGCGTGAGGTAATGAAACGCCATATGGATGTAACTAAAAGTATTTTAGATACACTCCCCTTCCCTAAACATTTAAGTAATGTTTCTGAGTATGCATTAGGGCACCACGAAAAGCTCGACGGTACTGGCTACCCGCAAGGGCTTACAAAAGATCAAATGTCGATTCCAGCAAGGTTAATGGCTATTGCTGATATATTTGAAGCTCTGTCTGCAGTAGATAGACCTTACAAAAAAGCAAAACCGGTAAGTGAATGTTTAACAATTTTGGGCCGAATGGTCGAAGATAACCACCTAGATGCGGATATTTTTGCTGTATTTGTAGAGTGTGAAATTTATAAGCAGTACATTAATGATTTTGCTAATCCAGAGCAACTCGATCATGTTGATCTTACAACATTGCCTGGCTACTCACCTATAAAATAACCTCTTTTCGCTAATACTTTTAGCATAAAAAATGCCACCTTGCGGTGGCATTTACACACGGGTTATTTCTACAAGTAGAAATTCTGTTATTTTTGATTACTTTTAAACAAAAATTATGCCGTAAATGTAGCACTAAGGGTTATATCTAGCAATAAAAAGGTGCTGTTTATATAACCCCATTAGGTTAATAAAGTATACTCAACCAATTGAAAATAAATATTTAATTTAAAATACAAGTGTATAAATACGTAAATATTAACTCATTGCTAATACCGCTTTTGCGTGTATGGTTAGTATTAAATTTTAATACAAACGTATTTTTCTTCTAAGTATTCATCGAGCCCTTGATGAGCACCTTCTCGGCCTAATCCTGATTGCTTAACACCACCAAACGGTGCGACAGGGTTTGATATAACGCCTTCATTTACACCTACCATGCCAAATTCAAGCCCTTCGCTAATGCGGTAAATTTGCTTAATATTTTGACTGTAAAAGTAAGCAGCTAAGCCATAAGGCACATCATTAGCCAGAGTAAGTACTTCGCTTTCTTCATCAAAAGGAATAACCGTTAATACTGGGCCAAAAACCTCTTCATGGTATATATCCATGTCGGTTGTCACGTTGGTAACAATAAGTGGGTTTTGGAAACTACCACCTAAATCACTGTTATCACCAATTAGGTTAGCACCTTTATCAAGTGCATCTTTTACCAGTTGCTGTACTTTTTCTTTAGCTTTAGGGTAAATTAACGGGCCAATCTCTACCTCTTTATCAAAGCCATTGGCAACTTTTAACCCAGCTACCCTTGGTGAAATTTTACTAAGTACTTCATCTAAAATTCCGCGCTGAATAAAAATACGATTTGCAGCAACACACGCTTGGCCGCTGTTTCTAAATTTAGCAGCCATTAGGCCTTCAATTGCTTCGTCTATATCGGCATTATCAAAAATTA
Organism: Pseudoalteromonas espejiana DSM 9414; assembly: GCF_002221525.1. NCBI lineage: Bacteria > Pseudomonadati > Pseudomonadota > Gammaproteobacteria > Alteromonadales > Pseudoalteromonadaceae > Pseudoalteromonas > Pseudoalteromonas espejiana. Next base: position 449,982 of record NZ_CP011028.1, on the reverse strand, counting down.
TAAACGGCGCATTACCACCAAGCTCCATAGATGTTCGTTTAATTGTATCTGCACATTGCGAAAGCAGCTGTTTGCCCACTCCAGTGGAGCCGGTAAAAGTAAATTTACGCACAACCTCAGAGTCTGTTAGCATTTTACCTACTGTTTTTGCATCTTGAGATACAAGCACGTTAAATGCACCTTTAACAAAACCCGCCTGATCGGCAAGGTAAGCCAAAGCAATAGCGCACAAAGGCGTATATTCAGAAGGTTTTAAAATAAAGCTGCATCCTGCCGCGTACGCAGGGGCTACTTTACGTGTCACCATAGCAACAGGGAAGTTCCATGGCGTTATACCTGCAACAACACCTACAGGTTGTTTAAAGCTGGTTAAACGGTGGCTATTGTCGGTTGGAGGGATCACATCGCCGTAGCTTCGCTTGGCTTCTTCTGCAAACCATTTAATAAATCCAGCACCGTAATCTATTTCGCCTAAAGACTCTTTGAGCGGTTTTCCCTGCTCTTTTGTCATAAGCTCTGCTAGTGTTTGCTTATGCTTAATTACAAGCTCATACCAACGCATTAGTGTTTCACTGCGCTCGGTCGCATTGGTCGATTTTAACTTTACAAAGGCACCTTGAGCAGCACTTATTGCGTTATTTACACCTTGCTCATCAATATCACTTACTTCAACGATACTTTTTTCGGTAGCGGGGTCGTCAACGCTAAAGCGTTGGCTGGTTTTATAAAATTCACCATTAATAAACGAGTCAGAAAAAATAAGATTACTCAAAATACACCTCCATATTACCGTTTAATTAAAAATTGTGCTGTGCGCCTTCAATCGCATGCGATGATCAACTTCGTTGTAGACGTAGAGCTTGCTCACATGAGAAGCGTTAGCTTCTATTATTAAAAATATGCAATAGCTCAATAAAATTACGCGCTTTACGCGTCGCGCCAGCAAGCTGTGCGCCTACAGTCACACGCAGTGCTCAACTTCGTTTTAGACTAAAAGCGTATTCACGTAAGAAGCGCTAGCTTTTATTGTTAAAAATAAACAATAGCTCAATAAAATTACGCACTTTGCGCGTCGCGCCAGCAAGCTGTGCGCCTACAGTCATGCGCAGTGCTAATAACTTCGTTGTAGACGTAGAGCTTGCTCACGTGAGAGGTATTAACTTCTATTGTTAAAAATAAACTTCAATTAAATTACGCGCTTTGCGCGTCGCGCCAGCAAGCTGTGCGCCTACAGTCATGCGCAATGCTAAACTTTGTTGTAGACGAAGAGCTTGCTCACGTAAGAAGCATTAGCTACTATTGTTAAAAATAAGCAATAGCTCAATAAAATTACGCGCTTAGTGCGTCGTCCCAGCAAGTTGTGCGCTTACATTAATGCGCAATGCTAAACTTTGTTGTAGACGTAGAGCTTGCTCACGTAAGAAGCATTAGCTTCTATTATTATAAATATACAATAGCTCAATAAAATTACGCGCTTTACCCGTCGTCCCAGCAAGCTGTGCGCCTACAGTCATGCGTAGTGCTAATAACTTCGTTGTAGACGTAGAGCTTGCTCACGTGAGAAGCATTAGCTTCTATTGTTAAAAATAAACAATAGCTCAATAAAATTACGCGCTTTGCGCGTCGCGCCAGCAAGTTATGCGCTTACTGTCACGCGCAGTGCTTAAAAACAAAAAAGCCGCTGTATCAAACAGCGGCTTTTAAAACTTTTTCGTTAATTAAAAACTAGTGCTCTTCATTAACGATATTGAGATTGTACTTAGGTATTTCAACCACTAAGTCTTCGTCTCTAATTATAGCTTGGCAACCTAAGCGCGATTCTGACTCTAGGCCCCATGCTTTATCTAGCATATCGTCTTCAAGCTCATCGCTTTCTTCTAGCGAGTCAAAGCCTTCACGAATTACTAAATGGCACGTGGTACATGCACACGATTTTTCACATGCGTGTGGAATGCTAATGCCGTTTTTAAGGGCCACATCGAGGACGGTTTCGCCCGCTGGCGCTTCAAGTGCTGCACCGTCAGGACATAATTCCGGATGGGGAAGAAAAATAATTTGTGGCATTCTAACCTCTTTAAACGTTGTCTACTGACTGCCCAGTAAGGGCTTTTTTAATTGATGCATCCATTCTGCGTGAGGCAAAATCGCTGCTAGCATTATCTACTTTTTCAATTGCGGCTTTAATATCACCTGGCTGCTGTGCTGTTTCGCGCACTTTAGCAAGTTCGCTTATTTCAGCTTTCAAGTTAGCAAGTTGAATATCATCCAGCAAATCACCATCGGTAGCAAGTGACGCTTCAAGCGCTTCAATTACACGTAATGCTTCTACTTGTTGCTCTTTAAGCATACGCGCTTGCATGTCGTCTTTAGCGTTGCTCATAGACTCTTTAAGCATGTTAGCTACTTGGTCATCAGATAAACCAAACGATGGTTTAACTTGAATCTCAGCTTGCACGCCTGTTGATTTTTCCATTGCTGACACACTTAACAAACCATCAGCATCTACTTTAAAGGTAACACGAATGTGCGCAGCACCTGCGGCCATCGCCGGAATACCTTTTAAGCTAAATTTAGCTAATGAGCGACAATCGTCAACCAGTTCGCGCTCACCTTGTAGCACATGTAAAGACATGGCGGTTTGGCCATCTTTAAACGTAGTAAACTCTTGTGCGCGGGCAACTGGTATTGTGGTATTGCGTGGAATTATTTTTTCGACTAATCCACCCATGGTTTCAAGGCCAAGCGACAGTGGTAATACATCAAGTAATAACATGTCTGAATCTGGCTTATTACCTACCAAAACATCAGCTTGTAATGCAGCACCGAGTGCGACTACACGGTCAGGGTCGATTGAGGTAAGTGGCTCTTTTTCAAAAAAGCTTTCTACTTGACTACGAACCAGTGGCATACGTGTAGAACCGCCCACCATAACGACTTGAAGTACTTCTTCGTTTTCAATACCGGCATCTTTTACAGCACGACGACAAGAACGAAGCGTCTTTTTAACAAGTGGCATAGCCAGCTCGTCAAAGGTTTCGCGGGTTACTTCTACGGTGTGTTTTTGCTCGTCAAACTCAAGCACTACATTTACTTTAGCGTATTGGCTTAACGCTTCTTTACAGGCTTTCGCTTTGTTAATAAACAAACGTAGTACTGAAGGAGATAAGCTCGTTACTTGAGTTTGTTTTTTAAAGTAATCTACTAATAATGAGTCAAAATCATCGCCACCTAAGCTTGAATCGCCGCCAGTTGCCATAACTTCAAACACACCTTGATGTAAGCGAAGTATTGAAATATCAAACGTACCGCCACCTAAATCGTATACCGCAATGATGCCCTCTTGCCCCGAATCTAATCCGTAAGCTACGGCTGCGGCTGTTGGCTCATTTAATAAACGTAATACGTTAATGCCTGCAAGTTCTGCAGCGTCTTTGGTGCTTTGGCGCTGTGCGTCATCAAAGTATGCAGGCACAGTAATTACTGCGCCTAAAATTTCTTGGTTACCAAAGCTTTGCTCTGCACGGGCTTTAAGCGCCGCTAAAATATGGCTAGATGCTTTTACTGGGCTGATTTTTCCAGCTTCGGTTTCAATAGCTAGTGAGCCGTTGTCTTCGCAAAATTGGTACGGCAACTGGCCGTAGCTTTGTTCAATTTCAGCCTGTGTTTTACCTAAAAAGCGCTTAACTGAAATAAGTGTATTTGCTGGGTCTTGTGTTGCAGCCTGTGCTGCATCACTGCCTACGGTAATGCCACCTGCTTGGTAACGCACAACCGATGGTAACATCGCTGCGCCAAGGTCATCTGTTAATGTGCGGGCTTCGCCACTTTGTACCGTCGCAACCAGCGAATTAGTGGTGCCTAAGTCAATACCTATTGCTAATTTGTGTTCATGTGGTGCCGCGCTCTGCCCCGGCTCAGCAATTTGCAATAATGCCATAATGCTCTTTAAACTCGTGTTGCTCGCTTTGCAGCAAGTAATTAATCGTCAAATAAACTGTCTTCAATGCGCTCAAGTTCGTCTTTTAGTTTATATACAAACTTTAATTTGCGAATGTTGTCAGCAGCTTGTTGATATTGCGCCTCGTCGTTACTTGCAAGTTGCTCGGCAAGTTCATTACTGTATTGGGCTTTTAGTTGCTTTATTTGTGATTCAAAATTGGCGATAGCGACATCAGGATCACTCGCTGATTCAAGCTCCTCTAACTCTTCACGTAACTCCATTTGCTGCATTAAGAACATAGGATCTTGCAGTGTTTGTTGCTCAGCACGAATATCTACACCTAGCTCACTAAGCATATATTCAGCACGTTTTACTGGGTGCTTAAGAGTTTGTAGTGCGTCGTTAATTTCAGCGGTACTTTGTACGGCCATAAGCTTATCGCGACTGCTCGCATTAGCATGACGATCGGGGTGCACTGCGCGCTGCAGCTCTAGGTAATGCTTATTTATTGTTGCCAAGTCAATATTGTAATCAACCGGTATTGCAAATAACTCAAAGTAACGCATAGCTTCAACCAATAAAATTTAGAAAAACAAATTTCACAAATAACAAAGCCCTACAATTACTGGCAGGGCTTATTTATACCCAAGTAACTTAGGTATTCAAAACAAGTTTGAGCTTAAACAGTAAAGCTTTCGCCACAACCACACTCGTCGGCTTGATTAGGATTATTAAATTTAAACCCTTCATTTAAGCCTTCTTTGGTGTAGTCAAGCTCGGTGCCATCAATGTAAACCAAGCTTTTGGCGTCAACAATTAAGGTAACGCCTTTAGCTGCGAAGGTTTCATCGTCTTCGTTAAGCTCATCAACAAACTCTAGTACATAAGCAAGACCTGAACAGCCCGTCGTTTTAATGCCAACGCGCAGGCCTAAACCTTTACCGCGGTTTGCTAAAAATGATTGTACGCGGTTTGCTGCCGCATCTGTCAATGTCACTGCCATGAGTTTCTCTTACTTCGCTTGTTTGCTTTTGTAATCAGCAATTGCTGCTTGAATTGCATCTTCGGCTAAAATTGAACAGTGAATTTTCACTGGCGGTAATTCAAGCTCTGCACTGATATCAGTGTTTTTTATTGTTGCTGCTTCGTCTAATGTTTTGCCTTTAACCCACTCTGTTACAAGTGAAGATGAAGCAATTGCACTGCCACAACCGTATGTTTTAAATTTTGCATCTTCAATAACGCCTTCAGACGATACTTTAATTTGCAATTTCATTACGTCACCACATGCTGGTGCGCCAACCATACCCGTTGCCACTGACGGATCACTTTTGTCTAAAACACCAACATTACGTGGGTTTTCTACGTGGTCGATTACTTTATCACTATAAGCCATAATTCTATCCTCATTACCTGCTACGGTAGGTGCTCACACGTATTAGTGGTGAGCCCATTCAACTGAATCTAAATCAACACCTTCTTGATGCATTTCCCATAAAGGAGACATCTCGCGTAGGCGACCGATAGAGTTTTTCATTAATTCAACGGTGTAATCAATTTCTTCTTCGGTAGTAAAACGGCCAATACTAAAACGAATTGAGCTGTGTGCTAATTCGTCGTTACGACCCAGTGCGCGTAGTACATATGAAGGCTCTAAGCTTGCTGATGTACACGCAGACCCTGATGATACCGCAATGTCTTTTACTGCCATGAGTAACGACTCACCTTCAACAAAGTTAAAGCTGATGTTTACAATACCTGGTACTGACTGGTCTTGTGCGCCGTTAAAGTATACTTCGTCCATATCAGCCATAATGCCGTCAATTAGGCGTTTACGTAGTGCGCTGATATGTGCGTGATCTTTTTCAAAGTCTTGCTTAGCAATTCTAAATGCTGCACCCATACCCACTAATTGGTGAGTTGCTAGTGTGCCAGAGCGCATACCACGTTCATGGCCGCCACCGTGCATTTGTGCTTCTAAGCGAGCACGTGGTTTGCGACGAACGTAAAGTGCACCTACACCTTTAGGGCCATATACTTTGTGGCCTGAGAACGACATAAAATCAACTTTAAGCTGTTGTACATCGATTAATACTTTACCTGCGCTTTGCGCTGCATCTACATGGAACATAATCTTACGTTCGCGACACATTTCGCCAATAGTGTTGATGTCTTGAATTACACCTAGCTCGTTATTTACGTGCATGATGCTTACAAGAACAGTGTCTTCACGCATTGTTTCTTCAAGCTTTTTAAGGTCTAGCAGGCCGTTTTCTTCAACGTCCATGTAGGTTACTTCAAAACCCTGACGCTCAAGCTCACGACATGTGTCGATTACTGCTTTGTGCTCAGTTTTAGCGGTAATAACGTGCTTACCTTTCTTTTTGTAAAACTGTGCAGCACCTTTAATTGCAAGGTTGTTTGATTCTGTTGCGCCCGAAGTGAAAACAATTTCACGCGGGTCGGCATTAATTAAATCGGCAATATCTGTACGCGCTTGGTCAACCACTTCTTCAGCTTGCCAACCAAAACGGTGCGAACGTGACGCAGGATTACCAAAATTACCGTCCATTGTAAGGCATTGCATCATTTCTTTTGCAACACGCTCGTCAACAGGCGTGGTCGCTGCGTAATCTAAATAAATCGGTAACTTCATTTCTCTCTCCGCTGCAGGTCAACCTTAAAGTTGACAGCTTACTTGAATGTTTTCCAACTGCTTAATTGCATTATTGATGCTGTTATCTTGGCGAGATGCAATTTCTTTCACATCCGATTTTTCCACCAATTCAGCTAAGGTAATATTATTTAAAAATTCTTCTATGCGTGCGCTCAAATCAGACCATAAGTTATGAGTTAAGCATCGCATACCACTTTGACACCCGGTATCGGCACCTTGGCAACGCGTGGCATCTACCGACTCGTCTACGGCGCTAATGACATCGCCAACAGAGATAACGGCTGCTTCTCGACCTAGTAAATAACCACCACCAGGGCCGCGAACAGAGCTCACTAAACCATTTTTACGTAAACGGGCAAATAATTGCTCAAGGTAAGACAAAGAAATTTCTTGTCTTTGTGAAATATCAGCAAGGGCTACAGGACCTACACTCGCATGTAGTGCAACATCCAGCATAGCTGTAACGGCATATCTGCCTTTAGATGTTAACTTCATAACGCCCCCCGCACAAAAGAGTGCAAATTTTAATTACCAGAGTAAAATAGTCAAGTATTATCACTTGATAAAAATTTGATTAAAACGCACTTTGCTTTGAGCTAAGTACATTAACAAATTTTTAATACCTGACCTTTTTGGTCAAGTATTATGTGTATTGTAATTACCTGAGTGTTTTAGTCAAGTATTAGCGAGCTTTTTAACCGTGGTTTTTATAACCAATCGCTATACCTTACTTAGGAATAGATTTATTTATTGAGGTAAGAATACCGCGCAGTATATTTAATTCTGCTTCTTCTGGGCGTGCACGGTTAAACAATCGACGCAGCTTAGTCATTACTAAACCTGGGTGCTGTTTAATAATAAAGCCTGTGTTGTCGAGTGTTTCTTCAAGATGGTCGTAAAACAACTCTGTTTGCTTTGAGCTTGGGTAAGCCGCATCGTCATCGGCTTGCTCTGTTTTAGGTTGCTGATTTAAAAACGCCATGCGTGTTTCATAGCTTAGCGTTTGTACTGCCATTGCTAAATTAAGTGAGCTGTAATCTGGATTTGCAGGAATACATACATGGTAATTACAAAGCTGAAGCTCTTCGTTAGTTAAGCCGCTATTTTCACGACCAAATACAAGCGCTACTGGGCCATTTACAGCCTCTTCAACAAGCTTTTCTCCACATTCACGTGGCTCAACCATAGGCCACGAAAGCGTACGCGAGCGAGCACTTGTACCAATTGTTAATGCACAATCAGCAATGGCATCAGCTACAGTGTCAACAATAACCGCATTTCCTAATACATCGGTAGCGCCAGCTGCAAGTGCGCTTGCATGGCTATCTACTTCACAGGCAGGGTCTACTAAATACAGTTTTGATAAGCCCATGGTTTTCATGGCGCGAGCCGCTGAACCAATATTGCCAGAGTGTGAGGTGTTAACTAAAACGATGCGAATATCATCTAAGATCATTGCTGTGCTACTTTGCTATGCCAAAAAATTGCGCGAATTCTAACATAAAATAGCAATAAGATCCTAGATCCTTAAACCCGATCAAAATATGAATAATACAGTTAAACCATGGCCGCTTTTACATAAACGTCAAAACGGTTCTTTTTTGTTTTAATTTGCATGCTAGGCGTTTTGTCATTTAAAAATGGGGCGTAATCGGGGCGCTTTACAACAACACGCTTACTGGCAAGTGGATAGGCAAAATCGAGTAGGTCGTCCGCATCGGTGTCTGCGCCAACAAGTTCTTGGAATACGCGCATTTCTTTTTTAACTAACGCTGATTTTTCACGATGTGGAAACATAGGATCTAAATACACTACATCGGGCATGCTCTCACATTGCTCCAACAAAGTATGACTTGAGCCGAACACTAAGCTCATATTTTGTTGCATCCAAGGACCAATTTCAGCATCGTCATAGGCACGTTTTAAACCATCAAATAGTAATGCCGCTACTACGGGATGACGCTCGTGCAGTATTACCTTACAGCCCAAGGAGGCTAATACAAAGCCGTCTCGGCCAAGGCCTGCCGTTGCATCTAATACTACCGGCGTTGCGCCTTTATTTAAGCCTACCGCTTTAGCTATAGACTGCCCTTTGCCGCCACCAAATTTACGCCTGTGCGCCACAGCCCCTGTTACAAAATCTACGTTTATAGCAGCGAGCTTGGGTTCATCAGTTTTAAGTAAATTTAGGCCGGTTTCGTCGTAATGTAGGCTAAAACCACTGCAACTTTGCGCCCACTGAGCCAAGTTAAAACGCGTTTCTAGCTCATTTAAATATGGGCGCAACTCTTTAAAAGCACACTGAATAACCACTACACACTCCGACGATAAATTTCAGCTGCAGTATAACAAGCGTTAACGCACTAAAATAGCTCTATATCGCTTTGGTGAGCTAGGCTTTGTGCACTTGCCTGCTCTACTTTACTACGCAGGTTACACAATAACTCGTTACGGCTTTCTGTTACTTGCTTAAGCTGATATTTAATAAAGGCTAAATCACTATTTGCAGAAACCAATAGCTCCATAGTGTGATCTAGCTGCGACATATACAAAGTTAAGTCGGCGGTGTTTGTTTGTATTTGCTGTTGCTTTATAGCGCAGTCCAATTCATGCAATTGCTCTATAAACTGTTTTGCATAGTCATTTTGGGCAATATTTTGGCTGTTTAACTGCTTTACTATGTCTTGCAGTGCAGTACTAATTTGCGTGGCTTGCTCAAAGCTGTTTTCGTTTCTTTCCATAGCAACGACCTTTTCATTTGTAACTTCAAGAATATGCGGAAATAAATCCTTGTAACGTCCGTAAAGTGCACGGTTATCAACAGGCATATTTTTTATAAGTAATGATATTTTTGGGTAGTTAATAATGGTGCTGTTACCAATATCAACAAATCGAGTTGCGTTTCGGTGTTGATCTAATAGCTCTTGCTCAAGCGGGCACACACCCGACTCTAAGCTATAAAAAAAGCTACTCCCCTGATACCAAAAAACCACCACCACATCTAAATTAAATGGGCTAAAAAATGCAAGTAAGTGCTCGCTTAATGAATGAAAGTTATGTGAGTGAAAACTTTGCCCTACAAACCTTACTATACGGCCCATGTCTCCCGACTCAGCTAACGCCATAGCCGCTGTATTTTGTGCTTTAGCTACATCATATTTAAGTTTTACACATTGCTGTCGGTACTCATAAAGCACTTTTATGCGCGCCATAAGCTCTTCGGTATTAAAGGGTTTAGTAATGTAGTCGGATGCGCCAACACTATAACCCTTTACGCGGTCTGTTAGCTCAACCTTTGAAGACAAAAACATCACAGGAATATCGTGTGTAAGTTCATCTTCTTTTAAAGCTTGGCAAATTTCATAACCTGATTTACCAGGCATTTCTATATCGAGTAAAATTATGTCGGGTGTGTGCTTTTTGGCTAGCTTAAATCCTTGTTCGCCATCTTTAGCGTGAATAAGCTTACAAAAGCCCGCTAAAGCTTCTTCAATAATTCGATGCACATATAAATCGTCATCAATTGTTAGTACCAACTTTGCCATGCCCTAGTCCATTTTGCTGCGTATACACAAAGCATAGTACGGGAGGTTAAAATTACTAAAAACAAATGGCCAATATATTAAAAAACATAAAAAAAGCGCCATATAGGCGCTTTATAAGGTTAAGTAGTTGTTTATGCAGCTATACCGCTGTGACGCAGTAAGGCATCAACGTTTGGCTCGCGGCCGCGGAACTTTTTAAATAACTCCATTGGCTCTTCACTGCCGCCTTTTTCTAAAATATTTTGTAAGAAGGCTTGGCCAGTGGCGGCATTAAAAATGCCTTCTTCTTCAAATTTAGAAAATGCATCGGCCGAAAGTACTTCAGCCCATTTATACGAGTAATAACCCGCACTGTAACCACCGGCAAAAATATGGCTAAAACCGTGCTGGAAACGGTTAAATTCAGGCGGATTAACAACCGATGTACGGCTACGAACATCGTTTAGTATTGCTTGAATTTGGCACTCTTGCCCCGCTGTGTAATCGTTATGAATTTTAAAATCGAATAACGAAAACTCAATTTGACGCAGCATTTGCATACCCGAGTTATAATTTTTAGCTGCTAGTAGCTTATCAAGTAACTCTTTTGGTAATGGCTCACCTGTTTCAAAGTGGCCTGAAATAAAGCTAAGCGCCTCTTCGTCATAGCACCAGTTTTCTAAAAACTGACTTGGCAGCTCTACGGCATCCCACGCTACACCATTAATACCGGCAACGGGCGCAGCATCTACTTGAGTAAGCATATGATGAATACCATGGCCAAATTCGTGGAATAATGTGGTTACTTCATCATGTGTAAATAGCGCAGGTTTATCGCCTACGGCTTTATTAAAGTTACACACTAAATAAGCTACAGGCGTTTGTAGCTCTCCACTGGCACGTACTTTACGGCCCATGCAGTCGTCCATCCACGCGCCACCACGCTTGCGCTCACGTGCGTATAAGTCTAGGTAAAAACGGCCACGTAATGTGTTGCTGCTGTCGTAAATTTCGAAAAAACGCACATCGCTGTGGTAGCTATCAAAATCGTTGACTTCTTTAACCGTAATACCGAATAAACGGTTAACGGTTTCAAATAAACCACTAAGTACTTTATTTGCAGGGAAGTACGGGCGCAGTACTTCATCTGAAATAGCGTATTTTTCTTGCTTTAGTTTTTCGCTGTAGTAACCAAAATCCCAGGCTTGAAGCTCTGATATACCATGCTTTTGCTCTGCATACGCTTTTAGCTCGGCAACTTCTTGCTCTGCTTGAGGCTTAGATTTAGCCGCTAAATCTTCTAAAAACGAAAATACTTGAGCTGGTGATTCAGCCATTTTAGTCGCAAGAGATTTTTCAGCGTAATTATTAAAGCCTAATAGCTGCGCTAGCTCATGGCGAAGCGCAAGCTCTTCTTTCATAATATCTGAGTTATCGTATTCACCGGCGTTTGGACCTTGATCAGACGCGCGGGTACAAAATGCCGTGTAGGTTTCTCTGCGTAATTCACGGTCATCTGCGTAAGTCATTACTGGCAAGTAAGATGGAAAGTCGAGCGTGAATACCCAACCCTCTAGCTCTTTACTTTTAGCGGTGTCAGCAGCAAGCGCTAAAGCAGACTCTGGTAACCCTGCTAATTGGCTTTCGTCGGTAATGTGTTTATGCCATGCAAGTGTTGCATCCATCACATTATTACCAAATTTAGAAGCAAGCTCTGATAAGCGAGCACTAATTTCACCGTAACGCTTTTGCTCGTCAGCTGCTAAAGCAATACCCGAAAGTTTGAAGTCACGTAGTGCATTAGTAATACTTTTTTGCTGAGCCGTGCTTAGTGTTTTAAATTCGTCGCTGTTGTAAAGCGCGTTATAGGCTTTATACAAACCTTGATGCTGGCCAACAAACGTAGAATACTCAGAAATAAGCGGTAAACATTGCTCGTAAGCTTCACGTAATTCATCGTTGTTCATCACCGAGTTTAAGTGAGAAACCGGCGAAAATAAGCGCGACAGTTTGTCATCCACTTCTTCAAGTGGTAGCACTAACTCATCCCACGTGTATGAACCTTTAGCGAGTACATCGTCAATGGCTTGACGACATTGCTCTATACCATGTTTTAGTGCCGGCACGACGTACTCTGGCTTTATTTTTGAAAATGGTGGTAAGCCTTCTAGGCCAATGAGTGGATTTGTTTGTGCTTCGCTCATGAATTTTCTCAATTTAATTGACTATGAATTTGAAGTTGGGGCAAAACGATGAAATACAAGCCTCGATTAAGGGGTCTGTTATAGCTTAGGATAAAAAGCGTGATTAACTGATCGCCATAATAAACTATTTCGTTTGTTGTATTTATCGGTTTTTACAGCACCGCGTTGGGTGACTTGCACTTAGCATATGCTATCATCGGCACATTATAGTTAAATATATTTTTTGAGGATTAAACATGGCTCAGCATTTTGATTACATTGCAATTGGTGGTGGTAGCGGCGGAATTGCATCTGCTAACCGTGCTGCAATGCGTGGCGCTAAAGTAGCTCTTATTGAAGCAAAGCACATGGGTGGCACCTGTGTAAATGTAGGTTGTGTGCCTAAAAAAGTAATGTGGCACGGCGCTCAAGTTGCTGAAGCAATTAACTTATATGCACCTGATTACGGTTTTAACGTAGAAGTAAAAGGCTTTGATTGGGGTAAATTAGTTGAAAGCCGTGAAGCCTACATTAGCCGCATTCATAAAGGATACGATAACGGCCTTGCAAGTAACGGCGTTACCGTAATTAATGGCTTTGCTAAATTTGTAGATAACAAAACAGTTGAAGTTAATGGCGAACATTACACTGCAGACCATATTTTAATAGCAGTAGGTGGTCGCCCGCATGCTCCTCATATTCCTGGTGCAGAATACGGTATTGATTCAAACGGCTTTTTTGAACTAAAAGAGCAGCCTAAGCGCGTAGCTGTAATTGGCGCAGGTTACATTGCCGTAGAGCTTGCTGGTGTATTACATGGGCTAGGTACAGAAACACACTTGTTTGTACGTAAACATGCTCCACTGCGTAACTTTGATACCTTACTGGTTGATACACTCGTAGAGATAATGAAAAAAGAAGGGCCAACGCTTCACACCGAATGCTCGCCTAAAGAAGTTGTTAAAGAAAGCGATGGTAGCTTAACCATTCATTTTGAAAATGGTTATAGCCAAAATGTTGACCAAGTTATTTGGGCCATTGGTCGTGAGCCAAGCACCGATGTAATCAACATTGCAGCAACAGGTGTTGAGCTAAATAGCTCAGGCTACGTAAAAGTTGATGAATACCAAAACACAAACGTGCCAGGTATTTACGCTGTAGGTGATATTATTGAACACGGTATTGAGCTTACGCCAGTAGCCGTTAAAGCAGGGCGTACGTTATCAGAGCGCTTGTTCAATAAAGAACTACCTGACGATTTAAAAATGGATTACAGCTTAGTACCAACGGTAGTATTTAGCCACCCGCCTATTGGTACTATTGGCGAAACCGAGCAAGAAGCGATTGCGCGCCACGGTGAAGAAAACGTAAAAGTGTACAAGTCGGGCTTTGCCGCTATGTACACTGCAGTTACGCAGCACCGCCAACCATGTGCAATGAAACTTGTATGTGTAGGCCCTGAAGAAAAAGTTGTTGGCTTACACGGCATTGGCTTTGCGGTTGATGAAATGATTCAAGGTTTTGCTGTTGCCATGAAAATGGGCGCAACAAAAGCTGACTTTGATGCAGTTGTAGCACTGCACCCTACAGGGTCTGAAGAGTTTGTAACAATGCGCTAATAGCAAAGCATTGTTAAAAAGCCCTTACTATTTGCGTAGTAAGGGCTTTTTATTTGCTTAATGCTTTAGTTAATTCATATACTTGTGCGTATAAAACTACACCAGCTTGGAAATTATGATTAAAGACATACTCATGCACCCTTTTTTAGTGTCGCTATTCGTGCTTGCCATTGCGTTTGTGCTAAAAGTACTCGTTGATAAGCTTGCAAGAAATCGCGCAGAAAAAAAAGAAAAAGACATTCGCTACATTACACACAACATAAAGCACTTTATTAATTTTGTAATGGTGTTGTCGCTGCTGTTTGTGTGGTCTACCGAAATTCAAAATTTTGCGCTTTCGATTGCAGCCTTTGCTGTTGCCATTGTACTTGCTACGCGCGAGTTTATTCAGTGCGTTATTGGCTTTTTTTATTTAGTGACCACACGGCCATTTAGAGTGGGCGATTGGATTCAGGTAGGTGATTATTTTGGTGAAGTTGCCGAAACCGACTGGGTTAAAACAACAATGCACGAAATAGACATGCATACTTATCAGTTTTCACGTAAAACCATTTACATTCCTAATAATAAGCTAATCACCAGCTCAATAAAAAACCTTAACTATGTAAAGCGCTTTGTAACGCACCACTTTACAATAGTACGAAGAGAGAGCTTTAACCCGTACGTTATTCATGACGAATTAGTCAATCAGGCTAAGCTTTATTGTGAAGAGTTTCAGGATGTGGCAACACGTTATAATTCAATGATAGAGCGAAAACTAGACGCTAAAATATCGGGCCCTGCACCAGTGATTCACTTTGGTACAACGGAGCTAGGCGAGTTTAAAGCAAGTTTTACGCTGTTTTGCCCCACAAATAAAGCACTTGAAATAGAGCATAAACTAACAGAGTGTTTTATGGCTTTGTGGTACGAAGAAGCGAAGAAAAACAAAGAAACAAAAAGCGAGGCTTAAGCCTCGCTTATATAATATTTAAAGCGTAAATTACTTTGCGCTTTATTATTTACTAGGCAGTACCGCCTACCGTTAGCTGGTCAATTTTCAGACTTGGTTGACCCACCCCAACAGGTACGCTTTGGCCATCTTTACCACATACGCCAACGCCTTTATCTAGCGCTAAATCGTTACCCACCATAGAAATATGCTGCATCACTTCAGGGCCGTTACCAATTAGCGTTGCACCTTTAATTGGCTGGGTAATTTTACCGTTTTCAATTAAGTACGCCTCTGATGCGCTAAATACAAACTTACCTGAGGTAATATCAACTTGTCCGCCGCCAAAGTTTGGGGCAAATACGCCTTTTTTAACTGAGCTGATAATATCGGCTTGGCTGTGCTCACCACCTAACATGTAAGTGTTAGTCATACGCGGCATAGGTAAGTGTGCGTATGATTCGCGGCGTGCATTACCCGTTGGGTTTACACCCATTAAACGTGCATTGAGCTTATCTTGCATGTAGCCTTTTAAAATACCGTTTTCAATAAGTACGTTATAAGCCGCTGGTGTGCCTTCATCGTCAACGTTAAGTGAACCACGGCGATCAGCCATTGTGCCATCATCAACGACAGTACATAGCTCAGAGGCTACTTTTTGCCCTACTTTGCCGCTAAATGCCGACGCCCCTTTACGGTTAAAGTCGCCTTCTAGACCATGCCCTACTGCTTCGTGTAATAAAACGCCAGGCCAGCCATTGCCAAGTACAACTTCCATAGTACCTGCTGGCGCATCAATAGCCTCTAAGTTTACTTTAGCTTGGCGTACAGCCTCTTCAGCAAAGCCCATCCAGCGAGGTTTACCCTCAACAAGCTCTTTAAAGTAACCGTAATCTAAACGAGCACCACCGCCTGCACCGCCACGTTCACGGCGGCCATTTTTTT
The DNA here is from genome assembly GCF_002221525.1 of Pseudoalteromonas espejiana DSM 9414. Lineage (NCBI taxonomy): Bacteria > Pseudomonadati > Pseudomonadota > Gammaproteobacteria > Alteromonadales > Pseudoalteromonadaceae > Pseudoalteromonas > Pseudoalteromonas espejiana. The sequence goes on along the minus strand of NZ_CP011028.1, from coordinate 434,163 downwards.
CAAGTAGTACAGAGCAGTTTAAACGAATAAGTGGGCGAATATCGGTAGCAAATGTGCCATCACTTGCTGCAATTAATACCTCTTCATAAACGGCCGACATAGAGCTAATAACTTGCTCTGCATCAGGTGCAAGTTCACGAATGTAGTTTTCAAGTTCACGCAGTAAGCTAACTTTATCGCTATCGCTCATACTTGAAATAGGTTGATGCGGTGCAAACTGCTCTTTTGCTTTTACATCGCTAAATACTTTAATTGCTTTGTCTTCGCCAGCGTCTGCAATACTGCGCGCTGCAGTAGCTGCTTTGTTTAACGCTTCTAGGTTTATTGCATCAGAGTAAGAAAAACCGGTTTTTTCACCGCTCACAGCACGTACGCCTACGCCGCGCTCTACATTGTAAGAGCCTTCTTTTACTAGGCCGTCTTCTAATACCCACGATTCGTGGTGGCTAGATTGAAAGTATAAATCGGCGTAATCCACTTTATGCTGATGAATATACCCAAGCGTTTTTTCGAGTTCTTCTCGATTTAGCTGGCTGTCGTGTAATAAATGCTGTTCAACCGAATTCATAATAAATGCTCTCTAAATCGTTGATGAGACTGCACGGGCATATCTCTTCTAATTTTATTTAACTGGCTTAAGTTTGCGTGACCGCTTATAAGCCCAATCCCGCTCGGCAATGCTGCTAGTTGCTCGCCCCACGGTGAAATAATAATACTGTGGCCATATGTTTGGCGGCCATTTTGATGCGTCCCTTCCTGCGCGGCTGCAACTACATAGCACTGCGTTTCTATCGCGCGAGCAGTAAGTAACGCTAACCAATGTGCCTGCCCTGTAGGCACTGTAAAGGCGCTAGGAACTAAAATAATTTCAGCGCCTTGGCGGACAAGTTCGTTAAATAACCCACTAAAACGCAGATCATAACATACTGTTAAGCCAATTTTACCAAATGGCGTGGCGACAACGACAACATCATTGCCTGCTTGCGTAAAGTCTGACTCTCGGTAACTTGCGGTTTTATCGGCCACATCAACATCAAATAAATGCATTTTATTATATGTAGCAACACACTTGCCTTGGCTATTAAATAAATGCGAAGCGGCAAAATATTTATGCTCATTATACGGCTCAGGTATGGTGCCGGCATTTAACCAAATATTATGTTTTTGGCAAAGAGCGCTTAATTGCTGTTTATACTGCTTGGCCTTTTTAGCAATGGCTAAGGTATCCTGGCCACTTTTACTAAAAACTAAAAACGCCTCTGGTAAACATACTAGCATGGGCCGTGTTACCGGTAGCTCATTTAATGCTTGTGTGAGCGCTTGCATGTTTTGCTCTGGGTTTGTGCCTGAGCACATTTGCAAAGCAACTATTTGCGCGTTTGCTGTATTCATTGTGTAGCCGTTGGCGCAGCATCTTTAAGCTTAAGCGTACTCGAAGCTTGTGGCTGATTTTGCGCAGCTTGTGGTAAGGTAACTTCTCGGCTTTTACGGTCGAGTTCTTGCACAACCGGATCGTTCATTTTGCCGGTGACTTTAAAGTTGATCTCCGAGATTACTCTGGCTGAGTGAATCACCTTATCAAGCGCAAGTGCTGCAAGCCCAGTTACTGGGTTAACCATCCACGCCACAATAACTGGAATACTCGAGGTTACTTGAGGCGCAACGGCTAGGTCGTAATCAATTTCAAGGGTGTTGAGGTTAGCATACCCTTTAATAGCTAAATCGGCAGGTACGCCATCCATTTTTGTATCTTTTGTGTATGCAATGCCTTTTTCAAGCTGCATTGAACCTTGCAAGTTGTTATAAAAAAAACCTTTTGAAAAGACATCTCTAAAATCGAGCTTTAATTTACGTACTAATGAGTCAAGGCTAAGTAATGAAAATACACGCGCACCACCATCGCTAATTTCTGCAATATGGCCTTCGCCTAAATCCCATTTAACCTCACCACTTAAGCTGGGAACATCAAAATCGTAAGGTGCTGCTTGCCATGCAAGGTTATAGTTAATATCAGCTTTGGAGTCTTTTATTGCGGTAGTTATATCAAACTCATTAAACAGGGCGCCTATGTCGTCGCTTTTCAGCTCACCATTTAATTGCGTTAAGCCATTTTGCCACTGACCTTGAGTGCGTAAGATATGATCGCCCTTATCAACAACCAGCTCAGAAATAGAGAGCCTATCTCCTTCACCAACCAATGAAGCACTTACTTTATCAAGTTGATAACTAGCCACTTTGCAATCGGCACATTCAAACTCTATAGCCGGTACGTTATTAAGCCACGTGAGGTTTTGCTCGGGCAATATATCGGTAACCTCAATATCTTCTTCTACATGGGGTGCAAAGTTAACCCTCAAATAATCGCTAGTAATACGAATAGGTTGGCTAGGCTGTGACGTTGGAATAAACACGCCAGCTCTGAGCTCTTTAGCATTCAATTTTAAAAATAAGTCGTTTTGCATAGGCGCTAAACGCATTTCAAAATCGTTGAAAATAATGTCGCTGGCATTTACGCGTTTAATATTCGCGACGACTTCGTTTAATGGCGGCATAATGCCAGGTGCTTGTTGATCAGGTTTTGATTGAGCCGCTTTAATTATTTGATCAATCAGATCAATCCATTTGTCTAACTGAGTTTGCTCTAGGTTAATATTTACGCTCAAATCTTTTTGATTAAGCCCTAAATCTTGCTTGCCTAGTACAATATGCATATTGCTAAATTGCGGCTGGCCGTTTTCTAAAATGGCATTAAAATACAACTGCTCATTAGCATTAGCAGTTATTAGATTAGAAATATCATCGCCTTGGACTACGCCATCCAGCGGCCATACCTGATCGCTTGTTTTGCTATAAGGAGCAGGCAATGTACTGGTTAAACCTAATAACGCTGAACTTACCTGAGCCCGATAATTAAAGCCTTGCTCAGTAAAATTAAGCGCAAGCCCAATATCCACTTCGCTCTGCCCGCTTAAATAACCATTTAATACACCTTGAGCTTTGTCTGTTAATGTTTTTGCATCTAACAATGCCTTAATATTTATATTGGCTTGATAGCTTTTAGCTTCGTTTTGGCTGGTGTAGTCAATCGTCAGCGGCATACCAAGCCACGTAGCTGTGGCATTTTTTAAGCTTATAATATCGTTTTCAAAACTTAACTCGCCGTTTAGCTTTTCCAGCTCAATACCTGGTGCGGCAATATAAAGTGGTAAGTTATTAAGCCCTACTTTACCGCTTACGCTAGCACCACCTTTAAATTTAGAGCCAATTAAAAGCGTTACACTCGCATCAGCTTCGCCCTTGCCTTGTATTACTTCAAAAATATTAGCCAATGGCTCGGCAATAGGCGTCGCGGCAAAAAAGTCATGGAGCTTTTCCATTGGCGCTTTTTTATCAATTTGTACGACGAGCTCATCGGCATCCATTAAATCGGCAATACTCACATGTACACTTTTGCCTAAATCTAAATTTACCAATTGCCCTTGCTGGCTATAAATATCCATTCGCTCGTTGGCAAAATGCAGCTGCACATTGGCATTATTGACCACAGGCCAGTTAGGATCAAACTCATACGTTGCGTTATCTATTTGCGCTAGCACATCAAATTGGCCGCTACCGTCGGTAAAAGGAAAGCCAGATAAAGGACCAGCAAACAGCACTTGTGCTTTAGATACATCGCCCCCTTTTATGGCACCATTTAAATAGCTAACAAGCTTAGGGCTCATGGCTTTTAACGGAAAATAGTGCCCAGCAATGCTTGCGTCTTCTGCAAATACTTCAGCGTAAAGATCGAGGCGTGGCTCGTCATTCAGGGTTAAATTTAGCTCTGCCGCAAGTGTAATTTCGTTGTTATCAAACCAAATATTATCGCTACTTACAGACCAATACTGCTCTGTTTTCGCTAAATCTAGCTCAACGTTAAGCTGGTTATAATCTATGTTTTTACTAAAACTCTCGCCGGTAATTAAAGTGCCATTTTCACCAAATAGGTCTATGCGGCCCCGGCTTTGGTTTACAAGGCCAGATACTCTGAGCGCTTGAGCGGCTGGTATACCTGCAACTTCCTGCCAGCCAATATTATTAGCAGAAAACCATAACTGCCATTGCTCTTTTGGGTTGAGCTCAAGGTAGGCTTGGTCTATAAAGCCGCTAGGCTGGCGGTTTAAAAAAGGCTGTAAGGCATCAAAATTAGTTAACGATGCTAAATTACTTAGCAAAGTTAAATCAACTTGCTGTAGCCATACTTTGTTTTGCTTACCCAGCTTTGCTTCAAACTCTAAACTAGGCCATGTTTTGTCGTTATTACTAAATGCTAAGCCGGTACTTTTTAAGTGCCACGATTTTTGCTCTGGGAATAAGTGAAACCCGCCTTCACTTAAACTTACCTGTTTAGTTTGAGCATTATGCTGCCAGCGAACAAAGCTTGGCATCCATTGCATTTTAACGTCACTTATAAAGCCATTTTTAAGCGCTAACCATGACTTTAAATTTATGTCTGTATGGAGCTGTTGTTTTTCGGTATTTATATATTGTGCAAGCCAGTTTGACACATCAACATTATTAGCTTGAACGTATATATCACCCGCTATTTGCTCTATGGTTTTGCCGCTTAGAGCTATGCGCGCATCAAAACTACCAACGCTTATACCGGGTAAAGCAAGGCTACCACTGCCTAAGTGCTGCTCGTCTTGGTTTTGCCATACTATATTCTCTAGCAGTAACTTTCGCTCTCTACCATCTTCTAAAATAAAGTTAATGCTAGAGTTTTCAATTGCAAAGTGGCCTGTATCACCTAAAAATAGCTCTTCTATTAGCTCTTTTTGCTCAAACGATACTTCTTCGTTATTGGTATTATTAAACAGGTTTTGAATATTTACACTGGTATGAAAACCGTTAATCACAAAGTAGTTTGACTTAAGTTGAAAGGTTTTAATGCTTTCCCATAAGTTGAGCTCTAGGCTTGTTTTAGCAATAGTAAGAGAGATTGGTGCTGTTTCGTTATCTTTAAACGACAGGTCTTCTAAAACGAGTGCAGGGCCTGCTCCTTGCCAGCTAGCAGAGATAGCGCCTATAGAAAGACTAATGGCAAATTTGTCGTGCAGGTAGGTTTCTATATCGCCTTTGTAGTCGTTTGCATAAGGTAGGGTGTACTTTAAAATAGAAACAATCACGGCCAGTAATACTAAAATTATGGCGCAGGTTTGCCATAATTTTCTAAAACAAAAAAAACAGACCGCTTTGGCTTTCATTACATCATTACCACATCAAACTGCTCTTGGCTGTATAGGCTCTCTGTTTGAATGTTGACTTGTTTTCCTATAAATAGTTCAAGCTCAGCAAGGTTGTGATACTCATCATTGAGTAAAGCTTCACTTACAGCTGGGGCTGCATAAACCATAAATTTGTCGGCATCATAAGCGCGGTTAACACGCACTATTTCACGCAGTATTTCGTAGCACACGGTTTCAACTGTTTTTTGTGAACCACGACCAGAGCACGCTGGGCACACATCACATAATATATGCTCTAGACTTTCGCGAGTACGTTTGCGGGTCATTTCAACTAAACCTAGTGCGCTTAAACCGTTAATATTGGCTTTTGCACGGTCTTTAGATAGCGCCGACTCTAGTGAGTGTAATACTCTGCGTTTATGATCTTCGCTGATCATGTCGATAAAATCGATAATAATAATGCCGCCCAAATTACGCAGTCGTAGTTGGCGTGCTATTGCTGATGTGGCTTCAACGTTGGTATTAAAAATGGTTTCTTCTAAATTACGATGCCCTACAAACGCGCCTGTATTTACATCAACCGTGGTCATTGCTTCGGTTTGGTCGATAATTAAATAACCACCTGATTTAAGCGTAACTTTGCGGTGCAGCGCTTTTTGAATTTCGTTTTCAACATCGAATAAATCAAAAATTGGGCGCTCGCCTGGGTAATATTCAAGTGCTTGAGAAAGCAAAGGTACAAACTCTTCAGTAAATAACTTTAGCTCTTGATAAGTAAGCTTAGAGTCGACCCTAATGCGCTCCATATCTTCACCTACGTAATCTCGCAGGGTTCTAAAGGCAAGTGTAAGGTCTTCATGTAATATACTGGCTTTATTAGTTTTTTTACGGCGCGATACAATTTTTTGCCACAGTTTACGTAAAAATTCAGCATCGTGCCTAAGCTCGGCTTCACTTGCACCTTCGGCAGCTGTACGTACTATAAAGCTGCCATTGTCGTCGCCGTATTCTGCTACTATTTTTTTAAGGCGCGCGCGTTCTTCTTCTGTTTCGATGCGTTGGCTTACACCTACATGAGTAGCATCTGGCATAAACACTAAATAACGAGAAGGAATAGTAATATCGGTAGTTAAGCGAGCGCCTTTAGTACCTAGTGGGTCTTTAACCACTTGCACCATAATGTACTGACCCTGGCGCACAAGCTCACGGATATCTTGTACTTTTTTAATCGGCTCGTCGTCTACTCCTTCAACAATTGAAGCGCTATTAACAATATCTGATGCATGTAAAAAAGCGGCTTTTTCTAGGCCTATATCTACGAACGCAGCTTGCATACCTGGCAGTACGCGGCTAATTTTTCCTAAGTAAATGTTACCAACAATACCTAGGTTACCAATTCGCTCTAGCTGAATTTCTTGTAGTACACCGTTTTCTATTAGGGCAACACGGCTTTCACTTGGCGTGACATTTATTAGTAATTCTGTACTCATGTTACCTTCTTAAGAATGCTTGTAATAATTGTTCGGTCTCGTATAAAGGTAAGCCTACAACGGCAAAATAGCTACCTGCAATATGTGTTACAAAGCGCCCACCTAAACCTTGAATGCCATAACCACCGGCTTTGTCTTGCGGCTCACCAGATTCCCAATAGGCTGCTATTTCTTCATCTGTGAGTGTTTTAAAGGTTACATCGGTACTCACTACACAGCTTAGTACATCAGTTTGTGTAGCAAAGGCCACAGCTGTCAGCACTTGGTGTGTGTTACCTGATAAACGCTTTAATGTAGTAGTAAAATCGTTTTTATCGCGCGGCTTACCCAAAGACTCATTATCTATTACCACTATAGTGTCGCTACCAAGCACAGGGCGGTCGGTATATCCAAGAGCTACACCACTTTGGGCTTTTAAGCGTGCTAAACGCTCTACTAAAGCATGCGGCTGTTCATTAACAAGTGGGGTTTCGTCAGCATCTACACTAAATTGTTCAAACTCAATGCCTAACTGGCTTAACAGCTCTTTACGACGAGGGGAAGCTGATGCCAAATATACTGCGGTTGTCATTACCTGATCCTAAAATGTCTGCGGTATTTGCGAAGAAGTAAAAATACCCAAAACCAGCTAACCATTCCGGTAGCAACTGGCCATAAATATTGTGGGTTAAAATAAACGCCCAATAAAAAGTGATTTAGCCAAAATTGCATTAGGTGGTACAAGGTTAAAAATAATCCAACTAATAAGCTTTGCTGCCAAAGCGAAAAGTTGCGAATTTTTTGAAAGTTGCTTGCAGTAACAAAAATACAAATTGAATAGGTGAGTGAGTTAACCCCAAGCGGCGAGCCTAAAGCTAAATCCATTAATAAACCAACTACCCATGCTGTGCCTATATTTAGCCTGTGTGGTACAGCTAAAGACCAGTACATTAATACAAGTAACACCCAATCTGGCCTGAAAGGTTCAAACGAAAAAGGCAATGGCATTAACGCCATTATTAAAGCAAAAAATATGCTTAGGGCAATTAACAATGAATAACGGCTAATCATCGCTGATTTGCTCCTGTTGATTGCGCCATAAAATAACCAGTAGACGAATTCGGTCTAACTGTGCAATTGGCTCGGCAAATACTTGCGCAAACGGGCGGCCTTCATCGCGGTTAATTTCAGTAACAACAGCAACGGGGTAACCTTCAGGGAAGGTTCCTCCTAGGCCTGATGTAACTAATACATCGCCAATGCGTACATCTAAACTATGCGGCACATGCGAAAGCTTAACCACATTAATTTTGCCTATGCCTTCTACCACAGTACGTACATCGTTTCGAAGTATACGAACAGGTGTAGCGTGTGTAGTGTCGGTCATGAGTAAAACACGTGAGGTAGTTGAACCTACTTTTGTTAGCTGCCCCACTACACCCATTTCGTCTATTACAGCTTGGCCTTCGCTTAAGCCGTCGGTTGTACCACGGTTAATAACTACCTGATGACTGTATGGGTTTGAATGAACAGATAACACTTGTGCTATTTTTTTACGGTTAGATTGCTTGGCAGATGAGCCAAGTAAGGCACGCAGTTTTTGATTTTCACGGGCTAAAAACTGATACTGCTGTAGCTGTTCGCTTTGCAGCATTTGCTTTTTTTTCAGCGCTTCGTTTTCACTTAATAGTTGATCGCGGGTATGCAGGCTTTTAGCACCTAAGCTAAATATTTCGTAAGGCAGGTTTGCAACGTAAATTAATGGGCTAACAAGGGTGTTAAGGCTCGTACGTACAACCGTACCGCCTTGTGTAAACTTATCGCCCGCAATGAGTACTATGCTCAAAAGCACTGCGACAAAAAGTCGCAGCTGCAAAGAGATGGTTTGTCCAAACAGTAATTTCATTAATCGTAACTAAAAACGTCACCACCATGAACATCAATCATTTCAAGTGCTTTACCGCCGCCACGTGCTACACACGTAAGAGGGTCGTCGGCAACAACCACAGGAATGCCTGTTTCTTCCATTAATAAACGATCTAAATCTTTTAATAGTGCGCCACCGCCAGTTAATACCATGCCATGAGCTGAAATGTCTGACGCAAGCTCTGGTGGCGATTGCTCTAGTGCAACCATTACTGCACTTACAATGCCCATTAGTGGCTCTTGTAGGGCTTCTAATATTTCGTGCGAGTTAAGCGTAAATGAGCGAGGAACACCTTCAGCTAAGTTACGGCCGCGAACTTCTATTTCAATTGGTTCATCTGTTTTAAAAGCAGACCCTATTTGGTGCTTAATATTTTCAGCTGTTGCTTCACCAATTAAGCTACCAAAATTACGGCGTACATAATTGATAATGGCTTCATCAAACTTGTCGCCACCAATACGCACAGACGATGAGTAAACAACACCGTTTAGTGAAATAATAGCCACTTCTGTGGTACCGCCACCAATATCAACAACCATAGAACCAGTTGCTTCAGATACAGGTAAACCTGCACCAATTGCCGCAGCCATTGGCTCTTCAATTAAGTAAACTTCACGCGCGCCGGCGCCCATTGCAGATTCGCGTATAGCGCGTTTTTCTACCTGAGTAGCACCACACGGTACACAAATAAGTACGCGTGGGCTTGGACGCATAAAGTTGTTGTTATGCACTTGCTTGATGAAGTGTTGTAACATTTTTTCAGTTACATAAAAATCGGCAATTACGCCGTCTTTCATCGGGCGAATCGCTTTAATATTACCTGGAGTACGGCCTAACATTTGCTTTGCTTCTGTACCTACAGACGCAACACTTTTAGGTCCACCAGCACGTTCTTGACGAATAGCGACTACTGAAGGCTCGTTAAGTACAATACCTTCTTCTTTTACATAAATAAGGGTATTGGCTGTACCCAAGTCGATCGATAGATCGTTTGAAAAAATACCACGGAGTTTTTTAAACATGAGGCTGGATGACCTTTGAAATACGTTCTTATGTTAGCTGCACTCACTTTAACATGCTTCATTAGATGAGCAATATAAAGCACAGCTACCTTTGTTAAATTGTGAAAAAAGGAAGCTAGGCTTCCTTCGTTAATGCTATCGTTCGCGGACTAAGCGAAAGCCAATGTAGTTAGATCTAAAATCTGGCGCTAAAATTAATCGTGTTGAAGCACGCGCAAGGCTTGGCGCAAAGTTCCACGCACCGCCTCTTACTGCTACATCAGATTCGCCTGACTCTTTAGCTGTCCATTCCCACACATTGCCTACGGTGTCGTATAATCCAAATGCGTTAGGAGAAAAAGAACCAACCGGTGCTGCACGTTTGTTTGACCATTCGCTACCACACCAACCACAGTTAGCTAAGTTTTTACCTATTTCGTTACCCCAAGGGTATTCTGTTTCTGTGCCTGCACGTGCTGCATATTCCCACTCTACCTCATTAGGTAAACGGTATTGCTGACCTGTTTCGCCAGATAGCCACTCTGCATAAGCTTTGGCATCATTAAACGTTAAACACACAGCAGGAAAATCGCTACTTTGTTCAAAGCCTGGGTTACGCCAGTTTAAATTAGCTTCCCATACTGGTTCGCCATTTAAGTAATACGCACACCCTTTGCTTTGCTCTGCTTGTGTTTTATAACCTGTACTTGCTACAAATGACTCATAAGCCCCTACGGTTACTTCTTTTGTTTGCATTGCAAACGAGCTAGCAATTACTTTTTCAATTACTGGTCGCTCGTTTGCTAAGCCATTGCCGTTAATATCGCCCATTTTAAATTTACCAGCGGGCACAACGACAACATTGCTTTGTACGTTTGCGCTACGCGTAGTACTAGCAGTACGACTTGCAGATTTTGGTTGCTCGCGAGTGTAAGCCGGTGCAGCAATCGACTCAGACTTTTTTACTAAATTAGCATGAATAGTCTGCGCTTTTGATAAATCGACTCTCACTTGATAAGGCTTATAGCCCAATTTGCGAATTTCTACGTTATGCACACCACGCGGTAAACGAGTTACTAAGCGCGTAGAGCCAAAACTAACCCCATCAATAAAAACTTCATCATCGTACACGTTTGAGCGAAGTGTTAACTCAACTTGTTGATCCTGAGGTTTATTTAAAATACTTGGGTAGCTTTTTTTTGTTGGCGCCGCCTTAACTGAGTAATCTCTTACTGGCTGCTTATTTAAACGCGACACAGACACAGTGTCGGTATTATCCGCGGCGTTGCTGAATGTTAACTGACTATCAGAGTAGGTTGTTCCATAAGCAGGTTGATATGTAGTTGCCAATGGTGAACCATATTCAGAACAATAACGGTTATCAACGCTTAATAAGTTACACAAACGGCTGCTGTTTACTTCACCACGCATCGTTACACTTAAATTAACGTTGTAATTACCTTGGCCGCTAAATGCGCTGTTAACTACATGGCTACTTAAAATTTGTACTTGAGCGCCCGCCATATTACGCTTTGGCTCTACAATGCGCTCTTCTGTTAGGTTGGCAAATATTTGGTCTACAAAACGCTTAGTCGCTTTTTGTAAGCCCATTTGTTGTCCACGTTGCTCACACGCCGCTAGCGTTTCTGTGCGCTTACAGTTAATAGTATGATTTACTTCAAGCGTACCTTCGCGGGTAAACTCGTTACGTAAACGCTCTACTCTTGCTGTAGTTAATTGCTCTTTTAAGCTTTCTAAGGTGTTTAAAAGCGTATGTTTTGCAACACGAATTTGCTCTATATCTTTACGATGAGATGCAATTGCCGCCAACTGCATTGAGATGTCGTCTTTGTTTTGCTTGTGATCAACTACGGCTTTTTGATAGCGCGATTGAGCAGCACTAATATCAAGCGTAGGATCATCAATCAAACGTCGGTACATTTCGTTCATCGCATCAAGCGCTTGGTTTTTCTCTTTATCTAGCTCAGTTGAGCGAGAACGAAGTAGTTCTAGTTGACTTTGTAACTGACTTTCTTCTTTTAAGTGTTTTTCAAGTATTTGTGTCGAGTTATCGTATTCTGTTTGTTTAATACTAATCTCTGATTCAATTCCAGTTACTGTTGCAGTGTCTTGTGCAAATGCACTACTAGCTAACAAACTAGCGGAAATTAACAGAGATAAAGGAGCAATTCGCATATATTCCAGTCCCAAAAAGCGGCAATTATTTGGTCGTTATTATTATTTATTAGAGTGTACTCACTTTTGCAAGCTGAACATTTTTCAACCACCAAAAATCAATACACCCAATGCCTTATGCTATGTACTTGAAGCACAAAACACAAGCTTTGTTCAATTATTATCTTAGTTTACAACTATTCCCTTGTTTCACGCCAGTAAATAACCCGATCATTTCCTCTAAAGCGACCAAATTGTAAAATGGCATGTGGATCGAGCTGCGAATTATCGCCAAGCCAGTCCCATTTTAGCCAATTTTGAGTTTCGTACTCTAATGTAAAAGTACCCGCTCCATTAGGCTGGGCATAAATAGCGTTGTTAGCTGGGTAGCTTCCGGTTTCTAATGTGCCTGCTGCACCTAACCCATAGTCATAATTCAATACAGGAGTTGAAGGTGATATTTGCGTTATTTTTGGGTGTTCAAACACGCTGCAGTTATCTTCAGTATTTAGCACAAAACCACTGCCATTAAAGTATTGAGCCTGCATAGGCACAAGTAGTGGGTCCAAATCAGAGCCTGCATTATTACCTAATGCTAAACGACCAAACCTAAAATCTATTGGTACAGCGTTTAAACGCACACTATTACAATTACTACCACAGCTTGCTTGTGTATTAGGTTCATCATTCGCGTCAATTAAAGTAGCTCCTTCTATGTTAGATACTGTTGCCATTAAATTGACCATGCTAAATGGGCCATCGGGGTTATTTATAGCTAACCGTGTGAGTATGGTATTTAGCTCGCTCATTTGCCACTGCCCATCAGATGCACTATTCCAACTGTTACTACCTATACTAGACAATCTGCTTGTTAACGTGCTTGCCGGTATATAATTGCCCGCCTGATTGTTCTCAGCGTTTACCTGCACCTGCGCTTTTTCAAAACCATTTTTATAATTAACCATTACTTGGTTATTTTGATTGAGTGCTTGTACGGTAAAGCCAAGTTCGAAGGGCTGATCTAAATAGGTTAAATGACTGCCTAGTTGTGTACATTGTGCAGAAGCTTGGATACCCAATACTTGATAGTGCGAAGGGGCAAACCGGCCAACATTACTGAGCTGCCCGTTTACATCACCTACACCAAAGTAATCAGCATCTTGTAACCCAGAAAATAAGTTTATAATGCCAACCTGGTCATAAGCGTATTGCGATATAGATTCACTCAAGCTACCCGTATCAGCAAACGCATTTGTTGCCAATGCTGCTAGTTGCCCTTCATTTCCGGGAGTTGGTAATTGCAAACTGCTAGTAACTAAAGGCGCTTCGCTAATAAAGTGTTTAGCAATAGGATTACTATGAATACTATTGTAGTTATCAGGGATACCGTCGCTATTGTTATCTTGCCCAGCAAGCCACTGCACCGCATTCATTTTTAAATCGAACGACTCACCAGTGAGCCTAAATAAGCTATCATTTGCAGTTTCTGCATACCCATCACTGGCAACCTGCATCGCTAAGCCAAATGGCTTTACAACATATTCGTTTGAGCTGCCTGTTAAACTCACCGATAAGTTAGTTACAGGGTCTAGCACTATATTTGTTCGAGCATTTAAGCTTAACTTACCTGCATCGGGATAGTTAATTGCAATAAGCGCCTTGGAGTCTTGATCAAATGTAAGCGGAAATGTTTGATAAGCTTGCTGCACATTATGTGTATTGCCGCTATTACTAAGCGCGACTGGGTCTGAGCAGCTAGCACCTGCACTACACGTATACGCAAGGTCTAAATCTACCTCCCCACCTGCAGGAAATGCAGCTTCACATACCCCTGTGGTAGTATTTGTTTTTACTGCTTGAATGGATAACCTAGCGGCATTAAAACCTACATCTGAAGGCTTACCCGATAATTGAGTGGGAATACCTGTGGTATTGGCCGTTTCGTTATTAAAAATAAATCCTGCATCAGCAAAAACCACCTTACAGCCACCTAACCCCACGTTATTACCTCCTATATAACAACGCAGCGGTGCAGAAGGGTCTGCGGTATTATAACCAAGCGTAGCAGTACCTGTTGTACGTTTTGCCAGCTCTATAATTGCAGAGCCTGTAAAGGTAATATTTTCGCCTGTTACCCAGCTCTGTTGCCCGTTATTATCGGGTGAGAGGTTAAGTGCTGTTGGTTCATCAAACAATAAATCGCACGCATCGTTAGCACAGGCTGTGAGGGTCATTTCTTTTGCTTCGCATGTTAAACCTTGATTGTCACTTAACGATAGTCGGTAATGATCAAGCGATACAGGTGTAAAAATGCCGCAAAACCCCGGAATATTGTCTGGTACAGTCAAGGCATCAAAAGTTGAGCTGCCTTCGGTAATCACTTGTGTACCAGAGGTAATAGAGCCTTGATAAGTGACATTTTGAGCAATTCTTACTTCACCAGTAGCAACAATATACGCTGCAATATTGGCATCAGCCGCTATAGCGACAGCTCCATCAACATAAATTGCCAAGTAAGCGCCATTAGCAACATCGATATTAGTTTTACCAATATTTAAAAAGGAGGTAGATATTAACGATGATGTATCTTTTAAAAATATACGAGTTGGGGCTGCTACTTTATAAGTATCTTCTAACATACTTAATTGCAATGCGTCGTAAAAGTAATCGCCAGCCAATGTCACGGGGACATCGCCGGTTGAGCTGCCATCATTTGTAACTGTGGGGACTTGAGAGGCCTCATTAGGGTCTAAAGAGTTTTGACCACTGGCTAAACAACTTTGCCCATTACACAAAGGCGGGTTTGTCAGCGCCGTGGCAATTAAGCTTGTTGTGGTAATAAACTGGCCATTATTATCTGTTACTTCAACGCCCTGAACTAACTGCACTTCCCCATTATTGTATGTAGCAATGGCTCCAGGGAATAATCGGTCACAGCTTAATACGCTGCCATTTAGAACAAAGGTGCTGGTCATGGCAAGAATAGAAGCTTCTTCTTTTACATGAGTACGTTCGTTATCCGCGTTTCGGTCCTCATCAACAACGATACCTAAGCGGTCTGTTCGTAAGTTACAGCTGCGTAACCAGCCACCATCTTCCTCTAAGCGCGAGTTTTTACTCGCAACAACTAATGGGGCTACATCAAAGTCATTAGTAAAACTAAAAAAGTTACATCCATCATTCCAGCCATCCACTTCAAATCCGGTAAAAAAACTTTCCCAACTAACTTCAGCGCCGCTGTCATCTAAAAATGAACGATTACTGCCAGGCTCTACTGCTAGGTATGCTACGGTTTCATTTTCAATAATACCCAAAGCCGTTTCGGAGGCTTCTAATGCTATGTTTACTCCCGTAGTTGATAAACTCCCTGTTTCTACCGCTACAGTCAAAAAGGGGACTAACGCTTGTGATGGTGGGTTGCTATCTAAACTATTTAAGGTTTGTAAAGAATGAAAAAAATTTGGCCTTACAGCGAACGGTTGTGCAAAAGTAAGTGATTTATAACCCTGTGGCGTTAATGGTGCAAAACCTGATTTAGAACCATATTGCAGCTCTAACATTAGATCAGTGCTGCCAACTTCCATAATGGTGCCATCGGGAAATTCATGTACGCCGTATTCAACAGCTAAATAATGTGCCCCCATTGTAATGTGCTCACCATCCTCTCCTGAAGGCTCTAACGGCAGAGCCTCAAATCCTGTAGTGGTCACATTGCGTATTCTTACAATGGCTGGGTTTCCACCTTGGTTGGTCGAAAGCATAAACACAGCTGGCGGCGTTATATATTGCTGCTGAAAATTTATTTTTGTCCAAACCGGTGAGGTATATGTATCTTGCAGCTCTATAAAGCGCCCTTCAATTTTAGGTAATACAGCAAATACCCTATAACTACCTAACAGGCTCAACAAGCATAAGCTCAACCAAAAGTATTTTTTCATGGTAATGTTTTGGCCTCCACGCTCAAAGTTCTTTGTGTTTGCCAATACTCTTTTTGGCAAGCTGCCCCTGCAGCGCAGTCATTCGCTGCACACGTTGCTGCACTTTGTAAGTAGTAAATATTTACCGTGCCAGAACGCGTACTGGTATCGGGCAAATCTATGTATTCACTACAACTAACTTGCACAGAGCAATTTTGTAAATAAGTAGTTTGAAACGCTCGGTTAGTGGTCACAGCATTGCACCTTTGCGCTGCACTATTTAAGGCAAATATTTCGCTTAAACCCGTTTCTAAGCCGCTTTGGGCAGCCATATAAGCGCGGGCTCCATAATATTCAATCGTATTTTGCTGCGCCGCCCCTGATAATACTTTAGAAAGTCCAAGCCCTAATGCGAGTAGAGCCACTATAATAACCAACGAAATAATGAGTAAATTACCTTGCTGCTTTTTAGCAGGCGTTACTGTTTTTCTATTATGGAACATTGGGGACATGTACCTCATGGCTGATACTCATTTGTTCAGTATCGTTAAACCCCATTTGCGCATATATATTAACCACTGCACTGCGCTCCAATGTAATATTCCCTAGGGTAAAAAATAGCCTCGCTGTTAAATCATTAGAAATATAGTTACTCATTAAGTCGCGCTTTACACCTGCTAACACCTGTAAGCTAGCAGCGTTTAATTGGCTTGTGTAAAAGCCGTAGCCGCTATAGCGATAAAGTGAACTCCCCTCAATACAAAAGCTCACTGGTTGGCTTAGTAAATAAAGACGCTTACTAGGCGACTCTTGTGCAAATGCTTTGCTAAATTGCCATGTATCAAGCTCACTCGTTAAAGCAGAGTAACTGCTAACTTGTAAGCGCTTATTTTGGGCCTCATCGTAAATATCACGACTACTAAGCGGGTAAATGCTAACCCAATCGTTTACTTGTGGCTCACTAAGGTTATTAAGCGCAAAGTTTACAGCGCTAACATTAAAAGGTGCCGTAGTGGGTAAGTAATTAGTGTAATGAGTGGCTGATAAAAAAGGCGTAAATTCTAAACATTGCTGTGCACTACACGCGCCATTACTGACATTATCGCAGCTTAAGCGCAGTGAGTTAGGTGTTGCATGGCGAAGCTCTTTACTTAATCTTGTTAAAATAAAGCGACTTTGTGCAACTGCTTCTTGGCGCTTTACACCTTGATTATAAATATTAAATCCAGCGCCAATAAACGAAAATGAAGTTACCGCTAAAATACCAATGATGACCATTACTAGTAACAACTCAACTAAAGTAAACCCATATTTGTTTTTAGCGTAATACATTAGTAATTACCTTTGTATGCACTAAAACCATACACCTCACCTAAGGGTGAAGTTACTTCAATGGTAATTCGTTTAAAGGCAACGCCATCGTTATTAGTAGCTTGGTTTAAGTCGCTGTCGTATTGGACTTGTACAGAAAGCGAAAAGTCAGCATATGGCACTAATGTATTTCCTAAACTATCGCTAATTGGCTGGCCTGTAAGCGCGATGTAATCATCCACGTCGTTAAAATTTGAGCGTACTTCAGTATTATCTGCGCCTAGCTCAGAAGTTAAGCTACATGGCTGTGCGCCTAAACTGGTTTCGGAGCAGCGTCTAAATGGTGGGGAACGTTCACTATGTTCATCAAATGACTTCCCAAGCATTTCATTCATTAATGCTTGGCCAAGTTCTGAAGCCCTTAAAGCTATAATAGGCGCAGCGCTTTGCTTAGCTTGCGGCGCAATAAGAGCTGTAATAATGCTGAGCGCAATAGCAAACATGACAATGCCAATAATTAACTCAATTAAAGTAAAGCCACGCTGTTTAAGGGCAGGCATAAATAAGCCCTTCGCCACTAATACAAACAGCAGCCAAATCAATATCAATTTTACATTGCACGGTGCAGTTTTGATCTACTCGGCCCAATGGATCAAAGCTAATTTGTGTAAACACATTGGCATTACTATCTAATGCATTAAAACGTACATCACTACGCTGGGTATTTATTTGTACTACTAAGTGCTCACTGTTATTGGTGCTTGCGCCCCCAGTACACGCACCAGGCTCGGGCCCTGCCACTAATGTTGTTGATATATACAGGGTGTGGCAGCTGGTTGTTGCGGTGTTTTGCATAGCGCGTAATTGCACTGTGCGCAGAGCATTTAATAGCCTATCTCGATACGCGTATGCATCTTCTGTTGAACTGCCCAGAAATTTGGGCACTGCCGTTACCGACAGTATGCCCAAAATAACTAAGGTAATAATTAATTCAACAAGAGTGAAGCCACGCAATCGTTGATTACTACTGCTATTCATTTATATAAATTAACACCCGCTAGTAATAAGCGTAACAGTTGGAGGTGTAACAGACACAGGTGGAGTTCCATCGTTTGCATCTGCAGCTTGTGTATATTCAATACGGCAGTTATCTCCAGCTACATAACTATTTGGATAGATAACAGCGGTACCCGCTGTGGTGGTTGCATCTATATTAAAGTCTTTTGAGTCAACAGTGTCAGCAGTGCCATCTGCATCAGCGCTACCATCCGCAAAGTCAACATCTAAAAAAGCCTCAAAGGCTGCTTCTGTCGCCGCAGGGTAGCCATAAACAGTAGCTACTGCATCGCCAGTATCAACAGTCACCGTTGCAGTCGCTTTTTTATGGTTGCTTGCGATAATAGACTTACCATTGACAATGTTCATACCGCTTCGAATTGAGCCTTGTAAGCCTTCAAGTGTGGAAGCATTCGCATCACCTTGTAGGTTTAAAAACCGAGGGGCGGCGGTTACTGCTAAAATCCCTAAAATCACGATTACAATGATAAGTTCAACGAGCGTAAAACCCGCTTGCATGTTGATTGGTTTATTTATTGACTGCGTTTTCATAAGTAAGCCTCTTTCTAATTACTTAGTTTTTAAAAGTATGCACTTTGCCCGTTATAGGAAAGTACGAAAAACCTACTTGTTTAGCCATTACAGCGCCATCAATAGGTATGTTTTCAGTATTTAAGTGATGAGTTAAATAATAGATACATTGCGATTTTTTTGCGTTGTAACGTACTAAAAAGCTCACCTTCGTTATTGTTGAAATCTCATTACTTAACGTGCTTGAAGGCGCGTCTTGTAAAATTACATTTAATACTTGCTGGCACTGCTTTGCATTCATTGCACTCGCGCGCGTGTCTACTTTTATTGTTTTATCACTTGTTGGTGTGCCTCTCTCCCCATCAACGCCAACAATGACACCTCCGTAATTAATATGCGTTGTATAATTAGCGCCTTTAGGTCGCCCCTCTAGCTCCCACTGCCCGCGTACCATTGAAAGCGCTGAGGCAAAACCACCAGCAACTACATCTACACTGGCACTATGTGCTTGATTTTTAATCCCTATGTATTGAGGTATAGCAAAAACCATAATAACTGCCAGTAAAGCCACCACTAAAACGAGTTCAAATAACGAAAAACCTGCTGAGCGCGCTCGTAGGCTACCCACGTTAGTTACCCTTTAATTGCCGACATCATGTTCCACATTGGCATAAATATACCTAGCGCTAAAATAAGCACCATAATGGCAACAAATACCGTTAAAATAGGCTCTATTTTTGCTGTTAAACTACGTAAGTCGTAATCAACTTCTCGCTCATAAAAATCAGCAGCCTCTTGTAATAATTCATCAACACGGCCCGTTTCTTCACCTACTGCCACCATTTGCAAAACAAGCTGCGAAAATAACTCACTGCTTCTAGAAGCCCGCAATAAGCTGTCGCCTTTTTCTATATCTTGACGCATAGTAATAATGGCTTTTTCCATGTAGCTATTATCTACAGCGTGCGCCGTTAATGAGAGCCCTGTCGTCATCGGCACACCCGAGCGCAATACCATGGCTAAGCTTTGGCTATAGCGGCCAAGTAAGGTGCGCTTTAAAATATCACCCACAAATGGAATTTTTAACTTATGTTGATCCCATTTAAAGCGCCCAGCGCTGGTATTTAAATAACGTCGCCAACCAATTACCCCGCCCACACACAAAAGCGCAAGTAACCACCAGTAGTTAACAAAAAAGTTGCTCGTACCTATAAGTATTTGTGTCATTAGGGGGAGTTCGGCATCGAACTTTTCAAACATGCTGGCAAATGTCGGGATCACAAAAATGTTTAAAATGATCATGGCAACAAATAGCGCTAAAATTACAAAAGTAGGGTAACGCATAGCCGCTTTAATGCGTTTACGGGTTTCTTGCTCTTTTTCAAAGTAAATGGCCAGTTGATAAAAGGCATCTTCTAAGCGCCCCGATCCTTCACCTACTTTCACCATAGAAATAGTTAAGCGACTAAATATTTTATTGTGTATAGCTAACGCACTAGAGAGCTCACGGCCTTGCTCTAATTGACGTGTAACCTCAAGAAGAACACTTTTAAACTCTTTATTTTGAGTTGTATCGGCCAGCCCAACCATGGCTCTAATAATAGGAATACCCGCCTTGAGTAATGAGTACATTTGCCGTGAAAACATGATCATGTCATCAAGGCTAATTTTTTCATTAAACAAGTTATCAAATAATTTAATATTATTTTTTGTTTCAACTAACGAAATAGAAATAGGTATGTATTGTCGTTTTAGTAAGCTGTCGGCCACGCCCGCTTGGTTATTAGCTTCAACGCGACCTTTTACCAAGGCACCTTTGGCATCTTTAGCCTTATAACTATATAGCTGCATCGTCATCACCTACTATTTCGGGGACATATTCAGCCACTTTAAATACCTCATCTAACGACGTAACCCCTTGCTTTGCGTAAGTTAAAGCCATAAATGAAAGCGGAGCAAAATTAGCGCTATTTTTGGCAGCTTCAGCAAACTGCTGAGTATCGTTATTACGCAGTGCGTCCATCATGGCATCGTTCATTTCTAGTAGTTCAAAAATACCTACTCGGCCTTTGTAACCACTATGATTACAAGCGGTACAGCCTTGTCCTCGCCAAAATTGTGTATTGCTTAGGTTTTCACCTAAATAAGTGAGCCAGCTTTGCTCTTGTTTATCAGGGTGGTACGGGATTTTACATTCTGGACAAATTCGCCTTACGAGGCGCTGAGCAATAATGGCGCGTAATGAACTCGCAACGAGGTAAGCCGGCGCTCCCATATCAATTAAGCGCATAGCACTTGATATCGCATCATTGGTATGCAAAGTAGAAAGCACCAAATGACCTGTTAATGCAGCCCTCAAACCTATATCTACGGTTTCTTGGTCACGCATTTCCCCCACCATAATAATATCGGGGTCTTGTCTTAGGGTGGTGCGTAAAACACTGGCAAAACTTAAGCCTATTTTGTTGTTTATTTGCACCTGATTTACACGGCCAATGCGGTATTCAACAGGATCCTCTACGGTAATAATTTTGCTTTCTTGTTGATTAAGCTCACTTAAAGCGCCGTATAACGTGGTGGTTTTACCTGAGCCGGTAGGGCCTGTTACTAGTACCATGCCATGTGGGCGCTTTATAATGCTGCGCAAGCGCTTTAAAATATGTACCGGCATACCGGTTTCATCTAGTGATAAAAGCCCAGCTGACTGGTCAAGTAGTCGCATAACAACCGACTCACCATATTGCACTGGCATGGTTGATAAACGCACATCAATACTATGAGTATGAACTTTTATATTGAAGCGGCCATCTTGCGGTAAACGTTTTTCTGATATGTCTAAACCTGACATTAATTTAAGCCTGAGCACTAACGCAGAGGCAATTTTAACTTGGTTTAACGTGTGCTCTTGTAATACACCATCTACTCGCTGGCGAATACGCAGTAGCCTTTCATCAGGCTCTATATGAATATCTGACGCACGAACTTGTACGGCATCTTCAAAAATAGATTGTAGTAGCTTAACAACCGTTGCATCAGAGGTTTCGTCAGCTAAAGAGTTAAGGTCAAACTCTTCAACATCCTCATACTCTTCATGTAGCTTTTCGGCAAAGTTGGTAATATCTTCGGTGCGTCGATACACATTATCAAAGGCAGCCATAAGCTGGCTTTCTTGCACAACGGCTAACTCTAAGCGTTTTGGCGCTAGCATGGGCGCTAATTGATCAAGCGCTCTTAAATCTGCGGGGTCACTCATCCCCACTAAAACAGAGTCACCATTGTCTTCTATTACAAGCGCTCTGTAGCGCCTGGCGTATACCTCTGAGAGTAATTTAGATACTTCTGATGATATTTTACGCTGTGAAATATCTAAAAACGGAATTTGTAATTGCTGTGCTAAAAATCTTAATAATTGCGGCTCACTGATAAAATTAAGCGCAATTAAAGTGGCGCCGAGTTTACGCCCTGAGGCAGCCTGAACATTAAGCGCTTCGCTTAGTTGTGCTTCAGAAATCATTTGCTCGTGAACAAGCAAGTCGCCTAAGCGCATTTTTAAACTAGGTCTCATGCTGCCTCCTTTAGCGCAACTAAACGCTGCAATGCATGTTGAGTCATTGCTGCATTTAAGCCACCTAAATCAAGCGCAACTTTATAAAGGTGTTTTGCATCAATAAACTCCCCTAGCGCATCTTTAGAAGTAGCCAACGCAAGCCACCACTTAGCCTGCTGAGGCTGAATTTGCGTAAGCTGGGTAAAGCTATTTAACGCTACTTGATGTTGCTGCGCATTTTGTGCTGCTGTGCCTTTTAACACCCAAAACTCTAAATTAGCATGTGGCTCTAACTCATTAACCAGTAATGCAAGCACCCCTTCGTACTCTTGCTGCATAATTAAAATTTTACTGAGCATCACCCGCCACTGAACAACCTCTGGTTTTATTTTAATCCCCGCCACTAATAACTGCTGAGCCATAAGCACATCTTGCTGCTGAAAATACGTTGCAGCTAATAAATTACGAGCTTCAATGTGCTCAGGCGCTTTTGCTAAAATAGCGGATAAATCATTTATTGCATCATCATATAATGCAAACTGCAAAGCTTGCTTGGCTTGTGTTAACTGCTGCTCTATAAGCTGTGCTTTGCTCTGCCTTTTGCTAGCCACTTTAACTATTTTGTTATCTGAAGGTGTGTTTTTTAGGCTATCCGCATCGCGTTCAAGGCTATTACTAGCCGGCTTTTGCGCTGTTTTAGCTATAACCGGTGTAGGCACTTCGATAGCCGCTTTTAATTTAGGCTGAGCGCTAGTCGTAGGCTGTATGCTTTTATTACTTGACGCAGCGGGCTCCGAGATACTTTTAGGCGGCGTTAAACGAGCAACTTGCTCTGTTTGCACACGAGCTTCTGTATTTATGCTTTGTGTAATAGCCGGCTCTTTAGCCACTTCATTTTGGGCATCATTAGTTTGAGGAGCTTCAACTGTTAGCTCACTACCAGGTTCAGGATTAGCTATTAATTTATTTGAATTATTGTGCGGCTGAGCAACAGGTAAATATATATAAGCAGCAATAATTAATACGCAGGCAAGCAAAACACTTAATACTTTAAACAACACACTTTGGTAATCTCTCACTGGTGATATAGCAACACTTGCAGCCTGCTCATTCGTGTGCGTTGTTTGGCGCTGGTCAATATTTTTTAGCATAGTGTTAATTACACTCATAACCACTGCCTCCACACCCAAATTGCAGCAATTACAAATACACTAATTGCTAACACACTGTAGCCCCAATACTGATTACTACGATATTTTGCACAGTCGTCTGTATCTGCAATTGCGAGCTGAATATGTCGTGATGTGATTATATTAAGCCCTTCACCATAGGCTTGTAGTAATACTTTATGGCATAAAATATTAACTAAGCGAGGGATCCCTCTGCTTGCACGTGCTATTTTTAGCCCTAAACGATTAGAAAACAGTGGCGGCTGATTAAACCCGGCAACTTGCAAGCGGTGGTTAATATAATAAATAACCTCACTTGCGGTCATAGCACGCAGTGAATACGAAAAACTAATTCGTTGGCGCAATTGCCTAACCTTACTATTTGCGAGTTTATCGTCTAATTCCGGCTGGCCAAATAAAACAACTTGAATGAGCTTATCTGTTTCGGTTTCAAGGTTAGTAAATAATCGCAGTGCTTCTAGTGTCTCCCAGCTCAAGCATTGTGCTTCATCAATTAACAATACAACCCGTTCGTTATCCTCTTGTAGCTCTAATAAGTAATGATTGATCTGCTGACTTAACGATTGCTGATCCAAAGTTTTGTCTACTTCCATACCTAGCTCTACCGCAATTGCCCAGCGCAACTCTTCAGGGCTTAAATAAGAGTTAGGTAAATAAGCAACAAAGTAATCCTCTTCAATTTGGTTGAGGAGTTTTCTACACAGTAAGGTTTTTCCGGTACCCACTTCACCCGTCACTTTTATAAACCCCTCGCCCATCTCAAG
The DNA here is from genome assembly GCF_002221525.1 of Pseudoalteromonas espejiana DSM 9414. Lineage (NCBI taxonomy): Bacteria > Pseudomonadati > Pseudomonadota > Gammaproteobacteria > Alteromonadales > Pseudoalteromonadaceae > Pseudoalteromonas > Pseudoalteromonas espejiana. Next base: position 410,047 of record NZ_CP011028.1, on the reverse strand, counting down.
CGCAGTAGTTAGCACTTGCATAGCTTCATGATGTGGCTCAAGTGCACAAAAGAACTCAGTGTTAGGGGTTAATGTGAATGGCATTTCACTTAAATTAAAAAAGCTTAAATACATAGTTAGTTCTCATACCATGTATTTAGTAGCTCACGACTTTGCTTTTGTTGTTTTTTCCACGTGTCGGGCATCACCACCGTCGGCTTAATTAAAATAACGAGCTCTTTTTTCTCTTGGCGTTTTCTAATGCTTTTAAAGAAATTACCTAAAATTGGAATATCACCTAATACCGGTGTTTTAGACTCTTCATCTTCGGTAGTGGTTTGCATTAACCCGCCAATAACCACTATTTCACCACTTTGAGCGCGAATAACGGTATCAGACTCACGGATATTGCTTTGTGCAAGCGGCAGCTCAAAACGTTGATCATCTAAAGTGATCACTTTTAATTGCTCTTCAGTTTCGGTAACTGAAGGGTGAACATGCAAAATGACAGAACCATATTTATCTATTTGTGGCGTTACATCCAATGCAATACCTGAAAAAAACGGTGTTAAATCAATCTCTGGTGAAGTTGTCGTTGAGGTGCCCGTTACCGTTGTGCTAGATACATTCGTTACAAAATACTCATCTTGGCCTACTTTAATGACTGCCTTTTGGTTGTTTGTTGCAGTAACGCGCGGGTTCGAGAGCATTTGTAAATCGCCTTGCGTTTCTAATAAGCTAATAACGCCACTAAAATCGCCTTTTTCAATAGTTAAAGACGAAACACCACCAAGCGTCGCTGAAATTGTATTGCCTATGCTACCTGCAGTAGTCGCAAACGATACGCCCCCTTCTAAACCTCGAGATATACGTTCCCAGTTAACCCCCTGCTGGTATTCATCTTTAAGTGTTATTTCGACAATTTTTGCCTCAAGAATAACTTGGCGTTGGAGGTTTTCTTGGCTTTGGCGTAAAAAATCTTTAAGTTGGTTTATTTCACTAGGCAAGGCGTTAACCGTCACCAAGCTAGCCTGCGGACTTGCAATAACATAGCGCCCGTCACTTGAGCCAATAAGTGACTTAAGGGCCAGCTCTAGCTCCTTCCAAAAATCATTTTGATTAATCGTTTGAATACGTGAACCATTTAATTCAGTATTTTGATTATCACTGCCAAACTGATTATTTTGCCCTGAGCTATTAGAATTATTAGAACTTGAGTTAGTGTTATTATTATTTTGTGAAAATTGACTAACCCCACCAGCAACCACACTCACTGTAGACTGCCCATGGCGCTGCATCATTAAATAGTTTACTGGGATTGTTTCAGTTCGCATTTTGGCTGGCAGCACCTGAACAATGCGCCCTTCATTAACAATATCTAGCGGGTACATTCTTTTTATAACCGCGATAACTTCTTCAAAAGTTACATTTTTTAAATTTAATGAAATAGCTCCACTCACCTGTGGGTGCACAGCTACGCTGTAGGGGGTATCGGCAGTTAAACCACTAAAAAAGGCGCTTACTTCTACTTCTTTGGCCGCTACATCAAAACGCTTTACCGCTAACTCATTTGTTAAGCTTTGCTCACTATTAATAGACGACAGTAAACTTTGTGTAAGCTCAGTGGGTACTTCAACGGGTGCAACACGTGTAGGCTTACTGCTTACAGGGGTAAGCTCTGTCGCTATATGAGGCCTAACCTCTTTGCCAGGTTTAAAGCTATGGCATGCCGTTAAAAGAGACGGTAATAAGATAAGAGCAAACCATGGCCTTGTTAAATTACTTTTTAATTTCATAGTCATATAATTCTAATTTTATTTGCTTATCATCATTTGCTAACAGGACTGAATTGGCATTAATTGTTAGCACCCGAAACTCACCTATTTCATCCCCAGATTTATAAACCTGAGCAGAGATAATCGCTTTGTATTGCGTTTCGGTTTTAATAATTGACTGTAATGAAAGGTCTGAGGTGGTAGTGCCCCCCTTACCCGTTATTGTTATATTGCTTGGCTGAGTCGGATCGCGTAACACTTCAGCAGCACTAAAAGCTGAAAAAACAATGCAAAACATACCCATGCTATAAAGCGATAAATTTTTCATTGGCACTCACTGTCGCTATTTGTAATGTAAGTTCAGCATTGGGGTATTCTTGTACTTGATAATTGAATTGCTGAATTAACAGTTTTTGTTGGCTTGTTTTTAAACCGGCTAAGTATTGCTGCAAACTAAAGTAGCGACCTTTTAAAGTAACCACCATTTGATGCTCATAAAACAACGTTTGGGTATCGTGTTCACCGAGCTTTTCTACATCAATTGCTTTAGCCGGGTTTACTTTAAAGCTCAGTACTTGCACCTCTGGTGTATTTACCAATAAATCTTTTAACACCGCAGGTACTTTTTTTGCAGCAATAAAGCCTTGGCTAAAGCTACTAAGTTTATTATTAATATCAATAAGTTCTCGCTGGGTTTGACCAACTTGGTTTCTCAGTACTTTTGTGTAGTCGTGCTCTAAAGCTTGCGTAAGCATAGAAAGCTGCGCGTCATTTTGGTTTAGCTCTTGCCACAACGCATTTTGCTCAACCCGAATACGGTTAACCGTGTCTTGTTGCGGAAAAACCACAAACCATAAACCTAAATAAACAATTAAAAATAAACCGACGAACAACACAGAAAACTTTTCTCGCTGCTGCATCGCTGCAAAGCGAGCTTGATACTTAACGTATATTGGCCAACCCTTTTTTTCACCTTGCTCACTCATTGTTGCACCTCACTTATACTAAGCTCAGTTGCTACACTAAATTCGCTCACACCCTCAGTGGTTGATATTTCTAATACCGAGAATTCTTTACCTCTAAAAAAGCTAGATTGCTTTAAATTACTTAACCAAATTGGTAAAAATTTTGATTGTTGTGTGTGCCCTTTAAACGTTACTTTTTGACCGTCAAATTTGATTTGATTAAGCCAAATATTCGGCTCATGAAATGCCGCTAAATCATGCATAATATTGGCATAATCTGTATTGGTTTGAGTTGAAGTATTTGCTAAATAATCAAACACTTGCTGTTTATGTAAAATTTCTTGTTGTAAGGTTTGTAACTCATCAACTAAGTGTGTTTTACTTTGCTTTTCGGCTAGTCGCTGTTTAATCACTGAGAGTTGCTGCTGAGTTTGCTTTAAATAAGCTTGGCTTTGTGACAACAGCTGTTTGCTATTGTGCTCTTCATATAAGTAAAACAACCACGTAGTAGTAACAACCAACAGCGTTCCTAGCCATAGCGTTAACATGCCTTTAAACGGAACCGGATCGCGCCTAACCTTGATTGATTTTTGATAAAAATTAATCCGTGTTTTCATACTACTGAATCCGGACTTGTTAACTGATATGCAGCCCCTAGTGCATAATAAAAGTTGGGCTCAAGCTCCTGTGCTAAATCTACATTAGGTTTAAAATCAACAACTTTAACTTGTAAAAAGTCGGCTAAACCGGCTCTGAGCGTTAGAGACGATAAGTCATCGCAATGTAACTGGATGCTTCTTATAGGTGGTTGCTTGAGTTGGCTTTCAAAAAAATCCATTGAACGTTGAATTTCTAATCCTAACGCCTCTACTAACCCTTGAGTTCGCTCTTTGTCTGAGATACCTAAAAAACCATTCAAACGCCTTACTAGTAACAGCTGCCCATCGCGAATTATTAAAATACGGGGCTCATGCCCTGCATGCTGAACGATAAGCATATGCGCGCTTTTATCTTCGCCAAATAGGGTAACTAAAATCATCTCTTCTGATGTCATAGCTCTAAGCACAGGTTTTATTTTTTCGAAGCTATCAATAAATGGGAGTAGCTGAAGCTTATTAGTAATAAACACATTCATTTTACTACTTTGCATAGGCTGAATAATGGGGTAGTCGATAAAGTCAGCGACGATATTTTCTGGCGGAATATCAACCAAGTCTTTAGTGGTCCAGGGTAGTGACTGAATAATTTCTTCATCGCTTAGCATAGGCTTATCCATTTGCACTATTTGATAAAAATAATGCGGAACCACTAAGTTTACTGCGCACACCTCAGCGCAAACTTCATTTGTGCAAGCGGCAATAGCGGCTGTATAATCGGTTTGGTCTTCTACATTTACACTATGAGAATTGTGTACGTACCACTGCCCTTGATTTTTTTTCAAACACACTGCGGTTACTTTGTGTGCATAAGTAGCAATACCAATAGCAGTGTTTGAGTCTAAGCTACGATTTAACCAAGATAACAACGAAAACAGCTTTTGTTTCATACAGCTACTATTGTTAATAAGAGATTAACTAAGTGTCGTACAAGATTATTAGTTTGCAAGTTTAAACGTGAGAAATAATGTTTAATTTATTTAATATTGAAAAAGAAAGCCCTATACAACAAATAGATAGTGACTGTCTTAAAAAAAGAAACATACGTTTAAGTGTAAAAAGAGATGACTTACTACATCCACTCATAAGTGGAAACAAATGGCGCAAACTAAAATACAATTTACAGCAAATGCAAAAGAGTAATAAAACGCAGTTATTAACCTTTGGTGGTGCATTTTCAAATCATATTCATGCGTGTGCAGGGGCAGGAAAATTATTTAATATAAAAACGCATGGTATTATTAGAGGCCCGCATTTAGATAATCAAAACCCAACCCTTCAATTTGCTAAAGAGTGCGAGATGAACTTGCATGCAGTTACACGCCTTGAATATAAACAGCGCTATGACCCTGACTACCTAAAAGAGCTACAAACTCGCTTTCCAGATGCTTTTATTATTCCTGAAGGCGGCAGTAATGAGTTTGCCATACCAGGTTGTGCACAGCTTGCACAATGTTTACCTGAGCATGACTACCTAGTATGCCCAACAGGCAGTGGCGGCACTCTTGCAGGCTTAATTGAAGGTAGCCATGAAGAAACACAATTACTAGGAATTGCAGTATTAAAACAAGCTGAGTATTTAAATAAAGAAATTGCCGCGCTTAGTAAAAAAGCTGCCCAGCAGTCAAATTGGCAGCTACTTACTCAGTTTCATGATGGCGGTTATGGTAAGTTTACGAGTAAATTGTGGCAGTTTTGCCAAACCATGAACCAGCAACATAATTTACCTTTAGAGCCAATATACAGTGGTAAAATGATGTACGCCTTATGGCAACTCATTGAACAAGACTACTTTGCCCCTGGCAGCCATATTATGGCGATACATACCGGCGGCTTACAGGGACTTAATGGTTTAAAATATCGCGGTCTTATTTAATACCTAACATTTATACCTAATAAAAAGTAGCATGATTAAATTCTTGTAGCGGCTCAGAAAAATAAAAACCTTGCGCAGCTACTACACCAAGTTTTGCAAGCATAAGTAACTCTTTTTGAGTTTCCACACCGACAGCATAAACCGGAATACCCAATAATTTACTTTGGGTAACGATGCGCTTAACCTCTTTTTGTTGAGGTGTTTTTTCATCAATATTATGAACAAGCTCATACCCAAGCTTTACTCCGCTTACCAATTTATGAGCTGCAATTTTGTTCATATTCTCTAGGTGGTGAAAATTATCTATAACCAATAGTCTGTGCATGCTATTTAGCTTTTCAAATGCTGGTGTAAGCTGTACTTGGTATTTAATAAAATCCGCTTCACTCATTTCAAACTGTAACTTACGGTTTGTTGTAAAGTCTTTCATATTGTCTACAAACCAGCTCCAAAACTTATCATTAAACCAGTTACTTATATGCAAATTCACACTTACGGTTAAAGCCGTAGGCTCAGCCAAAATAAGCTTTTTAACCTGTAATAATACAGCGGTGTCTAACTCAAATGCTTCTTGGTTATTAAAGTCTTGATTAATAAAGTACCGTGCAGCAAGTAACCCATGTGGCTGCTGTCTAATTCTAATTAATACCTCGTGTTGTAAAATTTCGCCTGTGGTAAGCGTAAATAAAGGCTGAAAAAACAATATAAATTTATTCTTTTTAATGTTTTCGATCACTTCCTTACCTGAAATTAAATTACCTTGATCGTATTGTAGTGGTAATCGGTGCCAATGCTGAATTAAGCTTCCTTCTGAAAGTAACAAGGCTGATTTGGCTAATTTAAAAATAGCGGACTGATCTGCTCCTAGTTGATAATTACACATGCCTACTTTTATATTTTTTCGTTTTACTGTACTGCGATAACGCAGGCAAATTTGATAAACACATTCATGTAAGCGTTCGCTGTAATGCTCCAGCTTAGCCGCTGGTATGTTGTTAAAGGTAATAGCTAAGTTATTCGCACTAAATAAATTGATTGATATATTGGGGAGCTCTTTAAAGTACTTTGCTATCATCACTTTAAAACTAGCTTGGGTGTCGGTATTTGGATCAAATTCACAATCGCATTGTACAATTGCAAATAAGCTGTGCTTTACAGAGGTAACACCATACATTGATTTTACTTCACAATTTAAAGCAGGAACTTGAGCAGCTAACTTAGTTGCGGTGTTGGTAGCACTAAAGGGAATTGATTTTAAAGGCGTAGGTTTTTTCACTAATACCTTCCACCACTTAACCCACCAGCCTACGGCGCCTAAAACAATTAAGTTAAGTAATATAAATAAATGCCCCTGCTCCACCCACGCTGGCCAATAATACAAACTAATACTGAGTGTTTTATAACTAAATACATCGCGCTGTATATCTACCAAGTATTTAAAATGCGCTGTGTTACTCTGTGCCGCGAGCATAAAACCTTTACTTTGCGCTAGCGCTTCAACTACGTTTTTATCAGCATGTGTATTAATTTGCAGCTCATATATTTGCTGTGTGAGCTGCTTGCCATTTTGATGGATTTTATTATTAAGGGTGCTTAATAACAGCACATTCAAAACAATTAATACTAGCGCGACTAAAGCCAAGTAAAATATCTTTTTTTGCTTAACAAATGGTATTAAAGCTTTATACATAGTGCTCTCTGTAGCAGCGCGATTACCTCAAGTGTTGTTCAAAATAGTCATTAGCACAAGCAGGTAAACTAAGTTTAAATATTTATTAATAAGCTAAACAAAAAAAACCCGTATAAACGGGGTTTTGTATAACATTAAATAATTATAAGGCGCATCTATTAGCTTTATCCCGCAGAGCAAACCTGCCGGTAAACCTTTATGGCTGTTTACCTTCACTATTTAATATCATTTCTCCATCTTCTTTATAAAGCTCCCCTTGCGGCCACTGCGCTAATAGCGATAGCACTGATTCACTGGGCCTGCATAGTTTCACGCCTTTAGCCGTACAAACAATGGGTCTATTTACAAGTATTGGATGGGTTAACATAGCCTCTAAAATAGCTTCATCGGTAATGCTATCGTCTAATAAACCAAGCTCTTTTGCCGGCGATTTAGTGACTCTAAGCGCTGTTTTAGGTGTAAGCCCTGCTGCAGCAAACAATACTTGTAGCTGTGGCTTTGTCCAACCCTCTTTTATGTACTCAATCAGCGTAGGGGTATAGCCTGCCGCTTTTATAATGTTAAGTACGTTACGCGAAGTACCACACTCAGGGTTATGGTGAATAACAACCATGGCGTTCTCCTAGTTAAACCAATGACGGGTTTTATTAGCAAAATACACTAAGCTAAGCATTACAGGCACTTCCACAAGCACACCAACCACAGTTGCAAGCGCAGCCCCTGAATGCAAACCAAATAATGAAATAGCAACCGCAACCGCTAGCTCAAAAAAATTAGAGGTAGCAATCATGCATGCCGGCGCTGCAATATTATGTGCTAGCCCCATTTTTTTAGCTGCAATATAAGCTATAGCAAAAATGCCATACGTTTGAATTAATAACGGAATAGCAATAAGGACGATTGCTTCAGGATTATCTATTAATGTTTGTGATTGGAAACCAAACAACAGCGCTACCGTTGCCAGTAAACCAATAATAGAATAGGGTTTCATTACCTTTAAAAAGTGCTCTAAACGCGAATGGTCATCGGCTTTATCGAGCTTTTTACGGGTAATGGCACCTGCTACCAACGGAATAAGTACATACAAAACGACCGACAATAACAGGGTATCCCACGGCACCGTAATATCGGTTACACCAAGTAATAACCCGGCAATTGGCGCAAAGGCAAAAATCATAATTATATCGTTTATTGATACCTGCACTAAGGTGTAATTAGCATCACCTTTCGTTAATTGGCTCCATACAAACACCATGGCTGTACACGGTGCTACGCCTAGCAAAATCATTCCAGCTATGTATTCAGTGGCCGTTTGAGGGTCAACAAAATCGGCAAAAATACCTTTAAAAAATAGCCAACCTAATAGCGCCATAGTAAAAGGCTTTATAAGCCAATTAATAACAATAGTAAGTACTAAGCCTTTTGGCTTTTTACCTACATCTTTAATTGACGAAAAATCAATTTGCACCATCATTGGGTAAATCATTAACCAAATAAGCACTGCGATGACAATATTTACATGCGCATATTCAAAACTTGCTACTAAGCTAAACGCATCTGGAATAGCATAACCGGCAACAATACCAACGGCGATCGCCAGTGCCACCCATACCGATAAAAAGCGCTCAAATAACCCCACATTAACCTCCTATAGCTGTTTTTGATTAACACGTTGACTAAGTTGCTCTGCAGATTCAACTCGCTCAGAGTATCTATCAACAAAGTATTCTTTTTGGTCGCGCATAAGTAAGGTAAATTTTATGAGTTCCTCCATAACATCCACAATGCGATTGTAAAATGCTGACGGTTTCATGCGGCCATTTTCTTCAAACTCTAAAAATGCTTTTGGTACTGATGACTGATTAGGTATGGTTACCATGCGCATCCAACGCCCTAGTACACGTAATTGATTAACCACATTAAATGATTGCGACCCACCACACACTTGCAACACAGCAAGCGTTTTACCTTGTGTAGGTCTTACGCCACCAAGGTTTAAAGGCACCCAATCTATTTGGTTTTTAAATACACTTGTCATTGAGCCATGGCGTTCAGGAGAGCACCACACTTGCCCCTCAGACCACAACATTAAATCGCGAAGCTCTTGCACTTTAGAGTTGGATTCATCTTCACTATCGGTAAGTGGAAGACCCTCAGGATTAAAAATTTTAACCTCTGCACCAAAATGCGTAAGCAAACGCGCACTCTCTTCTATCACTAACTTGCTGTACGAGCGGCTTCTTAATGAGCCGTACAACAATAAGATTTTTGGTTTATGAGCAGAAAGGCTCTGCTTAAAGTCCTCACTTGTAGGAATATGGCTGTGTGTTAAGTCTACATTGGGTAGTTTATTTTCAGATGACATAGGACCCACTTCTTAAATTTAATAGCTTCCAAAAGGTAAGCTTTAACATATGAAAAATCGAATATATGAAATTTCACATATAAAATAAAAACAGTCAACTGTATTTTATTTAAACGGTGTAAGTTAAAAGCATTTTTGAGGGCAATAAATTAGTAGCTTAGGGGTTAATATTCAGAGTTATCGTTATTTAGTGAAGGGTTTGCGCTTTGAGCACATTGTAAAATTGTACTAATTAAAGTTTGGGTTTTAAGTGGCTTAGCCACATGCGCATTTACGCCTAATGACATATAAAAAGCGATATCTTTTTCCATCACGTTGGCGGTTAATGCAATGATGGGGATATTGGCTATATGAGCCTCACTATGTTTGCGTATCTGCTTAGTCGCTTCTACCCCATCCATAATAGGCATATGAATATCCATTAAAATCAAATCAAAACGCTGCGTTTTTAATGCGTTTATACATTCAAGCCCATTTTCAACAATATGAATTTTACCGCCACGTTTTTCCAGTGCATCGGTGACTATTAGTTGGTTAATTGCATTGTCTTCGGCCATTAAAATAGATAACCCTGATAAGAGTGTATTTGTGCCTTTTGAAGGGGCAGCAGCGGTGTTATCCAAATTACTTTTTATTACTTCAAATAGCAGCTTATCTTTTAGCGGCTTTTGTAAAACCGCATCAATATTTAGTGCTTTTGCTTCATCAAAAATGGCGTTGGCATTTAGCTGAGTCATTAAAATAACAACGCCGGGCTTATTTACACTAAGCTCGTTAAGCTTTACAAATAAGCTTTCATTACCTTTTTTATGTAATCCCCAATCGGCAATCACTACCTTATAGTGTTTACTTTTAATTTGTTTAATAGCTTGCTCAGCCGAAATACAAATTGTGCAGTTTAAGCCTAGTGCTTTAATTTGTTTATCAATGGTATTTAATGCTAATACGCTCTCATCTACCACTAATACATCAACACTACTTTTAAATACGCCACATTTTGCTTTTTCTGGTTTAGGCTGCTTATCTACTAACACTTTCATTGTTGCCGTAAACTCACTGCCGACCCCTTGTGTACTAGTTACTGAAATATCACCATTCATTAATTCACATAAACGCTTACTAATGCTCAACCCTAAGCCTGTACCACCAAACTTTCTGGTGGTTGAGCTATCTGCTTGCGTGAAAGAGTCAAACATAGTGGGTAGATTTTGCTCTGCTATACCGACCCCAGAATCTTTTACAATAAAGTGCAATAAAGTCGCATTGCTTTGCTCTGTAAAAGGCTCAGCTTCAATAGTCACTAACACCTTGCCATACGGTGTAAATTTAATTGCATTCGAGCATAGGTTTAAAAGCACTTGGTTAATTCTGACGATATCGCCAATTAAGCTAGTAGGTACTTTAGGATTTACAACCACCGAAAACTCTATACCTTTATCAATAGCCTGACTTTCAAACATGGTTGTAATGTAATCAACTACGGAGTTAATAGAGAAAGCATATTCTTCTAGATTTATTTGTCCCGCCTCAATTTTAGAAAAGTCTAAAATATCGTTAATTACAACTAAAAGCTGATCAGACGAATACTTTATTTTATCTAATAAGTGCTTATGCTTTTGCGGCAAATTATCTTCAAGGAGAATATCTGTTAAACCTATAATGCCATTCATAGGGGTTCTGATCTCATGGCTCATGTTGGCTAAAAAGTCGGATTTAACGGTGGCTAAATGCTCTGCTTCCTCTTTGGCAATCACTAGCTCTTCGGTTCTTTGCTCTACCCGCGACTCTAATTTTAATTTTTCTAAGTCCAGCGCATTTAATAAACCCACCCGCTTATTATTTAAATAAAGCACAAAACCTAAACAACTACTTAAAATAATAATTATGGCAAATGCGCTGTATATAAGGGTTTTATTTTGCTCAAAATAGGTCGGCGTGTAATACAAAACGCTTGAACCTTTAGGCAAAGTTATCGTGTCAAAATTAAATGCTTTGAGCTGTCGCCAATCATAGTAGTGGGCGCTTAAGTTCTCCCCATTTAAGGGCTTCAACTTGCCATGATTATAATAATAAATAACGGCATCAGCGGCTCGCTCACCTATCTTATCACCAGAGAGCATATACCCGCCCACTACGCCTGTGCCCAGTAATACATGCCAATAGCTAAAAATAGGTGCACGGCTATTTTTGGCTAAAATGCTAACAAATTGGTAAGGACTTTGGCGCTTATTGTCGTAGCGTCGAAAAATAGGGGTAAATAGAATAATCGCGTTTTTAGGAGCAGCTTGAACTTTATTAATTAACTCCTCTGCTGGTATATCAAACCAGTTTTCAATCTCTAAATGAGAAAAGTGCTCCGATATAATAGGTAATAAACTTTGATAAAAGTTTAAGCCAATATCATTTTTTGTATCTAAAATAACAATTAGCTTTTCGGGTTTAGCAATGGTCACCGCATTTAACGTAGCTTGCTTGTAATCTAATTTAGCTTGAATAATAGAGCCTTTAATATGCTTAGGCAGCGTAAATTGCGCTCCCGGCTCTAAATATATTCTTGGAACAGTGGCATAAAAGTCAGTTAACTCAGAAAGTAACGCCGCCGCAGAAGGTGACTGAGTAATAATAATATCAATAGGCTTGTTTTTATATTTTTGCTTAAGATAGGTGCCTACAATGTGCTTTTGTGCACCTTCGTTAAATCGCCCCACATCCATATTTTCTACAAATAAATCGAAGCCGTAGTTCCTACTTGATAGCTCTTTTCTAAGGCCTAGCTCAACACTTTTTTGCCAAGGCATATCTTGGTTTGTAGCATTAATCAGCAGAATTTGTATTGAATTATCGGATTCTGACGCATGTAACTTAAAACCAACAAGCTGAAAAATAAGAAATATAATAACAAAACTGGTTTTCATATTTTTCAAAGGCTAATTGGTTGAAGGGTATGTAGAGAGTAGATTGCAATCAGGTATATATCAAATAACTACCCCCCTTAAAAACAGAAAAACCCTGCTAATAGCAGGGTTTTAAAATATTTAGATCTTTATTCTTACACTTTTAAATAAACCATGATCTAAAAAGGTAGTTTACAGTTAATATCCAAAAACCACCTAGCAAGAACAAATAAAACCATATAACACATAAACTTAATGAGAAATTAATAAAGCTTACTTTACAAAAAAATAATTTTTGTCAATTTAAGGCTTGTTTTGCACGATTAGCAGCTCTTAAATTTACACTATTGAGTTACTATTAACTGATCCCATTTAAGATCTGTTGGTGAACTCCTTGACCATTTTCATCTTTCTTTACCGCCATTAAGAACAAACAATTACCCTGACTATGCTTAGCCCATAAATCTCCAACTAAACGCTTTTCAGCTGAATCATCATTCGTTTTATAAGCTTCACCCTTATATTCAATAACTATGATTCGCCCATCATTAAGTTCAGCAATAAAATCGGGGTAAAAATTACGGTGTGCTAATGGCAAGCTAAATGATGCCTCATCACGCCTTACTAAATTCCGAACCCAATGTTTAACTTCAGGCATCAAATCTATAATTTGGGCACATTCAAACTCTTCACCGCTAGATTTCATATCCTCTATCTGAGGATAATAGTGCTTAGAAAAATTGTATTGACCATTGTAATAAGGAGGACGAGCAGGATAGTTATCAGCCTTAAACTCATAACTGAAGTCATAAGTTGTTAACACATTAGAATCATCATCAAATAATGCTTGTTGATATCCTTTTGTGGCTGCTTGTTTGCGATATTCGGAAACCAAATCACTAATGGCATTGACTAGAGGGTATTTATTTCGAATCAATGTTGTAAGTGTCAAATCTGGCTTTTTCAATAAATGGTTAACAACATTTGATAAGAAAGCCGTCATTTCCCTCTGTGTCACATCGCTTTGACGACACTCCTGATCTAACCAGCCTACCAGTTCATCTTGAGAAACTTCAGTATTCGCAAAGTTTAAATTGAGTGTTTGTGCATTATCTACAAAGTTGTACTTAACCTTTTTACCTTGCATATCTAATGAAAAACTCACGGTCTCTTCCGTGGGTTTGTAGTCTAGTATTGCTGGGTAATCTAATAAGCTCCAGCCTGTAGTATCCAGAAACACTTCTTTTTCAGCTAACTCTAGTTCGCCCTGACTCATAACACATAGTCTAGGTAATGCGGCAAATACAGCCCCGTTTTCAGACGGTGATTGAGCAGCATAAACACTTTGGTTATGTATTTTAATTGAGCTTTCAATAGACTTCTTAGGTTCAGTCGATACTTTTGTTATTGCCGCTTTTAAGTTTTCAGATACACTACCAGTGACAGTAACAACTTTTCGCCCTTCAACCTCAGAGACCTTGATATTGCTTCGATCTTCTTCAGTTAGTGATGTGGTATCAATAACTTCTTTCACTTCAACCATTAGTGTCGTTACTGGTTTTGTTGGGATAGTATTAGTTTCATGATTTGTGCCAAACAACTCCCCTTGGTTAGCATCTTGCTGACGAAGAAACGTTGCTACTTCTAGCTCTTCGAAACCCATTGAAATTAACTTATCAGCAAGCTCTTTAGCAGCTTGAGCTAAACTATTTGTTGATAAATGTGCATAGGCTCTATTTAAATCTTCAATGACTCTTCGCTTTGCATATGGCATTCTTAAAACTCGACCAAGAAGCTGCTCAGCATCTTTACTCGATGAAACTTGTTTTACTGAGCAAAATACATAAGCAAACGAACAATCCCAACCTTCTTTTAATGCTTCAATAGTTATAACAAATTCAATTGGGCAGTCTGGCTGAAAAAGATCTAACCCATCTAGTTCGCGCTGTGTTCCCGTTGCAATAGCTATTTTACTTTCATCAATATGATGCTGCTCTATTAGGCACTTTTTAATAACTTCAACAGTGACTTTACCGTTTTTATTTTCGGCCTGTAATAATACAATCGGGCGAATATAATCAGTGTCTTTTTGCGCCTGAACAGCTAGTCTTTCTCTGGTTAAAACCGCATCTCTAACTGCCTCTTCCCACCCATTTACATGCTCAGTTAAAATAATTGGTAATTTAATCATTTCTTCCGCTTTTAACTGTGCTGCTGAAACATGATAAATAATATTACTGCCATTAGTCCCTGTTGTATTAGGGGTCGCAGTAAATTCTATTATTGCAGCGGGGTGTACGCGTCTTAATGTATCAAACGTTAATGATGTTCTAGCATTATGTGCCTCATCTACTATGACTAAAGGGTTGTAGAGAGCGAGTAAATTTGCAAATGAATACTTTACTTTACCAATATCTTTTACGGTTAAACCATTCTCAGATACATCATCCTCTGTTACTTTTTCTAACTTTTCAAATGCAGGGTGATTACTGGTTAATTTAGCAAAGTGCGGTTCAAAATCTTCATGGTACTGATAGACTTTACGATCTGTTGTTTTTGTTACCCTTAAATTAGCTAAGGTAGAAACAACTATGATGGCTTTGTTGCCAATATCTTGTGAGCGTATTTGATTAACGTCAGCAATATCGTAAACACTTACGTTATTAGCAAATGCCTTGTTCAAATGATCTGTATAGGCAGGATTACTCTTCAAAGCAGATACTGTCTGCTGTTGAATAGTTGTTGTTGGTACTAACCATAGAGTTATTGGGTAATCCTGTGATAAAAACTCTTTAGTCGCAGTCGATATAGCATAAGTGCCTAATATAGTTTTACCGCCTCCTGTAGGAATACGAACGCAAACGTAAGGCGTATCATCAAACTTATATGCTCGATAAGGTGCGTTTGTAAAGTTATTATCCCTTAATGACTGACTAAATGAAGATTCGATATCATTTGTTTCTCGGCAGTGTTTAAAAAAACTAGCTAATGTATCTAATGTACCTTGTTGATAACTTTTTAACTGAAACATCCTTATCTCCCTCTTACATCATAAGGTATTTGCTTAAATATGATATTCTCACTTTTTAAACGGGCAGCTCCCATACGGCTCGTTTCACCATAGATGACTTTTTTACCGCCTTTTGCATCTAATGGATGCTCTGGAAGCATAGCCAAAACCTTAGATGTTAAAACATTGCCGCCATCAGGTCGTTTGTCACCTAAAATTCCGTTGTAAAGCAGGTAATAAGCAATACCATTGTTTACTCCTAGAAGTGGTGACTTTTCCTTTTGTTCTAATGATCTTCTGGTATCGCCATACCAAATGTGTGCTGCAAGTGCATTAAAGCTAATACCATTTTTTAATGAGCCATTTTCATTAAATATTACTTCACCTAGGCGATAGAACTTAAAGCCACCGCCACCTTGCCAATTAACATCTTTAGAAATGCCACCGCTTTCACCATCTACCACTTTTTGCAATCTTGGCTGGCAGTGAGTTACAGCATGTTCACCTAGCTCAATACCAATAAAATTTCGATTCATTTTTTTTGCAACTGCCGCCGTAGTTGCTGAACCTAAAAAAGAATCAAGCACCAAATCATTTTCATTAGATGCAATATGAATTATTCTTTGGATTAACTTCTCAGGTTTTGGAGTAGAAAAAGGTGACTCAGGAGTTAACTTTGAGACTTCCCTTTTAGCGTCTTGAGTATGACCGACATCTTGCCATAGCCATACCGATTGCGGGACGCTAGTATTATCAATTGTACTCAAAAACCTTTTAAACCTAGGTGTATTATTACCACCGTCTTTGCCCCACCATATCATTTTATTTTCTATATGTTTCTTGTGAGTTTCTTGATTATATCTCCATACAGCTGTTTTTGACGGCCAAATTTCTTCACCTGTATTAGGTTGGATGATAGGGTAATAAAGGTTTGGTCTCTCAGTAGAGCTTTTATTACACTTATAGTTATCTGATTGCCACATCCCTCTCGGGTCGTTATCGGGATTTTTATAAGCTTTGTTTGATTCGATATTCCGAGGTAACTTATTTGGTATCCAACTTTGTCTAGATTTTGCATAGACAAAAATGTGATCATGGTCTTCACTTAACGCTTTGGCATCATTTGACGCTGCGTACTTTTTTTGCCAAATTGAATTAGAAATAAAGTTAGCTCTTCCAAAAATCTCATCACATATCACTTTGAAATAATGGGATTCATTATCATTCAATGTAATCCAAATCGAACCATCTTCTGAAAGCAACTGATGCAATAGCTCTAATCTCGGATAAATCATTGAGAGCCATTTACTATGTTCAAGGTTATCATCATAATGCTCAAATGCACTTTTTGTATTATAAGGAGGGTCTATAAAAATACATTTTATTCTACCCGAATGTGTAGGAATTAATGCCTTTAACGCTTCAAGGTTGTCCCCTTGAATCAGCATGTTATCAGTATTTTGTTCACCGTAAGATAACTCAGGAACATGCTCAAGTAATCGGTACTGACAGTTTCGCGCTGTTACAACAGCTTGTTCTTTATTTAACCATTGCAAAATCGGCATTTAGCCTCACTCCTTTCTTTTCAATTCTAGGCGATAAATAGCCAGTATATTTGAGTAAATTTATCACAACGACTACATTGTATCACTGACTGTTCTGTTATTTTGATAGCTCATACTTTTTAAATATGGCTCTAAAACTACTTATCTTATGCGTTATCTAAAAATCTCTCGTACTAAACTTGTAACAACAATTTTGAACATAAAAAGTACAATCTTTATAAACTCACAACATATGTCTAATCTAATTGCATAGCAAAAACCCTAACTTTAAACATTGTATCTGTAACCAGAGAAAATAAATTCAATTAATACACTTAGCATTTATTTAAAACTCCGTATCACTATCACCCACTTAGTTACTATGTACTTACAGCAAGCATTTTTAATAGATAAACTGCCTATTTACCCAACTAAAATTGGGTGCTATATCTACATTAACAGCTCTTATTCTCTGGATTGCTAATGGATATTACAAAACAAAAGAAACATGAAATTGTTAAAAGAATAAACTATGAGATAGAAGTCATCACAGAGAAATGCTGCCAACAACAAATCAAAAGCCAATTAATAACACCATCATGGAATTTTGACTTAGATTCTGTAATAGCTACAACAAAACATTACGAGTCAATTATGAATCAAGTGATTTCTTTACAGTTTGACCATGCTAAATCTAACTCGATAAATACCATTGTGCCTGATGGCATCATGAATAATCTTGCAAATATTCTTATTATACTTAACATCGCTGCGGAATTATTTGAACAAAGAGAGCAAGAGTAATGACTTCGTAAAACACTCTGAAGAGGCTGTAAAAGGCTTTTAGCTACACTTCACAACACATCTATTACACTTCCACTTAAAATGGCTTTAAAGGCGTTTTAACGAGCTTAATCGCCATTGATAACTTATAGCTAAGAGGTATTTACAATGATTGTTGTCACTTAGCTCTATTTACAGCTGTCAGTGGTTTATTTAAAACTTCAGGTACATCATCTAAACGACTTACTCGAATACCATTAATATAAGCATTGTATTGCCACAAGATAAATCTCTCTTTAAACCTATTATTAACTGTCGTTAGTCGAGATACTTCAGCTTCAAGCTCTTTAACTTTATTTTTAAGGTATTCATTCGTTACATCTTTTTCTACTTGTACAGTTGAATCCTTTGATTCTCGTAACTCTACTTTCCGTCTACTATAACTGCTCTGTATAACTTCATAAGCAGCTAGAGATTGACGTTCTACCTTATCTTTACCTAAAGCTACTGCGACCTTTTCACATAAAGAAGACCACGTTAACTTTCCTTCCCATGTATCTATAATTTTAAGCACTTCCTGAATGCTATCTTCAGTAATTATTATTTTAGGCATTACTTTATCTCCAATAGTGCATAGATATCATCATCTAAAGTTATAGATTCAGGTTGCTTAATATCATGCTCTAATCCTTTTTCTCGTAAAATTTCTTTAGTTGGCGAAGGATCAAATTCTTCTGGTATACGAATTGGTGTTCCATCTGGCAAGTCATCATTTTCTAATAATCTAATTTTTGTTCTAATATGTGATAATCTCCAACCCAGGGCACTAACCCACCGATCCGCCCCAAAAGCACCTTTTTCATGATTTTCAACTGCTTTGTTAAACTGCTCTGCTACCTGTTCTTCTCTTTTTTTAAGTAGGTCTAATGAAGAGCTGTAACCTTTAATGCAAACTAACTCTTTACACGTTTCACAGTCACCATGACGTTGACAAGGCATCATTGCAAAATCGTGTTCGCAGACACCAAACTCAGTAACTATCGCAACACCAATAAGATCTTTACCAATATCCTCATAAGAAACGGGTAAGTTAATATTTATTTTATCTAATGCTGTAGCATTTTCAGGGATTAAAATATTTCGAGCAGTTTCACTTTTTTCATCTTCAGTCCTATGATCATAGTGTTCATTATCAGATACTTTTGCTCTTCCCGCCCAATTTGCCAGTGTCAATTCATCCATTCCCCCTCGCTCAGCTTTAGTAGATAACCAGTGCCTAGCATTATGTGTGGGGATTGCTATTGGCTTACCTTTTTCAGGGGATTCAATGCTATATTTTGCCCAAAGAGATCTACCATCACGACTACTTTTTTGCACAAAACGATCGTTAATTTGATTAAGGGTTGGAAGTTGGAATGAATAATTTCGAGGCTCAAAGTCAGAATGAAATTCATTTTCTCTATGTAGTAAAAGCGCCTCAGAAGCCTTTACCTTTGAACTTTGATCTATGTAAGGCCAATTATTTAATTTCGATGTATATAAATCGTAAAAATATTTGCCGAGAGCATTATATGTGATCTGCTCATTACCTTCTCTATAAAGCTGTCCTAACCATTTTGTTTTATTGTACATCTGTGATGGGCGATCCATTTCCATCCCTATTGCAGCAGCTAATTCTAAATAATTTAAAGCGTTATCGTCACCAAAAGAACTTGAAGTTAAACACTGCTCATGACGCATAAAAACATTTGGATTCTCTTCAGCAAATTTTGCAGCTCTTCTTGCTGGCTCACTTATTTTTTCTAAACGCTTTACCGCTTCTACAACTACGTCTTCCATTACTGTCGGAATCCACTTCAAACCAGCTTTACCACCCTTAGCTGGTTTCCATCTAATCCCAAGTTTTTTAATTCCTGCTTTATCTTCTTCCCACTCTAAACAATTTACAGGTAGACTTGTTAATTCAACCCCCCTAGAAGGGGCAACCATGAGCAGAGCCATAATCGAGGTGTAATATTCCGCTTCAATACTCAAATTTGGTGCATCATGAAATAGCTGAGCAACTAGCAACATCTCTTCATCACTAGGAAGCTTTTTTGATCTATGCTCTTTACCTTTATCATCTAACAATATGGTTAAGTCTTTTTGCTTTTCATATGGATTAGACCATTCAGGAAATGATGGGGTGATTTGCTTACTTCGACAGAAGTCTAAAATTTTCTCTAACTGATAACCTATTTTATTAAGAGCACTTTTATCTGAGTATCTTTTAGATAAAACATTGGGTAGTGCATCAAGAACAACACCATCTAACTCTAGTATGTCGGCGCTACCTTTAGTAATTATTAGCGCCTCTTCAATCACCCTTAATGCTTCCATATAACGCTGTAAATTGGATACTGGATTAAGAGAATAAAAATAACGAATGTAGGCTTTGGCAAAATCTATAAAAGGAGATCCTAGTGGAGTGTAAGCATATGAACTATATGGTTTTGTATTTGTTGAAAACCTAGCAACTGTATTTCGATTAGACTTTCCGTATGGGGTCTTCCATAGGTTGTTTATCCAACAACCTGTACCAAAGGCTGTTAGTTCATTTTTGCATAAGTGAATAAATTCATTTAAGTTTTGTTTAGCAGTTGATTCAACTTTAGGGGTAAATTGAACTATATTATCCATTTTTTTCTTCCCCTCTAGCTGCTTTAATTTTATTGCATTTACTAACAACTTCTTCGACAGCCAAAATTAATCGATCCCTTGAGGATGCAAACTGTACACTGCCAGAAGTTTTTAATCGTTTTTCTTTTTCTTCATACAGAGATTCAAGAACATCTTCGTGAGGAGCATCTACCAAAGGTCTAAATTTTTGACATACATAACAAGATGCAAACCCATTCACGCAAAAGTCATTTGTTCCACAAGCACCAATAGCTTCATTATTACTATTAGGAATCTTGGCTGTGGGGTCGTTACCACGCTCTCCATCAGTCAAATCCTCAATGATTCTACCCAAAAATGCTTTAGCAAAAGGAGCTAACTGCTTTCCGACAGCCTTATCTATATATTGAACAGTATCAGCTGTATTTTCTGTATAAACTTTTACATTTTGACTATCAGAGTGATCAAGAGCTTCAGCAATAATCCTTGCACCAATACCTTTTCTTCCTAAATTTGTGCCGCGAGTATGCCTAAACCTTCGAGCTGTTATTTGAATAATATGACCTGTTCGTTCTGAAATAGCTCTTTGTTTTTTTTCAAATAGCCTTAAGTAAATATCTCCGAGATCTCTAGCCCTCATATGTAATACTTCAGACTTTAATAGGCGTATATCTAAATTTAATAATTGCTCTCTTAATTTTTTGCACTCAGTAAAATCAACAAAAATCGGGATAAGCTTTTGTTCTTCATCCGTAAGTTTCTGCATGAAAATGCTTTCTATTTCAGACTTTTGTTTGGCAATAAGGTTTAATATAATAAGGTATAATTCTTCTGTTATTGGCAATCGATTAGAAACACTTCTAAATTTCAACCCTCTCTTCTTAGCACATGGTATATTTAAGAAATAAGAATTACCCTCTTTATATAAATCACATGCTTTCAAGTCTCTTATTTGCTTTGGTCGCCTTGCTGTGGCTTGTAATAAATTTATATATGCATAACAATCAAATGAAATGGTTTCATTTCTCCATAAATCATTTAACTCTTGATTAATAGCAAGCACCTCATTCTCTGTATAAGCTCCTGTATATGGACATCTATTTAGTACAGATTCACCTTTAAGATTACCTGTGATAGTTAATGACTCCAATAATTCAACTATCTCAGAAGTCACACCGTAGTAACCGAAATCATGCCATGAAATTAAAAAGCCTTTTAATGCACCGAGATACCATTCGTGCTCTTTAGATAATGATGCTTTCCAATTAAGAATTGTAGTAACGCTCAACTCTTTAAGATCTGTACTCCTAACCATTCGCTGAAATTGAAAGTACATATTTGAAGTATGGTGTGCTGAAAGATCTTCTGCATACCTCCCTAGTGTAGAGCGAAAACCATTTAATAACTTTTCTTCTATAGACAATATTTCGCTTTGAAATGTGATTGATATGTCTTTATTTAACACCCATTTATCTGAAGCTATATCGAATGTATAACCATCCTTCGACTCTCTGAATTGACCAAGGTTTACAACTCTAGCTAAACCCTCAGTTGACTGTATATTGTTACTCATTTGCTCTCCTTGCTAGGTGTTAAGCTGTGAATTTTTTCTTGTAATATCTCCTGCTCCTCAAGAATCACCTTATTTGCTTGCTCAACAATATGACGCCTATTATAAATATCCCCTGATTTTTCTGAGCTATGACCCATTAAATGTTTACGCATTTTGGCTTCTTCTGCTGAATCAATTAAGGCTTGAGATGACTTACCTTCAGACGCTGCTTTCGCTCGAATTTCATTAATCTTATCAACTTTTCTAGAGAAATCTTTATTCCACTCATGTCTGAATAAATGGGCATGGATTTGAGAAAACCTTTCATCCACTTTTTTCATTTTAGGGATAATATCGTTATCGAAATAACTTTCACTTATAGGCTGGCCTTGAGTTAAACACTTTCGATGTGTAACAAATATGTACGGATGCTTGTTAGCATTTGGAGTTTTGGCTCTATCCTCTAAAATATAACTATCTAATAATTTTGCAGTTTCAGATTTAATAGGCAGTTTACGTTCTTTAGTCTTACTGACGGGTTGTTTTTTACGAGGATCAAAAATATCATCATGATTACGTTTAATCCAAATACTTGCCTTATCTCCATATAAATCAATATGAGTCATTTCAAGTGATAGTAATTCACCGCGCCTAATACCTGTTTCTCTGATCAGTTTGAATATAAGAAAGTTTCTTTTTCTTACTGTCTCATTCTTGAAGGGGTTTAATGGATGATTCGGATTAGCAACTTCCATAAATTCATCAAGTAAGCCATCAGGCAAAGACATAGCAAGAGACTCATCCCTTACAGTTAGACTTTTACCTTTAGGACGAGCTTTTTTTATGCTTTTTAACATTTCGTCAATTTCAGTAGCAGTAGCCCTACAATTACGATATTGATTCGTAATTGTAGCTAAAAAATGAAGATACTCTGCTACTGTTGTCATTCGATTATAATGGTGATTTCGACTCACAGAGGCAACTGTAGTAACGAGTTTTGAAGAACTTTGAAGGTTTAAAACCCTACTCGATGTAAGCGGTTTAATTTGTTCAAGCTTTTTAAGCTCTGTAACATTTAATTTTAGATACTCTCGTAAATCAATAATATCTGCGTGCGTTAAAAACCTTCCTTCTTCAAACTCCGAAACTAGACAACGCTTTTTCTCCTCTAACCATTGATACAAGCACAAAATAGCCTTAAGTCTATTGCTAATTGTATTTACTGCCATCGAAGATCGTAGTTTAGTTGTAACATAAAGAGTTGTGTAAAAATGAGGCATTCCATCCTCTTCTAGTAAAACAGGATATCGTTCTCCATTATCAAAAACTAAGGTTTCTAATTTATACACAAACACTCCTTTATTTACACTTTTATTTACTATAAGTCTAAATCTAACTAGAGGTTTGTCAATATTAAAGTGTAAAAAAAGAAAACCCAGTAATGACACTGGGTTATGGTATGCTTAGATCTCTATTCTTACACTCTTAGTTTAACTGTGTGCTAAAAAGGAATATCGTCATCAAAATCGATTGTTGGTTCCATTGGGTTTGACGCGCCGCCTTGTGGGGCATTTTGCGGCTTAGGTGCAAAACCACCTTGCTGCTGTGGTGCGCTATTTTGCCCAGGAGCAAAGCCACTATTATTTGATTGCTGGTATTGGTTGTTTTGCTGTGGAGCAGGTGCAGCAGCTGGACGCTGTGCTGGCGCAGCTTGTTGTTGTGGTGCGTATCCACCTTGCTGGCTGTTTTGACCTTGGTTGTTTTGACCATAGCCACCACCTTGCTGATTATTTTGGTAACCGCCACCTTGTTGGCCGCCTTGATTACCTTGATAGCCACCACCTTGCTGATCGCCACCGCGAGCGCCTAGCATTTGCATTTGCCCAGTAAAGCCATCGACAACAATTTCAGTTGTGTATTTTTCTTGGCCTTGTTGGTCAGTCCATTTACGTGTTTGAAGTTTACCTTCTACATAAATTTGTGAACCTTTACGGCAGTATTCACCAACAATTTCAGCTAGTTTGCCAAAAAATACTACACGGTGCCATTCAGTTTTATCAACCATTTGGCCAGTGTTTTTATCTTTATAGCTGTCTGACGTTGCTAAGGTAATATTTGCTACACCATTGCCATTAGGCATGTAACGAACTTCAGGATCTTGTCCTAAATTACCAACCAAAATTACTTTGTTCACACCGCGTGCCATGGAACCATCTCCTATAAACGTTAGATTAAACCAGCTACTTTACGTGCTTGGTCTAGGTCAAATTCTTTATCATTAATCTTTAAATAGCTGCGGCTTTCGTCGCGTACTACTGTTGCTTCTATTACGCCAGGTAAAGCAACTAGCTGAGAAGCAAGTGTTTGGGCTTGCTCTTCAGAACTTAAATTGGTCATTAAACTAATAACTTTACTTTTCGGTGGGACTTGCATTTTCCACGCAATAATAAGCCATATTAACCCAACAAGTGCCGCTGCCGCAAACACAGCTTGCGTACTTGTTGTTTGTGCTACGTAACCACCTAAAATACCACCTAAAAAAGCCCCTAGAAACTGGCTAGACGAATACCCGCCCATCGCCGAACCTTTCTGGCTAGCGGGCGCAATACGCGATACAAGCGCAGGCATAGTGGCTTCTAAAAAATTAAATGCAACAAAATAAAGCAGCATACATATGGCAATACCAACCACACTATTTACCCAAATAGACATAGCAAACATACTAATAGAAAGCAGGGCTACTGAGCCAATAAACGCCTGTTTTTCTTTTTCTTTTTTAATGGCAATAATCATAATTGGGACCATTAAAATAAACGCTAAAAGCAGTACCGGAATATATAAATACCAGTGGTGGTTTGCCACTAAGCCATCTTTTATTAGCTGACTCGGTAGTACCACAAAAATAGTAGTTAGCGTTAAATGCAGCAGTAACACACCTGCATTTAAACGCGATAACTCTGGGTGTTTAATAAGTTTTTTAATGTCACTAAAGCTTGCCAAGGTATCGCCTTTGGGCGCCTTATTAACGGCATTGGGTACTAAAAACAAAATAATGCCAATACCAAATATAGCCAGTATTGCTGTTAACCAGAAAACGCCTGAAACACCCCACGACGCAGCAACAATCGGGCCTAATAACATCGCAAAGGCAAAGCTCATGCCTATGCTCATACCAATCACAGCCATTACTTTAGGGCGTTGTTCGTCGCGGCTTAAGTCGCTGGCAAAAGCAAGTAATGCACTCGCTATCGCGCCCATACCTTGCAGCGCTCGCCCAACAGTAACCATTTGAATAGATTCGGCAAGTGCAGCAATAACAGAGCCCAGCGCAAACACAACTAAGCCACCAACAATTACTTTTTTACGGCCTATTTTATCTGACAAACGCCCCATAGGGATTTGTAATACAGCTTGGGTTAAACCATAAGCACCAATTGCAAAACCTATCCACATAGGCGAAAAACCATCAAGCGATTGGCCATAAATAGCCAATACAGGCATCAGCATAAACAAGCCGAGCATTCTAAATGCAAACACACTCGCCAGCGATACAGCGGCGCGCTTTTCTCGTGAATTAAGTGAAGATGCGGTCATTATCTGCGTAATCTTACGATATGAAAAATTTAGGGTGGGATTCTACCACAAGCTTGGCAATAATTAATCGCCTATAAGTAAGGATTTTTTCGATGATCATTGATTAATAATGTTTCGTATTATGCGATACTGGACAAATAATTTTGGTAATAAACGAGATAGCATGGAAAACATTGAAGTCCGAGGCGCCCGCACGCACAATTTAAAAGACATCAGCCTAACCATCCCACGTGATAAATTAATTGTTATCACAGGCCTATCTGGTTCGGGAAAGTCATCACTGGCATTTGATACTTTATATGCAGAGGGGCAGCGTCGTTATGTTGAGTCACTTTCTGCCTACGCAAGGCAATTTTTATCGTTAATGGAAAAGCCTGACGTTGATCATATTGAAGGCCTCTCTCCCGCCATTTCTATTGAGCAAAAATCAACATCGCACAATCCTCGCTCAACAGTAGGTACCATTACCGAAATATACGATTACTTACGTTTAATGTTTGCCCGCGTGGGCGAACCACGATGCCCAACTCACGACTTACCGCTGGCAGCTCAAACAGTTAGCCAAATGGTTGATACCGTTTTAGCACTGCCAGAGGGCACTAAGCTGATGCTTTTAGCCCCAGTGGTTAAAGAGCGTAAAGGTGAGCACGTAAAATTACTTGAGCAGCTTGCAAGCCAAGGTTACATTCGTGCCCGCATAGACGGCGAAGTATGTGACTTATCAGATCCGCCAACGCTTGAACTTCACAAAAAACATACTATTGAAGTGGTTGTTGACCGCTTTAAAGTAAAAGATGGCCAGCAGCAGCGTTTAGCTGAGTCATTTGAAACCGCACTTGAGATGTCTGGCGGTGTGGCAAATGTAGCCTACATGGACGACAGCAGCATTGAAGAAATGCTGTTTTCAGCCAACTTTGCCTGCCCTACCTGTGGCTATGCAATGACCGAATTAGAGCCACGTTTATTTTCGTTTAATAACCCTGCCGGTGCATGTCAAAGCTGTGATGGTTTAGGCGTACGCCAATACTTTGATCCTAACCGCGTAGTACATAACCCTGAGCTAAGCTTGGCAGGTGGTGCTATAAAAGGATGGGATAAGCGCAGTTTTTATTATTTTCAAATGCTTCAAGCAGTAGCCGAGCATTATAAATTTGATTTAGATGTACCGTTTGAAAAGCTGGCTAAAGAATCTCAAAAAATTATTTTAGAGGGCTCAGGGCAAACAAAAATTGCTTTTAATTACCGTAATGATAGAGGCGATTTAATAACACGCAACCACGAGTTTGAGGGTGTGTTAAACAACATAAACCGTCGCTATCGTGAAACTGAGTCGAATTCGGTGCGCGAAGAGCTCGCTAAATATCAAACTAGCCAAGCGTGCCCTAGTTGTCATGGCTCGCGTTTACGCCAAGAGGCACGCCACGTATTTATAGGTCAAACAAACCTGCCTGCTATTACTACTATGAGTATTGGCGAAGCGATGGACTTTTTTGAAGGGTTATCACTTACCGGTCAAAAAGCCCAAATAGCAGAAAAAATTCTAAAAGAAATTCGCGACCGTTTATCGTTTTTAATTAATGTAGGCCTTAATTACTTATCACTTGAGCGCAGTGCCGATACCCTCTCCGGTGGTGAAGCGCAGCGTATTCGTTTAGCCAGCCAAATTGGCGCGGGCCTTGTAGGTGTAATGTACGTACTGGATGAGCCATCAATTGGTTTACACCAGCGCGATAATGACCGTTTATTACAAACATTGGTACATTTACGCGATTTAGGTAACACCGTGATTGTGGTTGAGCATGATGAAGATGCGATTCGCGCAGCCGATCATATTATTGATATTGGCCCAGGCGCTGGTGTACACGGCGGGCATATTATTGCACAAGGTACACGTGACGATATTTTAGCTACAAAAGACTCAGTAACTGGTCAGTTTTTATCAGGCGTGCGCAAAATAGAAGTACCTAAAGAGCGTAACCCAACCGGCGATAAATGGCTTGAGCTATTTGGTGCAACAGGGAACAATCTTAAAAACGTAGACTTAAAAATTCCGTTTGGACTAATGACGTGTATTACCGGTGTATCTGGCTCTGGTAAATCAACACTCATTAACGATACATTATTTAAACTTGCGCATACTGAATTAAATGGCGCAACCACAGCAGAAGCCGCGCCTTACAAATCAATTAGTGGCCTTGATCATTTTGATAAAGTAATTGATATTGACCAAAGCCCAATTGGCCGTACACCGCGTTCAAATCCTGCAACTTATACCGGTATTTTTACGGGCATTCGTGAGTTATTTGCCGGAACACAAGAATCACGTTCTCGCGGGTACAAAGTAGGTCGCTTTAGCTTTAACGTTAAAGGTGGGCGCTGTGAAGCCTGCCAAGGTGATGGCGTAATTAAGGTAGAAATGCACTTTTTACCTGATGTATATGTACCATGTGATGTATGTAAGGGCGCGCGCTACAACCGCGAAACCTTAGAAGTACAATACAAAGGTAAAAACATCCATCAAGTACTCGAAATGACCGTTGAAGATGCGCACGACTACTTTGATAAAATACCTGCAATTGCGCGTAAGCTTAAAACGCTAATGGATGTAGGTTTATCTTATATTCGTTTAGGACAAGCTGCTACCACTCTCTCTGGTGGTGAAGCTCAGCGTGTAAAACTAGCTCGTGAGCTTTCTAAACGAGACACAGGTAAAACACTTTATATACTTGATGAGCCAACAACCGGCCTTCACTTTGCCGATATTGAACAGCTACTTGTTGTATTACATCGCCTGCGAGATCATGGTAATACCATCGTGGTCATTGAGCATAACTTAGATGTGGTTAAAACCGCAGACTGGGTGGTTGATTTAGGCCCTGAAGGGGGCGCTGGCGGCGGCGAAATACTCATTGCAGGAACGCCTGAAGAAGTTGCCGAATGTGAACGATCGCACACAGGGCATTACCTAAAGCCATTGCTTTAATATAGCTTAATAAAAAGTACTTCTAAAAAGTTACAAAAATGCCGCTAAATATAGCGGCATTTTTTATTCACAAATATTAATAAAACAACTTATGTACGAGGAATAAACCCTAGTGCATCGTAAACTGATTTAAGAGTTTTCTCTGCACGTACACTGGCCTTTTCTGCACCTGATTTCATGATGCTATCAAGTAGGTTTTGATCTTCTCTTATCTCTTTAAAACGTGCTTGGATTGGCTCAATCATATTTACTACCGCATCGGCAGTGTCTTTTTTCAGGTGGCCGTACATTTTACCTTCAAACTCTGGCACTAAATCTTCAATTGAGCGCTTAGTGGCTACGCTTAATAAAGTAAGTAAGTTAGAAACACCTGGTTTTTCTGTACGATCAAAGTAAATACGCGCTTGTTCGTCTGAATCGGTTACAGCTTTTTTAAGCTTTTTCTCTATCTTTTTAGGTTCATCTAATAACATGATGTAACCATTTGGGTTTTCGTCAGACTTAGACATCTTTTTAAGCGGATCTTGAAGACTCATTACGCGTGCGCCAAATTCTGGAATATATGGCTCAGGTAATTTAAATACGTCGCCGTACAAGTTATTAAAGCGAGTAGCTATGTCACGCGTTAGTTCTAAGTGCTGCTTTTGATCGTCCCCTACTGGCACTTGATCAGCTTGATACAATAAAATATCGGCTGCTTGCAATACTGGGTAAGAAAATAAACCGACGTTTACATTGTTAGCATGCTTAGATGACTTATCTTTAAACTGGGTCATGCGGTTAAGCTCGCCCATTTGTGCGTAACAATTTAGTACCCACGCTAACTGTGCGTGTTCAGGCACTTGTGATTGTACAAAAAGCGCAGACTTTTCAGGGTCGATTCCGCAAGCTGCATATAAAGCTATACCGTCTAAAACGCGAGAGCGAAGAAGCTCAGGCTCTTGGCGAACAGTAATTGCATGTAAATCAACAAGCATAAAGAAACTTTCGTGGTCTTCCTGTAGCTTTAGCCACTGGTTAATAGCGCCAACATAGTTGCCTATTGTCATACCACCGGTTGGCTGAATGCCGCTTAAAACTACTGGTTTACTCATGATTTTCCTTTAGTGTTTAGTTAATTAAAAATTTTAACGCTGTGTAAGTGTGGGTATTATATCTAAGAAATTCTCGCATAGGTACTGCGGATTAAAGTCGCTTAAATTTTCACCTTGGTTGTAACCATAATCTACCGCTATTACATCTATTTTAGCGGCATGTGCTGCTAATATATCGCTTTTTGAATCGCCAATCATAATAGCCTTACTCGGTTCCACATTCAGCTGGTTGCACGCATAAAGTAATGGCGCTGGTGATGGTTTTTTAGCCATATCGTCGCCGCATACTATCACTTCAAAGTGACTCGTAAGAGAAAGCTTATCAAGTAGGATTTCGGTAAATATGCGCGCTTTATTAGTCACGAGTGCTTTTGGCATGCCGCGCAAAGCACTGAGTCCTGTTTCTACATGTTGGTATAACACACTATACTCGCCCACTAGCTGCCCATAATGTTGGTAAAACAAAGCAATGGCTTTTGCACTAAGCGTTTCGTCTAAATGCTCGCTAATTTGCATATCGCCGCTGAGCGCACGCTTCACTAAGGTTTCAATACCGTTGCCTATCCAGCTTTCAACCAAGCTTTGGCTTACAATAGGAAACGCTAAATCGCTCAAGGTTAAGTTTACTGCTAGGTATAAATCGTAAACGCTGTCAACGAGTGTGCCGTCAAGGTCGAACAAAGCTACATCATATTTCATTACTTTACGTTTCCTAACTGCTCACGCATTTGATCAATAACCACTTTGTAATCAGGCTGATTAAAAATTGCAGAACCTGCTACAAACATATCTGCTCCTGCTTGTGCCGCTGCAGCTATATTATCGACTTTAATGCCACCGTCGACCTCTAAACGAATATCGCGGCCCGATTCAACAATACGCTGTTTAGCTTGCGCAAGCTTTTCAAGCGTGTGTGGTATAAAACTTTGCCCGCCAAAGCCCGGGTTTACTGACATAAGTAAAATAGTATCTAGTTTATCGATGACATGATCGAGGTAGCTAAGGCTAGTGGCAGGATTAAATACTAAACCGGCCTTACAACCGTGATCTTTTATTAACTGTATTGTACGGTCTATATGCTCGCTGGCCTCGGGGTGAAAAGTAATAATAGAAGCCCCCGCCTCTGCAAACTGCGGAATAATACTATCTACAGGTTTAACCATTAAATGTACGTCTATTGGTGCTGTAATGCCGTAATCTCTAAGCGCTTTACACACCATAGGGCCTATGGTGAGGTTAGGTACATAGTGATTGTCCATTACATCAAAATGCACTACATCAGCACCTGCAGCGAGCACTTTATCTACGTCCTCACCTAGTTTTGCAAAATCAGCTGACAAAATTGAAGGCGCTATTAAATATTTTTGTTCAGGGTTTAACATAGTAATCCGTCAATCAGTTAAGTATGGCTCTAATGTAACGTAATTGCTGACGTTTCCCAAGTAATACAAAGTAAATGGCACATCATTTTTAACTCTGTGTTGATAATATAAGTATTTATTAATAAAGGGTTTTAGCTATTATAGGTAAATATTAGTTTGTTATTTATACAGCTTTTGTTATTATTAAAGGAGTAACTAATTTTTAGGCTAATATTATGCGTGCATTTAAAACATGGATCTTAATTGCGGTGGCATTATTAATTATTGGGGCATTTAGTTTTGCGCCGAGTTCTGAGCAAGATTTAAGCTTAGTTAGTAATTGTCAGCATCAGGTAACAAGCGTTAATACACAAAATGCTATAGCGTGTGCAAAAGTTGAAGAAGACTCTTCTTGGTTTTCGTGGTTAACGGGCGATAGCCGAAGTGCGCAGTTTCATTACCTTGATTTATTAGAGCTATTAACTAGTTCTGATGAGTCTAAAAACCCTCCTTCGTTAACACCTTTATTTTAAATAATGCTGCACTTTATTAGCGCGTTGCAAAGTGTGCTAGCAGCATTTTTTGGTGTTCAATCAGAGCAAAAACGTCAATCTGACTTTAAACAGCGATCTCCACTTTTAGTTATTTTAATAGCTGTGGCGCTATTTATTATATTTGTGGTGGCAATTTACGCTGTTGTAGCGATGGTGCTAAATACATAGCCATTAACTCATCTACTTTATTTCGTGATCCGCCTTTAGGGCTAATAGTCCGCTTTACTTGAATTTTATCAAGCGATGCTTGGCTATAAATTTTACGC
Organism: Pseudoalteromonas espejiana DSM 9414; assembly: GCF_002221525.1. Classification (NCBI taxonomy): domain Bacteria; kingdom Pseudomonadati; phylum Pseudomonadota; class Gammaproteobacteria; order Alteromonadales; family Pseudoalteromonadaceae; genus Pseudoalteromonas; species Pseudoalteromonas espejiana. The sequence goes on along the minus strand of NZ_CP011028.1, from coordinate 378,448 downwards.
GTCCAAACCGTATCGTGATTCGAAATAAGCACAGGAGTATTATTTTCAAATGCGGCCTGTTCTGCCAAATTAGCTAAGTTAGCCTGATCGTCTAAATTAAACCCTCCTTTAGCGTACGAGGTAAACGAAGCCGTTTTACTTAATGGCACATAAGGTGGATCGCAGTAAATAACAGAGTTACTGGGTACTAGCTTAAAAACGTCGTCGTAACCTAAGCAGGTAAAAGTAGCGTTTTGGGCTTTTTCTGCAAAAAAGTACATTTCTTTTTCAGGAAAGTAAGGCTTTTTATATTTACCAAAAGGTACATTAAAAATACCTTTTAAGTTATACCTACACAGCCCATTATAACCGTGGCGGTTCATGTATAAAAAAAGCATGGCGCGCTCATATACATCGCTACTTTGGTTAAACTGAACACGGTATTCGTAGTAGGCGTCAGAGTGATTATTTAAATCTACAAATAGCTTTTTAGCATCGCTGATAAACTCATCAGGCGAGCGCTTTAACTCTTTGTATAAGTTAATTAAATCAGCATTTATGTCATTCAATAAATAGTGCTTAAAATTACTATTTAAGAATACCGAACCTGCGCCAACAAAAGGTTCTACCAGGGTGTCAGCATGCCTGCTGGCCTTGGTTAATCGCGCATTTATGTCTTCAACTAGGCTGTATTTACCGCCAGCCCATTTAAGGAAGGCTCTACTCTTTTGCTGCATTGGTTCTTAACTTCAATCTGCTGTAGCGCGATTTTACACTAAAGTGAATCAGTTTACTGATCAAGTAATGCAATTTCTTGCTTTATTTTGCTGATTTTTTTATAAAAAGGTTTGTTTTTTCTAACGGCGCTTGGCAAGGCTGTAAGCGCTTTTTTAGCATCTGCAAGTTTTGCATAGCTACCCGATGTTACCACCCACCACAATTTATTATTTCGCTTAGTTTGATATACATGTGCGCTTTCACTTAAGCCATGTTGAGCGATAAACTCTGAACTGATTTGCGATTTTATTACAGCGAGTAACTGCACAGTAGTGTTAGTACTTGGCTGTGCCAAATACCAAGCGTTTCCGCTTAGCTTATCAGGCGATTCAACCTCTTTTGTAGGGTTCTCAGTGATAGTAGGTACTGGTTTACTTTCGTTATTTGACGCTACTTTATTATCAACTGCACTTTGCTCAACTTCAGAGCGAACTTGCTTATCAGTGGTCAGGCTTTGCATAATTGCTGGTACATCATTTTTGTGAACTGTAGGTTCATTCACATCCTCACTGCTTTTTTGAAGCTCAGATGAGGCGTCATTAGTTGCGTTATTTTGGCTTGGCTTTATATTATCAGTGTTTTTAGCAATAATTTTAGAGGTTGGTATCGCAGTGTTAACAGCTTGGTTTTGCTCTTGCTGATAATACGCTTGCCACCACTGAGTCATATCACTTTTGTAAAGCATGCCAATAATTAGCAGCATAATAATAATCAATAATGAGATTAAATGTACTCGCCACGATACCTTGTCTTTTTTTACCACATCAGCAACATGTTCATTAGGTTGCCAAGCTAATAACAAACTTGGATTCCCTTTTGCTTCATTTAAAAACGCAGTAAATACAGGGTCTTCGTCATACGGTAAATCAGGAAAATACCAGCTCATTAACTGCTTTGATTCGCGGGTAGATAAAGGCTCTAAGTAAATTTCAACCGCATTATTTATGGGCAGTTTTGATTGGGAGGCTAGCATTATATAAAGCGTTACAGGGCTATTTTTAGCCAGTAGCTCAAGCTCATGAAGTATTTCTTCTGACAAGTGCCTAGCACTGTCTAGCACCCATAAACACGCGTCACAGGGTTGCTGCTGTAAAAGCTGATAAAAGTTTTCGCTTAGTGTTAAGTTATGGTCTATGAGTGGGGAGTTAAAGCTTTGCTCTAAAATATCGCTCATTAGCGATACGTCGTTAACGTTGGCACTAACTTGCACAAATGCTTTGTTAAAGCTGTTGTATTTATCGGTAATGAAGGTTTCGAGCATATAACTTTTACCAAGGCCTGAGGTGCCCAGTAAAACAATTAAGTTTTGCCCGTATTCAAATTGCAGAGCTATCCTATCCACCAATGCCGCGCGGCTTGGTAAAGTTTGCGCCTGCATTATTGCTCGATTAACGCTCTAACTTGGTCGTCTGACACATCACCCACTAATGCACATTGACCAAATTGAGTAGGCAAAATAAAGCGAATCGTGCCCTTTTTATTCTTCTTGTCTTTACGCATGTGCATTAAAAACTGATCAGAAGTCATTTCATTAGGGATTTCAGTAGGTAGATTATACAGCTCAAGTAGTGCTACAATTCGCTGTACTTCACTTTGCGATAAGTCACCACGAGTATGTGCTAACTTAGCAGCTAATACCATACCGGTCGCTACCGCTTCACCGTGTAGCCATACGCCGTAACCCATTTGCGCTTCAATAGCATGCGCAAAAGTATGCCCTAAATTAAGTAGTGCGCGTAATCCATTTTCTTTTTCATCTTGTGCAACTATCAGCGCTTTAATTTCACAACATCTATAAATAATATGCTGTAAGCTCGCTTCATCTAATTGCTGCAGTTTTTCTACGTTTTGCTCAATGTAAGCAAATAGCTCGGTATCATAAATCAATCCATACTTAATAACTTCTGCCATGCCTGCTGCAAATTCTCGCATAGGTAAAGTGTGCAGTGTATTAGTATCAATAAAAACAGCTTGTGGCTGATAAAAAGCCCCAATCATATTTTTACCTAGTGGATGATTTACTGCTGTTTTACCGCCTACTGACGAGTCTACTTGCGACAATACCGTGGTAGGTATTTGAATAAACGGCACACCACGTTGATAACACGCAGCAACAAAGCCGGTTAAATCGCCAATAACGCCGCCACCTAATGCAATTAAGCAGGTGTCTCGGCCGCAATTATTTTGCAATAAAAACGCAGATATTTTTTCAAACCAATCAAGTGATTTATATTGTTCACCGTCAGGAATGATAAAAGAAAGAGGATTCAGTTCAGCCAACGAATCAAGCAAACCTTGTAAATATAAAGGCGCTACGGTGTCGTTAGTAATGATGATAGGCCGACAATCACCAATATGGTGAATTAGGCGGCCATTATCTTGAAGTGCAGATTGACCAATAAAAATAGGATAACTTCGCTCGTCCAAATTAACAGTTAATTCAAGCATGCTTTGTTATTTCCTTTATTATTGGTTTTTAAAAATCTAATTTCTCGATGATTTGGTTAGCAACAACTTTAGCGCTTTGCTCATCGGTGCGTACAACAAAATCGGCAACTTCTTTGTATAGTGGCTCGCGTTCTTCTGCTAAGCGCTCTAGTACATTACGAGGTGCTTCTTCAGTTTGCAGTAATGGGCGACGCTTATCGCGTTGCGTGCGTGCAACTTGCTTTTCTATAGGTGTCTCTAGGTATACAACGATACCGCGAGCAGAAAGCTTGTTTCGAACTTCTTTACTCATTACTGAACCACCACCGGTTGCAAGTACAATACCTTGCATTTCGGTTAAGTCGCCAATAACAGATTCTTCACGAAGTCTAAAGCCTTCTTCACCTTCAAGATCAAACACCCAGGCAATATCTGCACCGGTACGGCGTTCGATTTCTTGATCAGAATCGACAAATTCAAGGTGTAATTGGTCAGCGATGTGACGACCAATCGTGCTTTTGCCAGCCCCCATGGGGCCAACTAGAAATATATTACGTTTCTCAGCCATATCTTTTAGTACAAACGAACTCTAAAATTTGAAATAAAACCCCGCCTAACGACCTGGCCCCAAAATTAAGGAGGGGATTATCTCAGTAATTGGCCGGGTATTTCAAGTCTATTACAATAAAAAGCCACATAACGAGCAATTATTATCAATAAAGGCTCGTTGGTTAACATAAAACCACTAAATTTTAGTCTATTTGTATTTTCGGTGTCACGAAAATTAGCAATTCACGCTTCTCGTTAAACTCACTGGTGTTTTTAAATAAGCGTCCAACATAAGGAATATCACCTAACACAGGTACTTTATTGGTCGTATTTATAATTTGCTGCTGGAAAATACCACCAAGTACTACAGTTTGGCCGTTCTCTACAAGCACTTGTGTTTCTATTTGCTGTGTATCAATTGAAACGGCTTCACCAGTTCCTGTTTGTACCGTTTCGCCACGAGTATCTTGTGTGATTACCAAATCTAAAATTACTTTGTTATCTGGTGTTATATGCGGAGTCACTTCAAGGCTTAACACAGCTTTTTTAAAGCTTACCGTTGTCGCGCCGCTTGAGGCTGATTCGGTGTAAGGTATTTCAGTACCTTGCTCAATTCGTGCCTTTTGCTGATTGGCAGCGGTAATACGCGGGCTGGCAATAATTTCGCCTTTGTTTTCAGCTTCAAGTGCGCTTAGCTCTAAATCTATTAATGTCCCATTAGCTAACTTGGCTATATGTAAACCAATGCTCGCCGCTGGGTTGGTAATAGGTAAGTTAACATTTAAACGATCAGATAAATCAGGAACAGTGCCGTTTGAAATAGATTCTGCGCCTTCTAATGAACCAGAAATGCCATCACTATCTTGCTGATCGCTAAACCCCCAACGTACACCTAAGTCCTCTGTTACGTTATCTGTTACGGTTACCATGCGAGATTCAATAACTACTTGCTGAACCGGTATATCAAGGGTTTCAATCATACGGCGAATGCTTTCAATGCTTTTAGCGGTATCTTTTATTAGCAACGTATTTGTACGTTGGTCAACTGATACGCTGCCACGGGCAGAAATAATACTGTTTGTGTCTGTTTTTAGTAAATCTGCAAAGCTCTCTGCTTTTGCGTAATTTAAACGAATATACTCACTGTAAAGCGGCTCTAAATCTTCTACTTTTTGCTTAGCTAATAAATCCTTAGCTTCACGAGCTGCAAGTTCTTCCGCTGGAGCAACCATTAATATAGAGCCGTCCATGCGCTTATCTAACCCTTTAATACGCAGTACTACATCAAGTGCCTGATCCCACGGTACGCCATCTAAACGTAGTGTTATATTACCGGTCACTGAGTCGCTCGTTACTAAGTTAAATTCGTTATACCCAGCTATAATTTGCAGTACTGCACGCACCGAAATATCTTGAAAGTTTAACGTCATTGGGCGACCTTGATACTCTTTACCGCCATCAAGATACGCTGTTTGCGTTTCATCTTTTTCAATTGTTAGCGTTAAAATGCTATCAATCTGCTGGTAAGTAAAAGTAAAAGCTGAATTTGGCTCAATAACTACTCGGCTCAAATTGTCTTCTTTGAACGTTTCTATGGTACTTACAACGGTACCAAAATCCAGTACGTCCAATTCATAAAGTAAGTCATCTAAAATATCAGTATGATGAAATTCAGCAATAATCTTACCGCCGCTTTCATGAACCTCTATTGCCGCCTGTGTATCTTGCAAAAATACGAGTACCTTTGCTTCACCTTTTTCTCCACGGCGAAAATCAATAGATTGAATACGGTTAATGTAGGCACTTGAGGTCTCGTAGCCATCATTTACTTCATCACCTGCTTGCTCAACAAGCGGGTTGTCAGAAACACGCAGCGACACAAGGTTATTATTTACTTGTGTTTCGTAAATTTTTAGACGCTCTAAATTTACTGTAACTTTTAGACCTTGATCGGTAACCACACTGCTTACGCTAGTAATACCGGCGTGATCTACTGGTACATTTTCAAGGCCTTGGTCTAACTCAACACCATCAAAAAGCATTTCAATACGCGCTGGCGTATTATGAACTTGAATTGTTGGTTGTATAGTTAGCTCTTCGTCAAAAACTAGCTGTAACTCGGTTTCACCTTTGAGTAAAGGGTTATAACGTACATCATAAAGTAATGGCGCGGCAGTCGCTGTTTTTACAACAAAAAGAGCCAACATGACAAATAACACCGATTGAATTCGATGATGCCAAAGTACATCCTTATGCATGTTTGATTTACCTTTTTTATTATTAATTTGCGCCATTGCTTGCCGCCTCTAACATTTCTAATTTAGTCAGCCGCTCTTTCCAACAACCAGACCCATCAGGGATTAATTCTACTAGTTCAACAAAATCACTACTTACCGTTTTAACCTTGCCATCATACGTACCTAAGTAGTTATTTACCGTTACTCGGTGTAACGTTTCATCAGCTGCGGTAATAAGTGCCCACGTTTGACCATTTGAGCCAATAGTCCCTTTCATAGCCAGATTGTCTAACGGGTACTTCTCTAATGGCTGTCTTACTCTGTCGGGGTCTGGGTGCAAGCAGTTTTTAATTTGTGTCAGTTTGTTTTGAATAATTTCAGGTTGCGGTGCAACAAACGGGCTTCGTAATTGAGCCGCATCATATTCAAAATATTCAAACTTAGTAAGTTCAGGAATCTCATCCACTTTTGCTGTTGTACTTGCTTTAACTTGGTCAATAAACTCTTTTTGCTCAGATGTATCATCATTACACCCAGCCAAAAACAGAACTGCTAATGAAAACAAAGGGACTAATCTCACTTTTTAACCCCTTCTTCATAACGATATGTTTTTGCTACTACACTGAATGTTAGTTGCTTTTCGCCAGATGATACAATCGAAAAGTCGTGTAAACTTACAATTCGTGGTAATTGGGCTACTTTTCCGACAAATTCCCCAAACTCATGGTACGTACCAATTACTTCTATTTTAATGGGAAGCTCTGTATAAAACTCTTTTTCTACCTCTGGCAACCAACCAATTTTTAAAAAGGTTAAGCCACTTGTAGTACCAACATAAGATAAGTCGTCAAGTAGCCCAGGGGTTTCGTTAGAGGTAGGTAAGCGCTTTAATAACTGAGAAAACTTGTCTTCCATTTCCACCATTTGTTGGCGATAAATATCTAACTTGCTCGCAACTGCATACTTGGTTCTGTAAGTTGTACGAAGTTCCACTTCTTTAGCAACTGCACTGTGGTAATTGTCTATTTCGTCAGAAACTAATAAGCTGTAACTAAAAAACAGTACTAAGCCTGCAATAAAAGCACAACAAATTAGCTTTACTGCTACGGGCCAATCACCAATATTATCTAACTCAATTTCATTCCAATCTATTTCATTAAAAGCTTTAAAATCAAGGCTCATAACTTACCTCACCAATTTCATCAAATGGTTTTACGTAAAATTCCATATTAAAATCACTGAGTAACCGTGATGCTTGATCCCCTGCAACAATACCTTGCATGGTGGGTCTTTCTAGTAAATAAGAGTTTTGTACCTGACGTAACATAGTTGATAAACGATTATTTGATTCACTGCGTCCTAGTACATGAATCTGACTACCTCGACGTTCTAACTTAGTTAGGAAAACGCCTTGTGGAACAATTTTAGCAACCTCATCCATAATTTGAGTGCCCAAATTACGGCTGCTTTGTAGCTCTTCAATCAAATGCATCCGTTGTTGTAAATTTTCTTTTCTTTTATCTAAATCTCTTATATCACTGATTTTTTTATCAAGCATGCTTATTTCTGAGCTGAGATAGTTGTTCTTTAAATTTTGACCAACTTTTAAGCCTGCATAAAATGAACTGAGTAAGTACATTATTGCAAAGCAACAAATAACCACTGCAACTAAAATTGTGATGAATTTCTTTTTAGACTCTTCACGTTGCAGCTCGCGCCAAGGCAGTAGATTTATATGTGGCATGATGAAAAGCTCCTTAATGCCAAACCAGTAGCAATTGCAAACTGTGTTCTATTTCGCTGCATTATATTTCTATCTACTTTTGGTGAAATTTCCATATTTGCAAATGGTTCAGCTACAACAGCATGTATACCCAGCTCTTCTATTAATAAACGATCGAGCCCGTCGATCATCGAAGTCCCACCTGTTAGCACTATATAATCCACTTGGTCTTTACCCGTTGTGGTCAAAAACATTTGTACCGCACGGCGCACTTGTTGCAGTAATGACGTTTGAAAAGGAGCTAAAACTTCAAAGGTGTAGTTGGGTGGCAGGTCACCTGTTGTTTTGCCTATTTCGGCCTCATCAAAGCCTTTATTATAGTACGATACAATACTGTTAGTGTACTGATCGCCTCCAAACACTTGGTCACGGGTATATATCGTTTCACCCGCCTGCACCACACTTACTAGCGTTAATACAGCGCCAATATCTACCACAGCCACACATTTGTTAAACGCATCACTGGGTAATTGTTGATAGTAAACATCCATCGCTCTGCTTAAGGCATAACTTTCAACGTCTACTACCTTCGCGTTTAAATTGGCAGCTTCTAATGCACCAACGCGCGCTTCAACGCTTTCTGTTCGAGCAGCAGAAAGTAACACGTTCATTTTGCTAGGGTCGGCTTCATTAGTTGAAAGTTTTTCAAAATCTAGGCTGACTTCATCAAGGGGATACGGGATAAGGCTGTCGGCTTCTATTTCTATTTGTGACTCTAATTCAGCGTCACTTAATGAAACATCCATAAAAATAACTTTAGTAATAACGGTTTGGCCCGATACAGCAACGGCTGCCGATTTTAACGATTTTGGTAACCTTCTTTTTAATTTTGTAATTATGTTACCAATCGCTTCAATATCTTGGATTGAGCGCTCGCTCATAGCGCCTTTTGGCATAGGCTCAATTGCAAGTGCTTCTAGTCGAAATCCCGTTTCAATTTCACTTAAAAGCACTGCTTTGATAGAGTGCGATCCAATATCGATTCCTACCATCGCAGAAGATGGCTTTTGAAATAGTTGACTTAGCATGTTTGCAACTTGGCCTTTGTTTTAATAATAAACAAGTTATAATTTTTATAGTAAAAAATATTATTCATTTTTTAATCAATATATACTAGCAGTCTAAACTCGCAATTGGGAGTCCATTTAGGGAAATATAAGTGATTTTATTAAAACGAACATTACAATTTTTTATCATTTGCACGTTAATTGGTCTGATAACATTAATCAGCCTTTATTATTACGTTAAACCTGATATCCCAAGTGTGCAAGTTTTAAAAGACGTGCAATTACAAACTCCTATGCAAGTGTTCACTAAAGATGGACTTTTAATTAACCAATTTGGCGAAAAGCGACGCATTCCAGCAACTATAGACGAAATACCACAAACTCTAATTGATGCTTTTTTAGCAACAGAAGATAACCGCTTTTATGACCACATAGGTATAGACCCAATTGGTATTGTGCGATCTGCTATTGTATTAATTTCAACAGGTGAAAAAAAGCAAGGTGCCAGTACTATTACCATGCAGCTAGCTCGTAACTTTTTCTTAACTCGCGAAAAAGCATATATTCGAAAAGTTAAAGAAATATTTATCGCCCTGCATATCGAAAATGTATTAACCAAAGACGAAATACTAGAGCTTTATCTTAATAAAATAGAACTAGGTAACCGCGCATTTGGTATCGGCGCCGCCGCACAGGTTTATTACGGTAAAGAGCTAAAAGACCTAACCCTTGCACAAATGGCTATGATTGCAGGTTTACCTAAAGCCCCTTCTGCACTTAACCCAATAAGAAACCCTGTTCGTGCTAAAGCACGCCGTAATGTTGTATTAGGTCGCTTGCTAACTGAGAACTATATAACGCAAAGCCAATACGACGAAGCGTCAAGCCAGCCTATTACTGCTTATTTTCATGGTGCTGAAATAGATTTATATGCACCATACATATCTGAAATGGTTCGCGCTGAAATGGTCGCACGCTATGGTGTAGATAAAGCTTATAACTCAGGGTTTAAAATATTTACTTCGGTTGAGTCAAAAGTTCAAAAAGCAGCACAAACGGCCTTAGTTAATAATCTACACAATTACGATATGCGCCATGGTTTTAGGGGCCCTGTTGACGTTTTATGGGACCCAGAAACTCAACCAGCTCTAACACAGCAGCAAATAATAGAAAAACTCAAACCAGTTAAAGAGCTTGGCGATTTAAACGCTGCGGTAGTTTTAAAGGTTGATGATAAAACTGCTGAAGTTATTTTAAAAAATGGTCAGCTGACGACCCTTGATTGGGATAATTTAAAGTGGGCTCGCAAATATATTACGCGTTATCGCCAAAGCTTTGCGCCAAAATCCGCTACCGATATTTTAACCCCTGGCATGCAAGTATGGGTGCGCAAAAATAAAGACGATTCATACTTATTAAGCCAAATACCTGAAGCTGCAAGTGCACTTGTTTCACTTGATCCACAAGATGGCCGCATAAAAGCCATTGTTGGCGGCTATAGCTTTGAGCAAAGCCAATATAATCGAGCAGTACAAGCTAAGCGCCAAGTGGGCTCAAATATTAAGCCATTTATATACTCTGCAGCTCTTGAGCGCGGTTATACGTTAGCTTCTATTTTAAACGATGCGCCAATAAACCAGTGGGATAAAAGCCTAGGTGTCGCTTGGCGTCCAAAAAACAGCCCAGCTGTTTACAACGGTCCAATTAGAATTCGTCGTGCCCTAGCGCAATCTAAAAACGTAATTTCAGTTCGCTTATTACGAGGTGTAGGCTTGCAGCGCACAGCTGATCATCTACTAAAATTTGGCTTTAAAGACGCTGATATAAATCGCAGTGAATCTCTAGCTCTAGGTAGCGCATCTATTACGCCACTAGAGCTTGCCCGCGGCATGAGCTCGTTTGCAAATGGAGGCCACTTAATTGAACCTTACTTTATTTCTGAGATTCAAGATGCGTATGGCAATGTACTATTTAAAGCAAACCCTGCCCTTGCCTGCGATGAAGCAGATGCCTTAAACGTTACACCTTCAAACAGCTATGCAGATAACAGCTCGCAAAGTGATGTAGATATTGAATCTGCGCCCGCTTTGCAATGTGCGCCACGTGTTATCTCTAAGCAAAATGCATTTTTAATTGCTGATGCAATGCACAGTGCTGTGTGGGGTGGTGGTAGCTGGACCCATAAAACGGGCTGGAGTGGTACAGGTTGGCGTGCTCAGGCATTAAACCGCCGCGATCTATCTGGTAAAACAGGTACTACTAACGACTCTGTTGATACCTGGTTTAGTGGCTTTAATCGAAATGTAGTCACCTCAGTGTGGGTTGGTTTTGATAACCCGGGTAATTCATTAGGACGCTCAACATACAACAACAACCTAGACAGCGGCCAAATTTCAGGAGCTGAGTCAGGTGCTAAAACAGCGCAACCTGCATGGGTTGATTTTATGAAAGTAGCACTTGAGGGCAAGCCTGAGGCACCAATAGAACCACCTGAGGGGCTAGTTTCTATTCGTATTGATTTAAAAACTGGCTTACTGAGCCATAAAAACGATTACACTAGTCGTTTTGAATATTTTGAAAAAGGCACTGCGCCAACAAAGTATGTACTGTCGCAGCCTACTGACATTTTTGAAGAAGATACAAAAACAGAGGAAGAGTTGTTTTAATTACAGCTTGAATCTAAATAAAAAAGGCAGCTTATATAAGCTGCCTTTTTTATTTTCATAGTTTTATTTTAAGTTTTTAACTAGCCAGTATAAATCAGAGTGCACCCCAGCGGCGGTTACTTCTTTACCTGCGCCTGGTCCTTGAATAACTAATGCGTTTTCGTTATACCATTGGCTGTTAATTACAAAAATATTATCGCCTGGCGTTAAATTAGCAAGTGCATCACCTTGTGGCGCGTAAGTAATACCTACTTTAGCAGTTACCTTGCCTTGCTCTAATGCGAGTAAACCTGTGTACCTAAGCACTGCGTTTTGAGCACTTGCAGCATCAGCGTGGTTCTTAATAAAAGAATTAAGGCTCTCTTTGCTCGCTAAAAAGTCATCCCAGGTGCCTTGCGCTAACTCAGCAGGCATTAGCGCCTCTAAACTTATATCTTCAAGGTTTAACTCAATACCAAGCTCACGAGCTAATATAAGCAGCTTTCGTTGCATATCGCGCCCCGATAAATCCTCACGCGGATCGGGCTCTGTAAAACCCATTTGCTGTGCTTGTAGCACCAAATCAGAAAGCGCGACCGAGCCATCGTACTTACTGCATAACCAAGAAAGCGTCCCCGAAAAAATCCCTTCTATTCGCGTAATTTTATCACCGCTGTTTTGTAAATCTGCAAGTGCAAAGTTAACAGGTAAACCTGCCCCTACACTTGTGTTATAACGCCAGTGTAGGTTTCGCTCATTTATACTTTCACGCAGTGCATTATACCAAGCTGACGGCGCTGTACCCGCATATTTATTTGCGCTAATTAAATGGCAGTCCCGCGTTACAAAATCAGTATATAGCTGGCTAAATTGCTCACTTGCGGTAATATCAATCACCACTTTATGCTCATAATCAAGCTCACCAAGCGCCGCTAATAAATCACTTTGCTGGTAAGTACGCGCTTCGTGTTGCCACTGGGTTTTCCACTGCGATACATTAATACCACTGGCATTAAATAACATATGCCTTGAACGAATTAAGCCCACCAGCTTTAAACTATAATCACCTGAAATACGCTTAAATTGATCATTTAGCTGAGCTAAAAATTCATCACCTACATTACCTAAGCCCGCTACCACTAATGCAATCTCTTGGCCTTTGTTAATGAGCTTTTCGTGCAATAAACTCAGCACATCGCTGTCTATTAATTGATCTGTTAATAGCAATGTATAGTTTGAATCACGCTGAATAAAGCGCGGGGTTATATTATTTTGATTTAATACATCAACAGCTAAAACATTTAAGGCGTTAATATCTTGTGTAGGCGCAACAACAGCACAGCCATTTAGGTTTGATTCACTTATATTTGCTCGCCCAGCAAAATAACTAACCACTTGGTGCGTAGCACTTGCAGGGACCACTAAATAAGTCTCACCATTTTGTACAAAATGATGCAAGCTGTGTTGAATTAGCTGGCTAACATGAGCGACTTCCCCTTCGTTTAGCCCTTCAACAAGCAGCAAGTCAACGTTTTGTAATGTGGTAATAAAGCGTTTTTGCTTAGCACCACCTTGCTTAACAATATCCGTTGGTGCAGCTTGTACATCAAAACTGCTGCGAACGGCCAATTTTATATCGGTATTTTTTAAAGGAGATAAGGTTTTAGCATGTAGTACCGGGTTACCCAATCGGGCCAATAAGTTAGCTTGTTCGCGGCAAACCTTATTGTATTTAATTGCTTTTTTTACCTTACGCGGATCAGCGCTAAACACCCCTGGCGTATCAGTCCAAATATACACATTTTGCGCTTGGCAGTAGCTTGCAAGTAAAGTGGCACTGTAATCACTACCATTACGGCCAAGCGTTACTGTATCGCCTTGAGCATTGGCAGCAATAAAACCAGTTACTACATTTATTTTGTTTGCATCTATTGCGTTATGACATTGCTGAATATTTTGTGCATGTAGTAATTGCCCGCTGGTTAACGTAAATAAGCTTCGGGCATCATGGGCACATGCAGCTATGTTCAACTGTGTTAAATAAGCAGCAAGTAAACGTGCTGACCACAACTCACCATGAGCTAGTAAAGCGGCCTCTTGTAATTGCTGGCTCGTCGCAAGGCTAGCAACCTCACTCAGCTCTTTTGCTAATACACTTAAAGCAGTACGCTTTGCATCAGCTTGAAGTAACTCTTCTATTAATGATGTTTGATGGTTGCTCAATTGCAAAATAATATCGGCAACAGCTTGCTCATCTTGCTGCTGATAACTTTGCCATAAAGAAACCAAGGTGTCGGTGGTTTTTCCTGCTGCAGACACAACCACACAATCGCCTGGCTGTGTGTGGCCAATAATAATTTTTGCTACGCTTTGGTAGCGTGAGCTCGAGCTTAAACTTGAGCCGCCAAACTTGTGTACACTATTAACCATGCTTGTTACCACAACGCAGGATGTGCAGCACATTGTTGCTTAACATCACCTTCAACACTGCCAGCAGCTTTGCCTACACGACCAACATTCTTATTTTGACCCGGCTTAACCAAATTAAATACACGCTCAAAGTCAGCAAGTAAATCATCTATATCTTCAATACCTACCGAAATACGAATTAACGTATCGCCCACGCCAGCCTCAAGTCGTGCTTTTGGTTCCATACCTGCATGAGTCATGGTTGCTGGGTGACAAATTAAGCTTTCAACCCCTCCTAAAGATTCAGCTAAGCTAAACTCTTTAAGGCTTGTCAAAAATGCAGCTGCATCGTTCACATCACCCTTAATATCAAAACTCACCATGCCACCAAAGCCAAGTTGTTGCGCTTTAGCAAGTGCATGTTGAGGGTGAGATTCAAGCCCCGGATAGTAAACTTGGCTTACAAATTCTGAACTCTCAAGGTATTTGGCAATGGCAAGCGCGTTTTCTTGATGCTGCTTTAAGCGAACATTTAAAGTACGTAAGCCACGAAGCGTTAAGTAACTATCAAAAGGTGCGCCTGTAATACCAATGTTGTTAGCCCACCAAGCAAGCTCATCGCCAAGCTCCTGCGTAGCAGCAACTACCGCGCCACCGACAACATCTGAGTGGCCGTTTATATACTTCGTGGTTGAGTGCACCACAATATCTACACCCAACTTAATTGGGTTTTGTAGCGCTGGTGATAAAAACGTGTTGTCTGCAGCTACAAGCGCGCCACATTGTTTTGCTATATCAGTAACGGCTTTAATGTCGGTTAAGCGCAGCACTGGGTTACTCGGTGTTTCTATCCAAATTAACTTAGGTTTGATTGCGACTATTTGATCTAGGTTTTCTTGCTTGGTTAAATCAAGTACCTTTAACTTAAGTAAACCGCGCTTTTCTAAAGAGGTAAATAAACGATAGCTTCCGCCATAACAGTCGTGCGGTATAACGAGCGTATCATCGTTATTTAGTAACTGAGTTGCTAAATGTACTGCAGCCATGCCTGTTGCTGTTATTATGCCGCGAGCCCCGCCCTCAAGTTCAGCAAGGGTTTCAGCTAAAATATCGCGGTTAGGATTGCCGCTACGACCATAATCATAAGCACGCTTAGTATCAAAGTCAGCAAACGAATACGTAGTCGATAAATAAATAGGGGGTACTACTGCACCGTGATGTTTATCGGCATCAACCCCATTTCGTACAGCAATGGTCGCTTTGTTTTTTTCGCTCATATTCGTCACCTAGTTTATTTGGATGTTTAGACGTCTAAAAGAGTAAATTATCAATATAAAGATGTCAAAACATTTAAAGCTCCAGATGGCTAAAAATCTATTATTTGACTATCTTTTTTAAAACGATAGAATTTCACGCGTATTTACACGCTTTTATCGCCGTGTGAGCAATTATTAATCTAAGGCAATTATACATCTTATGGCTAAATGGAATGGTGAGTATATTCACCCATACGCAGAACACGGGAAAAAATCAGAACAAGTTAAAAAGATCACCGTTTCGATCCCGTTAAATGTATTAAAAGTATTAACTGACGAACGCACCCGTCGTCAAATTAACAATCTGCGCCATGCAACAAATAGCGAGCTTTTATGTGAAGCCTTTTTGCATGCTTTTACCGGTCAGCCGTTACCAAACGATGATGACCTTCGTAAAGATAACGCAGAAAAAGTCCCAGAAGAAGTGAAAAAAATAATGCAAGAAATGGGGCTCGAAGTCCCTATTTTAAACGAAGAGTAGCCAAGCATTTACACTCGCTACTTTTTAGTTGCTTAAAACAAAAAACCTCAGCCAAGCTGAGGTTTTTTATTTGCGGCTATTTAAGCCATATAATTTTCAGGTAAATCAATTTGCGCCACACCAGAGTCAACAGCCGCCACTGCCACAGCTTTTGCTATACGTGGTAATAAGCGTGGGTCCATAGGCTTAGGAATAATATAGTCTGCGCCAAATTCAAGTTTATCTACACCTGCCGCTTTTAATACTTCAGCCGGCACGGGTTCTTTAGCAATACTACGAATCGCCTCTACGGCAGCAATTTTCATTTCGTCGTTAATAGCGCTTGCACGTACATCAAGTGCACCACGGAAAATAAACGGAAAACATAAAACATTATTAACTTGGTTAGGGAAGTCTGAGCGACCCGTTGCCATAATTAAATCGTTACGTGCTGAATGAGCAAGCTCAGGCGCAATTTCAGGATCTGGGTTTGAACACGCAAACACAACAGGCTTATCGGCCATTAGTTTTAAGTCTTCTGGCGCCAATAAATTAGGGCCAGATACACCCACAAACACATCGGCATCAGCAATTACATCTTGCAAAGTACGCTTATCGGTATTGTTAGCAAATAACTGTTTGTATTCGTTTAAATCATCACGGCGTGTATGAATAACACCCTTACGATCCAACATATAAATATGCTCGCGTAGTGCGCCACACTTAATTAACAGCTCCATACAGGCAACGGCTGCAGCACCAGCACCTAAACATACAATGATGGCATCTTCAATTGATTTACCCTGTACTTCTAACGCATTGAGCATACCCGCAGCAGTTACAATTGCGGTACCGTGTTGGTCATCATGAAATACCGGAATGCTACAACGCTCAATAAGGGCTTTTTCAATTTCAAAACACTCAGGTGCTTTAATATCTTCTAGGTTGATACCACCAAACGTGTCGGCAATGTTTGCCACAGTATTAATAAAATCTTCTGTAGTACGGTGCTTAACTTCAATATCGATAGAATCAAGCCCTGCAAAACGTTTAAACAATAACGCTTTACCTTCCATAACCGGTTTAGACGCAAGCGGGCCTAAATTACCGAGCCCTAAAATTGCCGTACCATTTGTGATCACCGCAACCATATTACCTTTACCGGTATATTTATATGCATTTGCTGGGTCTGCTGCTATTTCACGTACAGGCTCTGCAACACCTGGGCTATATGCTAATGCTAAATCTTGCACCGTTTCGGCAGATTTAGTTAGCTCAATGCTGATTTTGCCTGGAACGGGATGTGAGTGGTAATGTAATGCTTGTTCACGAAAATCTGACATAACGCGATGGTATCCTGCAATTTAAGTTAAGTGAGAGGGAGTATGAGGCTAAGATACTCTTATTATTTTTAAATTCCAAGCAATATCAGGTCTATCCTGTTATATGCTATATCCGTTAATTTTAAGTGATTTATCAGCAACTTCGCTTAAAGTTATCAACTTTAAATAAATAAAAATTCATCTAAAAAGTACTTTTTGAGGTTCATTTAGCCCTAACGTTATTTTTAAAAAATAACGCGTAATTAAAAATAAAAAATGCACCAAAATGGCGCGTTTATCTACTTTAAAAACAAATATCACCACGATAAGCACTTTTAACCACTTGGTTAAAAATTAACGTATAAAAAATATAGAGAAGATTATAGGGTTTGTCTGCAAAGGTTTATGCATATTCAGAATAAGAACAGGAAATAGTTATGCAAACAAGCTTAAGGGAAATTCAGGGAGTTTGAGGCAGAAATAATAAATTACAGGCACAAAAAAAGCACCCTAAGGTGCTTTTTTTAACTAAACAGCAATAATTACTTCTTGCTGCTAAGTGCACCGAAGCGCTTGTTAAAGCGATCAACACGGCCGCCAGTGTCTAAAATCTTTTGCTTACCAGTGTAAAACGGGTGACACGCAGAACATACGTCTAAGTGGATGTCTTTGCACAGAGTAGAACGAGTTTCGAATTTGTTTCCGCATGAACATGTTGCAGAAATTACTTCGTACTTAGGGTGAATACCTTCTTTCATAGGAACCTCTAGTTAAGGCCGCATCGCTCTCCAAACCCGAAGTCTGGCACCATACGTCGTTAAAACAAATTTGTTGGTCGCGGATTTTATCCAACAACCCACCACCACACAAGTATTAATTAGCTTTTTTGCTAAAAAGTAAGCAATCATTATACCTATTGCTTTTGTTAGTAGGTTTTTTCCCTCATTTTTAGTACATTAAGCCATTAATCTTATACACCTGAGTTGTTATGCTTTTTGTTGAAGTTGCCATTAAAGTCCCGCTGCCACGCACCTTTGATTATAAAATAGATGAACAACTTACGCTTTTATCAGATTCGATAACGCCAGGTATGCGCGTACTAGTCCCCTTTGGTAATCAAAAAAAAGTTGCTGTGGTATTAGCGGTTAAAAACAGCACCGAAGTACCCGAAAACAAAATTAAAACAATTATTGATGTTATTGATCAATCCCCTATTTTGTCTGCGCAACATTTAGAGCTACTAAGCTTTACAGCACGCTATTACTGTTACCCGTTAGGTGAGACTATTCATATTGCGTTGCCAAGCGCGCTTCGCCAAGGTGAAAACCCAGATAAAACCAGTATTAACATGGTTACCCTAACCGACAAAGGCGCTAAGTTACCGTCATTAAAAGCTAAAACCCAGTTAAATCTGTTAAAGCAACTCGCGCAGTCAGGTAAATCATCGTTAACCGAGCTAAAAGCACTCGGCTTTAATAAAAAAACCATCGATAGCCTTATAGATAAAGAACTAATAACGCAAACTATAGAGCACGATAACCAATGGCAAAGTGTAGCGCCCACTGTGGGCACCAAACCTGTACTTAATAAAGAGCAAGCCGTAGCGTGCACGACCATAAATCAAAGTGTTGGCTTTAAAAGCTTTTTACTAGAAGGCGTTACCGGCAGCGGTAAAACCGAGGTCTACTTACAATGCTTAGAAGAAGTACTAAAGCGCGGCGAGCAAGCACTGGTGCTTGTTCCCGAAATTGGCTTAACACCACAAACAGTTAATCGCTTTCGAAGACGCTTTCCCGATACGCCGATTATGTTATGGCACTCGGCCTTAACCGATAACGAGCGTTTACAAACTTGGCGCTTTTGCGAAAAAGGCAGCTGCGCTATAGTGATAGGCACACGCTCGAGTATTTTTCTGCCCTTTTTAAAGCTCGGTATGCTAGTGGTTGATGAAGAACACGACTCTTCATTTAAACAACAAGACACCTTACGCTATCATGCACGCGATTTAGCTGCTTATCGTGCATTTCAGCATAAAATACCGCTTATTTTAGGCAGTGCTACGCCTGCGCTCGAAACCCTACACAAAGCTATAAATAATAAATATCAGCTTTTGAGCCTTACAGAGCGCGCCCAAACAGCCACCGATAACCAATTTAAATTACTCGATATGAAAGGCCAACCTGACCAAGCAGGTATTGCGCACGCAAGCCTTGCTACTATGCGCCAGCATTTAAATCGGGGTAAACAAGTGATGGTATTTTTAAATCGGCGTGGTTTTTCTCCCACCCTTATTTGCCATGAATGTGGCTGGTTAAGCGAGTGTAACCGCTGTAGCACCAGTGCTACGTTTCATAAAGCGATTGGACAAATGATTTGCCATCACTGTGGCGAGCAACATCAAGTACCACACCAATGCCCAGATTGCGGTAGCACACAAATATTTCCAAATGGTAAAGGCACCGAGCAAATAGAAGAATTTTTAACTAGCGAATTTCCAGATACACCAGTCACACGTATCGACCGTGATTCTACCCGCCGTAAAGGTAGCCTAGAAAAAGCCCTAGATGAAATTAACCAAGGTGGCGCACGTATTTTAGTAGGCACACAAATGCTGGCAAAAGGGCACCACTTTGCCGATGTAAGTCTAGTACTTATTTTAGATGTAGATAGCGGACTATACTCTTGCGATTTTAGAGCCACAGAACATTTGGCACAGTTAGTTACACAAGTAGCTGGGCGCGCGGGCCGCTCAGGCGAACCTGGGCAAGTGCAATTGCAAACGCATTTCCCTGAGCACCCTCTGTTACAAGATTTAGTAAACAACGGTTATCAAGACTTTGCACGCTTTGCACTCAGTGAGCGAGATGATGCAGATTTACCGCCAATTACAAATATGGCCATTGTAAGAGCTCAAGGACACAGCATTAAGCAAGTTGTCGATTTTTTGACGGATTTGGTTCCTGTTAACGGGGTATCTGGTATACAATTGCTCGGTCCGATCCCTGCCCCACTAGAAAGAGTAGCAGGTATGTATCGGTTTCAATTGCATATTCAAGCGCACGACCGCAAAGCATTGCATCAGTATCTTGCGCAAATGGTTGACTATTTAAGCACCAGCAAACTGGCACAAAAGGTTCGCTGGAGTTTAGATGTTGACCCTATAGACATGATTTAGGTTAAAGCCAAATGGCACAGCACGATTATATTAATAAAAAGCCAGCGGGCAGAAAAAACACCAAGCAAGTCCCTGCTAAAAAACCATTCCCTATACTGTTAGTTATTATTGCTCTTTTACTGGTAGGCGGATTTGCCTATGGCTTATGGTTTATTAAAAGTAATGCCGACCCAGAACTTGTTGAACAACAAGCTCACCCCAAAAAAGTTGAAAAAGTAGAAATAGCAAAGCCGCGTGCACCAAAGTTTATTGAAGAAATACGTGAGCATGAGATCCAAGTAGAAGTTAGAGAAATTGAGCAAAAAGGTCCTTATGTTATGCAATGTGGCTCGTTTAGAACCCATGAGCAAGCAGAAACCCTAAAAGCCAAAATAGCGTTTGCTGGGCTAATCTCTGAAATTAAAAAAACCACAGGCACCAGCGGTATTTGGTATAAAGTGCGCTTAGGCCCTTATAAAACCAAACGCCAAGCCGAAAGTGATAAAAACAAGCTCAAGCGTGTACACGTTGTTGGCTGCGGAATTTGGGGTTGGACTTGAAATTAGTCTATTCACCCATATAACCTCATCATAATCGTTTTTTACAAGCTGCCCCTGTAGCTTGATGATGAGGAATAACATGACCACTATCGTAAGTGTACGCCGCGACAATAAAGTAGTAATTGGTGGCGACGGCCAAGTATCGCTTGGCAATACCGTAATGAAGGGCAATGCCCGTAAAGTTCGACGCCTTTATAATGGCAAAGTAATTGCTGGCTTTGCTGGCGGTACTGCTGATGCCTTTACCCTTTTCGAACGCTTTGAAAGCAAACTAGAAATGCACCAAGGTAACCTCACTAAAGCCGCAGTAGAAATGGCTAAAGATTGGCGTAGCGACCGAGCCCTTCGCAAGCTTGAAGCCTTGCTTGCCGTTGCCGATGAAACAGCCTCACTTATTATTACTGGTAACGGTGATGTAGTGCAGCCAGAAAACGACCTAATCGCAATTGGTAGTGGTGGTAACTTTGCTCAATCAGCAGCAACTGCACTATTAGAAAACACCGACTTAAGCGCTCGCGATATTGTAGAAAAAAGCCTAACAATTGCCGGCGATATCTGCGTGTTTACCAACAACTTCCAAACAATCGAAGAATTATAATAGGACCCATTATGTCTGCTATGACCCCAAGAGAAATTGTACACGAGTTAGATCAGCATATTATTGGTCAAGCTAATGCAAAAAAAGCCGTGGCTATCGCCCTTCGTAATCGCTGGCGCCGCATGCAGCTAAATGATGATTTACGCAGCGAAGTAACTCCTAAAAACATATTAATGATTGGTCCTACAGGTGTTGGTAAAACAGAAATTGCACGCCGATTAGCTAAATTAGCCAATGCACCGTTTATTAAAGTAGAAGCAACTAAATTCACCGAAGTGGGTTATGTTGGTAAAGAAGTTGAAACCATCATTCGCGACTTAGTTGATGTATCAATTAAAATGACTCGCGAGCAACAAACTAAAAAGTTTAAGCACCGCGCAGAAGAAGCAGCAGAAGAGCGTATTTTAGATGCCCTTTTACCACCCGCTAAAGATCAATACGGTGAAACGCAGCGCGACGATAACTCATCTACTCGCCAAACCTTCCGTAAAAAACTACGTGAAGGCCAGCTTGATGATAAAGAAATCGAAATTGATTTAGCGCAAGCCCAGCCAAATGTAGAAATTATGGCGCCTCCTGGTATGGAAGATATGACCAACCAGCTACAAAGCATGTTTCAAAACATGGGCGGCGATAAGCGCACCAAGCGTAAGTTAAAAATTAAAGAAGCTTTTAAGCTATTAACTGAAGAAGAAGCCGCTAAATTAGTTAACCCTGAAGAGCTTAAAGAGCAGGCTATTTTTGCTGTAGAGCAAAACGGTATTGTGTTTATTGATGAAATAGACAAAATTTGTAAGCGTGGCGACTCATCAGGTCCTGATGTAAGCCGTGAAGGCGTACAACGCGACTTACTACCGTTAATTGAAGGTTCAACAGTAAATACTAAGCACGGTATGGTAAAAACTGACCACATGCTATTTATCGCATCAGGTGCGTTCCAAATGGCTAAACCGTCAGATATGATCCCTGAATTGCAAGGCCGTTTACCAATCCGTGTAGAGCTTGAAGCCCTAAGCGCGAATGATTTTAAACGCATTTTAACAGAGCCTCATGCCTCGCTTACTGAGCAACAACGTGAACTACTTAAAACAGAGCAAGTGAATGTTGAATTTAGCGACGACGCTATTGAGCGTATTGCTAAAGCTGCATGGCAAGTAAATGAAAAGACCGAAAACATCGGTGCTCGTCGTTTACATACTGTGATGGAAAAGCTGATGGAAGAAATTTCATACGATGCATCTGAACAAGCAGGTTCAACCCTTACTATTGACGAAGCCTACGTAGAAAAACACCTAGGCGCACTCGTTGAAGATGAAGACTTAAGCCGCTTTATTTTATAAGCTAGGCAAAAATACTATACTAAAAGCCTCCAAATTGGAGGCTTTTTAATGGGGTACATAAAATGAAGCACGTTACCAAAGTGCATTATCATAGCGTAAGTAAAAACCTAGATGTTTATTTCGATGATGGCAGTATGGCTGAATTTAGCTGTGAGTTTTTACGCGTACACTCTCCCTCAGCTGAGGTACAAGGGCACGGCGCTGAACCTATGAAACTGGTACTAAATAAACAAAATGTAGGTATTAAAAAAATTGTACCTGTGGGACATTACGCACTGCGTTTAGACTTTGATGATGGCCATAACAGCGGGCTATTTAGCTGGAGCTACTTTGAAATGCTGCAAGCACAGCATAAAACATTGTGGGATAACTACCTTGTAAAAGTAAGCGAACATGAGCAAAACAAAGACAGCGTGCCAATAAAGTTTGTTCCTTAAACCTTATTGGCCCGTGTAAATCAGTATTACACTTTAAACTTATCAATAGCAGCAAATAAAACCCGTGCCTGTTCAGACACTTCTTCGCTTGTTTGAGCATTATTAGCTGCATGCTCAGAGGCATCTTGTGCTATGTCTCTAATGCGTACAACGTTTTTATTAACCTCAGATGCAACCTGACTTTGCTCGTCAATCGCAACAGCAATTTGCGTACTCATCTCCATGATGGTTTGCACATCTTCAGTAATAGCGCCGAGTAAATCACCCGCTTTAATAGCCTGAGACGCGCTTTCATCACCTTGCGAGCGACACTGGTGCATAATACTTACAACTTCTTGTGTACGTTGCTGAAGGGTATTAATAATGCCTTCAATTTCACTGGTGGACTCTTGAGTACGTTGCGCAAGTGAGCGAACTTCATCTGCTACAACAGCAAATCCTCGCCCTTGCTCACCTGCACGAGCAGCCTCTATTGCGGCATTTAATGCAAGTAGGTTAGTTTGCTCGGCTATTCCTCTAATTACATCGAGTACAGAGCCAATAGTTTCACCGTCTTTTTCAAGTTGTGACACTACGCTTGAGGCATTGCCCAACGAAGATGATAAGTCGCGAATATGTTTAACCGTTGAATCTACTTCACTGCGCCCTTGCTGCGCGCTTAGATTTGTTGACTCAGCTTTTTTAGCTGCAGCTTCAGTATTGTGAGAGATATCTTGAATGGTTGCCTGCATTTCGGTCGCTGCGGTAGCAACCATGTCGGCTTCGTGTAACTGCTCTTGCATACCAGAGCTGGTAGCTGAGGTGCTTTCAGATAAGTGCTCTGTTGCAACATTTAAGGTATTGAGCGCCATGTTAACTTCGTTTATTAGGTTTTTAAAATCACCAATTAAACTATTAAAATCAGTCGTCATGATAGTAACTTCATCTTTACCTGTTTGCTCTATCATCACGCTTAAATCGTTATTACGGCGTATATCGTTGATTGTATGATACACCCTCTCAATAGGCACAATGATCGACTGGCTAGTTAAGTACACCAACGCTAAAACTACAATGCCTGAAATAACAAAAACTATAATGGCTATAAGTTCTGCTTGTTCAACACTTTTTTCAACTTGTAACTTGGTTGATTCAACAATTTCACTTACAACTTTGTCACTTTTTTCAACGTTAATACGCATAACACCTAAGGCACCAGAGTTTAGATCGAGACCTAACTGTGTTTGTGCTTTTACAAGGTTTTCAAAAGCTACTTGGTAAGTATCTATTAAGGGGGTTATTTGCGATTTATAACTGCTTTGCAAATCAGCTTGAGTAATTTTTTGCTTAAACGTACTAATAAGATCATTAAAGCGACTTAAATACTTTGTATCAAAGCGTAACATAAAATCTTTTTCAGCACGGCGTAGCTGCAGCATAGTTGATAAAAGCTCATAGTTATCTTGCTCTTTTAAAAGCACTTCAACTTCGTGCACTGCACTTCTGAGCGTGCCGTATAAACCGTCTTTAGGGTTTAAACCTATCTGCTTTTGCAGTCTTACAACTTCTGTAAAGTCATTATTGTAGTTAGAAATTAATGTATTAAAGTACTCTATTTGCGTTGTAGTAATACCTTGCTGCTGCATTACTTCCTGCAGTTTTTTTAATTTAGTATTTAGTTGACTAAAATCTTTGTCAAATGAGGTAAGTGCTTCCTGCTGCTTATAAAATAGAAAGTTTTTTTCATGCTTTCTAAGTTCTAGGGCGTGAACGTTAAGCTCTTCTGCAAGCTGAATCGTTTTATTTAGGCTCAGAGTTATGCGCGACTCATAAATTATCACACATAACAAAATGACCATTGCCAGACCCACAACAACTGCATTTAATTGCAATCGTCTTTTAATGGTTAAGTTTTGTAAAAAATTCATTGAAAACACCTATATTAAATATGCACTTACAGTGTAGTCTGTTTTGGTGGTTTCTTTGAAATTATTTGTTACTTTTTAACCTTACTTTATGCTTTAAAATTCACCTTTCCCCACAGTCCTTTATGCAATGACTGCGTATCGTGCCACTGCTTATTAAGCAGCCACTCTACAAGAGGTGCAGGGTCACTAGGAAAGTTAATTTGTTGATTTTGTGGCGCACTATTCCAATCATCTAATGCTTGCGGATTTAAATAGTTCATAACGTGTGCCATTTTCATTGCCAGTAATGTTTGAGCGTTTGCCCCTTGCTCAAACTGCCCTTCCAGCGGTTTTAGCAGTAGTTTTTTTCCTAGTTTTAATGCTTCACTCGCTAACTCAAAACCCGCATTCCCTATTACACCACTGGTATTTGCCAAATCATTTAAAAATCCAGTGCGTGAAGGCGCGCGCAAATGAATATGTCCAAGTGATTTATTTTGTGCGTGAGGGTGATAACAATAAAACTCCTTTTCAGGAAAGTCTTTTAAGTAATCGATGATGTTGTCGAGATTTTCAAAAGGTAAATAGACTAATACTTTGTTCATAACGGCAACAGGGTTACCGTGCTCATGATTAGCAATAAATGGCGGAATAATATTATGCGCAAAAGGCTGCCAATGAACGCCTAAATAGGTGCTTGCTGGCGCATAATGCTTTATTAGCGACTTTCTAAATAAACCTCGTCCAAACATAGGCACACTGTCAGATAAAAATGCAGCTTGATGACTTATGCCTACCACAGGAACACCTGCACGCTTTGCAGCCCATGCCGACACAGGCTCAAAGTCATTAAGTACAAAGTCATATTTTTTGACATCAAACGCTTTTATATCTTTTACTAACTTGCATATTCTGGCGTTTTTTAATGTTTGATAACTTTTTACTTGGCCATTTTTAGTGCTAAACGATAAACCACGATACGTTTTATAATCTGCAAATTCTTGCATATCAAAATAGTCTTTGTCAGGGCGTCCTGAAAAAACATAATCTACGTCTATACCTAACTGCTTAAAGCAACTTGCCATCACGCGTGCGCGTGTAATATGCCCATTGCCTGTACCTTGAATACCGTACAATATTTTCATACAGGCACCACCAAGGCTAACGCCAATAAACCGCATGAACTTCCAATAATCGCACCTATCATAATGTCTGCCGGAAAGTGAACTCCCAGTATCACACGTGATAGTGCAACCCCTGACGCCCAGCTAAACCACAACCATGTATATTGCACAAAAAAGTGGCTTAAAATAATCGCCACTAAAAATGCAGCAGCACTGTGCCCCGAAGGGAGACTAAACTTATCGCTCGGCACAATGTACGCATTACTCACTAAACAATCGCAAGGGCGAATACGCGCAAAGCTACGTTTTGCTAAAAAGTAAATGGGCCGCTCAATAACAAAGCCTAACAACACCGTGATAGGCAGTAATTGATATTGTTCGTTAGTACTTAACCACCAAATGGCGCCACACATAAGCAAATAAAGGCCGCCATTACCGCTTTTAGATAGCCCAAGTGCGGCTGTTTTAAGCCAAGCGGGAGAGTTATAATTAAACAGAGTTAAAAATAATTGTTCATCCACTTGAGCCATTTTTTTAAGTACATTGTTATCGTTCATCACTTACCCTCAGCAGCACACTATATAACCATAGTTGAAGCTTAGAGGTTGAAAATAACAATTCGGTGACGCTTTTAAGACACTATTGTTGCCATTTCTAATTCATTGCTTTTTTGGGTAAATTTACTGCGATTAAGTCGTTGTTATTGCATACAAGCAGGGTATACTGGTTGTAACTTATGTACCCTTTGAGGATAAAATAATGGATTACAGCACTTCTGACTTATGTGATTTTTTTGCCGATGTGGTTGACGTGCTTGAACCTATGTTCATCAACTTTGGTGGTCGACACACATTTGGTGGTCGAATTAAAACAGTAAAATGTTTTGAAAATAATGAACTGATCCGTGAAATTCTCTCGCAAGATGGTACAGACCAAGTACTACTTATAGATGGCGGTGGCTCAACTCGCCGTGCACTTATAGATATTGAGCTCGCTGAGCTTGCTCTAGATAACAATTGGAACGGCATTATTGTATTTGGTGCGGTGCGCCATGTAGATGAGCTAGAAGAAATTGATTTAGGTATTCAAGCAATTGCCTCAATTCCTGTTGCTGCCGACAGCGAAGGCGCCGGTGAAGATGGCATTGGTGTTAACTTTGCGGGTGTGTCGTTTTTTGATGATGATTTTATTTACGCAGATAGCACAGGTATTGTTTTATCAGCAGAAGAGCTTGAATTAGAAGTTATTGAAGAGTAATTTTAAATAGTGCTCGAAAGAGCACTAAATTACTTCACTACTTAAATAGTATAGGCCGCTCAATACGGATAAATAAACTGTGCATCCCTCCCTAAAAGTTTATGATGAACAAGCAGTTAAACCTTACTGCTCACACCGTAATAACGAAAAAAAGACTTGGCAGTCTTTGGCGCTACTTGATACCCAAGTAAATGTACAACAAGCACTAAACGATGCTGCTCAATTTGGTATTCGCTACGTATTAGTAGGTATTTGTGAAGACATAGGACCGCGAGCTAATTTAGGCAATCGCGGCTCACACCAAGCTTGGCCCGCTTTTTTACAATGTTTTTTAAACCAACCGGTTAATCAATTTAGTGCTACAAGCCACGTACTCTTGCTCGGTGAGATTACTGTTGATGATTTAATGGCCCAGAGTGACCGCTTAAACAATCAAAACGCTGATGACTTAACACAATTACGCCAGCTATGTGCCGCAATAGACGAGCGCGTAGAGGCTGTTTTAACGCTTATATTTAATGCAGGTCTTGAGCCTATTGTTATTGGCGGTGGGCATAACAATAGCTTTGGTATACTCAACGCGTTAAGTAATTGCAGCAGCGCAGCCGTGAACGCTATAAACTTTGACCCTCATGCTGATTTACGCCAATGTGAAGGGCGCCATAGTGGCAATGGCTTTAGCTATGCTTTAAAAAATAAAACACTTAAGCACTATCATATTATTGGACTGCATGAGCAAAAAAATAATCAAGCAACCTTTGATTTTATAGCACAACACCAATGTAGTTATCACAGCTACCAAGCTATTATGGTTCGCAGGGAAACCTCATTAACCAATGCAATACACCAAGCTCTGGCAACATTTGACTGCGCTCCTCTGGGTGTAGAACTTGATTTAGATAGTATTTCGTTTTTACCTGCTAGCGCCTATACCTGTTGTGGGTTTAGCGTGAGTGATGCTGAGCATTATGTGTATTTGGCCGCTAAACATGCAAACAGTCGATATTTACATTTATGTGAGGCGGCGCCCGTTAATCACCCTGCGGGGCTAAACGCAGGTATCAAAAGCTGCGGGCAAGTTACAGGCGCACTTGTGAACGCTTACTTACATGCTAAAACTTACTAATTAACCTTGCTGATGAGCTTGCCACTGTTTAAGCCAACTCATTAACCCAATACTGCTTAACGGGTGCCCAAAATAATACCCTTGCGAAGCATACGCTTTTAAGCTTTTAACAAATTTAAGTTGGTCGAGTGTTTCCACCCCTTCAAAAATAACTTTGGTATTTTGTTGGTTATGCATTTCAACCATACCGCCAACTAAGCTACGTATATTATTTTGGTTACTAAAATCGGCTGTGAGTGAAGGTGCTACTTTAATGTATTCAACCGAAAGGTTAGGTAACTTTGAAAGCACGATAGGATTATCACCCAAACCATCTACACATATTTTTAAACCAATGTTGTTTAAACGCGCAATCATTGCACGGCCTTTATTATCTAGATCAGTAAAAATGTGTAATGGGCATTCAACGATTAAATCGCCATGCTGTAATTTATGCTCATTCACTACACTATCCACAAACTCAACAAATTCTTCGTTAAGCATTTCTGGACCAAATAAATTAATACTTAAAGGCATTGCAATGCCTTCAATGCGTAGTGCCATAGCAAGCTCAGCAGCTCGCTCAATAACAAACTTAGCTAATGGATAAGCTAAACCAGCTATATGTATGTCGTCGATAAAACGATGCGCAGATAAAATTCCCTGCTTAGGATGCTGCCAACGTAGTAATAACTCTAAAAACTCAATTTGGCCATCGTCGTTGCGTATAACAGGTTGAAAATAAAGCTCCAGCTCACTTACAAAATCTATATTTGCTAACTCTTTTAAACGCGCCTGCTGCTCTAATTGCTCAATCATCATTTGTTGATGGTACACAACAACAGCCTGTTTAGGTTTACTATCTAAAGCTAAGTAGGCGCATGATATTAAGTTATCAAAGTTAGCGTCTTGCTCGTCACAATTTACATAACTTGCGCGGGCTTTTACCTCTACCGTACAGTTTGCAACATTAAAAGGTTTTAGCGTTGCGCCTATGATCTGCTCAATCACTTGTTCGTGGCTATGTTTATGCACGGCTAAGCTGCAAATAAAGGCAAAATTAAGCCCTCCTAAATGCGCAAGCTTTTCGTTAAATCCTAAGTCAATTACATCGTCACTACTAAGTAAGTTTTTGATTCTGTTTGCTGATTGTGCAAGTAGTAAATCACCAAAATCTCTACCTATATGCTGGTTTACTTGCTCAAAGCCTTCTAAGCGCACAATAACAAGTGCCGCTTCTATTTGTTTTTCTTTGCACCAATTATAGTAGCCTTGACGAAGTTGCTGCTTGTCGGCAAACACTGCTAAAGGCGAATCATCTTGGTAAAGCTCAGGCTCGCTATTGTGAAGTGCAACCTCATCGCTTGTGCTTTCTTCATCCTTTATTAATCCAACTACGGCTAACAATAAAATAGCCACCACAACCCAAAAAAGCGGAACGTTCATTAATAAGTGCGCCGAAAACAACACTACAAACAATAATCCAGCTATTGCACTAGTGATGATCATGCTCCAATTATTGCGCTCAAATGCCTGCCATAAATGAAAGCAAAAACCAAAGGCAAGGAGTATAGCCAGCCATGCAGCACCACTACTTAAAATTGCCAAACCAACAACAGCGGTACACAAGTAGCTAAATTTTAGGCTTGTATTTTTAACCGCAAACAAAGTTGCAACCATCGCCATTAAAAGCGCGCCGCTAAAAAAAATTGGGAAGTTACTATCGGTTAAAATACTCAAGTTAGCGCCACTCGTTGCTGACAAAAAATTCAATAAAAGCATGTTTAATATGAACAAAAATAATACAAACTAATTAATTCTACCCAAAATCCATAGATTTAACAGTTTATTTACGCCAAATTGGTAACTTAATTGCGATGGGTGACCTATTTGCCAATGTGCAATATCTGCCCTTGCGCCTACTTTTAGCACACCCCTGTCGTTTAAACCAAGTGCTAATGCTGCATTGCGCGTTACACCTGCAAGCGCTTGCTCTGGAGTTAACCTAAACAAAGTACACGCCATATTCATCATTAACTGTAGTGAGCATAAAGGTGAAGTACCTGGGTTAAAATCACTCGCAATGGCAATGGGCACCTTGTATTTTTGTAACAGCTCAATAGGGGGTAACTGCGTTTCTCTTAAAAAATAATAAGCACCAGGGAGTAACACAGCCGCTGTACCTGCTTGCGCCATTGCTTTTACACCGTCCTCATCAAGGTATTCAATATGATCAGCCGACAAACCTTTAAATTCAGCCACCAGCTGTGCACCGCGCTGGTTAGATAGTTGCTCTGCATGGCATTTTATAGGTAGGTTATGTTTTTTAGCGGCTTCAAACACTTGTTTGGTTTGCTGATAGCTAAACCCCACATTTTCACAAAATACATCAACAGCATCTGCAAGGTTATTTGCAACCACTTGCTCAAGCATATCGGTGCAAACTAAATTAATATATTCATCAGCACGGCCTTTATATTCAGCTGGTAAAGCATGCGCCCCTAAAAAGGTGGTTTTAATATCAATAGGATGATGTTCACCCAATAAGCGTGCTACTTCGAGTATTTTCAGCTCGCTTTTAACATCTAGCCCATAACCGGATTTTATCTCAACAGTTGTGACACCTTCAGCAAGCAAAGTATTCAACCTATCTTTACCATCAACAAAGAGTTGTTCACGCTCAGCCGCGCGCGTGGCAGCAACGGTGCTTGCAATCCCACCGCCCTGCGCTGCAATTTGCTCGTAACTTACGCCTTGTAAACGCTGCTCAAATTCCTCAGCGCGCGAACCTGCAAATACTAAGTGTGTATGACAATCTATTAGCCCTGGTGTTAGCCATTGCCCTTTAATGCTTAACGTTGGCGTTGCAAACACATCAAAACTTGGTAAATCCGATTGCTTACCTAACCACGCAATTTTACCATTTTTTATGGCCAAGGCTGCATTTTCAATTATGCCATAAGGGGCATCTATACTACTGTCCATACTGGCAATATTGGCATCAGTAAGTAATAAGTCTATGTCTTCTAACCCATAGTTTGATGTTTTATTTTGCATATTTAATTCCCTAACTTGCTTAAAATACAGTCTAACAACACACCTTGTATATACAAGATAATTATGCCATCTTTATTAAACAGTGACTTTTAAATACCAATACACAACATAATGACCACACCTAAATTTGCTCAAATAAAACAGTTTATTGTCGATAAAATTAAAAGCGGTGCATGGCAAGAAAATCAAAGAGTGCCGTCTGAAAACGAGCTTAGCAGCCAATTTAGTGTAAGCAGAATGACAGCACGACGCGCTTTAAGCGAGTTGACCGATGCAGGCATTTTAACCCGTAGCCAAGGCCTAGGTACATTTGTAGCAAGTTTTAAATCGCAATCGTCATTATTAGAAATTAAAAATATTGCTGATGAAGTAAAAGAGCGAAATGGTCATTACAGCTGCAGTGTGCACGTGCTTGAATCTATTAATGCTGTGGCACCAATTGCCATTGCACTGGGTGTTGAGGTAGACAGTGTGGTTTATCGCAGTGTGCTTGTGCACAATGAAAATGATAAGCCACTGCAAGTTGAAGAGCGCTTTGTAAATCCAGATCTTGCAAAAGGTTACTTACAGCAAGACTTTACAACACTTACTCCGCACGAGTATTTATCGAGCGTGGCTCCACTTACGCAGGCCCGCCATACTGTAGAGGCAGTTATGCCCAACGATGAAATGTGTCAGTGGCTTAATTTGTACAACGAAGAGCCTTGCTTACAGGTCATTCGCCGCACTTGGTCTACAAAAGGCATTGTAAGCTTTGCACGCCTTGTATCACCTGGGAGTAAATACCGCTTAGGTGGGCATTTAACATTTAAAAAATAACCTGAATTCAAAAATAAAAACTTATATCAACACAATTCAGATTACATATAAAAACGCTTTAAAAGGCGTTTTTTTAAAGCCGATTACCTTGTATATATAACAGGAGTAAAACATGGACAATCGATTAGACAAAACGCGTGTTATACGTGCACCCCATGGCGATAAAATTAGTGCCAAAAGTTGGCAAACAGAAGCTGCTAAACGCATGCTTATGAATAACTTAGACCCCGATGTTGCAGAACACCCGCATTCACTTGTGGTATATGGTGGCATTGGTCGAGCTGCGCGCGATTGGCCTAGTTTTGATAATATTATAGACACACTCGATAGACTCGAAAGCGACGAAACCCTCCTTGTACAATCGGGTAAACCGGTAGGCGTATTTAAAACCCACAGCAATGCACCGCGCGTTCTTATTGCCAATTCAAACCTAGTGCCACACTGGGCAAATTGGGAGCACTTTAACGAGCTCGATAAAAAAGGGTTGATGATGTACGGGCAAATGACGGCAGGCTCTTGGATTTATATTGGCTCGCAAGGCATAGTTCAAGGCACTTACGAAACCTTTGTTGCTATGGCAAAACAACACTTTGTGGGTAATGCAAAAGGTAAATGGGTATTAACCGGCGGGCTTGGCGGTATGGGTGGTGCTCAACCTTTAGCTGCAACTATGGCAGGCTTTAGCGCCTTAGTAGTTGAATGCGACGAAACCCGTATCGATTTTCGTATTAAAACGGGATACGTTGATGTAAAAGCCACAAACCTTGAACATGCACTGCAATTAATTACCGATGCCTGTGTAAAAGGGGAAGCGTTATCGGTGGGTTTACTCGGTAATGCAGCCGATGTATTTACAGCGCTTGCTGCCAGCAATATTACGCCCGATATTGTAACCGACCAAACCTCAGCACACGACCCACTAAATGGCTACTTGCCGCAAGGCTGGAGTATGGAGCACGCGGCAAAAATGCGAGAGCAAGCGCCACAAACAGTTGTAAAAGCCGCAAAACAATCAATGGCTGTGCAAGTAAAAGCCATGTTAGCGCTACAAAAAGCAGGCGCTGCAACAACCGATTACGGTAATAATATTCGCCAAATGGCATTTGATGAAGGAGTCACTAACGCGTTTGACTTCCCTGGTTTTGTACCGGCTTATATTCGCCCTTTATTTTGCGAAGGTATAGGCCCATTTAGATGGGTTGCACTCTCTGGTGACCCAGAAGATATTTACAAAACTGACGCGAAAGTAAAAGCACTTATTCCCGATGATAAACATTTGCATAATTGGCTAGATATGGCGCGCGAGCGCATTCAATTTCAAGGGTTACCTGCTCGCATTTGTTGGGTCGGTTTGAAAGATAGAGCCCGCCTTGCCATCGCTTTTAACGAGATGGTTAAAAATGGTGAACTCAAAGCCCCTGTTGTTATTGGCCGTGATCACCTCGATTCGGGTTCTGTTGCCAGCCCCAACAGAGAAACCGAAAGCATGCTAGATGGCTCAGATGCTGTATCAGATTGGCCTTTACTTAATGCCTTATTAAACACCGCAGGTGGTGCTACATGGGTGTCGCTGCATCATGGCGGCGGCGTAGGAATGGGATTTAGCCAACACTCAGGCGTAGTGATTGTGGCCGACGGCAGTAACGAAGCAAAAGAGCGAATAGGGCGCGTGCTTTGGAACGACCCCGCCACAGGCGTAATGCGCCACGCCGATGCAGGTTACGACATTGCAAAAAATTGTGCCAAAGAACAACACCTAGATTTACCTATGCTAAACAAGGAATAGTCATGATTTCACACACTCTCACACCTGGGCACCTTGATTTAAACACACTGAGAAAAATTAATGATTCGGCCGTTAATTTAAGCTTAGCAAACAGCGCCGAGTCGCAAATAGCAGCCAGTGCACAAACCGTTCAAAATGTAATAAACGAGCATCGCACCGTATACGGAATTAATACAGGGTTTGGATTATTAGCCAATACAAAAATAGCCGATAGCGAACTTGAGTTACTTCAGCGCAGCATTGTTCTTTCGCATGCTGCGGGTATTGGCGAATACATGGATGACAGTACCGTAAGGCTGATGATCACCCTTAAAGTAAATTCGCTTTCGCGCGGCTACTCAGGTATTCGCTTGCAAGTCATTCAGTTTTTTATGCAGCTATTAAAAAGTGAAATGTACCCGTGCGTGCCAAAAAAAGGGTCTGTTGGCGCATCGGGCGATTTAGCCCCCCTAGCCCACATGTGCTTGGTGCTATTAGGCGAAGGCCAAATGCGCTATCAAGGCGAGGTTATTAGCGCAAGCCAAGGTCTAAAAATAGCAGGGCTTGAACCCCTTACACTTGCTGCAAAAGAAGGTTTAGCGTTATTAAATGGCACGCAAGCGTCTACGGCATTTGCATTACAAGGTTTATTTAGAGCCGAGAATTTATACGCGCAAAGCTGCGTTATTGGCGCTATAAGTATTGAAGCCGCGAAAGGGAGCCGTGCACCATTTGACGCCCGTATTCATGATATTCGAGGTCAGCGCGGGCAAATAGATACAGCTCACGTATTTAGAGAGCTACTCAGTGAACACTCTGAAATTAGTCAATCCCACGTAAATTGTGAAAAAGTACAAGACCCTTACTGCTTACGTTGCCAGCCTCAGGTACTCGGCGCATGTTTAACACAAATACGCCAAGCCGCAGAGGTCCTTTTATGTGAATCAAACGGGGTGACCGATAACCCGCTAGTGTTTGCAGATGTCGGCGATATTATTTCAGGTGGAAACTTTCATGCAGAGCCTGTGGCCATGGCAGCTGATAATTTAGCAATCGCAATTGCCGAAATTGGCGCCTTGGCCGAGCGACGCATAGCCTTGCTAATTGATTCAAACCTTTCAACCTTGCCACCCTTTTTAGTAGAAAACGGCGGGGTAAATTCTGGCTTTATGATTGCCCAAGTAACCGCCGCCGCACTTGCATCAGAAAACAAATCACTCGCGCATCCAGCTTCTGTAGACAGCTTACCGACTTCGGCAAACCAAGAAGATCATGTCTCTATGGCAACCTTCGCCGCTAGGCGCTTAAATGAAATGGCCAATAACACCCAAGGCGTATTGGCTATTGAATGGCTAGCCTCTGCCCAAGGGCTTGAGTTTAGAGCACCACTTAAAGCATCGAAGCAAGTAGAAAAAGCCAAAGCATTACTACGCGAGCATGTTAGCTACTACGACCAAGACCGCTATTTTGCCCCTGATATTGAATCTGCAAATAGGCTTTTAGCGCAGGGTGTATTGTGTGACTTTGTTATTGATAACCCGTTGCCATCAGCACATTAAATTGTGTGCTGATAACTAAACCCTAACGCTTCAATGGCTGAGCCCAACACCTTGCGCTCAGCCGAATCATCACTTGTAAAAGTGGGCATTTCGCCGCCATGCTCTTCACACTTTTGTGCATAATAATTCGCTTTAGTTGGGTGTGAAGGGTTAACCACATTGTAAATATTTTGCCCTGCATTAAAGTTGTTCATTACCGCAAAAATAGCGTTTATTACATCTTGTTGGTGTACCATATTAACTACTTGTTGGCTCGATGTGTTTAACTCTTTACCTGCAACAAATCGTCCTGGTTCACGATTTGGCCCAACTAAACCCGCTAAACGCAGCACTTTACCATCTTGTTCTAATACCTGCTCTTCAGCATCGAATAGTTTTATTTGGCGCTCATTTGTGCACGAAATATCACTACTTTCTGTGTAAATTCCGGGTTCTTGGTCGTACACCCCGGTAGATGAACATAAAATAAAGCCTTTTGAATTTAACTGCTTAGCAAGATTAAGTGCTGCAGTTAACGTTTCAGAATAATTACTTTCGCTATGGCGGCTACGTGGAGGTATAGCGCATACCCAGTAAGCATCGCGTAAATCTACTTGATGTTTAAGTTCGCCATTTGTAAGTACAAATTGGCGCTGAAAATCATCGCTATGCTCATCACTTCGGTGTGTGCCTTGAACACTCCAGCCAGCTTGCTCAGCCTGTACGCACAAAGTATGACCAAGCCAGCCAGCTCCTAATACTACTAATTTATTAGCTTTTGTTTCCATTTTTGCATAACCCTTCATTTTAAACGCATAATTAGTGGTTTTTATCTAACTTCATAGAGATTTAACGTAAGATATGATTAGATATAACCTTACTAAATAACAATAATACGTACACTCATGCTAAATAATTTATCATTACGGAAGAAAATATTATTATTGATTGGTGGTACCATCACCATTTTGCTAATTATTGCTTCAACATTTTTTGTAAAACACATTGCTAACCTCTCCAGAGTAAACATAGAGCGCGAAGCGCAAAGCTACCTACAAAGCGAACAACTATCAATGCAAAGCTACTTTGCAATGTACGGTAAGTTAGTTTCAACCTTTGTGAACAACCCACATTTAGTAAACTTTTTTGAAAATTGGGATACTCGCGATCAGTCAATTAAAAATGCGCCGGGTTACAACGAAGTAAACCAAGATTTTGTGCGTATTAGCTCAAATGACGAAAACGTATTGTCGGCGTTTTTTGCCTCAGCAACAACCGGCGAATACTTTAAAGAAAACGAGCGCACCAGCCATTATAACGGCCAACCATATTACGCATATAAGCGTGGTTGGTGGCAAGAAGCTATGCAAATTAATAAGCTTTACGTTGGCCCTATTTCGGTCGATTTAACCACAGGTGTGGCATCTGCCGTTGTACAACAACCAGTTTATAATGCGCAGCGTAAACTTATTGGTATGGGCGGCGTTGATTTACAGCTCAATAAAATTAACGACATGGTCGAAAACATTCGTTTTAATGGCCAAGGTTATGGCTTTTTGCTCGATAGCAATCAAAAAGTAGTGCATTTTTCTAATGCAACGGGCCATAAACTTTCTAATACTGACGAAGGCCCGAAAGGAAAAGAAGGCCTTGATGGACTAGAAACCCAATTTAACAACACCTCAGGCTTTAAAGAGCTCAATGCGCAAATGCGTAATAACCTCGATGGTAGCCATACTGTTATGTTAAAAGGTGAAGAGTTTTACGTGGTATATCACCGCTTACAGCTAGAGCAACCTTATTTAGATTGGTATGTAGGTTTACTTATTCCTACAAGCATGATTGAAGCGCCTGTTAATGAGGCAGTAACAACAACCACCACAGCTGTTGTTATCATATTAGTGATTATTTTAGCGATGATATTGTGGGCAACCCAAATGATCTCACAGCCTATTACAACACTTACCCATATTATGCGCGATATCGCCTCTGGCGAAGGCGACTTAACACAAAAAATTAATATTGATAGCCAAGATGAAGTGGGCCAGCTCGCAAATCATATGAATACCTTTATTGATAAGCTCCGTGCCATGATGCTAGAAACTGCAGCACAAGCCGAGCAACTAACCAATGCAGCAGCCCAATTACGAAACGTATCAGCGCAAACAAACACTGAGATTCAACAAGAAAAACAACAAGTAGATAGCGTAAGCGCTGCCGTTACCGAAATGGCCAGTACCGTACTTGAAATTTCACGTAATGCACAGCACACCAATAGCGCCGCTGAAGAAGTGCAAGCCATTACCGCTGAGGGAGCTAACCGCTCTACTCAAGCGCAAACGGTGATGACAGAATTGGCACTGCATATAGGTGAAGCATCTAAAGTAGTCGCAGGCCTTGAGCAAGAAAGTAATAATATTGGCGCATTAGTTGATGTAATTAACTCAATTGCCGATCAAACTAACTTACTCGCACTTAATGCAGCGATTGAAGCCGCCCGAGCTGGCGAGCACGGCCGTGGCTTTGCCGTAGTAGCCGACGAAGTACGCTCACTCGCAAGTCGTACGCAAGAATCTACTGACGATATTCGTAATATGATTTCTCGTTTGCAACAAATTGCACAGCAAGCATCGGTTATGATGTTACAAGGCCAAGAACAAACCGAAGGCTCAGTATCGCAGACAAAAGAAGTACTTAGCTCACTGCAAAACATTGCGCAATCGGTTACTAAAGTACAAGACCAAAGCCATCAAATTGCGACTTCAACTGAACAACAAACCGTTGTTGCAGAAGACATAAACACAAGCCTTGCAGCAATTAATGGACTAGTAAACAGTACCGCTGACCACGCCCATATATTAGCAGACGAAGCACGAGACTTAAGTGACTTGGCCATCGCACTTAATAAAACGGTTAATCAGTTTAAGCTTTAAAAAAACAAAGCAGCAAGGCGGGTTATTATACCAATCCGCTTAATTAAGTGAGCAATTTTGAGGATAGATAAACGTGTTGATAACTAGGCAAAAAATTCGTTATTTAGTTATTCTAAATGAGAATTTTTTAACGCAGATAGCGACACGTTTAGCCCCTAAAAGTGATTAAGTATTATTGCGGATTGGTATTAAGTCTAAAACTTACCCGCCTAGTATATGTGACCTTTGTGAGTTGAATGAATTTAAACCAGCAAAGGTCACTCGCCTTAGCACTCTTGTTTTTAAATTTTTTAACACCATATCTTCACAACTTGCTGCTATTTTTAGCGCAATTAAATTTAGATTTTTGCGCATCAGATCAAATTTTCTGTTTTAAATACACATCTTTTAGTTGAGATAGTTTGTTGTTTGGCAGAGTCTGGTATAGTAGGACACGTATTAAACAGCGCTTTATGGGCCTTTAATACAAAATTGCTAATTAATATGTTCTACACGTTATGTAAAAGTACATATTAATTATCAATTGTAAAAAATGGGTTAGCCGACGTTCGGTTAACAAAGAATACATTGTAACGGTTTTATCATGATATCTAATTTATTTACCAAGATTTTTGGTAGTCGCAATGACCGCACTATTAAAAACCTAAGAAAGACGGTCGCGCTAATCAACGCGCTAGAAACGCAATTAGAAGCGCTTTCTGATGAAGATTTAAGAGCTAAGACAGCTGAGTTTAGAGAACGTTACGATAACGGACAAAGCCTTGACGACATTTTACCAGAAGCATTTGCTGTGGTACGTGAAGCGTCAAAGCGTGTAAATGGCATGCGTCACTTCGACGTACAGCTATTAGGTGGTATGGTTTTACATCAAGGTCGCATTGCAGAAATGCGTACCGGTGAAGGTAAAACACTAACAGCAACACTTCCAGCCTATTTAAATGGCTTAACAGGCAAAGGCGTACACGTAATTACCGTGAACGACTACCTTGCTAAACGTGATGCTGAAACAAACCGCGAGTTATTTGAGTTCTTAGGCCTAACTGTGGGCTGTAACGTACCTGGCATGATGCCACAGCAGAAAAAGCAAGCTTATACTGCTGACATTACCTACGGTACAAATAACGAATTTGGTTTTGACTACCTTCGTGACAACATGGCATTTAGCATTGATGAGCGCGTACAGCGTCCATTGTTTTATGCAGTAGTGGATGAAGTGGATTCAATCCTAATCGATGAAGCGCGTACACCGCTTATTATTTCAGGTCCGGCTGAAGATAGCTCTGAGCTATACATCGAAATCAACAAAATAGTGCCGCTTTTAGAGCTTCAAGAAAAAGAAGACGAAGAAGGTGTTGAAGGCGATGGCGATTACACAATAGACGAAAAGTCTAAGCAAGTTCATTTAACTGAACGCGGCCAAATTAAAGTTGAAGACTTATTAACTGAACGTAACTTAATTGAAGAAGGCGACTCGCTTTACTCTGCAAGTAGCATTACCCTTTTAAGCCATGTATATGCAGCACTGCGTGCTCATAAGCTTTATCAAAAAGATGTTGATTACGTTGTTAAAGAAAACGAAGTCATTATTATCGATGAGCACACTGGCCGCTCAATGGAAGGTCGTCGTTGGTCTGAAGGTTTACACCAAGCTGTTGAAGCTAAAGAAGGCGTA
Organism: Pseudoalteromonas espejiana DSM 9414; assembly: GCF_002221525.1. Taxonomy (NCBI): domain Bacteria; kingdom Pseudomonadati; phylum Pseudomonadota; class Gammaproteobacteria; order Alteromonadales; family Pseudoalteromonadaceae; genus Pseudoalteromonas; species Pseudoalteromonas espejiana. The sequence continues at coordinate 338,292 of NZ_CP011028.1, read as the reverse complement.
AAAATTCAAAACGAAAACCAAACACTTGCTTCAATCACTTTCCAAAACTACTTCCGTTTATACGAAACGTTAGCAGGTATGACAGGTACAGCCGACACTGAAGCATTTGAGTTTCAGTCAATTTATGGCCTAGATACCGTAGTTATGCCAACTAATAAGCCGATGATTCGTGATGATCGCGCCGATTTAGTTTACCTAACGCAAGAAGAAAAGTACGAAGCTATTTTAATTGATATTAAAGATTGCCAAGAGCGCGGACAACCTGTGCTTGTAGGTACTATTTCAATTGAAAGCTCTGAGTATTTATCACAGTTTTTACGCAAAGAAAAAATTAAGCACAATGTACTTAATGCTAAATTTCACGCGCAAGAAGCTGACATCGTATCGGATGCAGGTTTACCAGGCACTGTTACTATTGCAACTAACATGGCCGGTCGTGGTACCGATATCGTGCTTGGCGGCAATTGGAACAGCGAAGTTGAAAAACTAGAAAATCCAACAGATGAGCAAATTGCTGAAATTAAAGCCGCATGGAAAATTCGCCATGATGCAGTAATTGATGCTGGCGGCTTACATATTATTGGTACTGAGCGCCATGAATCGCGCCGTATAGATAACCAATTACGTGGTCGTTCTGGTCGTCAAGGTGATGCCGGCTCTAGCCGTTTTTACTTATCGATGGACGATGCGCTAATGCGTATATTTGCCGGCGAGCGCATGACTAACATGATGCGTAAACTAGGCATGCAACGCGGCGAAGCCATTGAGCATCCATGGGTTAACCGCGCAATTGAAAACGCACAACGTAAAGTAGAAGCGCGTAACTTTGATGTACGTAAGCAACTGCTTGAATACGATGACGTGGCAAACGATCAACGTCGTGTTGTTTACTCTCAGCGTAACGAACTACTTGAAGAAGGCGATATTTCAGAAACTATCACGGCTATCCGTGGTGACGTGCTTGCGGGTGTTATTGACCAATACATTGCACCACAAAGCCTTGCTGAAATGTGGGATGTGCCAGGCCTTGAAGAGCGCTTGAAACAAGACTTCCTAATTGAGCTTCCAATTTCACAATGGCTAGCTGATGACAATAAACTATACGAAGAAAAACTTCGTGAACGTATTGAGCAAGCGGTTGAGCAAGCTTACAAGCAAAAAGAAGAGCAAGTTGGCGACTCTGTACTACGCCAGTTTGAAAAAGCGATTATGCTACAAAGCCTTGATCAGCATTGGAAAGATCACCTTGCTGCAATGGATCACTTACGCCAAGGTATTCACTTACGTGGTTACGCGCAAAAGAATCCTAAGCAAGAGTACAAACGCGAGTCTTTCGAGCTGTTCTCTGAAATGCTTGAAAACTTAAAAGTTGATGTAGTTGGCATTTTAAGTAAAGTACAAGTACGTGCAGAAGAAGATGTTGAAAAAGTAGAAGAGCAACACCGTAAGAGTGAAAATGCCCCTCGCGAGTACCAACATGAAGAAGCTGAGCACGTAGGCGGCGAAGCACCTCAAAGCGCAACGGTAATGGCTAGAACAGAGCCAAAAGTTGGCCGTAATGATCCGTGTCCTTGTGGTTCAGGTCAAAAATTCAAACAGTGTTGTGGTAAATTAAAATAACCACGCAATGTAAGTAATTAAAAAGCGACGCTAGCGTCGCTTTTTTTATGGAGTAAAAACATGACAATAAAAATAGTAAATGTAGCTGTAGGTGTTATTAAAAAAAACAATGCCATTTTTATTTGTAAGCGCGCCGATGAGCAACATCAAGGTGGCTTATGGGAATTTCCAGGTGGCAAAGTAGAGGCCGGCGAAAGCGTTTTTGCAGCACTTAAGCGCGAACTAATAGAAGAAGTGGGGATCACAATTCACAGCTCGAGCCAACTTATGGTGATTGAGCATGACTACGGCGATAAATGTGTAAAACTCGATATACATGTCGTTAGTAACTTTAGTGGTGAAGCGCATGGCGCTGAAGGCCAGCCAAGCGAATGGGTTGCTATTAGCGAGCTTAGTAACTATGACTTCCCTGCAGCTAACGCTGATATTATTGAAAAAATACAAGCTCGATACGCGTAGGTTAAATGAATACGTTAATTCAAAATAAATTAAGTGAGCTTTTAGCGCTAAACCCTGAGCTTACTCAGGTTAGCGTTATAGGTAGCGGCCACATAAATACGACGTGGCTGCTTAGTAATGCCTCGCAGCAATTTATTGTACAAAAGCTTAATACCCATGTATTTAAATACCCTGCGCACCTCATTAATAATGCAAAATTAATTGAACAGCACTTATACGCTAAAAAGCAAAGCAACAGCTACCCGCTTGAGATTGTTAAACACATAAGCACACGCAGCAACGAGTACTTAATAAGCATTGAAAACGAGCAGTACCGAGTACTTAACTTTATTAGCCAAAGCTTTAGTGAAGATGTAGTTAAAACCACAGAGCAAGCACATCAAGCAGCTTTAGCATTTGGCACTTTTGCAAGCGCCCTTCACGATTTTGACGCATCAGCGCTTTACACTGTTATTGAAGATTTTCATAACTTAGCTATGCGCTTTGAGCAATTAAATTCAGCTATAAATACAAGTACTAATAAGCGGCTCATGCACTGTGAAAGCGAAATAGCCTACTGCTTATCGCAGCAGCATTTAATTAAAGAACTCAGTGATTTAGCCGCCGACTTACCTATTCGCGTATGCCATAACGACACTAAAATAAATAATATGTTGTATTGTAGTAGTACGCATAAAGCAAAAGCGGTTATCGATTTAGATACCTGTATGGCAGGGTTTTTACTGTATGACTTTGGTGACATGGTACGTACATTTTGCTGCGCTGAGGCAGAGGACTCAACCAACCTTGATAAAGTGATTATTCGTAAAGAGATGTTTGAGGCGCTTGTTAAGGGCTACCTAACTCCCCTTCAGCCTCTTATGAGTAATACAGAGCAATCAAGCTTGTTGCTTGGTGCTAAAATTATGCCTTTAATGCTTAGCGTGCGTTTTTTAACTGATTACTTAAATAACGATGTGTACTTTAAAACCTCTCATGAAGAGCATAATTTAGAGCGTGCTCAAAACCAACTGGCTTTGTATAAAAACATTTTAAGTAATGAAAGCTGGATGCATCAAACCCTCATGCAATAGCAGCAATGTTATTGCTATAAAAAAACCAGCAAGCTAAACACTTGCTGGTTTTTTATTAACTAACCTAAATTTTGGTTAAGCTAACTAAAATAAATATCAATTACCAAATTTTTACGCGATCTTCTGGTTTGATATACATTTTGTCGCCTTCTTTTACGTCAAACGCTTCGTAAAATTCTGGCATGTTCGACAAGATACCGATTACACGGTAGTGGCTTGGTGAATGTGGGTCTGTCATTAAGCGGTTACGTAACTCTTCATCACGATACTTACGACGCCAAATTTGTGACCAACCCATAAAGAAGCGTTGATCCCCTGTGTAGCCTTCAATAACAGGTGCTTTGTTATCACCTAAAGATAATTGATACGCTTTGTAAGCAACAGTAAGACCGCCTAAATCACCAATGTTTTCGCCAAGCGTTAGCTCACCGTTAACACCTGCATCTTCAAATGGTTTGTACTCGTTGTATTGTGCCACTAGTGCACCTGTGCGCTCTTCAAACTGTTTAAGGTCAGTCTCGCTCCACCAGTTACGTAAGTTACCGTCACCGTCGTATTTAGCACCTTGGTCGTCAAAACCGTGGCCAAGTTCGTGGCCAATTACTGCGCCAATTGCACCGTAGTTTACAGCATCATCCGCTTCTAAGTTAAAGAATGGCGGTTGCAAAATTGCAGCAGGAAATACAATTTCGTTGTTTACTGGGTTGTAATACGCATTTACCGTTTGTGGTGTCATGTGCCACTCAGAACGGTCAACAGGTTTGCCTAACTTAGCAATCATGTCTTTGTAAGCCCATTTGCTGTAACGTAAGTAGTTACCTACTAACTCTTCAGGGTTAATTGTAAGCTCAGAGTAGTCTTTCCAATTATCTGGGTAACCAATTTTAGGAGTAAACTTGTTAAGCTTTTCTTGGGCTGCCAGTTTAGTTTCTGGGCTCATCCACTCAAGGTTTTCAATAGCAACGCCGTAACCTTTAATTACGTTATCAACTAGCTCTTCCATACGCGCTTTCGCTTCTGGCGGGAAGTTATCTTTAACGTACACTTTACCTAAAATTTCACCCAGTACACTGTTAGAAGCATCTACGGCTTTTTTCCAAAGTGGCGCTTGCTCTTCTACACCACGTAAAGTTGTGCTGTAAAAGTTAAATTTAAGGTCAACTAAATCTTCACTAAGTAACTGTGCATAGCCACTTACAAAATGAAACTTTAAGTAGTTTTTCCAGGTTGCTAGGTCGGTATCTTTATATACATCTGCAAATGCTTCTAAGTAGCTTGGCTGGCGTACAATAATATCACTGGTACTTACACCCGCGCTTTCAAAAAAGCCTGCAAGGTCAAACTCACCCATTAGCTTACTTGCATCTGCAACACTCATTTTATTATAAGATTTAGTTGCATCACGGCTTTGTACACGACTCCACTGCGCATCGGCAAGTGACTTTTCAAACGCGATAACGCTTTTAGCGGCTTCGGATGCGTTTTTAACACCCGATTTAGCTAAAATGTCTGTCATGTACTGCTCGTAAGCTGCACGAATTTTAGTGAATTTTTCTTCATCTTTTAGATAGTAATCGCGATCCGGTAAACCTAGGCCTGATTGCGATAAATACAAGGCATATTCGCTCGAATTTTTAGCGTCATTATTTACAAACCAACCAAATGGTAAGCTAGCACCTTGTTGCTGAATAGATGCCATTAATGGGGCTAAATTAGCTTTAGATTCAACGCTATCAATTGTATCTAAAGAAGGCTGAAGTGGTGTAATACCTAACTCATCACGCGCGCCTTTATCCATATAGCTCTTATAAAAAGCACCAATTTTATACTCGTCGCTACCTTTTTTAGCCGCGGTATTTTCAGCCGCACTTTCAAGCGCTTTCTTCATCGCTTTTTGCGACTCGTCATATAACTGCGAAAAAGAGCCATAGTTAGATTTATCGCCTGGGATCTCTGTTTTAGCAAGCCACTGACCATTTACGTGGTAGTAAAAATCGTCCTGTGCGCGTACCGACTCATCCATATTGGCAAGATCTACACCTAGCTCAAGTGGTTTTTCTGCAGGGGTGGTAACAGCAGCTGTTTCGGCTACTTTAGTTTCTTGTTGTTTTTCACCGCAACCTACCAGGCCAAGTGCAAGTGCGATACTTGCAGCGGTAATAGTTACTTTTTTCATAGTTATTCCGTTTGTTAGTTAGAATTAAATAGCCACCCCATTAAACTCATAACTGCTTGAGGAAAGTAAATAGCACTCTTTGCACGATTTAACTCAATGGGCTGGGTATCTAGGCGGTTAAAGAAACGCGCCGAATTTGTATGATAAACCGCATTAATAAAACAATGAAATAGAATATGTAACAAAGTATTTTGTATGCGACGAGCCGACAAAATACCTCTATCAATGACTTAATTTTATAAACAGTTATTATTTTTTACCGTGGCGAGCCAAGCGTTCTAGCTTCTCTTTAAGCGAAGGTGGCGCTGAGGCAGCAATCGCATTGAGGTAATCAGATGTTTGCTGGCTCATTGTTCTTGAATTGCCAGAGGCCTCAGAGCTTGCTGCATTTTTATTTACCGTAGGGCTTAACCGAGTGGTTGCTTGTGGGTTGGCAACTATTTTAATTTGCCCAAGCTCTGCCATGCCAGCCGCTCTAAAATGCGACTGCATATCCATTTTTAAGTAATTAAGCTTAAGTGCGATAGACGCCGATACAGCCTCTATCATCAGTGTGCCGTCTCGATAATTACTCACTCGGCATTTTTCACCCAGCTTGGGACCTAAAAATTCTTTTAGTAACGTTTGTTGTTTATCAAGCGCTTGGCTTTTACCTGCATAGGCCGATAAGCGGTTGTTTAATCCCGCCATTATATCGTTTAGAGGTTTTGGTGCGTATCTATCTTTAGCCATGGTGCAACTTATATTAAATACAACGTTATAACGCTAAAACTAAAAGCAAAGCGATTAGTTTTAGCAAGGTTTAAACACAATACTAGGCGCCCGCAATCTGCATTTGCTCTATCAGTACTGAGCCGGTTTGAATTCCGCCACGGCGCTCTATATCGCCGCCAATTGCTGAAATAGCTTTAAACATGTCTTTTAAATTTCCAGCAATAGTGATTTCACTTACCGGGTATTGGATCTCGCCGTTTTCTACCCAAAAACCAGCCGCTCCACGCGAGTAATCACCTGTTACAGTGTTTACACCTTGGCCCATAAGCTCAGTAACCAACAAGCCTGTGCCCATGGTTTTTAATAACGCGGTTAAATCACTGTGGGTTTGCTCAACTAACCAGTTATGAATACCCCCCGCATGACCGGTTGGGGCCATATTTAATTTACGCGCAGCGTAACTTGCTAATAAGTAAGTTTGTAGCTCACCGCCTTGAATTATTTCACGGTCGAGGGTTTTAACCCCTTCGCTATCAAAAGGCGATGACGCTAAACCTTTTAAAATATGTGGACGCTCGGCTATATTTACACAGTTACTAAATACTTGTGTACCAAGGCTGTCGAGTAAAAAGCTTGATTTACGATAAAGCGCACCACCACCAATAGCCGACACTAAATGGCCAAACAGCGAATTGGCAATATCAGCTCTAAAAATAACAGGCACTTTCATAGTCCCTAGTTTTTGGCTGTTTAATTTAGCAAGTGTTTCGGTTGCAGCTTCAAGGCCAACCGCTGCGGCATCGTTTAAACCAGCTTGATCGCGGGCAACGGTGTACGCCGAGTCGCGCTGCATGTGCTCGCCTTCTTTACCAATTACCATGGTACTAATGCTGTGACGCGTACGAGGAAAACCAGCAATTAAACCATGGCTGTTACCATATACACGTAAACCTTGGTGCGATGAAAAACTAGCGCCGTCTGAATTTACAATTCGCTCATCGGCATTTAATGCCGCTTGCTCTGCAGCATGACAAAGCTCAATACCTTGTTCAGGGCTTACATCCCACGGGTGGTATAAATCGAGATCTTTTGGTGCAAACTCAAGTAATTCTTTATCTGCAATGCCGTTAAATGGGTCATCAGATGTAAACTTGGCAATATCTATCGCTTTTTCTACAACGGTACGTAATATTTTTGGGTTTAAATCAGCAGTAGATGCCGAGCCTTTATTGTTGCCAACATAAACGCTAATTCCTAAGCCGCCATCTTGGTTAAACTCAATGGTTTCTACTTCACCCATACGTGTACTTACCGACAAGCCTGATGTACTAGACATAGCAGCTTCAGCGGCAGTGGCCCCCAATTTTTTAGCATGCTCGAGCACCTCGGCTACAGCATCTTTAACTTGAGATATTTGAGAATAAATTGGATCGTGTTGTTGGCTTTTCATAAATTAAGTCCTGAGCCTTAAGGCAATATTGCACGCATTTCTTATCTTTAAATGCTAACACACTCACTGCACCACATCAGCTAATATTAATCACTAAAAGAATGGCGTATAATAGCAAAAGTTATTTTTACTTAAGAGCACCCCATGGCGAAGAAAAAAGGCAAGCCTGCTGAAATTGAAGAAGAAATTATTTACGTATCAAAAAGTGAACTTAAGCGCGACGCGCAAGAGTTTCATCAGTTAGGCTCTGAAATTGCCAAAATGGGTAAAAAGCAACGTGAACGCTTACCACTAAATGACGATTTAAAAGCGGCCATGGTTGTTGCTGATAAAATTAGCAACAAAAGCGATGCATACCGTCGTCATTTAAATTACATTGCTAAAACGCTGCGCACAGTAGAAAACATTGAAGAAATTAAAGCCATCATTGATGTAATGCTTAATAAAAATAACCAAGCAGAGGTTATGATTAAAAAAATTGAGCAATTACGCAGCGACTTAATCGAGCAAGGCGATGACTTAATTAACGAAACCATTGAGCAATACCCTACGCTTGAGCGCCAAAAAATGCGCCAACTGGTCCGAAATGCCGCTAAAGAAGTAAAAGCAGAAAAACCAGGCAGAGGCTATAAAGAGCTGTTTCAGTACTTAAAAGATGCCCACAACGTTACTTATTAATTAACGTTTAAAAAGGTGCTACGGCACCTTTTTTTGTTGTAGATCAAAATACGTAATAGCGTTATTTTTTATCATGTAGCCCTTATTTTTATAAAGGTGCGTGTGATGATAAAGCTTCCAAAGTGGGACCAAGCTCTAATTAACAAATATAATGTGTCAGGGCCGCGTTATACCTCCTATCCAACCGCTCTGTCTTTACGTGACGGTTACCAACAGCAAGACCTAGTTAGCGCAATAAAATCATCATCGAGCCGCTCACTATCTTTGTATATTCACATCCCTTTTTGTAGTCAGCTTTGTTATTACTGTGGTTGTAATAAGGTCATTACACGTCATCAGTCTAAGGCTGATGTTTACCTAGATTACCTTGCTAAAGAAATTGCAGCGCAAGCACCTTTATTTAAACACTACAGTGTTGAACAGCTTCATTTAGGCGGCGGTACACCTACCTTTTTAACCGTAAAACAAATGACACGCCTTATTGATTTATTAGAACAACATTTTAATTTTAACCGCAATACCGAGCGAGGTATTGAAATAGACCCACGCTCCCTTGCCGACAACATGCTTATTAATTTACGTGTGCTTGGCTTTAACCGCGTATCGTTTGGTATTCAAGATTTTAATGATGAGGTGCAACTTGCTGTAAATCGCCCGCAGCACGCGCACAGTGTTAAAGCACTCATCGCTCAAGCGCGCGAGCTTGGGTTTAAATCAATTAATGCAGATATGATTTACGGTTTACCACTGCAAACGCCACAGAGCTTTAAACGCACAATAGATCAATTAATATCACTTGGACCAGACAGGGTCTCGGTGTTTAATTATGCGCACTTGCCTGAACGCTTTGCCGCACAACGAAAAATAAAAGAGGCCGACTTACCCAATGCGCACGATAAACTCACCATGTTTAAAAACACGCTTGAGCAAATGTTAGACGCAGGCTATCAGTTTATTGGAATGGATCACTTTGCTAAAGCGGATAATGAGTTAGCAATAGCGCAAAATAAGGCTGAGCTACATCGTAACTTTCAAGGGTATACCACGCATGGAAATTGCGACTTATTAGGTTTAGGTGTGTCGTCTATTTCGCAAATAGGCACGGCTATTTTACAAAATCAAAAAGAGCTTAAACATTATTACCATGCAATAGAAACGCAAACAGGCAGTGCCATAAATAAAGGGATGCATTTAACACGCGATGATGTAATTCGTGCTGATGCAATTAAAACGCTTATTTGTCAATTTGAGCTTGATATGAACAGCTTTGCACAAAAACATAAAATTCAATTTAATGATTACTTTGCTGATGCCCTGCAAGCCCTTGCTCCGCTAATTGAAGATGACATGGTGCGTATTGCTAATAACCTCATAACCGTAACGCCACGCGGTAATTTATTTATTCGTATTATTTGTATGTGCTTTGACGCGCATTTACAAAAGCAAATTAACGCCACGCGGTTTTCTCGCGTAATTTAATACCCGTTAAATTAACGCCAAGCACAAAAAAAGCAGACCTAAGTCTGCTTTTTATATTATCAATAGCGCTTAATTAAACACGACATTTTCGCTGCCAGGGGCGGCTTTAAACTCAACAATGATTTTTTCGCAATCGGCTTTAATTTCATCACTGAAGTTTTCTTCTGCGCGCCAACGGGCTGTATCTTGTTTAAAAATCTCTTTTTTAGAGTATTTTTTGCGTGCATCGTGAGTCGGCATTTCTTTAACGACTTCATACATTTTATAAATACCCGGGTACGCTTGAGTTAAATCTCGCTCGTCTTCAAAACCGTACTGCGACATTAACACCCAAATACGTAAGCAGCCTTCAGAAAACTCACACTGCTCTTGCTCCATAGCACGTGCTATTAAATGAATGCTGTCGGCAAGTTTTGCGTTGCGCTTTAGGCGCGACTGCTTTAATTTTTGCTGTTGCTCAGCTTGCTTTTGCGCAATTAGCTTTTTTTGCGCACTAAGCTTATAAAGCAACTGACCCGCATAAAATGCCAAGCCAGCTATAATAGCAGCACCTACAAATAAGGCTACAATCACCGCTGTACTCATTACATGCCCTTACTATTTGTCTTCGTCGTCATCTAGCCATTCATTGGCTAAATCATCAGAGAGGTACTTATCAAAGTCTGAGGTGCCTTCGCTGGTAAAGTCGTCTTCGAAATCATCTTCAAATTCGTCTTCGTCCTCATCTTCAATACCTAACAACTTACACAGTACTTGGTGGCGCGCAATGCGGCTATTAAAGTACTTGGCATCTTTACCTGTAAGCATTTCGCCTTGTTCATGGCGCTCAACTAATTTAAGTAAACGCTCATCGTTTTCAAGCGCTTCAAGCTCTTGCTCTGGCGTAAGCTCTGGCTCTGTTACTTTTTTAAGCTCAACAGTTGGCTTAAGGTTACGTTTCATTTCAACTTGTGGTTGAGGAGCTGTTGCAACTAAAGGCACCGCCTTTTTACTTCCTACACGTTTATCTTTCGGTGCAGAACCCACTTTATTAGTGTCGGTATCTAGCAATTCAGGAGCGTTACGCGATCCCGCTTTAGCACCTTTAGTTTTTTTAACACGCTGCTCTTTAAGCGCACGCATTTCTTTAAGCTTGTCTTGGCTTAAACGAACCGGGCCGTTTGAAGGAATTTTGCGTGATTTTTTCTTTCTACTCATATCTTGATCATCTCACTTAAGAGGTTTTGAGCGAGGCGCATAGTATGAGCATCGCAGTGCTGGCCGAGCCAGAAGAATTCAGTTTGCGCGTTAGAGCTTGGGTTGCTCATTGTAATAGCGCGTTAGCTAATTGCTAAACGGTGGGTATTGTAACAGGACAAATAAAAAGGCGGTAGAGAAAACATCTCTACCGCCTACTAATCTGAGCGCCATTATCTGGACACTTCTCCCTTCGACTTTTTTAGTCTTTATTATTTTTTTTATTATCAGTCCGTTTTGTTATTATTTTAACCTTCCTTGTTACATTCCATTTTGTTTTTATTATTAAACTTCCATGAGATTTTATTATTTACGGTCATCCTGACACTTTTTTGATATTTCCTTTAGTAGCACCATCATTGTGCTATTCAGTCGTGTCGCGCCATTTTCCTTTAGCATAATCCATGTTGTTATTGTTGTTTTGCGACAGTGGTTAATTTACCCGTTAATATTTTAGTTACAACTGGTTTATATTATTTTTCTCACAGTATACACAAACAAAAACACTAAAAACCTATATAATTAACAAGTTAGCGATAAATTGATTTTTAAAATAAGTCATTTCCTACAAATCGATATGGCAAATATCTCACAAACTAAAGGGTGATATCGTTAAAATTTGGACACAAAAAAAGCAGCGCAAGCTGCTTTTTAATCATATTACATAGTATTACACTAGCGAATACTAAATAAATAAGACTTTAGTGTAAGCCACCTAAGTACTGAGAAAGTACTTCAATGTCTTTATCTGTTAGTTTTTTAGCAATGTCTTGCATCATGCCGTTAAGGTCGTTATTACGCGTACCATCACGAAACTTCTCTAGCTGAGCTTTTATGTACTCTGGGTGCTGGAAAGAAATTTTAGGGAACTTAGCAAGTGATGTACCGTTACCACGAGGACCATGACACGCTGCACATGCTGGAATACCACGTTCAGCATCACCGGCTTTATATAGCATTTGCCCTACTTCAACTATATCTTTAGGTGTTGACCCTTCAGACATATTTAACGAAGAAAAATACGCAGATAGGTCTTTCATGTCTTGCTCGCTAAGTGGCATAGCCATTGCGCTCATAACAGGATCCATACGGCCTTCTTTACCGCCTGATGTCATACCTAGTTTTAAATCCTGAAGTTGTTTTAGGATATAATCTGGGTGTTGGCCTGCAAGTTTAGGGTAAATATTAACCGGTGCATTACCGTCTGGGCCGTGACAAGCCGCACACGTTGCTGATTTTTCTTTACCTGCGTTTACATCGCCATCAAATGCTGTTGCGTTGCTTGCTGACAACGCACCAAGCAATATTGTTAAAGATAGTGCTATTTTTTTCATGGTGAATTCTCTGTTTCCGACCCTGTATCATCTACAATATGGATGTTGTAATTCATGTATTCTACACGATAAAAAATTCTCTGGCACGTTTTCTACTCATATTAAGCTTATAATTTATAGGGTTTTGACCTAGATTAACCTTTAAGCAGCTTTAATAGTGCCGTTTGTACTATTTTTAGGTGTTTAAATACGCTTTTTAATACATCCTTTATAGTATAAAATACGCGCCCTGAGTGAATTTAGCTCAATAAGATCAACTTTTAAGTTTTTAGGAGAGCCTGTGCTCAAATCTCGTATCAAATATAATACTGCGTCTTTTGTAACAAGCGCGCCAGACATCACTAAATTACCTGCTGATACGGGAATTGAAGTCGCGTTTGCAGGGCGTTCTAATGCGGGTAAATCAAGTGCCCTTAACGCACTTACTGATCAAAAGCTTGCTCGTACAAGTAAAACGCCTGGTCGTACTCAATTAATTAATACTTTTGAGCTTGCCGATGTCGATGATATGCGTCTTATCGATTTACCTGGTTACGGCTTTGCTAAAGTTCCCATTGAGATGAAAAAGAAATGGCAAAAATCGTTAGGTGAATACCTGCAAAAGCGCCAAAGCTTAAAGGGTATTGTGGTTTTAATGGATATTCGCCACCCTTTAAAAGACTTAGATAAAGACCTTATCAACTGGGCAATTGGTAGTGAAATTCCTGTTTTAGCGCTTTTAACAAAAGCAGATAAGCTAAAGCAAGGTGCACGAAAAGCGCAAGTGCTTCAAGTACGTCGCGAATTAAGTGAATTAGAGGGTGATATTACTGTGCATGCGTTTTCATCGCTTAAAGGCACAGGTTTACCTGAGGTCGCTAAAAAACTAGATGAGTGGTATTTAGGACCTATCGTGGCAGTTCCACCACACGATACATCAAGCGGTGATGCTTAATAGCCCGCAGTTAAGATAAATAAAAGCGCTCACCTGCTGATACTATAAAATAGCCGTGCTCATCTGAGTCGGCTATTTCAGCCCACTGATAAAACACACTTCTTGAAACTCGCGCACTGCAACCATAAGGCAGTTGCATATAAGGCACTGCAGAACCTTTATAGTTTTTTATATAAATAGGCTGTTTGCCACTAACAAGCCATTGCCTAGCTAAGTTATCAACGCAGCACAACACTTGCCCTTGCTGTGTTTTTTCAATATGCCAACTAACAATAATAAAAGGCGCATCGTGCACCTCTATGGCTATTTTTTCGATAGGTGTTTTTAAATAAAACTGGTTGTTTTCTTTAGACAAAACGCTGGCAAATAGCTTTACCATGGCAGCTCGAGTAATCTCACTGCCATCATAAAGCCATTGCCCTTGCTCATTAATAACAATTGGCAGTTGCCCACAGTGTGCAGGCTGCCAACTATCAAAAGGCTTGCTTGGCTCGCTGATTTGCTTACTAAGCTGGGCTAAAGAAATCACTGCTTTTTAAGTGTTAATGCAAACGTAACCGGTACTGCGGTTGCCACCGAAGGAAGACCCGCTAGTTGCTGTAATTTTTTTACGCCCTCAGTTACACCAAAGTCTTCGCTGTTTACGATAACAGGCGAAAATGATGATACGCTTAAATCGCCATTTTCAGCACTGCTTACTAGCACGTTTATTTTTAATGGCTTTTTATTACCATGAAAATCAAGCTCAGCCTCAAGGTCTTTTAATACATATTGGCCAGGCTGTTTAATCGTATTTAATTGCGCTGATAAATCAGCCGTTAAAATAGCGCTTGGGAATTTAGCCGCTTCAAATACAAACTGCGTTAAGCGTTCATTACGAATTGGGATTAGCGTTTCTGCAGAGGTTAAATCTACATTTACACTAAAAGTACCGCGCTCAGAAAGCTTACCTTCAATATTCGTAAAATGATGCGCCTCAGCAATGGCATCCTTTTTTATAGAAACAAAACTTAATTGGCTTTTGTCATTTACTAGCTGCCAATCAGCATGAGCGGCATTAGACATAACTACACTTGATAACGATAAACCTGCAATGGCTAACGTTTTAAACATAACGCACTCCTAAAACTTAAATGAGAATAATAGCGCTTTCGATACTATCACCTGAATTCGGGGCAAACCACCTCAAATTAAAGGATGAGTAAATAGGGGGAATAAAAAACGGCCTGCTTAAAACAAGCAGGCCGATATAGCAAACTGGGGAGAAGCTATCAATTTGTTGCACCTTTTCAGATGCATCATCAACAGGATGTCCTACAGGATGAGGACGCGCGCACTTTAACAAAAGAGCGCATAAAAATACAATCAAATTCCCTTAAAATAGCTCGAATTGACGAACATATAACTATTTAATACAAATAGTTGCTTAATTTAACCTAGTCTTAACTAAAGTCTGTTTTTAGCTTTATTTGGCAGAGTAAGTTTGCGATATAAAAAAAGCGCCAACAGGCGCTTTTCAATTAACTTTACTCACGCTTTAGTGCGCTTGTTCCCAGTTTTCACCTTCGTCGGCTTCTACAATAAGAGGCACATCAAGCGTAGCCGCTTGCGACATTAGCTCACAAATTTGTTTTGTGTAAGCCTCTGCGCAATCTGTTTTAATTTCAAATACTAATTCATCGTGTACTTGCATAAGTAACTTAATAGTATTTGGTGCTTGCTCACTCACCCAATTGTGCACACTTAACATGGCTTTTTTGATAATGTCAGCTGCGGTCCCCTGCATAGGAGCATTAATTGCTGCTCGCTCAGCGCCTTTGCGGCGTGCGCCATTACGGGCATTTATTTCTGGTAGGTGTAAACGGCGGCCAAAAATAGTTTCTACATAGCCATTTTCAGCTGCTTTTTCACGTGTGGTTTCCATATATTCAAGTACACCTGGGAAACGCTCAAAGTACTTATCAATGTAATGCTGCGCTTCATGGCGTGGTACATCAAGCTGACGCGCTAACCCAAAAGCAGACATACCATAAATTAAACCAAAGTTTACCGCTTTAGCTTTGCGGCGCATGTCGGTGGTTACATCATCAAGCTCAACACCAAACACCTCAGCAGCCGTTGCGCTGTGAACATCAAGGCCATTTGCAAAAGCATTAAGTAGGCCTTTATCTTGCGATAAGTGCGCCATAATACGCAGCTCAATTTGGCTATAATCGGCAGCTACAATTTTATAACCTTCTGCGGCTATAAAGGCTTCACGAATGCGGCGCCCTTCTTCTGAGCGAATTGGTATATTTTGTAAGTTAGGATCGGTTGAGCTTAAACGCCCTGTTGCTGTAACCGCTTGATGATAAGACGTATGGACACGTTGCGTTTTCTCATTGACCATTAACGGTAATTTGTCGGTATACGTTGATTTAAGCTTAGATAAACCGCGATGTTCAATTATTACTTTTGGTAATGGATAATCATGGGCAAGCTCTTGCAGTACTTCTTCAGCCGTTGAAGGCGCACCTTTAGGCGTTTTTTTAATAACTGGCAGCTCAAGCTTTTCAAATAATAGAACTTGAAGCTGTTTTGGAGAACTTAGGTTAAATGGTTCGCCCGCTATTTCAAACGCTTCTTTTTCTAGCTCCAGTAAACGCTCACCTAAGCGTTGGCTATGCGCTGCAAGCATATTGCTATCAATTGCTACACCTGTGCGTTCAATATCCGAAATGACATTTACCAATGGCATTTCTATGGTTTCAAATACTGACTTTAATTTATCGTCAGCTTCGAGCTTAGGCCATAGCACTTGGTGTAAGCGCAAAGTAATATCAGCATCTTCAGCTGCATAAGGCGCTGCTTGCTCAAGCTCAATTTGGTTAAATGTAAGCTGTTTTTTGCCTTTACCGGCTATATTTTCAAAGCTAATATTTTTATGGCCTAGGTATTTAAGCGCTAATGAATCCATGTCATGGCGTGTACCTACGCTATTAAATACGTACGACTCAAGCATAGTGTCAAACTTAATACCATTAAGTTCGAAACCCGCATTAGCCAGTACACTTTTATCGTATTTAAGGTTTTGACCTACTTTGGCTTTATTGGCATCGGCTAATATAGGACCTAACTTTTGCATCACTACTTCAAGGCTTAATTGTTCTGGAGCACCCGGGTAGTCGTGAGCAATCGGTAAGTAGGCGGCTTCTCCTGCTTTAACAGCGAAGCTCATACCTACTAACTGTGCTTGCATGTAATCAAGGCTGGTTGTTTCGGTATCAAAGGCAAATAGCTCAGCGCTATTTAGTTGCTCTATAAGCGTATCAAGCTGTGACTCGCTTAAAATAGTTTCGTAGTGAGCGTCCTCTACTTTAGGAAGTTCATTAACCTCGGTTTGCACTGCTTTTTCAGCATCTTTTGGATTATCTAACAGTTCAGCTAACCAGCGGCGGAATTCGCATTCGCCATATAATGCAATTAGCTCGTCTTTATTTGGCTCTTGTAACTTAAAGGTATCGAGATCAGACTCAACCTCTACATCACATTTTATAGTGGCAAGCTCATAACTTAATGGCAAATGGGCAAGTGCATTTGCTAATTTCTCACCAATTTTACCTTTTATATCACCTGCGTTATCAATAACACCTTGCAGAGAACCATACTTTTGTAACCATTTAACGGCTGTTTTAGGACCACACCCTTCAACACCGGGTATGTTATCGACTTTATCGCCCATCAGCGCCAAGTAATCGATAATTAGCTCAGGGCCTACACCAAACTTTTCAACAACGGTTTCAGGATCCGAAATACTGTCTGTCATGGTGTTAATAAGCGTTACATGCTCATTGACTAACTGCGCCATGTCTTTATCGCCAGTAGAAACCAGTACATGGCGTTTTTGCTCTGTTGCAATACGCGAAAAGGTACCAATTACATCATCAGCTTCAACACCTTCGATACTAATAAGTGGAAAACCCATCGCTTTAATAATGCTGTGCAATGGCGCTATTTGCGTACGTAAATCATCAGGCATTGGTGGACGATTAGCTTTATACTCGCTGTACATATCGTTTCTAAAAGTTTTACCTTTAGCATCAAATACCACCACCATGTGGCTCGGATCATATTGTTTGATCAAACTCTTTAGCATGTTAACCACGCCATAAATAGCACCGGTAGCTTCACCTTTAGAGTTGGTTAAATGCGGTGGTGAATGATAAGCACGAAATAAATATGAAGAGCCATCAACTAATATAAGTGGGTTTTCGGGGATCTGAGCCATGGTGAATTTGGATCCTAAATACAAAAAAGTAATATTAATACAAGCATGCCATAAGGCTGTGAATAAAACGACTGTGAATTACGGTTAGTAGAGTGCATTATTACAGAGTAACTTGTGGATAACTTTGTAGATAACAGCCACGAACTATTCTTCCAGTGCATATTAAAATGCTTAGAAAAATATATAACTTCTTGTTTTGTTTAAAAAAGATAATACGAGGTTCTTTTTTTATTATTTTAAAACCAATGTGGAAAAAGGTTTTCTAACTGATACATCCGCTGTTAGTCACTTTGGTTATTTGTATCCATTTAAATAACCGGAGGAGTATTCTAGCATAATGGATCAAAGATCATAGCGATCCTTTATAATTTTTTTTGTATGTGGGTGATCGCAAATGGCATAAACCGCAAAAGCACTTGCACTGCGGATATTTTTTAAGCTAAAAATTTATTTTAATGTGTCTTTTAGCCCATGTTAGACTTCATCCAAACGACTTATTTAAAATACTCAAGGAGCACAAAAGCATGAAAAATATAGCAGTGATATTAGCTGGCTGTGGTGTATACGATGGTAGTGAAATTAACGAAGCGGTATTAACTTTATTGCACATAGCTAAAAATGGTGCTGCCTACCAATGCTTTGCTCCTGATATAGAGCAGCTCCACACCATTAACCACATTACTGGTGAAGAAATGCCAAGTAACCGTAATGTACTCACAGAAGCCGCGCGTATTGCCCGAGGCGATATAAAATCACTTAGCGAATTGGACGTGAACGAGTTTGATGCGTTAATAGTACCGGGTGGCTTTGGCGCTGCTAAAAATTTATGTGACTTTGCTATTAATGGCACAGAGGCGCAAATTAACGGATTAGTTTTAAGCGCATGTCAAAGCTTTGCTGATGCGCAAAAAGCAGCTGGGTACATGTGCATTGCACCTGCGTTAATTCCATTTATTTATCCAAAAGCAGCATTAACAATTGGTAATGATGAAGCTACTGCAGCGGCGTTAACAAGTTTAGGTGCAACGCATACCGCCTGCGCAGTAGACGATATTGTTATTGATGAAGATAATAAACTCGTAACAACACCCGCTTATATGCTTGCACAATCAATTTTAGATGCCGATGCAGGGATCGAAAAGCTCGTTAAAAACGTACTTGCATTAACTTAAGCGTTGTTAGCTATAGCCACCGATTATAAATATTTGATTAACCGCAAACATTCTATTTTATTGCGTTAACGCAAAAATTAGTCAGTTTTATTGATAAAAACGACTGTTAGCGTTTTATAAATTGTTACACAAAGGTATAATCGGTTTAATTTCCGTCATCTATAATCGTGATTGATCACGTTCAAATCGAAGTGAGCAAGGCAAAATGAAAAAACTATCAGCTGCAGCATTACTAGTGCTAGCAACCACCGCATACGCACAGCCATATGATAACTCTATGACTGAAGATGCAATTAAAAAACGTTTAGCACCAGTTGGCGCAGTTTACCTTGAAGGTGAAAAAGCCGCAGCAGCCGCAGTGCCTACAGGTCCTCGCTCTGGTGAGCAAGTATATCAAGGTGCTTGTTTTGCGTGTCATGGTACTGGCGCATTAGGTGCACCTAAGTCAGCTGATGATTGGGCACCGCGTATCGCAAAAGGTAAAGATATATTACTTGAGCATGCAATTAACGGTTTTAATGCAATGCCGCCAAAAGGGACATGTATGGATTGTTCTGATGATGAAATTAGCGCAGCTATCGACTTCATGACATCTAAATAATTTAAAATTAATTACCCTATTATCAGGGAATTAATCTAAAAAGGCCTCTTTTTATAATAGGCCTTTTTTTACGCCTAAAATAACGTTTATAGTTACTATTTTAGGTCATTAGTTACTTGACGATTGCAACTAAAAGTGAAATTATACGTTTAATAAACATACAATAATAAATAACTGGTTTAGATCATTGGAAGATAAACTCACAATACCGAGTAAATTAGCGCACCAGAACAAACGTCTCAAAACGCTATTAGAAAAGTATAAGCAATCTCACCACTTACAAAATGCGCTGATCCAATTATCAGAGCAAGCCAGTTCTGTTGCCGAATTAACCCTACTATACCCCGCTATTCACGATATTTTACAAGCCTACTTACCGAGTAAAAGCTTTTACGTAGTGTTAGCTAACCAGCATACTCATGCCCTTGAGTTATCTTACTTTTGTGATGAAAAAGACGGTATATCAGTTGCCCTTAACCAAGATAATAGTTTTGATGAAGGTGCGACAGGTTATGTATATAAATTAGGCCGTACAACCTGCTTTACTAAACAGCAAATGCAAGCTGCAGCAGATAATGGGTTATTTAGAGCATTAGGCTCACCTGCAGAGCATTGGGTAGGCGTACCAATTTACCAAGAAAAAAATATTATTGGTGTACTCGCAGCACAAAGCTACGATAAACATCAGGGCTATAGCAGCCAACAAGTACACTTATTAGAAGTAATGTCATTATATTTGGCTACGGCAATAGAGCGCGTTAAAAAAAGAGAGTTACTCGAATCAGAGGTAAAAATACGTACTCGTGCACTTACTCAAAGTAATGATGCGCTAAACCTTGAAATAGACCAACGCAAACGCGCTCTACAACGCCAACAAATTTTATTTAAAATATCGGAGCTTGCTACCCAAGCGCAAAACTTAGATGACGCTTACTTACAAATTCATCAAATAATAAAAACCATCACCTACGCAGAAAATTTATATATTGCCCTTTATGATAAAGAGTCGGGTTGGATTAATTTTCCATACTGCGTTGATGAATTTAAAGATAATACCGAGCCTAGGCCCTTTGCCAAAGGGTATAGCGAATTGGTTATTAGCAGTGAGCAAACCCAGCTTATTCACCCGTGTAGAGCAAAAGAGCTACTTGAGAGCGGCGAAGTGCAACGAAGCCAACCTGTACCAGAGGAGCAAATGGCAACCAGTTGGCTAGGAGCACCACTTAAAACATCGCAAGGGGTTATAGGTTTAATTGCATGCCAAGCCTATAATAATAAACATATTTTTAGTAAAGATGATTGCGAGTTAATCACCTTTGTATCACATCAAATTGCCACCGTATTACAAACTAAGTTAGCTACTCAAGCACTTAAAACAAGCCACCAAGAATTAGAATTTAGGGTTGATGAAAAAACCAAAGCCCTGCAACATGCCAACCTACATTTGCAAATGCAAATTGATGAGCGAAAAAAAATAGAGCAACAGTTATATCATGATGCCCACCACGACTCACTCACCGGCTTACCTAATCGCAATTTGTTTTTAACCCAGCTTGAAAAAACATTGCAGCACTACCATCGCTTTCCTGAGCACCATTTTGCTGTATTGTTCATTGATTTAGATAAATTTAAAGATATAAACGACCAATTAGGTCATCAAGCCGGCGATCAGTTTTTAATAAGTGTGGGGGATTTATTCTCGCACTGTATACGTGAGCACGACTTACTTGCACGACTTGGCGGCGATGAGTTTGTAATTTTACTGACCCACTTAACCGAGTTACAGCAAGCTGAAGATGTTGCTACACGTATTATTAATATAATGAAAAAGCCATTTTGCAGTAAAGGAACGTGTATTCAAAGTGGCGCAAGTGTAGGTATTACTTACTCTAATACCAGTTACCAACATACCGATGAAATTATTCGCGATGCTGATGCTGCAATGTATTACGCCAAAAATGCAGGGCGTGATAGGTACGAGCTATTCCATCCTATGTTAACCCAAGCACTAACTAGTAATGAAGCTCCTACACCGCATCACTTAGACTCGCTACCAATGAGCTTTAGAAGCTCAAATATTATAGATTTGGATGAACAACAGCAATCAGAATCGCTGTTTGAAGCCTTTGGCGAGCACCCTGTTTTAGGTTACACCAGCTTTGATATTTTAAAGAAATTTGCAACCGACAAAGAACAACACTTACAGGTAGAGTTAGAACTATTACAGCAAGCCTATGCACAAGCCTTAACAGCTAATTTAGCTAAAGTATTGCTGCCTTGTTCGGGGTTATTACTTGAAGAACTTGAGTTTAAGTTATTCAGTGAGGTACTCAGTAAGCAACAAGGACAAAGCCAAATATGCTTACTGTTTGATGATCAAGAGATACGCTATGCATGCGCAACCCAACTCGAGAATCTCAAAAAGTTATCAAGCTTAGGCTATTCAATTGGTTTAAATAACTTTGCTAAAGATCGCTGTGAACTAAACGCACTAACCGAAATAGACTTTGATTACATCCTACTGAGCTCAACCTTTAGCAAGCGCGTATTACAACAAGACAGCTTTAACTTACAGCTACAAGGCGTGTTAGCAATCACCAAACTTAAGCATATAAAAGTGATTGCTAAAGGCCCTTCAATTTTAAACTTTAGAACCTTGTTAGATAAATACGGGCTAAATTTATTTGTAGGCAAGCAGCAAGTAATATCGCAACCAGAAACATCTGCTAACAACGCAGCACAATCACTTTAACTCTTTACTTAGCTCTTTATTTAACTTGGTTTTTTAAGCATTGCTCTTAAGTTTGCAACACGAGCTTGGCCTTTTTCCATACGCTCAGCTTGCGTGTTGGGCGCTTTTTTATTCTCAAATGCAAGATCGTCTTGAGGCAGTTCTTGCACAAAGCGGCTTAGCTCAGTTTGTGATGTTTCACCAAATTGGCGGCGTATTTTAGCGTAAGTTAACGTAAGCTCTTGCTGCGCTCGGGTAATACCTACGTAAGCTAAACGACGCTCTTCATCTACATTTTCTTCATCAATGCTTACCTGGTGAGGCAATAAGCCCTCCTCCATACCGACCATAAACACATACGGGTACTCTAAGCCTTTAGACGCATGCAAAGTAAGCAACTGTACTGCATCGGCTTCATCTTCTTCCTCGTTACGCTCAAGCATATCTCGAAGTGTTAATTTGCTAACAACCTCAGGTAAGGTCATCGGCTCATTGTCAGCATCACCCGTGAGCATATCGGTGATCCAACGATACAGCTCCGAGACGTTTTTCATTCGCATTTCAGCGGCTTTAGCACTTGGCGATGACTCGTATAAATAGGCTTCATAATTAATGCTGCGTACTAAATCTTTTACCGCTTCTAGGGTGTCACTGCGCACTGCATTATCAGAGAGCTCTACAACCCAGCGGGCAAAGCCCGATAGCGCGTTTAAACCACGGCCTTTGAGCCTATAACCTAAGTCGTTATCAAAACAGGTGGCAAATAAACTTTGGTGTTTTTCATTTGCTAAAGTGCCTAGTTTTTCAAGCGTAACAGTCCCTATTTCACGGCGTGGTGTATTAACAATACGTAAAAAAGCGTTATCGTCGTCTTGATTAACTAATAAGCGTAAGTACGCCATAATATCTTTAATTTCTGAGCGAGAGAAAAACGACATACCCCCACTAATTTTATACGGGATACGGTTACTCATTAACGACTTTTCAAAACCACGCGCCTGATGGTTACCCCGATATAAAATAGCGTAATCTTTATAGCTGGTACGCTTCATAAATTTATGCGAAATAATTTCGGCAACTACACGCTCACACTCATGCTCTTCATCTCTACAGCCAATCACTTTAATTGGCTCGCCATAACCAAGCTCACTAAATAGCTTTTTTTCTATATCGTGCGGGTTATTAGCAATCAAAATGTTTGCAGCTTTAAGAATTCGTTGTGCACTACGGTAGTTTTGCTCAAGCTTTATTAGCCTCAGACCTGGGTAATCTTTACTTAATAGCACTAAGTTTTGCGGGCGCGCACCACGCCATGAATAAATAGATTGGTCATCATCGCCTACCACAGTAAAACGTGCACGCTCCCCTACTAACAGCTTAACTAGCTGATATTGGCTGGTATTGGTATCTTGGTACTCATCCACCAGCAGGTATTTAAAACGCTGCTGCCACCGCTCTCGCGAGGTTGCATTATTACTAAGTAATAGCGTGGGGATCATAATAAGATCATCAAAATCGAGGGCGTTATACGCTCTTAATTGATTTTGATAGCGCGCATAAAGCTGCGCAAATAAAGACTTTTGTGCATCGCGTGCTTCGCGAATTGCTTGTTCTGGTAAAATGAGTTCGTTTTTCCAGCTACCTATTTGCATTTTTAATAGGTTAAGTAAGTCTTTATCTTTTTTAAGCTCGTCTTCAGTCAAATCACCTAAAAGCTGGTTTGTATCTTGGTCGTCAAACAGTGAAAAGCCTTCTTTAAAGCCAAGTGTTTTAAGCTCTTTTTTTATTATTTCAAGGCCTAAGGTATGAAACGTCGATACCCATAATCCTTTTGCCTCTTGCTTATTAAGCGTTTGAAGCACACGTTCGCGCATCTCTTTTGCCGCTTTATTGGTAAATGTTACCGCTGCAATATTTCGCGCTTTGTACTCACATTTTTGTACTAAGTAAGCAATTTTATTTGTGATTACACGCGTTTTGCCTGAGCCTGCACCTGCAAGCACTAGGCATGGACCACTAATGTATTTTACTGCTTCATCTTGTTTAGGATTGAGTTTCATAACGACCAAAGAGATTTAAAAGGCATGTAATTTTACCGTAACCACTAATGCAGGCATAGCCATTAGATTAATTAATTGCATTGGGGTGATCATGTATTAAAAGCCTTAGGTATAAGGTAATATTAGTTATTATCATTTTAAGGCAACAGCAAGGGATATACATGATCAATCCAGCAAAACTTGAAGAAATTGCTAAGCAAATCACTAATAACATGCCGCAGGGTGTAAAAAACCTAGCAGACACTCTTGAAGGTAAAACTAAACAAGTTTTACAAAACAAGCTTGCTGAAATGGACTTTGTTAGCCGTGAAGAATTTGATGTGCAAAGCCAAGTGCTTATTCGCACCCGCGAAAAGCTTACTGAACTTGAAGCTAAAGTTGCGTTACTAGAGCAGCAATTAACTGCAAAAACAGACGCAGAATAAACGAGCGAACAAAATAAAAAAGCAGCCTAGGCTGCTTTTTTGCTAAGTAGTTAAGCGTTAAACAAGTCATCTAACGTATAATAACTCAATGTGTGTTGCTGATTTAAACTCACAGCCCGCATTTTTTGAGCTACTTGCTCGCCGGTTATCGGCCTATAACGCTTTAAAAAAGGCAATCGCGTTAAAAGTGGTAAAATAACAGCGCCTATTTGCTCTGCTATACGGGTATCATTTCGCTTACCAATTAACAGCGAAGGCTGAAAAATACTTATTTTTACAAAGCCAAGTAGTTTTACTTGTTGCTCAAGCTCACCTTTCATTTTTAAATACGCACTAGCACTATGCGCATTCGCCCCACTTGATGATACTAAGCAATAATGAGTTACACCATTATTTGCCGCCATTTGCGCCGCAATAAACTGATAATCGAAATCGACCTTACGCTGCGCACTTACAGAGCCAGCTTGTTTTTTTGTAGTGCCTAAACAAGAAAAAAGCACATCACCTTTAAATAACTCGCAGTGCTTGGTTAAATATTCAAAATCAATAACGTGATTAACTAGCTTAGTATGTGTAAACGTTAACTTACGGCGCGTAATTGCTATTACTTGGCTGTACTCAGAGCTATGTAGTAAGCGCATTAGCAGCTCCTTTCCTACAACACCTGTTGCACCAATAATTAACGCCGTTTTTGTCATGTAAGGGTTACTCGCAGCCAGCTTTTGTTAATACATGCGCAACGGCTTTTTTATAAACGTCGCCCTCTTCATCTGCACAGGTAACCACCGATTCTAAGTCGTGTAAGTGGCCATTTTCTAAGCCATATACCCAGCCATGAATGGTTAAGTCTTGGCCTTTGCCCCATGCATCTTGCACAATGTTGGTTCTGCATACATTGCGTACTTGCTCAATCACATTAAGCTCTATTAAGCGGCTTAAACGCTGCTGCTCATCCATTGCATTTAATTGCTCAAGGTGCTTTTCTTTTACATCTCCCACATGGCGTAACCAGTTATCAATAAAGCCAAATTTGGCGTTATCTAGCACCGCTTGCACACCGCCACAGCCGTAATGCCCTACCACCATAATATGTTTTACTTTTAGTACTTCTACCGCATATTGCATAACAGATAAACAATTATGATCCGTGTGCACGACTACGTTAGCTACGTTACGGTGAACAAATAATTCACCCGGTAATAAATCAACTATTTGATTTGCAGGCACCCGGGAGTCTGAACACCCAATCCATAAATATTCAGGATTTTGCTGCATTGACAAAATTTTAAAAAAATCAGGATTTGCTTCACTTGTACGAGCAGCCCAACGCTTATTATTTTCGAATAAATTCTTTAACTTTCTCATTGCATCTCTTTTTAAATCAAGGACGGAAATTACACCCAATAAAAATAGCTAAAGGCGTTATCTTATTGCGTGTTAGCAAGAATCAAAATGTTGCGAGGGGTTAATTGCTTCTCACAAAAGGTTGTCACAGAAACCGTGTAACCTTGCTGTTGCAAATATAAAGCACGATCGAGCACAAGCCAAACTTCTATTGCTCTTCTAAACACATGTCGAACCAGTTCGATTCGCTCTGTCACTTTTTTACGGGTTTTACCAATAGCTAAAAACTTATCGTAATCTGTGTTTTTAGGGATGTTTATCGATTTTTTCTCACTTGCCCATGCACAAAATTGTGCAAATGAGTCTGAAAATACCGCCTTATTAACAGAAGGTACGCTAACGTAAAACTGCTCGTTAGTAATCGACTTTCTAAGCGCATCAAACCCTAAGCGCCACTCCACTTCAGTTTTTCGAACTTTTGCAACACGCGAAGGCGCTGTAACGGTTTCTTGTAGAGCGAGCTTTAAATCTCGGTGAGTTAAAAAAAGCTCACTTTTACGTGCTTCATCGCTCATAGCTTTATAGTTATTGTCGGTAAATAAGTGATAACAACACGGTGAAAAACTAATACGCTTAACTCCCGCTTTACTCGCTTGCTGCATAAAGGTTTGATGCAAAGCGCCACACGCATGTAAAGCTACCGCGTGGGTATCTGTATTAAAAAAGTGACTAATATCGTCTTCAAGTACATTTGCTTGGCTAAATTGCATAGCCAAGCCTTGCTGCTTAGCACTGTGCTGCCCTTGTTCACACAGGTGTGCTTGTAACTCAACACTACGCACAGTTTGCGCGCCATTAAAAGCAAGCATGCGCCCTAAATGACCTTTGCCAGCGCACCACTCTAAAACAGGCTGTTTTGTATTTGGTAATGCAGAAACAAAGTCTTGCAGTTGCTCAAACTTGCGCCCTTTTATGCCATTACTTATCCAAAACGGGTATTCGCTGCGTTGCTGCTGGCTTTGTTCTAAACGGCAAAGCGCAGGTAACTGTTCAAGGCCTGATATATAAGGGGCAAAAAATTCATATAGTTTACTTTGGTCGCTATCAAGCTGCGCAACTGCATCATCAGATAAGCTATTTAATGGAGCACACAGCTCGGGCCAAGGCAATGAATCATAATCAAACGCAGTGCACTGCCAGTATTGTCGGGTATTCATTAACACTGCATCGAGTGCTGCAAACTGCTCTGCTAGGTTCATAACAACTTAAAATAATAAAAAGACGGTTAATTATATCAGTTGCGCAGCGCTGCATTAAACGGTTATTTTTTTCCGAGTATTAAACGTAAATACAGTGGAATTGAAATAATACTCACTATAATGGCCGCTATTAACATCCACGACAGCTGTATGCTTTCGCTCTCTTGATATTTGTAAATAAAACCGGCTTTTTGCTCATCAAAGTCACTTTGCTTAATACCATAATAATCAGCAATTAAACGCCATTTAGCCATCGACATATTTCCTAAATGCGTGGTGGGCGGCATTATATATTCTTTAAGCACCTCGGCCTCATAAGCAAGTTGGTGAAAGCTTTTATTAGGTGCATA
Source organism: Pseudoalteromonas espejiana DSM 9414 (assembly GCF_002221525.1). Lineage (NCBI taxonomy): Bacteria > Pseudomonadati > Pseudomonadota > Gammaproteobacteria > Alteromonadales > Pseudoalteromonadaceae > Pseudoalteromonas > Pseudoalteromonas espejiana. The sequence goes on along the minus strand of NZ_CP011028.1, from coordinate 310,930 downwards.
CAGCTGCTGAGTAACGGCAATTGCTTCGTCCATATTCATCATTGCGTAGCGCCAGCCTTTTAAACTCGCTTGGTAAAATTTTTCGACCGTTTGCGGGTGCTTTTTAAGCATAGATTCGCTAGTAAATAGTACATCGCCATACACATCCATTCCGTAGCGCTGCGGGCAAATAAGACGATGCGATATACCTTGTTGTGTCATAAAATATGGCTGATTAGTTACATATACTTGCATAGCATCGAGCTTATTTTGTTGCCATGCTTCAACGGCCGGCTCTTCACTACTGAACACCTCTAACGTATTTATATCTATACCGCTTCGCTTGAGCATTATAAGAAGTTCGGTGCCATCTTTGCGGCTAACCTCAGTTATACGCTTAGCTGTAAAATCTCGTGGGTGAAAAATATCTGAGCTATCTTTAACCATCCAACAGTAAGGGGAGAATTGTAAAATAGCAGCCATAGCAACAAATGGCTGACCATTAACCCGTTGCTGCAAAATACCTGAATGCGCCACCCCAAATTGCGCCTCATTTAACGCTACGGGCGTAAATGTATCTGGCATTTTAGGGTTTGCTTCGCGTATGGTTACATCAAGCCCTGCGTCTTTATAGTAGCCTTTTTCTTTTGCCATATAATAACCAGCAAATTGAAATTGATGAGTCCATTTAAGTTGTAAGGTGACTGGTTCTTGCGCCTTAAGTTGGCTGCAAAAAAGTAGAGTTACGAGTATTAATCCTTTAATAGGCAACGGGCTGTTCCAAACAGTAGTAATTACTTGTAACTATATGTAAAACACAAGATAAAGCAAGCACCCAACTTGGGCACTTGCTTAAAGTCATTAGGCTGAGGCTAAATCGTCGGTATTTGAACTTTGCGGTTGTGAAGTTAAAAACTGCGTAAAACACGGGTTATGTGTTTCATCTTGTACACTATAACCTAAGCGATTCAAGTGCTCGTTAAACATATCAAACTGGCTTGGTTCAATAGCAAAACCAGCTAATACATTACCCATAGAGCCACCATGATTACGATAATGAAATAACGTAATGTTCCAGTTACTCCCAAGCGTATCTAAAAAGCGAGCGAGGGCGCCTGGGTATTCAGGAAACTCAAAACGTAATAATCGTTCATGTAATTGTTCTGGCGCTTTACCACCGACCATATAACGTACATGCAATTTAGCGAGTTCGTTGTCTGATAAATCACAAAAGTGATAGTCGTTTTTAGTTAAATCTTGCTTTAACTCATTTAGCTCTTGCTCGCCTTGGCGCAGTGCAATGCCTACAAATATTTGCGCTTCACCTGGGCCTGCATAGCGGTAGTTAAACTCAGTAATAGCACGGCCACCTAAAGACGCACAAAACTGCTTAAAGCTGCCTTTTTCTTCTTTAATGGTAACCGCTAATAACGCTTCGTTTTTTTCACCTAGCGCAGTGCGCTCTGCGACATAACGAAGACGATCAAAGTTTAAATTAGCACCCGAAAGCACAGCCGCTAAATGAAGCCCCTTTAAGCCCGATTGTTGGCTCCACTTTTTAAGCCCTGCCGTTGCAAGGGCACCAGATGGCTCTGCAATTGCGCGGGTAGAGACAAAAATATCTTGCATGGCAGCACAAATTTCATCGCCACTGACAGTAACGACTTCGTCACAAAATTTTTGCGCTAAGCGAAATGTTTCACTGCCGATAACTTTTACCGCAACGCCATCGGCAAAACTGCCAACACGCTCAAGCTCTACTGGCTCTCCTGCTTTAAGTGCTGCTTGTAAACATGCGCTTTCGTCAGCTTCTACGCCAATAACTTTGATATCAGGGCGTAATGACTTGATATAAACAGCCATACCAGCAAGTAAGCCACCACCTCCAACAGGTATAAATACCGCATCAAGCTCGTTGAGTTGTTGCATTAACTCGCGGGCTACAGTGCCTTGCCCAACAATCACGTCAGGGTCGTCAAACGGCGGGACAAATACACCACTTCGCTGCTCTGTAAGCTCTAGAGCGTGTGCTTTTGCCGCATCAAAATGATGACCATATAATACCACTTCGCCGCCAAGCGCGCGTACTGCGCTTACTTTTATTTCAGGCGTTGTAACTGGCATAACAATAGTGGCTTTATGGCCAAGGTGTGAAGCACTAAGTGCCACACCTTGCGCATGGTTACCAGCCGACGCCGTAATAACAACAGACCCTTTTGGTAACTTATTTAATTTATTGTATGCACCGCGTAACTTAAACGAATACACGGGCTGTTGATCCTCACGCTTAAGCCATACATGGTTCCCAAGTTTAGCACTGAGATCAGGCATTTCACTGACCTCAGTAACTTTTGCCAAAGGCTCCATATTTGCCTGGATAATAGCGCGAAAATAATCGAGCTCTTGAGAAACCATAATTAGCTAAGCTCCTCCAATTTGGCTAAATCACGTACTGCGCCTTTATCGGCGCTCGTTGCAAGTAATGCATACGCTTTTAATGCCGATGACACATAACGCTCACGATCAACCGGTTTGTACGCTAATTTACCGCGTGCTAGTTGTTTTTGCTTACGCGCTTCAAGTTCTTCATCGCTTAATGCTAAAGTGATTTCACGTGTTGCAATATCAATGATAATTTTGTCGCCATTTTCAACATAGGCAATGGCACCGCCGCTTGCCGCTTCTGGCGATACGTGGCCGATTGATAAACCTGAGGTGCCGCCCGAGAAACGACCATCGGTGATCAATGCACACTTTTCAGCTAAGCCTTTTGATTTTAAGTAGCTCGTTGGGTACAGCATTTCTTGCATACCTGGGCCGCCTTTAGGACCTTCGTAACGAATAACAACGACATCACCCGCTTTTACTTCGTCGTTTAAAATGCCTTCTACTGAATCATCTTGTGATTCGTACACCACGGCAGTACCTTCAAAATGTAGCATTTCGTCAACTACGCCTGCGCTTTTAACAATACAGCCGTCAACCGCTAAGTTACCTGAAAGCACAGCTAAGCCGCCATCTTGTCTGAATGCGTGCTCAACACTACGAATACAACCATGCTCTCGGTCGTTATCGCCTTCATCCCAACGGCACTCTTGGCTCATTGCTTTTGTAGTACGAATACCAGCAGGGCCAGCGCGGTAAAACTTTTGTGCAGCTTCGTTTGTTGGATCAGTCGCATCCCACTTTTTAACAAGCTCACCCATTGTCATACCCGCAACGTGGTTTACCGATAAATCAACTAAACCGGCTTTGCCTAGCTCACGTACAATTGCCATCATGCCACCAGCGCGATGCACATCTTCAATGTGGTACTCAGGTGTAGCTGGGGCTACTTTACATAAAAATGGGGTTTTACGAGATAGCTCATCAATGTGCGACATATCAAAGTCTACGCCGGCTTCTTGTGCCGCTGCTAATAAATGCAATACGGTGTTAGATGAACCACCCATGGCAATATCAACAACCATAGAGTTCATAAAGGCTGTTTTGTTAGCAATAGCGCGAGGTAACACGTCTTGGTTATCTTTTTGGTAGTACTCACGGCATAAATCAACAATGCGAGCACCCGCCTCTACATATAGCTGCTTACGGTCTTTATGGGTTGCAAGCGTTGTACCATTACCCGGTAGTGCAAGGCCAATAGCCTCTAATAAACAGTTCATTGAGTTTGCAGTAAACATACCCGAACACGACCCACAAGTAGGACATGCAGAGCGCTCTACTTGCTCTGAATCAGCATCACTTACCGTTTCATCAGCGCCTTTAACCATGGCATCTACTAAATCTAATTTAATATCAATGTTGGCAAGTTTTGTTTTACCCGCTTCCATTGGTCCGCCCGATACAAAAATAACCGGTATGTTTAAGCGTAGCGCTGCAAGCATCATCCCTGGGGTGATTTTGTCACAGTTAGAAATACAGATCATCGCATCGGCGCAGTGGCCGTTAACCATGTACTCAACCGAGTCGGCAATTAGGTCGCGTGATGGCAGTGAGTAAAGCATGCCGCCGTGGCCCATTGCGATACCGTCATCAATAGCAATGGTATTAAATTCTTTTGGCACACCGCCCGCTTGCGTGATTGTTTCAGCCATTAACTCACTAAGCTGGTTAAGGTGAACATGCCCTGGTACAAATTGCGTAAACGAGTTAACTACAGCAATAATTGGTTTACCAAAGTCTGTGTCGGTCATGCCTGTTGCGCGCCATAATGCACGTGCGCCTGCGCGTTTACGTCCTTCAGTTGTTGTTGCACTTCTTAATTTAGCCATAGTTACCTCTGTTTTGCCGCTCTGTAAGCGGGCATTCCTCATTCTAAAAATTGGTGAGTAACTGTTGTTCAATTACTCGTAAATTTGTGTTGTTAGCAATTACACAGCTTGTTGCTGTAAATTTTGTAAAGTGATTTCTTTAACGTCCACCAGCTTATTTAACTGGCTTGTTAAAAGATGGATTGGTTTATCGCTATCTACTGTCATTGCAACATTGTAGTGGCCATCATCCATATTGAGCTGAAAGTGCGTAAGATCAAAACCACGGTGACGCACTACACGTAAAAAACGCTCGACCGCTATACTTTGGCTCTTTAATGCAATAGTTAGGCTGTGTTTCATTGTGCTTTCTCCGTAATCATTTCGTCATTTGCAGCCCCTGGTGGTACAAGTGGCCATACGTTTTCTTTATCGTCTATACAGGCATGTAATATATACGGGCCTTTGCTATTAACTAATGCGGTTATTGCATCGTCAACTTCGTTTGCTTGTGTAATTGTTTGCCCAGGAATACCAAATACAGCGGCTAATTGAACAAAATCAGGGTTATCTGAAAGGTTTGTTTCAGAGTAACGTCCTTCAAAAAATAGCTCCTGCCATTGGCGAACCATACCTAAGCGTTGGTTATCTAATATCAGTATTTTTACTGGTAAATTGTTACGGCGAATAGTCGCAAGCTCTTGAATGTTCATCATGATTGAGCCATCACCCGACACCGTTATTACAAAATCGTCTGGGCGTGCCACTTGTGCACCTATGGCTGCTGGTAAACCAAAGCCCATTGTGCCTGCACCACCACTACTTAAATGGTTGCTCGGGTGGCTAAATTTCATGTGTTGCGCTACCCACATTTGGTGCTGACCAACATCGCAGCATACTACGCCTGTTTTTGGCATACGCTGGCTTAATTGGTTCAATAAATACGGGGCAAATACTTTTTCGCCTGGGTAGTCATAGCGCCACGCATGTTTTACGCTTAACTGCTTATTTGTATCGCACCATGCTTTAGGGGTTACAACACATTCAAGCACCGGTAATGACGTTTTTAAATCAGCAATTAATGAGGCCTTAGCAGGTTTACGTTTACCGACTTCAGCTGCATCTATGTCTAAGTGGATTACTTTTGCTTTAGCGGCAAATTTAGCTAAGTTACCTGTTACGCGGTCATCAAAGCGAGCGCCTATACACACTAATACATCGCACTCTTGTACTGCTATATTAGCGGCTTGGGTACCGTGCATGCCCAGCATACCTAAGTAATGTTCGTAATCTGGTAATACGCTGCCTAACGCCTTAAGTGTTGATACTGCTGGCATCTGCGTTTTATTTAAAAACTGCATTAACTCATTTTGCGCATCAGCCGCTTGCACGCCGCCGCCAACATATGCAACTGGCTGCTTTGCTTCACTTAATAACTGATTTGCAATGGCAACTTGGTTTAAATCAAGTTGCGGTAAGTATTCATCAGCGGCTAGCCATGGTTTAAAAGGCACTTGCGCCATTTGAATGTCTTTTGGAATATCGACAAGTACAGGGCCTGGGCGACCACTTTGGGCTAAGTGCATAGCCTCTTGCAGTATTTCGGCTAAATCTTCGGCGCGCTCTACCATGTAGCTATGTTTAGTACACGAAAGCGACATACCAAGTACATCTACCTCTTGAAATGCATCTGAGCCAATGGCTGCAGTAGGTACCTGGCCGGTAATTGCTAACAATGGCACTGAGTCCATCATTGCATCGGCAAGTGCTGTTATTAAATTAGTTGCCCCTGGGCCTGACGTTGCTAAACATACGCCTAATTTACCTGTGCTGCGGGCATAACCTACAGCGGCAAAGCCAGCACCTTGCTCATGACGAGTAAGGTAATGTTTGACTGGCGCGCCATACAACGCATCGTAAATTGGCATAATAGCTCCGCCGGGGTAGCCAAATACCTCTTTAACGCCGTGTTTGGCTAATAAATCGATTGTTAGTTCTGCGCCTGTCATTAATAAATCCTCATTCCTCAGTGACAACCCAATTAAATACTTACTTAAACTTATAGCTAAAATCTTTAAAACTTTGTGCTTAAAACTAAAAAGCCCTCCGAACGGTTAAGTGCGGAGGGCTTTTTAATGCTTAAGTTTATAGCACTACGAAACCCTCGCGGGAATAATCACCACGATAATAATCAGGACTAGGTTAAGTGCATTTGCAAGCATGTAATTAATACCAAATTGTGTTCAATTATTGCGAAACAATATTGTTCGCTCTATATATCTATTTGTACCGCGCTAAGCCTACTAAGTCAACACCAAACTCAATTCAATAAAAGTGTAAAAAGTGATTTTTAATGGTTTTAAAATCCACAAAAAAACATAATTGAGAATTTTTTATGCTTTAAATTTAATCATGTAAATTCGCTAGCCATATAATAACTATATGGGGTTTTATTAATTTTTAAGGATTACTAAAAATAAATTATATTTATTTTTGTCTCACTTCACATAGCATGGTTTAGGTAACTAATTAGGATTGCTATAGCCATTTTAGGTAACAAAAATAAAAGGCTTAATTTAGCACTGCCGATAATGAAAAATTAGGTTAGTATTTATGTAACTCAATAACGGGATTTTAAGGACAAACCATGAAAGCGATACCTCGTATTAGTCACTTTTTTATTATGGTGCTGTTTTCAGTACTTAGCTTTAATAGCTTTGCGGCACCGGCTTTATATAAAGTAGAGAAAAACGGCACTAGCTCGTATTTGTTTGGCACCGTACACGTAGGTGACGCCAGCATGAAAGGTTTACCAACAAACGTTACTAAAGCGATTGATGAGAGTGATGAAGTTATTGTAGAGGTGGATATTAGTAAGTTAACGCCCATGCAAATGCAGCAACGCTCAATGCCTTTTATGATGTTAAAAGGTGGTAAAACACTGCAAACAGAATTATCAAAACAAAACTACAATAAACTTAAAGATTATTTTTCTAAAAAGTCGATTGATATTGCCATGTTTAACGGCCTAAAACCTTGGGCTGTAATGGTGACTATGATGCAAATTGAGTTTCAAAACGCAGGCTTTTCCGATCAAACCGGCATAGACAAGCAAGTACTTGCTTACGCTAAAGAACACAATATAAAAATAGGCGAACTAGAAACCCTAGAGCAGCAGTTACAAATGTTTGATGGTATGGCGCTATTAAGTAACGAAATGATTGAAGAAACCTTCGAACAACTGGCCGACATTAATACTTACTTTATTAAGCTAGTAAATGCGTGGAAAAATGGCGATATGGATACGCTTACCGAGTACTACAACATGAGTTTTGATGATAGTAATTACGGTGAAATAAGCGAGCAAGTAATGCTAGTTAATCGCAATAATAAATGGGTAGAGCAGCTAGTACCTCGCTTAACTAACGAAAAGCTATTTATTGCTGTAGGCGCGCTGCACTTACCAGAGCAGCATGGTTTAATAAAACAGTTAAGAGATGAAGGTTTTAGTGTTACTCGTCTTTAAATTATAACAGAAAGGTTAGGCGTACTGCGCTTAACCTTCTGCTTTAATGCTTAATGAAAGTCTTCCATTTTTAAGTAATTCTCTATTCCTTTAATTTTGTCTGCCGCATGATGATTTACATAAATCACGGTGCTTGTTTTAGCGGCGCACACTTTCTCAATTAATAGCAGCACCCGCTGCCTGTTTGCCTCATCTAGCCCTAAGCAAGGCTCGTCTAATATAAGTAAAGTGGGGTGTTTTATCATGGCGCGCACAATTAATAGCATACGCTGATCCCCATACGAAAGCTGAGTAAATGAGGTGTTTTGCTTTTCACTTAAACCTATTAATGCAAGCCACTGCTTAGCAGCCATTATTTGTGCATCAGTTGGCTTTTGATATAAACCAATGCTGTCATAAAATCCTGAAATAATGGTATTAAGTGCCGATATACTTACTCGGTAATCCATATGAAGCGCATTTGATATAAAACCAATGTGCTGTTTTATATCCCAAATGCTTTCACCACTGCCGCGCTTAAAGCCAAATACCTGTATGTCGTTGTTATAGCATTGGGGGTTATCGCCTGTAATTAAGTTAAGTAGACACGTTTTACCTGAGCCATTTTTACCACTCAATTGCCAGTGCTGATACTGATTGATTTGCCAAGTTAAATTTTTAAATATACTAACACCGCCATACGCTACGTTGGCGTTAGTAAGTTTAACGAGTGGCGAGTCTATATACTCGGTTTGAGAAGGTGTATTTTCGGGCTGAGGTATAGCTAAAGACGTATGAGTTAGATGCAGCAGTTTAAATAAATCAGCACGCTGCTCGTTATCTGGGTTTGCCAGTGCGTGCTGCAACTTACCTTCATTTACATAACCATAATGCGTTATAAATTCAGGTACTTCATCTAAGCGGTTTAGTACAAAAACAAAATTTATGTGTGTGGATAGCTTAGCTAATACCTTAGTTAACGTTTCACATGATGACTTATCAAGCCCATCGTAGGGCTCATCAAGTACAACTAAGTCGGCATTACTACTAAGTGCATTAATAAGTAGTAATTTGCGGGTCTCCCCGGTAGAAAGATCTCTAAAGTGCTTATTTAAAAGAGTACTTAAATTAAGTACCTCTATTAACTCCATACGCAGCGCATGGTTATAAGTGGCGTTGGTAGTAAATATTAGCTCTTTAACTAATGTAGGCTGTTCATGCTCTATTTCATCTTTAATTAACTGCTTTTGCGCATCTGATGACACCAACTGCATATTGTTAAAGGTGCTTTTATATTTGCCGCTTTTTAATTTAGCCTCACCAATGAGCGCTGCACACAGTGCCGATTTACCTGCACCATTAGCACCTAGTAATAGCCACTGCTGCCCTTGATTAACCTGCCAATTTAAATCGCTAATTTCATAACGGCTTTTACCTTGCCCTTGTAAATAACCATTAAACTTCTCTAATACAACACTTTGCACAATACGTTCCTAAGCACTTTCTAGACTGCCAACTTAACGTATTGCTAATTATATTCGCAAGCGCATTTTACAGCGTATTAGTTTATTTCACTGCTCATACACACACTAACTAGCGCATCGGCTACAGCTTGCTTACTAATTGGCTTATGAATATGTTCGCTGGCGCCATATTCATACACTAAGTTCATATCTTCTGCTGACGTATTCGCTGTAACAACAATAATTGGCATTGTTTTATTAAGCTCTGTGCGTATTTTTTTAGTTGCTTCAAAGCCATCCATTACTGGCATATTTAAGTCCATAAAAATAATATCGTAATGTGTTTTTTGTACCATTTCACATGCAACTTGCCCATTTATTGCGCATTCACACTCCACACCTAAATTAGTTAAAATACGGGTAAGTAATAGGGTATTAAGTTCGTTATCTTCAACCACTAAGCAAAAAAGCTTTTTTTCAAATTCTCGCTCACTTCGCTCTTGCTTAGTAATTTCAATCGGTAAGTTAAGCGTAACAATGGCACCGTTTGCTGTGTTGTTTTTAAATTCAATGTCGCCGTGTAAGGCTTTAACAACATACTGCGCTCGTGTTAAGCCGGTCCTTAACCCCTGAAAATGATTAGTTTGTTTAAATGAATCAAATTCTAACTCTGTTATTTCACTCGTAAATCCACATCCGCTATCTTGCACTGTTAAATGAAGCTTTGAACCTTCCATAGTGGCCGACACAACAATCTCGCCATCTTCTGTAAACTTTATCGCATTACTAATTAGCTCAGTTAAAACATGCTGCAAGCGTTGATGATCTAATTTACAAAAGCAATTAAGTGAATCATTAAAGTGGGTTACTACTTTTAAACCCTTTTGTTGAGCCGCATACTCATAAGCCATCACCACTTTATTGATTGACTCGAGTAAATTTTCATTTTTTAAAATGGGCGACCACTTACCTGTACTCAATGCTTGTAAATCTTGAAGTTCATCGAGCATAGAAAGAATTCTTAAGGTGCAATAGCTAGCCTGCGTTTTTATACTTTGCTGCTCTGGTGAAATATTTAACTCTTCAATTGAGGTCATCAATCCTTGTAAAGGTGTTCTAAACTCGTGGCTTGCTCGGGCAATAAAGTGTTCTTTATTTTGGCTCATTTGGGCTACAAAATCTTTTTGCTTTTGCAGTGCTGATAATGTGCGCTCCACCTCTTTTTCCATAGGCATAAACACAAACCTCAACTCAACAAGCAATAGCATCATAGCAACTAACCAGCATAGTAATTCTAAATTAGAAACCCTATTCACTTTTTTTACTGCGTGTTGCTCAAACAAGGTGACTGCGCGGTCCAGCTTTGTAAGCAGGTTTTCAACGTGTGTTATGGCTAATACATCGGTGTTTACCTCACCTTGTTGATATAAAAGCCAGCTGGCTTGAGCAATAAACTCATTAACTTCTTGGTCTAAATTAGCGGGGGCTGAAAAATATAAAGCCTCCAACTCCTTTGTTAAATAACGATAACCATTGCCCTGCTTAGTAAGCAGCATTTGGTGCGCGCTTTTAAATTGTTTAAGGGATTGTTCGAGGGACTGAGTGTGAGTGGCGACATCTATTCTTGATGCAAGTAGGGAGTTACTGTGCCACGCAATTTTTTGCGAGAGCATGCGCTGCTTACCGGCTACATTAATAATTTTAGCGTCATATTTTTGTACAGAAAACCCATACTGTAGTAATAAGGCTGAGCCACTTATTAATAACGCGATAGCGATTAACGCCCATCGGTAACGTTGTCTTACATTGGCAATTATTTTAAACATACAAGGCCGCTTTTTTATTTTAAGTGTAGCCTATATATAGAAAACTCAACATCCGCTTAAGTAATTATATAAATAAAAAGCCCAGTAAAATTACTGGGCTAAATGTATTACAAAGGCGCGTTAGCCTAAATTTGGTTACGCTAAGTATGCCTAATCGTTTAGCGGTTTTCTAAGCGGTTGTAATCAAACATACCAAACTCTACGCCTCGGTACTCTTTAGCAACTTGGTGCATTATATCGCTGTATTTCCAAAACTCAGGGTGCGAGCGACGAATACCAAACTTAACTTTTAGGGCACTGTAATCGGCTTCAATTTGCATCATTGGCAACAACTGCGCAAACTCACTCACTTCATTTGAGTTATTTAAATACCAAATAGCAGCTGGGTAATCGCCAATAAAGCCAGGCACTATTGTGGCTGTATCTTCATCGTAAGCGCGTTGGCCGTCTTCATTTAGTAAGCTCGAGATATTGTAATGTGCATTGTGATGAATAACCGTATAAGCCTTATGTGAGTCATCATCCTGTTTCACTAAAATGTATGACAGCTGCGGCAATAAGTTTATTGCTTTAGCAGGCATATCATTTAACGCATTTAATGGTTTTGGTACTTGAGTGTAATCGTAATGGTCACTAAGTACTGGTGCTAAGGTTTGCTTAACTAAACCATATAGTTCGTGTTGTGGATCATCAGTTTTATACTCAATACCACTTGGCTGACTAAAATCTCGGTTATTTTTAAAGAACTTAGATAAACTTGGCGGCGACTTTCTGTACCAACTTTTTTTAATTTGATGGCGTTTAGACTCAGGTAATAACGCTAAAAAGTTTTGCTCACCCTCTAAGCGTAAAAAGTCCATGTATAAGCGCGTTATCAGTTGATGGCCAATATTTCCGTATACATCAAAGCCAGCTACAAGTAAGTAGTGAATTCGCTCAAATAAAGCGTAATCAAGCACCCACATTGTTTTAGGCTCTTGCCCTATAAAGCCTTTAACTACGGTGGCACTATCAAAGTGGCGGAAAATAGTAAGCGCAGCGTTCTTATTGTGCCCTTCGCCTTTCCATAATAGGTCGGTAGTTAAATGCTCACCGTTTTTAAACATATCGTTAGCAAGCTCAACTTTAGCTTGTAAATACTTTTTCTCACGCACTGAGTATTTAACCCAGCTAGAGATTGGCAATGCGTTACTCTCTTCGGCTGCCGGTAGCTCAAGTGCGTCTTCATGCTGTAACAGCATGTCTTCAACAGCTGGCGTTGCTACTTTTTCAGGGTCCGCAAAGGCAACCCAAAAATGGTCATTAATTACATTAAGCGCAATTTGACCTCGACACACAGGGCCTTTAATAAAGCCCATTATAATTAACTCGGCTTCATCAAGCATAAATTGATATTTAGAGTTAATAGGGATTGCTTCAAACGTTTTGAATGGATTTGAAGCTGCTTCTGCTTGATAACTTGGCATTTTATTTACCGTATAATCAGGCGCAATAAACTGCTCATATAAGCGTGCAAGCTTGCTATCGTCCAACTTAAGCGGTAAATGTGTTTTTGATAAAACAGTTGAACGATCTTGTAATAAACGATAATAAACACGATTCACTTTAGGATCGTCATACGGACGACGCGTATTTATAAGCTGTATTTCTTCACCTGGCGGGGTGCTTGAGCGTACTAATTTAAAAAAGCTTTGCGGATTATCTGGCGTAAAATAAATATGCGCTAAAAACCAATGCTCATAAATATATCTAGCAGCTAGTTGATATTTGAGGCTGTCTTGGTTTAAAAAAGCTTCCCAATTTTTTACCTGTGTTAGCTCAGCTTTAGTCGGCGGTTTTATATGCGCCATTTTACCGCCGTCTTTAAGCCATTTTTGTAAATGGTAAAACTCTTGGCTAGAAACACCCGGTAAGCCATAAGGCATGCCACCATGTGGCTGCTCTGATGCTAATCGGTCAAACTCACCCATAGTAGCGCAGGTTTGTGAACGGCTAAGTGAAAAATCAAATTCATCATCAAGAATTTCATTTTCAGGTAAAGGGGCGCTTTGTTTTAAAACCAGTGAATTAAATAAAACACCGCCGGCTAAATTAGCTTCTGGGCTTTGGTTACGCTCATTTAATACTGGTGTAAAGCCTTTATCGCGCCATTGCTGAGTTGTGGTTGCATCAAATAATAAACGGCTTGGGGTAGTCGCTAACAGCCTAGTACCGTCATAAACCAACTCTTTACTTAAGCCTCGGTCAATTCCTTCAGGAGAAGATAACTTTAGCTGGCAAGGGGCATCGTAACAGCCATGACAAACCACACAGCGTGTATCAAGAACGGGTTTTACTTCTTGTAAAAACTCGGCACCAGCGCCCGAATCATGAGGCACTATACGTTGCTGCGTTTGTTCATCACCAAATAGGTCATTAAAATGCGCATTTCCTAAATAAGCACAACCGCTGAGTATGACAAGTACTAACGCGCTTATGAGAACTTTTTTCATTCTTCATCCTCATCACCTAAATCAAAGGTAGGCATCATATCCATTTGTGGCGACACAAAGGTTCCATGGTTTTGGGTATTCAGTACTGCGCTAAGCAAAGGGCCATGAGTAAGAGTTATTTGGGCATCATGCTCTTGCCCCACTAGCGCCTCAAGCTGGCTATTGTGTAGCGTCAGCGAATAGTCATCGATATTAATAGCAATGCTACTATCTTGAGATGGATTTTGGCATATTTGCGTCAGTAGTTCGTCATCAAGTGCTAATGAAATAGCTAGGTCGGGCTGCTCTAAGTTACGCTCACTAAGCGTTTCATCTAAAATAAATAACGGTAAAGTTAAATTACTATCTTGTTCAAATTCCATTGTGCTCTCTTGCTGACTGACGGTGTAATTACTCGCCATTATAGCAAAAAAGCACACAATTACTGCGTCTAAATATGTATAGCCGCGGTTAAAGTAAACAGCACTGCACTTAATCAATAATTAAGCGTTAAGCTCATCAAGCGCTGGTTCTATTATCGAAAACACACTTCCTTGCGGATCGCATACAACACTAAAACGCCCTACATCTTCAATATCAGTTACAGGTACACAAACCTGTGCCCCAAGATCTACAGCTTTATCCACATAGGAGTCACAACTATCAACAGCAAAGTAAATCATCCAATGAGGGGGAACATCATCAGGCCACTCGTTAGTCATTTCTATCATACCGGCAACTGGTTTATCATCGATTAAAAATAATGTGTAGTCCATCCCATCCATAGGCTTTAACTGACTCTTCCAGCCTAATAGCTCACAATAAAAGTTACTACTAGCAGTAGCATCTCTAGTCGCCATTTCATGCCAGTAAGGTGTTGTTAATTCACCAGGTCGCTTACAACCAATATGCTCATTACCTTGCCACAACGCAACGGTAGCGCCTGCTGTATCTTTAAGCATTAACATGCGCCCTGCATCCATAACATTGTGCGGACCCGCTATAATTTGTGCGCCTAATTCTTTTGCTTTAATTGCACATGCATCCACATCCTCTACAGCAATATAGGTAAGCCAATAACCAGGGAGTTCATCCTTTATTTGTGCTTGTGGCATTTGATACATAGCCGCAATATCATCCCCTTGCTTTTGTAGCATGGTGTAATATTCATCATCGCCAATTGGCTGATCATCGCTCCCCCACCCAAACAATGAAGTATAAAAAGCCTTACCCTCTTTCCAATTACAAGTACACAGTTCAGCCCAGCAAAATACGCCTTGTGGATAGTTATTTTTATTATTCATTGCCCGTTTCCTGTTGTGAATTTAAGCCATTTTTAGCTTAGGCTAATACCCTGTAAGTGTCGATACCTATTCGATGAATAGACATTCCTTACATAATTAAAGATCTTCACACATGACATAAATTGCAGGCATTAAAAAACCCGAGGCTAAGCTCGGGTTGTTTTAGTATTAATTAACTTAAACGTTAACTATTGCTCATTGAACGTTGCTACAAAGCACCTATACCTTAGGTAAGAGCGCCACCTTCATGTAAGCTAAATTTCAGGCATTAAAAAAGGCCACCTAAGTGACCTTTTTCTAATAATTAACTTAAAAGTTAACTATTACTCTACGATAGTTGCTACAACACCAGCACCTACAGTACGGCCACCTTCACGGATAGCGAAACGAAGACCTTCGTCCATCGCGATTGGCGCGATTAGAGTTACTGTCATCTTAACGTTATCACCAGGCATTACCATTTCTACGCCTTCTGGTAACTGTACGTCACCAGTTACGTCAGTTGTACGGAAGTAGAACTGTGGACGGTAACCTTTAAAGAATGGAGTATGACGACCACCTTCATCTTTAGAAAGTACGTATACTTCTGAAGTGAATGTAGTGTGTGGGTTGATTGAACCAGGCTTAGCTAGTACTTGACCACGTTCAACGTCTTCACGCTTAGTACCACGTAGAAGTGCACCAATGTTCTCACCAGCACGACCTTCGTCAAGAAGCTTACGGAACATTTCAACACCAGTACAAGTAGACTTAGTAGTCTCTTTGATACCAACGATTTCAACTTCGTCATTCACGTTGATGATACCAGCTTCAACACGACCAGTTACAACTGTACCACGGCCTTGGATTGAGAAAACATCTTCGATAGGCATGATGAATGGCTTATCGATGTCACGCTCTGGCTCTGGAATGTAAGAATCTAGTGCTTCTGCAAGCTCAACGATCTTGTCTTCCCACTGCTTTTCGCCTTCAAGTGCTTTAAGAGCAGAACCTTGAATTAGTGGTAAGTCATCACCTGGGAAGTCGTACTCAGAAAGAAGTTCACGAACTTCCATTTCTACTAGCTCAAGTAGCTCTTCGTCGTCAACCATGTCACATTTGTTCATGAATACAACGATGTAAGGTACGCCAACCTGACGAGAAAGTAGGATGTGCTCACGAGTTTGTGGCATAGGGCCGTCAGTCGCAGCTACTACTAAGATAGCGCCGTCCATTTGAGCAGCACCAGTGATCATGTTTTTAACATAATCGGCGTGACCAGGACAATCTACGTGTGCGTAGTGACGAGTTGGAGTATCGTACTCAACGTGAGAAGTTGAGATTGTGATACCACGCTCGCGCTCTTCTGGAGCGTTATCGATTGATGCGAAATCTTTAGCAACACCGCCGTATACTTTTGCAAGTACGTTAGTGATTGCTGCAGTTAGTGTAGTTTTACCGTGGTCAACGTGGCCGATTGTACCAACGTTTACGTGCGGTTTTACGCGTTCAAACTTTTCTTTTGCCATCTTAAAAAATTCCTAATTAAGAAATTAAAGCCTGACTCACTATTGAGCCAGACAAGCTAAAATCATATAACAGCGCGAGCTGAAATTATTGTATCTGCAACATTTTTAGAGGCTTCAGCGTACTTCAAAAACTCCATAGAGTAAGAAGCACGGCCCTGTGTTGCAGATCGTAAAGCAGTTGCATAACCAAACATTTCAGAAAGAGGAACTTGCGCATTAACTTGCTTAAGTCCACCTATTGCATCTTCCATGCCTTCGATTATGCCGCGACGACGGTTTAAGTCGCCAACTACATCACCCATGTTTGAGTCAGGAGTGATTACTTCAACCTTCATCATTGGTTCTAAAAGAACAGGGTCAGCTTTAAGCGCCCCGGCTTTCATTGCCATTGAACCTGCTATTTTAAATGCCATTTCATTCGAATCTACATCATGGAATGAACCATCATATAAAGTCGCTTTAACGCCAAGTAATGGGTAGCCAGCCAGTACACCTTGAGACATTTGCTCTTGGAGACCTTTATCTACCGCAGGGATAAATTCTTTAGGAACCGAACCACCTACAGTTTCGTTAACGAACTCGTAAATTGGTGCTTCATCATCCGAAATATCCATCGGTTCAAGTTTAACCCAGACGTGACCATATTGACCACGACCACCTGATTGACGTACAAACTTCCCTTCAACTTCAACAGTTGAACGAATAGCTTCTCGGTATGCAACCTGCGGCTTACCAACGTTACATTCAACACTGAATTCACGTTTCATACGGTCGACAATGATATCTAGGTGAAGTTCACCCATACCAGAGATTATAGTCTGGCCTGATTCTTCGTCAGTTTGTACACGAAAAGAAGGATCTTCTGCCGCTAGTTTACCTAACGCGATACCCATCTTATCTTGGTCAGCGATTGTGCGAGGCTCAACCGCAACAGAGATAACTGGTTCTGGGAATTCCATACGCTCAAGCGTAATTATAGAATTCGGATCACACAGTGTTTCACCTGTTGTTACGTCTTTAAGACCAATAGCTGCCGCAATATCGCCTGCGTAAACTTCTTTGATCTCTTCACGTGAGTTTGAATGCATCTGTACGATACGACCAAATCGCTCACGCTTACTTTTAACTGGGTTATAAACCGCGTCACCCTGTTTAACAGTACCAGAGTAAACGCGGAAAAAGGTTAAAGTGCCAACAAACGGGTCTGTTGCAATCTTAAATGCAAGTGCAGCAAACGGCGCTTTATCATCAGCTGGACGTTCTTCCTCAGTTCCATTTTCTAGGATACCTTGGATTTGTTTCACTTGTGTTGGTGCAGGCATATACTCAACAACGCCATCAAGCACAGCTTGAACACCTTTGTTTTTAAATGCACTACCACACGTAATGGGAACAATTTCGTTCGCTAATGTGCGTTGACGTAAAGCAGATTTAATCTCTGCTTCACTTAACTCTTCACCTTCTAAGTACTTATCCATTAGTTCTTCAGAGGCTTCAGCTGCACTTTCAACTAAATGAGAGTGCCATTCTTCAGCAAGCTCTTGAAGTTCTGCCGGTATTGCCTCATAAGAGAAAGTCATACCCTGGTCCGCTTCGTTCCAGTTAATGGCTTTCATTTTAATAAGGTCAATAACACCTTTAAAGTCGTCTTCAGCGCCAATTGGCAACTGGATTGGAACAGGCGTTGCTCCAAGACGAGATTTCACCTGGCCAACAACCGTTAAGAAGTCAGCGCCCGTGCGATCCATTTTATTTACGAAGATCATTCTTGGAACTTCGTATTTGTTCGCTTGACGCCAAACTGTCTCAGTTTGCGGCTGTACACCTGATGAAGCACAAAGAACAACTACCGCACCATCTAATACGCGTAAAGAACGCTCTACTTCGATA
Source organism: Pseudoalteromonas espejiana DSM 9414 (assembly GCF_002221525.1). Classification (NCBI taxonomy): domain Bacteria; kingdom Pseudomonadati; phylum Pseudomonadota; class Gammaproteobacteria; order Alteromonadales; family Pseudoalteromonadaceae; genus Pseudoalteromonas; species Pseudoalteromonas espejiana. The sequence continues at coordinate 292,731 of NZ_CP011028.1, read as the reverse complement.
GTGAAATCTACGTGTCCTGGAGTATCAATAATATTGATACGATGGTCGTCAAATTGCGCGTCCATCCCTTTCCAGAAACACGTTGTTGCAGCAGAAGTGATTGTGATACCACGCTCTTGTTCCTGCTCCATCCAATCCATAGTTGCAGCGCCATCATGTACTTCACCGATCTTATGAGAAAGACCCGTGTAGAACAGAACACGTTCTGTTGTGGTGGTTTTACCTGCATCTACGTGAGCTACTATGCCGATATTACGGTAGCGCTCAAGTGGAGTTGTACGTGCCATATGATCCTCTTAAAGGTTAAGGACAGATTACCAACGGTAATGTGCGAATGCTTTATTCGCTTCAGCCATACGGTGAACGTCTTCACGTTTCTTAACCGCAGTGCCTTTGTTGTCAGCAGCGTCAACGATTTCTTGAGCTAAACGTAAGCCCATAGATTTTTCGCCACGCTTACGTGCAGCGTCTACTAACCAACGCATACCTAATGCGTTGCGACGTACTGGACGTACTTCAACTGGTACTTGATAAGTTGAACCACCAACACGGCGAGATTTAACCTCTACCTGTGGGCGGATGTTATCAAGTGCAGTTTCAAAGATTTCTAGGTGCGACTTGCCTGATTTCTCAGCAGCCACGTCTAGCGCACCATAAACAATTTTTTCAGCAGTAGATTTCTTGCCGTCTAACATTACGATGTTAACGAATTTAGCAAGAAGTTCCGATCCGAACTTAGGATCTGGAAGAATTTTACGTTGACCTATTACGCGTCTTCTAGGCATTTTGTATCTCCGGTTTATTCAGGTTTGTCCTTTTGGAACAATCACCCAAAACAATAATTAATAATATTTAGTGCTTGGCCTTACTAACGGAAAACAATTAGCCTTTAGGGCGTTTTGCACCGTATTTAGAACGAGCTTGACGACGGTCGCTAACGCCTGCACAGTCAAGTGCACCGCGTACAGTGTGAAAACGCACACCTGGTAAATCTTTAACACGACCACCACGGATTAGGATTACACTGTGCTCTTGAAGGTTATGACCTTCACCACCGATGTATGAAGTTACTTCGAAACCGTTAGTTAAACGTACACGAGCTACTTTACGTAACGCTGAGTTTGGTTTCTTAGGTGTAGTTGTATATACGCGAGTACATACACCACGCTTTTGCGGACACGCTTTAAGCGCAGCTGAGTTACTTTTAGTAACCTTGCTACGACGTGGCTTACGCACTAGCTGGTTAATAGTTGCCATTTAAATAGCTCCTGAAATTAAAATTACTACTGAAAAAAATAAAAAAATCCGCCCTTTTTACAAGCTTGTAACATACATGCAAGTAAATGGGTGGCGGAATTTTAATGAGCAAAGTTTAACCTGTCAACCTAAACTCATCGTAAGACAGTAGATAACTGCCTTACGATTTATTAATCTGTTGATTAATAAGAGTTTATTGATTTCCAGATAAATCTGCGTTCAGAGCGTCTGTTAATGCTTGAGTTGCCTCTTCTGCACTTACAGTTTGCTCTTCAACAACTTCACCCTGCTTGCGGCGAGCCATACGGTCTTGGTGATACGCAAAGCCAGTACCGGCTGGGATCAAACGACCCACGATTACGTTTTCTTTCAGACCACGAAGCTCATCGCTCTTACCATTCACAGCTGCATCTGTAAGAACACGTGTTGTTTCTTGGAAAGACGCTGCCGAGATGAAAGATTCTGTTGCTAGTGATGCTTTCGTGATACCCATAAGTTGTATTTCAAACTTAGCTGGGATTTTACCTTGTTTTTCAAGGTCACGATTAGCGATATTAACGCGAGCTACTTCAATTTGCTCACCCGCTAAGAACTCAGTATCACCGCCGTCAAGAATGGTACATTTACGTAGCATTTGACGAATAATAGTTTCAATGTGCTTATCATTGATCTTAACGCCCTGCAAACGGTAAACCTCTTGCACTTCGTTAACAATGTAGTTAGCAACATGAGTCACACCACGTAGGCGTAAGATGTCATGTGGTGATTCAGGACCATCGGCGATAACTTCACCTTTAGACACTTGCTCACCTTCAAACACGTTAAGTTGACGCCACTTAGGAATCATTTCTTCGTAATGATCGCCTTCAGCTGGAGTAATAACTAAACGCTTCTTACCTTTAGTCTCTTTACCGAAGCTAATAGTACCTGTGATTTCAGCTAAGATAGCTGGATCTTTTGGCTTACGTGCTTCAAATAAGTCGGCTACGCGTGGTAGACCACCCGTGATATCACGAGTTTTCGAACCTTCTTGCGGAATACGTGCTAGTACGTCACCTGGGTTTGCTGTAACGCCATCTGTAACTTCAATCGTAGTGAATGAAGGCAGACGTGTTTCTTGCAAGCCGCGCTCTTCACTTTCGATGATAAGCTTAGGCTCTTTAGCATTTACTTTAGCAAGGTCTTTAACAACTACGCGGGTTAAACCGGTTAGTTCGTCAGTTTGTGCTTCTGTATTTGAATCATCGATGTCGCTGAACGAGATCTTTGATTTATGCTCAAGAACGATTGGGTGACTATGCGGGTCCCAAGTAGCAACAATATCGTTACCTTGAACTTCTGCATTGTCTTGCACTGTTAATACCGCACCGTAAGGTACTTTATAACGCTCTTTTTCACGACCGAAGCTATCAATGATAGTGATTTCAGTTGAACGTGAAGTAATTACAATCTTACCGTCGGTATTAAGTACATACTTAGCGTTATGTAATTTTAAAGTACCGTCAGTTTTAACTTGTACGTTGTTTTCAGCTGATGCTCTTGATGCCGCACCACCGATATGGAACGTACGCATCGTAAGCTGTGTACCCGGCTCACCGATTGACTGTGCCGCGATAACACCTACTGATTCACCTGCGTTGATGATATGACCACGTGCAAGGTCACGACCATAACACTTAGCACATACACCAAAATCGTTATCACATGTGATAACAGAACGTACGCGAACTTCATCTACTGAGTGCTCTTCTAAAAGGTCACACAGTTTTTCATCAAGCATGATGTTACGTTCAACTAATACAGTATTAGTATTAGGGATAACAACAGGCTCAGCTACAACACGACCTAGTACACGTTCACGAAGTGCTTCTACAACGTCACCACCTTCAATAAGCGGTTTCATTGTTAAGCCATCTTCTGTGCCACAGTCGTCTTCGTTGATTACCAAATCTTGTGCAACGTCTACTAGACGACGCGTTAGGTAACCTGAGTTAGCTGTTTTAAGTGCTGTATCGGCAAGACCTTTACGCGCACCGTGCGTTGAGATGAAGTACTGAAGTACGTTTAGACCTTCACGGAAGTTAGCCGTGATTGGCGTCTCGATGATTGAACCATCTGGACGTGCCATTAGACCACGCATACCTGCTAGCTGACGGATCTGAGCGGCACTACCACGAGCACCTGAGTCGGCCATCATAAACACTGAGTTAAATGACGGTTGCTCTTCTTCTTCACCTTTAGCATTGATAACCGTGTCTTTTGACAAGTTGGCCATCATTTCACGTGATAAGTTTTCATTTACACGTGACCAGATATCGATAACTTTATTGTACTTTTCGCCAGCCGTTACAAGACCTGATTGGAATTGTTGGTTGATTTCAGTAACTTCAGCTTCAGCTGATTCAATTATTGATGCTTTAACTGGCGGGATAACTAAGTCATCGATACCAATTGAAACACCTGACTTCATTGCGTAGTGGAAACCGGTGTACATAACTTGGTCAGCAAACACAACTGTGTCTTTAAGACCTAGACGACGGTAACACTCGTTTAATAAGCCAGAAATCTGCTTTTTACCTAATGCTTGGTTGATTGACTCAAACGGCATGCCTTTAGGTAAAATTAGAGACAGAATTGCACGACCAACAGTAGTATCGATAAGCGTAATAGTATCTTCTACTTCGCCTACTTCATTTTTAACTGATTGGCTAATACGAACTTTTACGCGAGCGTGAAGTTCTGCATTACCACTACGGTATGCTTTTTCTGCTTCTTTAGGATCTTTAAATACAATGCCTTCGCCTTTCGCATTAATGCGATCGCGCGTCATGTAGTAAAGACCTAATACAACATCCTGTGAAGGAACGATGATTGGCTCACCATTCTCAGGAGATAGAATGTTGTTAGTAGACATCATTAGTGCACGAGCTTCTAACTGAGCTTCAAGCGTTAACGGTACGTGTACCGCCATTTGGTCACCATCGAAGTCGGCGTTGTAAGCCGCACATACTAATGGGTGTAAATGGATTGCTTTACCTTCAATTAGTACAGGTTCGAACGCTTGGATACCTAAACGGTGAAGTGTAGGTGCACGGTTAAGTAATACTGGATGTTCACGAATTACTTCGTCTAGTACATCCCATACTTCCGCTACTTCGCGCTCTACCATTTTCTTAGCAGCTTTGATTGTCGTAGCCATGCCACGACGCTCTAATTTGCCATAGATAAATGGTTTGAATAGCTCAAGTGCCATCTTCTTAGGAAGACCACATTGGTGAAGCTTAAGTGTAGGACCAACAGTGATTACAGAACGACCAGAGTAATCTACACGCTTACCAAGTAAGTTCTGACGGAAACGACCTTGCTTACCCTTGATCATATCAGCAAGAGATTTAAGCGGACGCTTGTTAGAACCTGTAATTGCACGACCACGACGACCGTTATCAAGTAGCGCATCAACCGCTTCTTGTAACATACGTTTTTCGTTGCGTACAATAATGTCTGGAGCTGCTAAATCTAATAGACGCTTAAGACGGTTATTACGGTTAATAACACGACGGTAAAGGTCGTTTAGATCAGATGTCGCAAAACGACCACCGTCTAGTGGTACTAATGGACGTAGATCTGGTGGCAATACTGGAAGTACTGTCATGATCATCCACTCAGGGTTATTACCTGATTGGTGGAACGATTCCATTAACTTAAGACGTTTAGTAATCTTTTTACGCTTAGTTTCAGAGTTAATTGTAGGTAACTCTTCACGCATCTCAGCAATTAGTTGGCCAAGATCAAGTTCACGAAGCAAGTCTAATACTGCTTCTGCACCCATCTTAGCTTCAAACTCATCACCGTGCTCTTCTAGTGCATCTAGGTATTCTTCTTCACCTAATAGCTGACCACGCTCAAGCGTTGTCATACCAGGCTCAGTTACTACGAATGATTCGAAGTAAAGAACACGTTCAATATCACGAAGCGTCATATCAAGCATTAAGCCAATACGTGACGGTAATGATTTTAAAAACCATATATGTGCTACTGGGCTCGCAAGGTCGATATGACCCATACGATCACGACGCACTTTAGTAAGTGTAACTTCAACGCCACACTTCTCACAGATCACACCACGGTGTTTAAGGCGTTTATATTTACCACATAAACACTCATAATCTTTCACTGGGCCGAAAATACGGGCACAGAATAAGCCATCGCGCTCAGGCTTGAAAGTACGGTAGTTAATAGTCTCAGGTTTCTTTACTTCACCGTATGACCATGAACGAACCATGTCTGGTGAAGCAAGACCAATGCGAATTGCATCGAATTCTTCGGTCTTATTTTGTTGCTTCAGAAACTTAAGTAAGTCTTTCACCTTAGCTCTCCTGTCGGAGTTAATCTTGAGGACGGATAATCTCGTCCCTACATTCTATTCAGCCGTAACAGATGCTGCAGGGTTAACTGCAGCATCTAATTGGCTTAATTTTCTTCCAACTCGATGTTGATACCCAGTGAGCGGATTTCTTTCAACAATACGTTGAACGATTCTGGCATACCTGGTTCCATTTTATGGTTACCATCAACGATGTTTTTATACATCTTAGTACGACCGTTCACGTCATCCGATTTCACTGTTAGCATTTCTTGTAGAGTGTAAGCAGCACCGTAAGCTTCAAGTGCCCATACTTCCATCTCACCAAAACGCTGGCCACCGAACTGTGCTTTACCACCCAGCGGCTGCTGAGTAACAAGGCTGTAAGAACCAGTAGAACGTGCGTGCATCTTATCGTCAACCAAGTGGTTAAGTTTAAGCATGTACATGTAACCAACGGTTACTTGACGTTCAAACTGATCGCCAGTACGGCCATCATAGAGTGTAACCTGACCACTTCTTGGGTATCCACCAAGCTCTAGCATGTCTTTGATTTCGTCTTCTTTAGCGCCATCAAATGCAGGAGTAGCGATTGGTAAACCACCTTTTAAGTTATCAGCTAAACGACGAATTTCATCATCAGAGAAGCTAGCAATATCTACTTCTTGACGAGATTCACCGATTTCGTAAGCTTGCTTGATGAATTCACGTAGCTCATGCAGCTCACGTTGTTCCTTCATCATTTCCTCTAAGCGCTCACCAATACCACGTGCAGCTAGACCCATATGTGTTTCAAGGATCTGACCGATGTTCATTCGTGATGGTACACCTAGTGGATTTAGTACGATATCTACCGTACGACCTTTATCATCGTATGGCATATCTTCTACTGGTACGATAGTCGAGATAACACCTTTGTTACCGTGACGACCCGCCATTTTATCACCCGGTTGGATACGACGTTTAACAGCTAGGTATACTTTAACAATCTTAAGTACGCCTGGTGCTAAGTCATCACCTTGAGTAATTTTACGACGTTTGTTTTCAAACTTCTTATCGTATTCAGCTTTAAGCTCATCGTACTGTGCAGCTAGTTGCTCAAGTTCAGCTTGCTTATCTTCTTGTGCAAGACTTTGAGTAAGTAGCTTTTCAGCATTTAGTGACGTTAAGTTGTCTTCATCGAAGCCTGCAGCTACAAGTAACTTGCGCGCACGGTCTAATACACCCGCTTCTAGAATACGGAACTCTTCGTTGAAGTCTTTCTTCGCTTCGCGAAGCTGCATGTCTTCAACTTCTAACGCGCGCTTATCTTTTTCAACACCATCACGGGTGAAAACTTGCACGTCAATTACAGTACCAGTTACAGAGTTTGGTACACGTAAAGAGCTGTCTTTAACGTCAGACGCTTTTTCGCCGAAGATAGCACGCAGTAGCTTCTCTTCAGGTGTTAATTGCGTCTCGCCTTTCGGAGTCACTTTACCTACTAGGATATCGCCGCCTTTAACTTCAGCACCAATATAAACAACGCCTGATTCATCAAGCTTGCCTAGTGCAGACTCACCCACATTCGGGATATCTGCAGTGATCTCTTCAGGACCTAATTTAGTATCACGGGCAACACACTGTAGTTCTTGAATGTGGATAGTCGTTAGACGATCTTCTTCAACTACGCGCTCTGATAGTAAGATTGAATCCTCGAAGTTGTAACCGTTCCATGGCATGAATGCCACGCGAAGGTTTTGACCAAGGGCTAAGTCACCTAAGTCAGTCGAAGGACCATCTGCTAACACGTCACCACGAGTAACCGGTTCGCCAACCATACAAGTTGGTTTTTGGTTAATACATGTATTTTGGTTAGAACGTGTGTATTTAGTAAGGTTGTAAATGTCGATGCCCGCTTCACCAGGAATACGCTCATCGTCATGTACGTTTACAACGATGCGACTCGCATCGGCGTACATTACTTCACCACCACGTTTAGCAACAATCGTTACACCAGAATCTTTCGCTAGTGTTAACTCAATACCTGTACCTACTAACGGCTTATCCGCTTTCAATGTTGGTACTGCTTGACGTTGCATGTTTGACCCCATCAATGCACGGTTAGCATCATCGTGTTCTAGGAACGGGATAAGTGCTGCCGCTACAGAGATCACCTGTTGTGGTGATACATCCATATATTGCTGGTCCATGCGACCCATAAAGGTAGATTCACCTTTGTGACGACACGGAATAAGTTCATCAACAAACTCATTGGTTTCAGTTAAGTTTGAGTTCGCTTGTGCGATAACAAACTGACCTTCTTCAATGGCTGATAAATAATCAACTTCATCAGTAACTACACCATCTACCACTTTACGGTAAGGTGTTTCTAAGAAACCGTAATCATTTGTACGTGCGTACGTAGATAACGAGTTAATTAGACCGATGTTTGGACCCTCAGGAGTCTCGATTGGACATACGCGACCGTAGTGAGTTACGTGAACGTCACGTACTTCAAAGCCTGCACGCTCACGAGTTAGACCGCCCGGACCTAATGCAGAAATACGACGCTTATGCGTTACTTCTGATAGCGGGTTATTTTGGTCCATAAACTGTGATAACTGAGACGAGCCGAAGAACTCTTTAACCGCTGCCGAAATAGGCTTAGCGTTAATAAGATCTTGTGGCATTATCGCGTCAAGGTCACCTAAGCTTAAACGCTCACGTACAGCACGCTCTACACGTACTAGACCAACACGGAATTGGTTCTCAGCCATTTCGCCAACACTACGTATACGACGGTTGCCTAAGTGGTCAATATCATCAACATCGCCTTGACCGTTACGAATAGCAATTAATACTTTCATAACAGACACGATGTCTTCTTTGCTTAATGTGCCAGGGCCTGTGTCTGTATCGTAACCAACACGGCTATTGAACTTCATACGACCTACAGTAGATAAGTCATAACGCTCTTCAGAGAAGAACAAGTTCTCAAATAAGGCTTCAGCCGCGTCTTTCGTCGGTGGCTCGCCTGGGCGCATCATGCGGTAAATTTCTACTAATGCTTCTAAACGGTTGCTAGACGAGTCAATATTTAATGTATTTGACATGTAAGCGCCGCTGTCCACTTCATTGATATATAACGTATCAATTTTAGTGTGACCTGCTTTAACCAATTCAGCCATCAACTCTAGTGATAGCTCGTCATTAGCGTTTGCAATTACTTCACCAGTTGACTCATCAACATAGTTTTTAGCTACAACACGACCAATGATGTACTCATGTGGTACTTCTAATTGACTAATGCCTTTTTTCTCGATGCTCTTGATGTGACGTGCCGTAATACGACGACCCGCTTCAACAAGTACTTCACCGTCTTCGCCTTTGATATCAAAAGCGGCAGTTTCACCACGTAAACGTGAAGGCACAAGTTCCATAAGAACTTTACCGTCAGTTACTTCAAACGCGGTGTTTTCGAAGAACATATCTAGGATTTGTTCGCTAGAGTACTCAAGTGCACGTAAAATGATAGACGCCGGTAATTTACGACGGCGGTCAATACGCACATATAAGTTATCTTTTGCATCAAATTCGAAGTCTAACCATGAACCACGGTAAGGTATAACGCGAGCGTTATATAACACTTTACCCGATGAATGGGTTTTACCGCGGTCGTTATCAAAGAATACACCAGGGCTACGGTGTAGCTGAGAAACGATAACACGCTCTGTACCATTGATTACAAAAGTACCGGTATCAGTCATGAGCGGAATTTCGCCCATGTAAACTTCTTGCTCTTTAATGTCTTTAACTGTGCCTGGAGCTTCTTTGTCCATAACTACAAGACGCAGTTTCACGCGAAGTGGAGCAGAATAAGTCACACCGCGAATTTGACATTCTTTTACATCGAATACTGGCTCACCAATACGATAACTTACGTATTGAAGCTCAGAATTTCCCGAGTAGCTTTTAATAGGGAACACAGAACGGAAGGCAGCTTCCAAACCATGATCGCCATCAGCGTCTGGGACTAAGAATTTTTTAAACGATTCTAACTGCGTCGACAGTAAGAAAGGTATATCCAAAACTTGTGGACGTTTACCAAAATCCTTACGGATACGTTTCTTTTCAGAATAAGAGTAAGCCATGGGGTTCCTCAGCTTGCTGATCTTTGACCCGACCTGTTCTTGTAAGAACAGACTTAACTGGCATCTATGCCAAGATTTACAACATTTAATTGTTGTTCTAATCAACTCCGCCTTACCAACACTAGCAAACTATAAAGCGTTGAAAGTAAAGAGAAAATCAGATTTTATTTGAGCTATAGGAATACATAACTCTATAGCGCAAAAAGGCCGGTGATTAAATAATCACCAGCCCTTGCCTGATTACTCAGGCAGCGAACCTAGCGTCAGCTAGATTACTTAACCTCAACTTCAGCACCAGCTTCAGTAAGGTCTTTTGCAAGTGCTTCAGCTTCTTCTTTAGATACACCTTCTTTGATAGGTGCAGGAGCAGCTTCAACAAGAGCTTTCGCTTCTTTAAGGCCAAGGCCAGTTGCGCTACGTACAGCTTTGATTGCCGCAACCTTGTTAGCGCCAGCGCCAGTAAGGATTACGTCAAATTCTGTTTTCTCTTCAGCAGCTTCAGCAGCAGGACCTGCTACCATAGCAGCTGCAGCAGTTACGCCGAATTTTTCTTCCATTGCTTCAACAAGAGCAACAACGTCCATTACTGACATTTCAGCAATTGCGTCAAGGATTTGGTCTTTAGTTACAGACATTACAAATTTCCTAATAATTAACGGACTCTAGGTCCAAATAAATTTTACACCGAAAGGGAGGTTAAACAGCTTAAAATTAAGCAGCTTGCTCTTCTTTCTGTACACGTACTGCTTCAATTGTTTTACACAATTTGCCAGCAGACGCTTCTTTCATAGCGCTCATTAAGCGTGCAACAGCTTCATCGTATGTAGGTAATGTAGCAAGCATTGCTGCATCTACAACATTTCCTTCAAAAGCGGCCGTTTTAACTTCGAATTTCTCATTCTTTTTCGCGAAATCTGAGAAGATACGCGCAGCAGCACCTGGGTGCTCTGATGAGAAAGCGATTAAGCTTGGACCAACTAACGAATCAGATAGGCATTCAAATTCAGTACCTTCAACAGCACGTTTTGCTAGAGTGTTACGAACAACTTTCATCCATACACCAGCTTCACGAGCTTCTTTACGAAGGGCTGTAATTGCGCCTACTGCTACACCACGAGAATCTGCAACAACTGCAGAAAGAGCACCATTGGCTGCTTCGTTGACTTCAGCAACAATTGCTTTTTTGCCTTGAAGATTTAAAGCCATGGGTGTTACTCCTGGTTTAATGGGTCACCGACACTCGGCTTCCCTGTTTTACTCTTCCCTATCAAAAAACTGATAGAGATGCTTTTTACGGCGAGAGCCAGAAGAGATTAGGAAAAATCTATCTGGGGATTCACACCGTCTACGTAGGTAATATTAAGGCCGAAGCCGCCTACGGTCTTGGACGGAAGCCCAATTTATCGCATCACTCAAGAGTTTAGCGAAATTATGGACTTCAACCCGAATTCTTTACTTGTTAAATAATAAAATTATTCAACAAAATGGCGCAAAATTATAGTACAAATTTCACGCCATGTAAACACCTATTAAGCTACAGTTGTGCTTAAAGTGTTTTGGTCAACAGCAACACCTGCGCCCATTGTTGTAGAGATAGTTACTTTTTTCAAGTAAACACCTTTTGCTTGAGAAGGCTTAGCCTTCTTAAGTGCAACAATTAGAGCTTCAAGGTTTTGTTGAAGTTGCTCAGCAGTGAAATCAACCTTACCGATAGTAGTATGGATGATACCATTTTTGTCATTACGGTAACGTACTTGACCTGCTTTAGCATTTTTAACTGCTTCTGCAACGTTAGGTGTTACAGTACCAGTTTTAGGGTTAGGCATAAGACCACGTGGACCTAAGATTTGACCTAGTTGACCAACAACACGCATAGCGTCTGGTGATGCAACAACAACGTCAAAATCCATCTCGCCTTTCTTAACTAGTTCAGCAAGATCTTCCATGCCTACTAATTCAGCACCGGCTTCTTTTGCAGCTTCTGCATTAGCGCCTTGAGTGAATACAGCAACACGAACGTCACGACCAGTACCGTTAGGTAGTACAGTTGCACCACGAACGTTTTGGTCAGATTTACGAGCATCGATACCAAGGTTAACGGCAACGTCAACACTTTCTACGAATTTAGCTGTCGCTAACTCTTTTAAAAGAGCAACTGCTTCATTGATTTCGTAATCTTTAGTTACTTCCACTTTCTCGCGGATAGTACGCATACGTTTAGTTAATTTAGCCATTTCTTAGTCCTCTACGTTCAAGCCCATCGCACGCGCAGAACCTGCGATAGTGCGAACCGCAGCGTCCATATCAGCCGCTGTAAGGTCAGCTCGTTTTGTCTCAACAATCTCTTCAAGTTGAGCACGAGTTACTGTGCCTACTTTTTCAGTGTTAGGACGGCCTGAGCCTGATTTGATACCAGCAGCTTTCTTAAGTAAGTAAGCAGCAGGTGGCGTTTTCATATCGAACGTAAATGAACGGTCACCGTAAACAGAGATCACTACAGGAACTGGAGCGCCTTTTTCGATAGATTCTGTACGTGCGTTAAACGCTTTACAGAATTCCATGATGTTTACACCGTGTTGACCTAGTGCAGGACCTACTGGAGGACTAGGATTAGCCATACCAGCGGCAACTTGTAGCTTGATTAAAGCTTCAACTTTTTTAGCCATTATAAATACCTCATTTGGTGGGTCTTAGCCTTGTGCGCGCGAGGACGCGTACTCTAACGGCTTCCCAGTTTAAAAATTGGTTTCGTACTTTTTGCCAGCAAAAATAAATTTTTGCCTTAATACAAAAAGGCCGCTGATTATAAGTTAATCAGCGGCCTTTTTCAAGCTTCGTGCCAAAATTTAAATAAATAATGGCGAAGCTTTTTTAATCAATTACTTATCTTGTTCAACTTGACCAAATTCAAGTTCAACCGGCGTAGAACGACCAAAAATAAGTACAGATACTTTTACGCGGCTCTTTTCGTAGTCAACTTCTTCAACCACACCACTAAAGTCTGCAAATGGACCGTCTGTTACGCGAACAACTTCACCTGGCTCAAATAATGTAGCTGGTTTAGGTGCTTCAGCATTTTCTTGTAAACGGTTAAGAATACGTTCTGCTTCTTTAGAGCTAATCGGCGCTGGGCGGTCAGATGTACCACCAATAAAGCCCATAACACGTTCAGTGCTATTTACTAAGTGCCAGCTAGCGTCATTCATATCCATTTGTACTAGTACGTAACCTGGGAAAAATTTACGCTCAGATTTACGCTTTTGACCGGCGCGCATCTCAACAACTTCTTCCGTTGGTACTAATATTTCACCAAAGCTCTCTTCAAGACCTTCAATTTTAATGTGCTCTGATAACGTTTGCGCTACACGCTTTTCGTAACCAGAGAATGCTTGTACAACGTACCAGCGTAATTTAATTTCTTTGTTCTCATCCGACATGGGATCAGATCTCCAATCCAGTTAAAAAGCCTACAGCGCGGAATAAAATGCCATCTAATCCCCAAAGGATAAGCGCCATAATCACTGTTGCAACCATTACGATTAATGTCGTGTGGGTAGTTTCTTGACGCGTTGGCCAAACTACTTTGCGTACTTCAATGCGTGCTTCTTTAGCAAAAGCTAAAAAGTCACGGCCTTTAGCGGTTTGCGAGGCAATACCTAAACCTGCTGCTATTGCAACCACAACGCCAATTGCACGTAGTAATACAGATTGATCTGCAAACATGTGATTACCAACAACTGCGCCTGCAAGTAGCGCGATTGCTACTAACCACTTTACCGACTCCATCGCACTTGATGGTGTTTCTACATTCGTGCTCATAATATTATTACCTTAACTACAGACACAACAACCCTACACAATGGCAGGGTTAATCCATTAAAATCTAAACTTAAAAACAGACTTATTTAAACCGATTTTTAACCCCAGACTTACTCAACTTATGAGTAAAAATGGCAGGGGCGGAGAGATTCGAACTCCCAACCGTCGGTTTTGGAGACCGCTGTTCTACCAATTGGAACTACGCCCCTGCAAAGTGGATGCCTATTATACTTACGCAAATCATTAACACAAGCCTAAAAGATACCCACATTGCAAAATCTCGATAAACAATTAAGTCCTTAATAATAAAAAGGCTTAATTAGCCCCTTTTACTAACGGCACGCCATTATTTCCAACCGGAATATAAACAGTTGTATGATTTGGCGACTCAGCCATTTTAGCTTGTGCATTTATTGCTTCATGCTGCAAATAATTAGCCGTTAGCGTAGCGTTAATAATTTTTTGTGCCTGCGCTATGCCCTTAGCTTCTTCCACTCTTATTTCAGCATCTTTGCGGGCTATTTCTTTTTGCGTTTCTTTTTCTGCTAGTAACTGCTGCGCTGCAAGTTTTTTCTCTACGGCATTTGCCACTATAGCGGGGTAATTAATATCCCCTACTACCACATTTGCTAATTTAAACGGCGTGGTTGATAAGTAGCTTTGTAAACGAAGGCTTACCTCTTTCGCTATTTTTTCGCGGTTGGTTTTAAGCTCACCACTGTCGTACTTTTGCACAATGTCGCGCACATAGGTTCTAAATGTTTCACGCACAAAGCGTTTATACCAATTCTCTGCGCCGTACTCTTCTACTACCGTTTTTACTGAGCCGCTTTGAATTCCTATCACTGCATGAAAATCAAACTGAATATTTAAGTCATCGTTTGCCAGTATTCTAAATTTTTCGGTGTATGTATTAGGCCGCATATCAATGTTTACAACTTCATTGCGAAGTAACGACACACCATAATTTGCAGGGCCTTTCATGGTACCTTGATAACCACCTTCACCAAACACGCGCGGCTTTTCGTATACGTACCCTTCTTCACCCGCTGGCGTACTTGGGTTAGTACACGCAGTTAAGCCAAATCCAACAACACCGACCAAAACAGTACCTTTAACAAGGTTATTGATCAGATTTTGCATCCCTGAATTTCTTGGTTTCATTGTATTTCCTTTATTATTTTTCTAATGCTTTATACACATCACTAAGTAAGCTTGATGCGCCAAACCTAAAGGTGTCAGCCTGTAAGTAGTCATCGCCCATTATTGAACGAGTAAGTGCTAAATACTCCTTTGCATCGGCTATTGTTTTAACACCGCCGGCGGCTTTAAAACCCACCACCTTGCCCGATTGCTTAATAGCACTAAGCATTACTTTTGTGACTTCAAGCGTCGCATTTACAGCCACTTTACCTGTGCTGGTTTTTACAAAGTCAGCTCCGCCTTGAATGGCCAAGTTTGTAGCTTTAGTAATTAGCGCTTCAGTTTTTAGCTCGCCGCTTTCTATAATTACTTTTAATTTCGCCTGTGTGCCGCAAGCTTTTTTGCTTTGCTGTATATATTCAAGCACGGTGTTTTCATCGCCAGCAATAAGTGCTTTATAGGGTATAACTAAATCTATTTCGTCAGCGCCGCGCTCAATTGCAATAAGCGTTTCGTTTATTACGTCGCTAAGCGGTGCATCGCCGGTTGGAAAGTTAGTAACCGTAGCCACTTTAACGTGGTTGAGCTCTCGTGCTGCTAGCGCTATTTTTGCATCGTCTACAAAATCGCTGTAAACACATACCGCCGCTGGCGTGCCTAATTGTGGGTTAATACTCTCTACAAGCTGCTTAATATCGTTTGAGGTATCAGCTGTGTTTAGGCTCGTTAAATCCATAAGTGATACAGCTAAATGAGCGTTATTGTGTTGTTCTGTCATAAATAATCCATTTATTAAGCAATAAATCTAGGTTGCAGCCATAGTAACAAATAAACGCCATCTCGCTATAGCTCATAACCAAACACTATAAGCACCTTATTTTACTTGTAATTGCTCGCAAACCCTTATTAACTAAGTCTTAGGCCAAAAAAGACCACCTATTATAACTTTTAGTTATATCAACTTGGTTTTAATTATTTTTTACTTACTTGTACGCGCTATATTCTGCCCATCAGCTTAATAGCGTTTTATTTTAGATTTTTTCTAGGGGTGTTATCCACGTGCAATATTTACCTATCTTTACCAAACTCGACAACAAACCTGTACTGGTTGTTGGCGGTGGAGAGGTCGCATTACGCAAATGTCGCGCGTTTTTAAAAGCACGTGCAAATGTAACACTTGTAGCACCTTGGTTTTGTGATGAGCTTAAAGAGCATGCGCACAATAACGAAGTCACACTTATTGACGCTTACTTTGACGAGTCGCACCTTGAAGGCAAAATGCTGGTTATAGCAGCCACAGATCGCGATGACGTAAACAACAATGTGTTTGAACTTGCCAATGCGCGCAACGTGTTTGTAAACGTGGTTGATGACCAGCCTAAATGTACGTTTATATTCCCCTCTATTGTTGACCGCGACCCGATAACTATTGCTATATCAAGCGCAGGGACTGCCCCTGTACTTGCGCGCCGTTTACGTGAAAAGCTAGAGACACTTATCCCACAGCATATTGGCCCATTAGCTACTTTAGTTGGCAGCTTTAGAGATAAAGTAAAACAACGTTTTAAACATTTTGCCGACCGCCGCCAATTTTGGGAAGGCGTGTTCGATTCATCAGTCGTGAGCAAAGTACAAACAGGTAATACCGAAGCAGCACAAGCCCAGCTAAGCCAAATGCTCGATGCCAAAGCAGAGCCAGAGGGCGAAGTGTATGTAGTCGGTGCAGGCCCTGGCGACCCTGAGCTTTTAACACTTAAAGCACTGCAATTAATGCAGCAAGCCGATGTTGTTGTATACGACTACTTAGTGTCTGATGAAATTATGGAATTAGTACGCCGTGATGCTGACCTAGTATGTGTAGGCAAACGTTTAGGCGATCACAGTGTAGCCCAAGAAGATACCAACCAAATGCTGGTTGATTTTGCCAAGCAAGGCAAAAAAGTGTGCCGTATTAAAGGCGGTGACCCGTTTATTTACGGCCGCGGCGGTGAAGAAGTACAAGTGCTGGCTGCCAACAACGTAAATTATCAAATAGTGCCAGGTATTACGGCAGCGGCAGGTTGTAGCGCGTATGCAGGTATTCCGCTTACACACCGCGACCACGCCCAGGCTATACAGTTTGTAACAGGGCACTGTAAAAAAGATGGCCAAGAGCTTGATTGGCAATCGCTTGCTAAAGCGCATCAAACCTTAGCTATTTATATGGGCGTTATTAAATCGCCCCATATACAAGCTGAGCTGTTAAAGCATGGCCGCAGCGCAACTACACCGGTTGCCATTATTGAAAACGGCACACGTAAAAATCAGCGTGTGGTTACGGGGCAATTAGGTGAGCTTGCTGATTTAATTGAGCGCAACAGCGTTATTTCACCAGCCTTACTTATTATTGGCGAAGTAGCCGCCCTGCACTCACAGCTAGCTTGGTTTGGCCAAAATGAGCAAACAAGTAGCTTTGCACAGCCGCTAACCGATGTATCAAATACCTAAACATATTTAAATTTGTAACTTTTAATCATTTTAGTAGGACGACTAACAATGGCTTTAACTCACCTTCAGCAACTTGAAGCTGAAAGTATCAAAATCATGCGCGAAGTCGCCGCTGAGTTTGAGAACCCAGTAATGCTTTACTCTATTGGTAAAGATTCGTCGGTACTTTTGCACTTAGCGCGTAAAGCATTTTACCCTGCAAAAATTCCGTTTCCGTTATTACACGTAGACACCAACTGGAAGTTTCGTGAAATGATTGAGTTTCGCGATCGCCTTGCAAAAGAATACGGCTTTGACCTACTGGTACACAAAAACCCAGAAGGCATGGCAATGGGTATTAGCCCGTTTGAGCACGGCTCAGGTAAGCATACCGACATAATGAAAACCCAAGGTTTAAAACAAGCACTTGATAAATACGGCTTTGATGCTGCATTTGGTGGCGCACGCCGCGATGAAGAAAAGTCTCGCGCAAAAGAACGTGTTTACTCGTTCCGCGACAAACACCACCGTTGGGACCCTAAAAACCAGCGCCCAGAACTTTGGAATACCTACAACAGCCAAGTTAACCCTGGTGAGAGCATTCGTGTATTCCCACTGTCTAACTGGACTGAGCTTGATATTTGGCAATACATTTACCAAGAAAACATCGAAATGGTGCCGCTTTATTTAGCTAAAGAGCGCCCAGTGGTTGAGCGCGACGGTACCTTAATTATGGTGGACGACGAGCGCATGCCACTTGCTGATGGTGAAGTACCACAAATGAAGTCGGTACGTTTTCGTACTTTAGGCTGTTACCCACTTACGGGTGCAGTGGAATCTACTGCTAGCAACCTAACTGAAATTATTGAAGAAATGCTGTTATCTACGTCATCTGAACGTGAAGGCCGTGTAATAGATCACGACTCAGCAGGCTCAATGGAGAAGAAAAAACGTGAGGGGTATTTCTAATGTCTACCAATACTAACGACACAATTAACGAAGTAAAAGAAATTGGCATAGACGCCTACCTAGCACGCCAACAAGATAAAAGCTTATTACGCATGCTTACCTGTGGCAGCGTAGATGACGGTAAATCAACACTGATTGGCCGCCTTTTGCACGATAGCCACCAAATTTATGAAGATCAGCTAGCAGCCCTTCATAAAGATAACGAAAAAGTAGGTAACGCTGGCGAAGAGCTCGACTTAGCCCTACTGGTAGATGGCTTACAAGCTGAGCGCGAGCAAGGCATTACCATTGACGTAGCGTACCGCTATTTTTCAACGGCTAAGCGTAAATTTATTATTGCCGACACCCCAGGGCACGAGCAATACACCCGCAACATGGTAACAGGCGCATCAACAAGTGATGTGGCTATTATTTTGGTTGATGCTCGCTACGGTGTGCAAGTACAAACTAAGCGCCATAGCTTTATTTGTGACTCGCTAGGCATTGAACAGTTTGTGGTAGCAGTAAATAAAATGGATATCGTTGATTTTGACGAAACCGTTTATGAAAAAATTAAAGCCGACTACCTTAAATTTGCTGAGCAACTTAACGTATCAAACATTAAGTTTGTACCTATGTCGGCGCTTAAAGGCGACAACGTAGTAACGCGCTCTGCTCATACGCCTTATTACACAGATAAGCCATTACTTGAGCTTTTAGAAGACTCACCAGCAGCAGAAACCGATACCGGTTTTGAAGCACGCTTACCAGTGCAGTACGTGGTACGCCCTAACTTAAACTTCCGTGGTTTTCAGGGCACGTTGGCATCAGGTAAGTTACATGTAGGCGATGCAGTAAAAGTATTACCGTCGGGTAAAACATCAAGCATTAAAGAAATTGTCACCTTTAATGGCAACCTAGATCACGCTGAGGCTGGCCAAGCAATTACCGTTACCCTTAATAGCGAAATAGATATTAGCCGCGGCGATGTAATAGTACCTGCAAGCTCAACGGCTTCGGTAACTAACCTTGTTCAAGCAAAACTTGTGTGGATGCACGAAGCGCCACTGGTACTTGGTAAAAGCTACAACATTAAACTAGGCAGCAAAAACACATCAGCCGTGGTTAAAAAGATTGATCACACCATTGATGTAAATACCCTAGAGCACGGCACAGCCGATTCACTTCAGCTAAACGAAATTGCCATTGTAACGCTTGAACTAAGCGAAACAATTTTAGCTGACGAGTATCACAACAACCACGAAACTGGCTCGTTTATCCTGATTGACCGCTTATCTAACTTAACGGTTGCAGCAGGTATGATTGAGCAAGTACTAAAAAGCGAAAAACAACAAAGCGATTTTAGCGACTTTGAAGTTGAATTTAATAGCTTAGTACGCAAGCACTTCCCGCATTGGCAAGCGCTTGATATTTCAAAACTGTAAGTATAAAAATGTCTGTTAGGAATTTAAAAGCATGGTAGAGCAGCTCGTTTTAACAGGCATTATGCTTACTTTAGTCGGGTGCCTTTTTGGCACCCGCATTAATCCAGCTTGGTTATTTGTAAGTGCTATTGGTACTGGCTATTTAACTGGGCTAATAGACCTAGAAAGCATGTTAGTAAACTATGCTAATCCGTCACTTATTACCTTAGTGTTATTGGTACTTGTTTCAATTGCGATTGAAAAAACCACCTTAATACAGCAGCTTTCGCAGTCACTCTCTAAGGGAAGCTTAGTAAAGTCGGTTACAAAACTTGGCTTATCTACTGCTTTTTTGTCATCGTTCACTAATAACACCGCGGTTGTTGCATCGCTTATTACCGCCATAAAAGACAACCCAAATCACTCCCCATCAAAGCTATTGTTACCGCTGTCGTACACCGCTATTTTAGGCGGCACCATTACGCTTATTGGTACCTCTACTAACTTAATTGTAAACGGCTTTGCTGTAGATGCCGGCATGGCGCCACTGGGCTTTTTTGATTTTACGCTTGTAGGCATTGGCGCATTAAGTGTGGGCCTTATTACTATTTTAGTGATGCTTAAATACCTGCCCGACAACGGTAAAAGCGATCAGGAAGTGATTCCTTTTTACCTCGAAGGTAAAGTACAGTCAGGCTCTAAATTAATTGGCCGCACCGTAGAAGAAAACGGCCTTCGCGATTTAAAAGATTTATTCCTCGCCGAAATTATCCGCGGCGATGAGCGTATATACGCAGTAACACCTCAGCAAATTATTAGGCAAAACGACGTACTGCTGTTTGTGGGCGATATTAAGTCGGTGCCGCTACTTCAGCGTTTTGATGGCTTAAAAGTAGTGCACGACAACCATGAAAAAGACATAGAACACCTAGTGGAAGTAGTGGTAAGTCAATCCTCTAAGTTTATTGGTAAAACCGTAAAAGAAGTCCGCTTTAGAGAACAATTTCATGCTGCGGTTATTGCCATTCGCCGCGGCCACGACCGCCTACAAGGCGGCCTTGGGCAAGTACAATTACAAGCTGGCGACTCATTAATACTTGCCCCTGGTAAAAACTTTTATAGTTTGCCTAATTTAAATCGCGAATTTGTGTATATATCGGGGTTTGACTTACAAACACACTTAAAACCAAAACAATCTAATATTGTGCTTGCAGGTTTTGCCGCTGTATTAGGGCTAAGTATTGTAGGTATAGTACCGCTTGTTAAAGGCTTACTGGTATTATTAATAGGCTTAATGCTTAGCGGCACCATTAAACTAAGCGAAGTTAAACGCCGCTTTCCTATTGAATTACTCGCGGTAGTAGGCAGCGCTATAGGGCTTGCAAAATTAATGATAGAGACCGGGCTTGCTGGGCAAATATCAAGTGCTTTGTTTATGGTACTAGGGGATTTTGGCCCGTATGGCGCGTTTATAGCCATATTTTTAATGACCGTATTATTTACCGAGCTTATAACAAATAACGCCGCAGCTGCGCTGTCATTCCCAGTAGCTTACTCATTAGCGGTTGGTTTTAATGTAGACCCACTACCGTTTATTATGGCGGTTGCCTTTGGCGCATCGGCCAGTTTTATATCGCCATTTGGGTATCAAACTAACTTAATGGTTTATAGCGCGGGTAATTACCGCTTAAAAGATTACATAGTGATGGGCTTGCCCCTTTCTATTATTTATTCAATCACGGTATTAACCCTGATCCCGCTGGTATTTCCTTTTTAATACCTAGGGCATTTAAAAGAGATTACACAATGGACGAAAATATTGTTTGGCATAACTACGCAACCACTAAAGCACAGCGTAGTGAGCAAAAAAAGCATAAACCTGCCATTTTATGGTTTACCGGTTTTTCAGGCTCTGGCAAAAGCACTGTAGCAAATGCATTAGAAGCGGCGCTTAACCAACAAGGTGCGCACACCTACCTGCTCGATGGCGACAACGTACGCCACGGCTTATGTAAAGACCTAGGCTTTAGCGACGAAGACCGCATTGAAAACATACGTCGCGTTGGCGAAACAGCCAAACTAATGACCGATGCAGGCTTATTAGTGCTTACCGCGTTTATCTCACCATTTAGAGCAGAGCGCGACATGGTGCGTAACTTAGTAGACGACGGCGAATTTATTGAAGTATTTATAGATACCCCACTGGATGTATGTGAAAGCCGCGACCCTAAAGGCTTATACAAAAAAGCCCGCGCAGGAGAGATAAAACACTTCACCGGAATCGACTCAAGCTACGAAATACCCAACAACCCAGAAATAATTTTAGATACCAGTAAAAACACCCTAGACCAATCGGTTACTCAACTGATAACGTATCTAAAACAAAAGCATATTATAGGTTAACCCCAATGAACCAAACCGAGCTACTAGAAGAAACCCTCATCCTTGCCCGCAAAGCAGGCAACGCCATAATGGGGATTTACGAAAAGGACTTTAACGTTGAATACAAAGCCGATGAAAGCCCAGTAACCGACGCCGACTTAGCAGCTCATAAAGTGATTGTGGCAGGGTTAAAACAGCTCAATCCCGACATACCTATACTTAGCGAAGAAAGCGCTGATATAAGCTGGGATATTCGCCAAACCTGGAAAAGCTACTGGTTAGTAGATCCCATCGACGGCACTAAAGAGTTTATTAAAAAGAACGGCGAGTTTACCGTAAACATAGCCCTAATCGAAAACGGCAAACCTGTGCTTGCTGTAGTTGATGCACCCGCACTTGGCGTATCGTACTTAGCCAGTAACGACATTGGCGCGTTTAAAGACAAAGGCGATGAGCGTATTGAGCTTAAAGTAACCACCAAGCCTAACAAAGGATTAATACGTGTTGTAGGTAGCCGCTCGCACCCGTCACCTGATTTAGCCGAGTTTGTAAAACGCTTTGACGACGTTGAAATGGTCTCAAAAGGCAGCTCACTAAAACTATGTTTAGTGGCTGAAGGCAGCGCCGATATTTACCCGCGCTTAGGCCCAACGTGTGAATGGGATACAGGTGCAGGCCATGCAATCGCCGAAATAGCCGGTGCTAAAGTCACTAAGCTAGATGGCAGCCCTCTTTTGTATAACACCAAAGATGAGTACTTGAATCCGTATTTTATTGTTTCGGCTTTAGAGGGATAAGAGTAGCTTTGAGTGGTTAGCTATCAGTTGTCAGCAAGACAAGTGATAGCTTTAGCTTCATTAATGAAATGAAGAGGTAAGCACTAACTGGGGGAAACCACAGCCTCCTTCAAATTATTGTTAGCCTACTAAAGATCACCTCTAATAGTCTCTAACGACACAACTCTGGACATTAATATCTTTATTTCCGAACTAGTGTAATGATCTAGTTCAGTTTGTATGAAGTTGATTAAATCAGGAATATCTGCATCAGCCTTAACAAAAAGATATTTAATATCAGAAGGGGTGATTTTTAGGCTGTATGTATTTTTAGCCTTTAGGTTTTCAGCCTCCAATACTTTTAAATTCTTAAACTGATGCTCGTAAAGAAAAGGGGCGATTTTTAACTCTGAACTCTTTCCATTTACTGCAAATCTCCATTCATTTTCTTGGTGGAACTCTTTGGATATAAATTGCCCATTGATAAACATTTTACCTTCTATAGGCTTCACATGTGTCATAATAGTATTTATGTCATCACCTGCGCCACAATAAAACTGCTTATCTTTTAAATTTTCTCCAAACAATTTTTTTAAGGCTAATTGTTGAGCACTACCCTCATTTAGATAAATAACTGGTGATAACCTATTCAATCTTGCCCATTCCTTCGTTACACCTAGACCAAAATTACCATAAAAATCTACATGTTCATCAACTCTAGAAAGAGGAATATCACAAAAACAGACAATAGGATAAGCAGCTTGAGCATCATTCGAGCTATACCATTTTACATCTTCTAGGCAGAAACGAGGCCAGAATCCATTTAATAATATATCTTTCAAGAATTCTAAGTTCTTTGTGAAATGAAATAATGTATGCGACTTTGGTTGCAAATTGCTCTCCTTGCAAAATAGTGTGCTGTCAATTTTATCAGAGAACACTTAATTTATTTTATGTAGTTCTATTAATAGCAAATCGTGTAAGTTATTGCTAATTATAAATATTACATCCAGATAGGCTATTCGTTATGAAGATAGCCCTCTTGACTTGCTACTCGCAAACGCCATGATGTGTTGGGTTTCGCTTCGCTCTACCCAACCTACACTTTGATATAAAAATGGAGTTTTATTCTTTCGGCATTCTTTCAGGACAGGCCTTGTTTTGAGTTTAGGGCGAAAGCAAAAAAGAAAGTCCTATCCCTATTGTATCTACAGCTTTTAACGGTTTTGCTGGGCGATAAAAGCAAGCGAGTGCTGGTTGAATAAGTCTGGGCGTTCTACATTACAAACATGGCCACATTGGTGAATAGTTTGCAGTACGCTATTTTTATGACGCTTTACCATTTCTTTAACAGGGCCAAGGAACATGTGATCTTCTTTACCCATAATGTAAAGGATGGGTATATCAATGTCTTTTTCTTTGAAGTACTGCATTAAAGGGTTTACGTCCATGGCTAATTCAAACCACTTTATAAACTCTTTTTGGCATAAGCGCTTTGCTTCACGAACAAACAAAAGTCGAGATTCTTTATGGCGTTTTTTCGGCATCATGATAAAAGCAAATAAGCGATACAGCCACATATAGGGCAAGAAGTGTTTAAAAGTATTCCCTAAATAAACCAGCGTATTACTGCGCGTATTAAAGCGAGTAACCGCGCCACCTAGCACCATGCTAGAAACATATTGCGGCGCAATTTCAGCAATATTGCGAATAAGAATAGTGCCCAATGAAATACCAACAAAGTGTGCACTGGGAATGTTGTTATGATCTAGCACATCGATAATGTCTTTAGAGACCTTATTAAACGAGTAATTATTATCTACAAAGTTTTGCACTAAGTTATTCGATTTACCGTGACCACGAAGATCGAGCAACAATACATTATATTCTTTTTTATAGGCTTTAAGTTGGCGAAACCAAATTGCCGAACTACCACCTGCACCATGAACAAATACAACCCATGTTTTACTGGTTTCGTGTGGGAAAATAGTATGAAAAAGAATGTCTTTGCTCATTGCAGTTAGCGGCCTGTTTACTTCGTTTGGCATATTTAATTGCAGGAAGTATAACGGAGTTTAGAATAAATCTCTTATGAAGTTATGAGCAATGGCTTCTACTTAACAGATTTTGTGAACAAGCTTTGATTTTTAGTTGAAGCCAATAAAAATGCCCCTCTGCTTTCACGTTATGAAGCCGCCTACCTAGCTTTACCGCACAAACGACCCTATGGCGTGTTGGGTGT
The DNA here is from genome assembly GCF_002221525.1 of Pseudoalteromonas espejiana DSM 9414. NCBI lineage: Bacteria > Pseudomonadati > Pseudomonadota > Gammaproteobacteria > Alteromonadales > Pseudoalteromonadaceae > Pseudoalteromonas > Pseudoalteromonas espejiana. Next base: position 267,778 of record NZ_CP011028.1, on the reverse strand, counting down.
CGCTTCGCTTTACCCAACCTACAAATTGTGGAGGTTGAGGTATTTGTTTAATTTTACAGCGCTGTTTCGTATTCATGACACTTTTGCTGCAACGGCGTCTAATTAATTAGTCTACAAAATGCCTCAAAACATGAAAGTTTTAGCTAAAAACTATATTCTTGCGCGCGATTATTATTTAAATAATGGATGAGCACACACATGACACCATCACAAGATGCAACGCTTTCAAATGCATCATCAACAGGTGAACACACACCGACTTCTAAATGGAACCTGCACGATACGCAGTGGACGTTAAGCCTTTTTGGCACCGCAGTAGGTGCCGGTATTTTATTTTTACCTATTAACATTGGTATAGGTGGTTTTTGGCCACTGATTATTATGGCGTGTTTAGCGTTTCCGATGACCTTTTTAGCGCACCGTGGCTTAGCCCGCTTTGTGCTTTCGTCTAAAAATAAAGATTCAGATTTTACCGATGTTGTTGAGGAGCACTTTGGTGTAACGGCGGGCAGGTTAATCTCTTTATTATACTTTTTATCTATATTCCCAATTTTGCTTATTTACGGCGTTGGTTTAACCAATACGGTTGATAGCTTTATGGTGAACCAAATGGGGCTTGAGTCACCTTCTCGCGTGCTGCTTTCGGGCGTATTAGTAGCGGGTATGATAAGCCTTATGATGGGTGGCGAGCGTTTAATGCTGCGTGCCTTTGCTATTTTGGTTTACCCATTGGTCGGTATTTTATTTTGCTTATCGATATATTTAATTCCGAGCTGGCAAATGCCAGATATGAGCTTTCCTGAGGCGGGCAGCTTTACTAAAACACTGTGGTTATCTATTCCTATTATTGTGTTTTCGTTTAGCCATGCGGCGGCTATTTCAAGCTTTGTGAACGTACAGCGTGGGCATTATGGCAATCAGGCCACTAACAAGGCTGAGGCCATTTTAAAGCGCACTAGCTTGTTACTTATTGTATTTGTACTGCTGTTTGTATTTTCGTGCGTACTATCACTGACTGGCGAGCAAATGGCGGCAGCTAAAGCAGCGAACGTATCGATTTTATCCTACCTTGCTAACATCACCAGTAATTCGTATATCGCCACTCTTGGACCACTGGTTGCGTTTATAGCTATTACCTCATCGTTTTTAGGGCACTTTTTAGGCGCTCGCGAAAGCTTTACCGGTTTGGTTACTAAACAAACGAGCTTAAGCGCCAAAGTAGCCGACAAAATTGGTGTACTCATTATGTTTTTTGCTATTTGGTTTTGTGCGGTTAAAAACCCGAGCATTTTAGACATGATGGATCAGCTATCTGGCCCTATCATCGCGATGATTTTATTTATTATGCCTATGATTGCCGTGTACAAAGTGCCTGCACTGAGTAAGTACCGCAATCGCTTAAGTACCTTGTTTATTCTTGCTGTTGGCTCTTTAGCCGTATGTGCGCTTATTTACAGTATGCTTAATTAATAGCAAAAATATTACCCCATAAAAAATGGCGCTCACTGAGCGCCATTTTTAATAAAATCAAATTACTTTAAACTGTTTATTCTGCGTCTGGTAGGTTACGACCGTAGAATATTTCCTGCATTTCGCGGGTTAGTTTAGAGCGAATCTCTTCTTCTTCTTCATCCGATAACTCATCAGTAGAAAGGCCGAATAAATAGGTATTTAAGTCGGTTTCTTTTAACATCATTTTGGTATGGAACAGGTTTTCTTGATACACGTTCACGTCCATCATTTGGTACGCTTCTTTAGTATCTTCTGTCATGAAGTTTTGAATAGAGTTGATAGCATGGTCAATGTAGTGTTTAACACCGTTTATGTCGCGGGTAAAACCACGTACACGGTAATCAATCGTTACTACGTCTGACTCAAGGCTATGAATTAAGAAGTTTAACGCTTTAAGTGGCGAAATAATGCCACAGGTAGATACTTCAATATCGGCACGGAATGTACAAATACCATCATCAGGGTGAGCCTCTGGGTAGGTATGTACACAAATGTGGCTTTTATCTAGGTGCGCAACCACTGAATCAGGAAGTGGGCCTGGTGCTTCGTCAGCATCGTAATTTTGCTGCTCTTCTACCGGCTCTTCCGAAACCAAAATAGTCACACTTGCGCCTTGTGGTTCATAGTCTTGGCGCGCCACATTTAAAATGTTGGCACCAATAATATCAACAACGTCACCTAGTATGTCGGTTAGTCTATCTGCACTGTACTGCTCGTCGATATATTCAATATATTCTTTACGTTGTTGCTCGGTCTTTGCGTAGCAAATGTCGTAAATACTAAAGCTTAAACTTTTGGTTAAATTATTAAAGCCATGAAGTTTAAGTTTATCGAAGGGTTTGTTCATGATAAACCAACCTATAAATTAGTGAAATCTGCACCTGCAGAATGAAAAGTTCGCGGATTTTATACGAATTTTCCTTATGGAAAAAGCGTTATTTTACCTGATCTTGCACAACTTCGTGGCTGTGGGTAATTTCTACTGTTTTATCAAGCATTAAAGCAACTGAACAATACTTTTCAGCAGAAAGCGAAACCGCACGTGCGAGGTGTTTTTCCGACACATTATTGCCTTTAACAACAAAGTGTAAATTAATTTTAGTAAATACACGAGGCGCTGTTTCGGCGCGCTCAGAGCTTAACTGCACTTGCACGTCAGAAAAGTCTTGTTTGGCTTTTTTTAAAATACTTACCACGTCAACCGACGAACAACACCCAACCGACATTAACACCATTTCCATTGGGCTAGGTGCGGCGCTGTCGCTTCCGGCATCAAAAACGATATTATGATTAGAATTAGAACGGCCAATAAAGGTATCGCCTTCAACCCATTTTACATTTGCTTGCATGTGTTTATCTCTAAAAAAATTTTATTGATTGTATACCAATCTGCAACGATACGTGAGCGCTGAGATTAATTTTTAAGGTCGTTATTAACAAGGTGAGGAAGGATAATATGCGCAGCGAATGATTAATACTGCGCACAGTTACACGTAGGATTAAGAAGCGTGAGATACCGCGTTATCAAAAAGGTTTTTAATAAGCCCTGCGAACTCATCTATAAAAGCGTGTTGCTCAACCGTTACAGGTTGCGAGGTTATGCTGCTAAGCACTTCTTGCAAGTCGTACACTATACCGTCAACTTCGCGCACAATTTGGCTACGCTGTTCGGTGTTTAAATTTGTATGTTGTTCACAAATTAGCATAACGTTTTGCGCTATTACGTCTTCTATGAGCTCCATTACCGTTGGCGCACCGGGTTTGATTTCGCCTGGCTTCTCAAATAAGGCTAAATTTTGAGTTAGATACATGATCAAGTCATCGTACCCTTGCCTGTCTAAAACCATTGTAATTTTCACCTTTGAATAACTAATTGCATAGATTTAAGCAGAAAGCGCTACTAATTACTAGCTTTGCGCGATACCAATACAAAAAAAGCAGCCTAAGCTGCTTTTCTAATAATTAATTACCAATAATAGTTTGCTAATTAATCTATTTTTAAGCCTGGGCTTAGTGTTGCTGGCATTGCTACTTTTTCAAGCTCAACCGAGGCAACTGGGTATGCACAGTAATCGGCTGCGTAATACGCACTTGCTCTGTGATTACCCGACGCACCAATACCACCAAATGGGGCTGCGCTTGATGCGCCAGTAATTGGGCGGTTCCAGTTAACAATACCAGCACGAATACGACGTAAAAAGTGATCGTAATCGGCTTGGCTGTCACTGAGTAAGCCTGCTGATAAACCAAAGCTTGTGTCGTTTGCTTTATCGATTGCTTGGTCAAAGTCGTCAAAGCGGAACACTTTTAATAACGGGCCAAAATGCTCTTCATCTGGGAAGTCGCCAATTGCTGAACACTCAATAATACCTGGCGTTACAAAACCGGTATTTGCTGTGTGCTCAAGCTCTACCAGTACTTCACCACCAAGTTCTACAAGCTCATTCTGTGCTTTAACCATGCCTGCTGCAGCCGCAGATGAGATCATAGAGCCCATAAATGGCTGGTCTGCATCATCGTAGTTGCCTACTTTAATCGCTTTAGTAGCAGTAATAAGGCGCGCTAAAATATCATCGCCCTGTTGGCCTTTAGGTAAAAATACTTTACGTGCACAGGTACAACGTTGGCCGCTTGAGATAAACGCCGATTGAATAATATCGTGTACTGCAGCTTTAGTATCTGCTACATCTTTAATAATAAGTGGGTTATTACCACCCATTTCTAGCGCTAAAATTTTACCTGGCTGGCCTGCAAACTGCTCATGTAAAATATGACCCGTGCGCGAAGAACCGGTAAAGAATAAGCCATCAATGCCTTTATGAGCAGCAAGGGCTTTGCCTGTTTCTACTTCACCTTGCACTAGGTTAATTACACCTGCTGGTAAACCGGCTTTTTCCCATAGTTTAAGCGTAAGCTCAGCAACCATTGGCGTTAGCTCTGATGGTTTAAATACCACTGTATTACCGGCTAAAAGCGCAGGTACAATGTGACCGTTAGGTAAGTGCCCAGGGAAGTTATACGGGCCAAATACTGCTACAACACCGTGTGGCTTGTGGCGGATCATAGCGCGTCCAAGTGGCATGGCGTTTTCAACATCGCCAGTGCGCTCTAAAAATGCTTTTTCAGAAATGGTAATTTTACCCACCATAGCGCCTGCTTCTGTGCGCGTTTCCCACAGTGGCTTACCTGTTTCTTGAGCAATCGCAATGGCAAGTTCTTCGCTGTGCTCTTTTAGAGTTGCAGCAAAGGTTTTTACTATCTCTAAGCGCTCGCTAAAGCTTTTATCTGCCCATGCGTAAAACGCTTCACGCGCTGAATTTACAGCCGTATCTACTTGCTCAGCGGTTGCTGATGATGCCTGCCAAATAACATCGTTGTTAGCAGGGTTTACTGAATTAAAAGCGGTGCCTTGGCCTTGTGACCACTGACCATTAATAAATTGTGCAGGATGAGTCATTATACTTTCTCCTAAATTAAACTGGGGTTGCGCTTACTGTGTCGCCAGATTGCAGTTGTAGTGCATCGGCTATTTCTTGCGATAAAATAAGGCTGCTTGCACGCTCATCAAAGCTCAGTGCAGCAACTGTTGCGCGATAAGCTTCTAACTTACCATTAGCCAGCAATACCATGGTATCGCCCGACGCTTCGCCTATTTCTACTTTAAAGTCTTTCGCATTACGAATAGTGGCGATGTTATCTACTTTTGCTTCTACTGTTGGACCAGCATCAAAAATATCGACGTAACCATTGAAGGTAAAACCTTCATTTTTTAATAGCTCAATAGCTGGGCGCGTGTTGTCGTGTACTTTACCAATCACCGCTTGCGCATCTTTGCTTAGCAAGTTTACGTAAATTGGGTATTTTGGCATAAGTTCGGCAATAAACACTTTTTGGCCAATACCTGTAAGGTAGTCAGCTGTTGGAAAGTCCATTGAGAAAAAGTGCTCTTCTAGCCACTGCCAAAACGGGCTGCTGCCGTTTTCGTCAGACACGCCACGCATTTCTGCTATTACTGTTTGTGCAAAACGCTGTTCATGCTGTTTTATAAACATAAAGCGCGCTTTTGAAAGTAACTTACCGTTACAGTTTTTACGGTAGCCATCTTTCAAAAATAAGGTACATAGTTCTGTTGCACCGGTGTAGTCGTTACATAGGGTTAAAATATCAACCGCTTTGTATACATCTAGCGTGCGTGATGAATGAATCACTTTACTTAAGTGGTAATGATAAAACGCATCATCAAGCCCTACTGCAGCTTCAATAGCTGAAGTACCCACTACTTCACCGGTTTCGGTATCTTCAAGAACAAACAGGTAGCCTTCGTCACCAGGTTGTGACGTTTGTTTAGCAAATGAGCTTACAGAATGGTCAATTTTCTTTTGCAGTAACTCTTCGTTTAACGGCAAAGACGTAAAGCCATGGCCCGATTCGTGGGCTATTTTTAATAACGCTGCGTAATCATTTTGCTGGATTGGGCGAAGGATCATCATGAGTCCGCTTGCTCCCTTATCAATAACGGTAAATAGAATATGCAGGGCAAGCAGGCTTGCCCTTAATAGGTTGGTGCAAAGCGGTTATGCGTTTACTACGCTTGCTACTGCTTTTTCAAAACGTGCCATACCTTCGCGAATGTCCGCTTCGGTAATAACTAATGAAGGTGTAAAACGAACAACATCAGCGCCTGCAACAAGTGACATTAAGCCTTGCTCAGTACCCGCTACTAAAAACTCTTTAGCACGGCCTTTGTATTGCTCGTTTACTACTGCACCAATTAATAAACCTTGGCCGCGGATTTCGCTAAATACGTTGTATTTTTCGTTTACCGCTGCAAGTAGCTCGTTAAATAACGCTGCTTTTTCTTTTACGCCAACAAGTACTTCAGGTGTATTTACAGTATCAAATGCAGCTTCTGCAACTGCACATGCTAGTGGGTTACCACCGTATGTAGAACCGTGAGTACCTACTTTAAGATGCTGTGCAATCTCAGTTGTAGTAAGCATTGCGCCGATAGGGAAACCACCGCCTAATGCTTTAGCCGATGTTAAAATATCAGGCACTACGTTTAAACCTTGGTATGCGTATAGCTCGCCAGTACGGCCAACACCTGTTTGCACTTCATCAAAAATAAGCAGTGCGTTGTGCTTAGTACATAACTCGCGCACGCCTTGTGCAAATTCGTCAGTTGGCGAAACAATACCGCCTTCACCTTGTAGTGGCTCCATCATTACTGCACATGTTTTGTCGCTAATTAGCGCTTCAAAAGCAGCTAGGTCATTGTAATCACAATGTACAATGTCGCCAGGCTTAGGACCAAAACCATCTGAGTATGCAGCTTGTCCGCCTACGGTTACGGTAAAGAAAGTACGGCCGTGGAAGCCTTTGTTAAATGAGATAATTTGCGATTTTTCTGCGCCAAATTTATCAAGTGCAAAACGACGCGCTAATTTAAGTGCGGCTTCGTTTGCTTCTGCGCCAGAATTGGCAAAGTACACTTTTTCAGCAAAGGTGGCATCAACCATTTTTTTAGCTAAACGAAGCGCAGGTTCATTAGTCATTACGTTTGAAAGGTGCCAAATTTTTTCGCCTTGCTCTTTTAATGCACCTACCAATGCAGGGTGGCAATGACCAAGACAGTTAACAGCAATACCGCCGGCAAAATCAACAAACTCTTTGCCTTGTTGATCCCATACGCGAGAGCCTTCGCCTCGAACAGGAATTACACTTGAAGGTGCGTAGTTAGGAACCATTACGTGATCAAATAATTCGCGATTTACTGTCATTTTTTTTCCTCTTAATTGTGAGCAACACAAAACATCAAAATAGGTGTTTGGCTATAAATGTAACCAAGATATTTACGCACTAAATAGCAAAAGATTGAGCGTAAAACTGCCTTGTGGTTCAATTTTCAGGCGCTCATTATTTCAGATATTTGTGATTGTGTCTCGTTAAAAACTTTCATGCAGGCCTTTAAAATAAAGGGCTTGGGATATTATTTCATAGATAGTGAATAACTATTTGCATAGATAATAAATAGCTTGTTTTGCAGCTTTAGCGCCTGTGCACTGAGCCGCGCCTTACAATAAGTGCTTAAAGTAAGGTGCGCCAAAGGAGATGTTAATGAATGAATAGTCGCAAAAAAATTAACAAAAAATTCAATAGTTAAGGAAAATTTAGCGCCACCAGCACTAAATTACCTATTAAAGGCCCAGCCAATAAGCTGATTTTTAGTCAATTTGAATAGCCAGATTGGTAAAATTGCTTGTTTCGAGGGTTTTTAGTTCATTTTTAGTGAACTGATGATACGAAAACCACGCTTCTACTTCATCTTCTTCAATAAGCTGATGATGCTTAAGGTTTAAATACTGAGAATAACATCGGGCTTTGAGCATCACTTCGCTCATTGGGAAAACATCGCTACTTTGGTGAACACCATGAACAAGCTGCGCCATAACATGGTCAAACGGCAAGTACTGAAAAGCCATTTTGCGGATTACTTTAGCACTTAACTCAAGCGACTTATTGCTTAGCAAGGTAGTTAAAAATAAAGGATCTGGTTTTAGCTCCATTAAGGCCGTATGTAAATTTTTTTGCTGTGCTTCTCGCGCTATTTGCACTTTTCGTTGCCATACCTGCTCAAAAGTTTTTAAGTACAAACGCACTAAGGCAATACGTCCTACATCTATAAGCATTCCAAGTGTAAAAGCATGAATAGGGTTTACATCGTTAAGCTCAGCAATTTTTTGCGCTGCTATTGCATTGGCCATTGCGGCATCGCGCAGGCGGCGCTTTAATAATGGAAATGGCTCTGTACTGTGAGGCATCCAATGACGCACCGCAAAAGTAGGAATTACCAACTGTAAGTTATCAAGGCCAATATAACGCAGTGCAAGTGCTGGGCTGTCTACTTTAACTGAGGTGGTTTTACTGCGCTGCTTTCGGTAGTAAGGTAGGTTTACTAATGATACTAATTCGCGACCAAGCCAACTTGAGTCATTTATTAATGGCTCTAAGCGCCCAACAGACACCGACTTAACCGCGAGTATATCTAGCATAGTCGCCACGTTATCTTCTATACCTATGGTGTTTTGAATTACCCCATCCATATCTTCTAGTTGCTTAAATATGGCTGTTTCTATTACTTTATGAAGTTGTTTACTCGCTTGTGCACGGTACTTATGATGCGCGGTGCTGTTTTGCTGGCGTTTTTGCTGTGCGGCAACTTCTACTTCTAATAAAGTACGTTGCTTCATAGGTTTGCCATAATCAATGTCTAACGTATGTATGAAGCCTATTTGTTGATGTGCAAAACTATGGCCAAGCAGCAGATCGTGAGCACGCTGGTCAAGCATTGTGGCTATTCGCTGTTGCGACGCAAGTTCAGTCATAAAGTCCATTCAGTGTTAGTTTTGCCATTCGGTGGTAACTGTAAGGTTAGAAGCGAGATAAAAAGTTAGCAAGCAATTCGAGCCCTTGAGTTGTTAAAATAGCCTCAGGATGAAATTGCACGCCTTCAAGTGCAAGCTCCGTGTGCAGTAACCCCATAATTTCATCAAACTCACCTTGTTCGGTTTGACTCCATGCGGTAATGGCTAATTCACTTGGTAAGCTGTGCTTTTCGACCACCAGCGAATGATAACGACACACCGTAAGTGGGTTTTCTAAACCGGTAAATACACCCTTATTATTATGAACAATAGGTGAGGTTTTACCATGCATAACCTGCTTTGCACGAATAACCTTACCACCTAATGCTTGCGCTATGCTTTGGTGCCCAAGGCAAATGCCTAATATTGGGTAAATACCTTTAAGCTGCTCTACCACACTTAGTGATATGCCCGCCTCATTTGGCGTACATGGCCCAGGTGAAATAACAATATGCTGCGGGTTTAGTTGCTTTATTTGTGCAACAGATATTTCGTCATTACGCTTTACCAAAACTTCTTGGTCTAAGCGCTGAAAATATTGTACTAGGTTATACGTAAACGAATCGTAGTTATCGATCATTAACAGCATTACACAACGACCTTAATTAATAATGTACTGCTCTTTGCTCACATATGGCTTGTACAGTGAGCGATAGAAGCGTTTATGCGGCTATTCTATCACTAATAATTACCCAACATACATTAGCAAAACGCCTTAAAAGCTAACGCCTTTTGCTAAAAAAGCTTCAAACTCATCGGCCGGTATTGGTCGGCTTAATAAGTAGCCCTGTATTTGGTCGCAGTTATACTCTTTTAATTTTTCAAGCTGTGCGTGCTCTTCTACGCCTTCGGCAATAATGTCGAGCCCTAAGTTTTTAGCTAATTGGCAAATACTCAGCACTAGGGCTTGGTCGCGTTTATCGCTTGCCATATTGCGCACAAATGATTGATCTATTTTTAGTTTATTAACCGGAAAGCGCTGTAAGTAACCCAGCGATGAATACCCTGTACCAAAGTCATCTATTGATAAACTAATCCCAAGTGTACTAAGCGCTTGCAGTACCGAAATACCAAACTCTTCATCGTCCATAATGGCTGTTTCGGTTATTTCGAGCTCTATTAATTCAGCGGGTACAGCAAAGCGCTGTAATCGCTCTTTTATTCCCGCTACAAAGTCTTGCTGAGTAAATTGACGCGCCGATATATTAATAGCTAAACGAATATGTAAACCTTGCTCATGCCATGCTTTAGCTTGCGCAAAGGCGGTGTCGAGTATCCACTCGCCTAATGGCAATATAAATCCACTGTGCTCGGCAATAGGAATAAACTGCGCTGGCGATATAAATTCTCCATCATCAAACCATCTAATTAAGCATTCGCAGCTATCTATGGTGTGCGATTTTATTTTCATTTTTGGCTGAAAATATAAAACAAACTGCTGCTTTTCTATGGCGGTTTCGAGGCTTCGCGCTATATGCATTCTGCGTGCGTGTTTTTCACCACTTTGTTGATCAAACAAGCCATAGCTAGTGTTGCGCTTGTCGGCTTCTTCTAAAGCTATGTTGGCATGCAGTAATAATTCGTTATAACTATTACTGCTACTTGGGTACTGCGTTACACCGCTGGTAAAGTTCATACGCATTTCGCCGTAAGGGGTATCTATCATTTGGCTTAAGCGTGTGTGCATTTGACTAAGGAGCTGATCAATTGCCACGCTGCAGTCTTGCTCGGTATATACAATGGCAAAGTTGGCATCAGCAATATGATAAATAGTCAGCATATTTTTGCTGCGGTGGCGCTGAGTAAACTCTTGCGCGCAGTGCGATAAATGCTTAGCAAACGCATTAATACATAAATTAGCACCAGTTAACCCGTATTGTTCTAGTAATAATTTAAAATGGTTTACCTCTATTAGCATTAAGCTAAACGCTTGGCTTTGCTGCATTAGCTCGTTAGTGTACTTTTTAAGACTGACCTGATTTGGCAGCTTAGAAGATGAATGATGAAATGCTAAATATTCAAGTGAGCGCTCTGCCTCAAATTGTTCGGTTACATCGCGTATGTGTACATCAAAAGCATCTATCTCTTCTAACCAATGAATTTCGTAATTTAAGTAATGGCGCTCTAACTGATTAAAAAACTGCTTTACGTGTTTATCGCTTTTTTTAACCTCTAAAAGTTGCTCGTGTATATTGCGGCTTAGTAATGCGAGGGGCGTGGTATTTTGATCAGAAATATACGCCTTATGCATTTTATTAGCTGCAGGATTACAAAAGCTTAGCGCTAACTGGTTATTAAAACTCATTATTGGATTTGGATTACGTCGAGGAAACAGCGCTAACCGTTCGTTTGCCGCGCTTAACTTAATAAATTTAGAGGCGTAGCGCCCGGTATATACGCTTACTAATACCAAACCAAGCGAAAACAAAATAACAATTTGCACTGTAGTATGCAGATTACTTTCGGTATTTTTATAGCCGTTATCGACCTCTTTTGAAATGTATGCTTCTGCACTAGCTAGGCTGCCCATCATCAACGCTTGTAGCTCTGTTAGCTTTTCGAGTTGGTGCCTTGCTAAATCCCAGCTTGTTACGGGGCTTGATAAGTTTTCGTGTAGTTTAAGAGCTAAATCCAACCCATCCGAAAACTCATTACGCAAGCTGCTCTCTAACGCTAAGGAGCCATGGCTACGGTCTAGGTTTTTTATTAGCGTAAGTATATGTACATGATTTTCTAAAAAGTCGATTAAATACAATTCACTATTATTAGTTGCATAGTATTCATACAATAAACGCTCTTGTTTTACGAGGTAGGTTTCTATTAAGCGAATATCGCGCAGCGCCGGTATTTGTTGCTCCATTAACTTAGCAGACGTGCTTTTAATTGTTTCTGCCTGATAATAAACCACAGCAGAAAGCATCACACCCACTAGCACAACACCTATATAAAACTGCCTAGCTTTACTAGCAAATTTTTGATTTAGAATTCTCATGGCGCTTCACTACTTAACTTTTAAATAATTAGTCTAAAACGTAATTAAAAGTGCTTAACTACGTACATTTGTATACAGAGCGTAACCACCCCGATTATTATTCATTTTTTTGCAGTAAAACAACTAAGAAATGTAATTAGCGCAAATAAAAAAGCCGCTAATGCTAGCGGCTCATAAATAGGTTTTTAAATAGGGTACGTAATTACTCTACGTCAATTACCACTTTACCCATTGCTTGGCCGCTAGCTAAACGGTCGTGTGCTTTAGCTGTGTCGGCAAGTGTAAACGATTGCTCATCAAGTACAGGGCGCATACCGCCTGCTTCAACAATTTGTGCAAGCTGTGCTAGTTTGTCGCCATGGTCTTGACGGTTAAAGTCGTGAATCATTGGAATAAGCATAAAGATTACATTTAACGATAACCCTTTAAAGTGTACTGGGCTTAAATCAAGTTCCAATAAAGAAAGCGTTGTAGATACCTGAGCATTTAATTTTGCTGCTGCAAAAGAGTTAGTCAGGTTACCGCCGCCTACTGTGTCAAACACCATGTCAAAACCAACGTTGCTTGTGTGTTTTTCAACGTATTGCTCTACGGTTTCGTCTTTAAAGTTAATGCCTGTTGCGCCAAAGCTTTCAATAAGGGCTAATTGCTCAGCGTTACCGCCTGTTGAGTAAACATCTGCGCCAAAATGCTTAGCAAGTTGTACTGCTAAATGGCCTACACCACCTGCTCCGCCGTGTACTAATACTTTTTGGCCTGCGCTTACATTTGCACGTGTTAAACCTTCAAGTGCTGTAATACCTACAAGTGGAATAGCTGCCGCTTCTTTCATTGTTAAGTTTTTAGGTTTGTGAGCAATTAAACGCTTATCTGCAAGCATAAACTCTGCAAGTGCACCTGGTAAGTCGCCTAAGCCACCCGCACAACCGTAAATTTCGTCGCCTACTGCAAATTCTGTTACGCCTTCACCAACTGCTTCAATGGTACCCGCAAAGTCCATACCTAAAATACCAGGTAGCTTTGGAGCAAATGGTAGGTCAGCACCCATTTGACGAATCATCATATCAATTGTATTTACGCTCGTTGCAGCAATACGAACTAACACGTTGCCTGCTGTTACTTGTGGTTTTGCAACGTCTGCTGCTACAAATTCTTCAGTGCCACCAAAATTATTAATTGTCATTGCTTTCATGGGTATTGCCTCTGTTATTTGTTGATGTGTAATCTTGTAATGAGGCTTCATTGTAGTTTCACTTGATATAAATGATAATAAAGCTAAATGTACAATCTGTTTCAAAATAATATTGAGAATAGCGAATGAATAACGACCACATTGCTTTATTTGTACGCATAGCTAATACCCATAATATTAGCCTTGCAGGGCGAGAACTAAATTTATCGCCAGCAGTAGCTAGCGCGTATATTAGTAAATTAGAAGATAGCTTAGGGGTTAGGCTTATTCATCGCACCACACGTAAGGTGTCGCTTACTGAAGAAGGTGAAGCATTTTTACCTCATGCAGAAGAGGTATTAGCCACACTTGAAACCGCACGCGCCTCTGTAGGCGCTGGCAGCTTAGTGCCGCAGGGCACATTGCGTATTACTGCACCCGCCTCTTTTGGGCGTATGCACATAGTGCCTGCGTTAAAAAGCTTTACTCAAAAGTACCCTGATCTCACCATAGATTGTCGCTTTAGCGATGCCATCGTTGATTTAGTAGAAGGCGGCTTTGATATCGCTATTCGTGATGCAGCTCTTAAAGATTCAAACCTAATTGCCCGTAAACTTGCCACCGACAGCCGTATTGTGTGTGCATCGCCCGAGTACATTGCAAAAAATGGTTTACCTAAAACACCGCAAGATTTAGTAAACCATCAAACCATTAATTTAGCAGGAGTAGAAAGCTGGGCGTTTAAAGCAGAGCAAGATACATTAAATATAAAAACCAAAGGCGCACTTCGATTTGATAACGGTGAAGCCGTACGAGATGCATGTGCTATGGGGCTAGGTGTAACTATAAGTTCTAACTGGTGCAGCTATGAGTATTTAAATGATGGCCGCCTAGTCGAAATTTTAAAAGATTACCCGCTAGTTGCTAATACCGCTATTTGGGCAGTGTACCCAAGTAATCGTCTTTTAGCGCCTAAAGTACGTGCGTTTATCGATCACTTTATTGAGTACTTTGGCGAAACCCCTTATTGGGAAAAATAGCACTGGGTTTAAAACTAAACGGTTATTTGCGCTATATCAATTTAGGTTAGCAATGGTTGATTTATGATTGTCTAAACCCCAGAGTAATAAATGAAAAGGTAGTAATTCACTTAAACAACTCATTTATATCCTACTAAGGAGCGAATATGTTAGGCGAAGACCACTCATTAACCAACGACTTTCCAGATCACTTAAATACCATTGCAAAGCTGAACCAAGACGATGCCGACTTTGCAGAAAAAGCGCAGCAGTATGACAAGCTCGATAAAGAAATTAGAGTGCTTGAACTTAAAGACGCACCCATTAGTGATGAGCAAATGCACCAGCTAAAACACGACCGCTCTGAATTAAAAGACTGGCTTTACCAGCGCATGCTAAAAGCTGAGTAGCCCTCTAAAACGAAAAAAGAGTTCACCGTTAGGTGAACTCTTTGTTGATCAACAAAGGGTAAAACGTTTACTACTTTCTAATTTACAAACCCACCTATGGGTGTCATAAATACAGTGCTAGGACCTGCAAAGGCTTTAGCAAATTCTTCACTAAGCTGGCTGTATACAGTCACTCGCTGCATATCAACCACACTTAAAAACAATGGGCCGCTTTCGCCCCACCCTTGTAGGTGTAATTTAGCCGCGGCCTCGTTTTGATAGCGCTCGTAAATATGTACATTGCGTTTATCTTCACTTATCGTCCACTCGTACATTACAGTGCCCGCTTCGCTTTTAGCTAAAGCAATAAGTTGCTGCATTACCTCTAAAAACTGATCGTATTTGCCGTCTTTAATTTGGCCTTCTACGGTCCAGGTTATTTGCTCACTCACTATGCATTACCTAGTTTAAGCTGCGCTAATACAGTATCTAGGGTATCAATAAGCTGCTGGTTTTTAGCGCTGTTAAGTGCATCAGGGTGTGGAGGTGCAAAGCGCTCTGCATCATTATCAAAGTAAAGGCCTGTTGCGTCTTTAAATTCATCGCTTAAAGCTGCACGGCAAAAAATATCGGCACCTAGTTTTAAGTCGCCGCCATCAAGTCCGTAAGCATCTTTTACCATTTTACTACCTAGTAGCGATTTAGGGTTTACCGACACCACTAATGGCCCCATGCCTTTTAATTCAAGCCCTAAATGGCGCGACCACATAGTAATAGCCAATTTGCTCTGTGCGTAGGCTGCACTATCTGATAGTGGTTTTTTTCCCACTAACGACTCAAAGTTAACGCTTGATTGTGCAGCAGACGATACATTTACAACACGCGATTGCGCATTCATAACAGGCAATAGCAATTTAGTAAGTAAATAAGGAGCAAAGGTATTTACCGCAAAGCGGGCATCAAGACCCTCTGCTGTAGTTATATCAGCAAGTTTGTACACACCGGCGTTGTTAATAAGTACATCTAATGTTTTGCCGCTTTGCTGTAGGTCAGCTAATACTGTGTGCGCAAATGTTTGCACCTGCGCCATAACACTTAAGTCGGCTACATAGGTTGCTGTATTTGCTTGTGGGTATTGCTCGTTTAAAGCCCCTTGTACATTGTTTAGCTTATCTTGATTACGCCCGTGCAATAGTACAGTGTGACCTTGTGCGAGTAGCATTTTTGCAGTTTCTAGGCCTATGCCGTCGGTAGCGCCTGTTAATAAAATTGTTTTATTCATGTTGATCATTCCTAATTTATTAATGTTATTTACAGCGCAAGTACGGGGGCTGCTAAAATGCCAAACATTTATACCCACTAAACTCACTGCTATTTACCAATTTATACTATCACCACCACGCTACACTGATAATTAGCTAGCTAATAGAATCAGTTTATAGAATTAATTGATAAACCTAAGCAACTGTTACTAATTGCAAAACCACACCATTTATAATTTTAGCCTACGCTATGATTGTGTGTTTTTTGTGCTTTTATTTGAAATTACGGGTAATCATAACTATTGTTTTTAGACCACCTTAATAGTAGTATTTATCATATAAATACACATTTCGAGAAAACACATGAAAGTTTTAGTTACAGGCGGCATGGGTTACATAGGTAGCCACACATGTATTGCACTTCATGAAGCAGGCATAACCCCTGTTATTTACGATAACTTATCTAATGCAAGCCCCCGTGTGCTTGATCAACTCGAAAAAATTACCGGTACTCGGTTTGAGTTCATTTTAGGCGACATTCAAGACGAGCAGCAGTTTAAACTTGCCCTTAAACACACCCAAGCCGAGGCTGTATTTCACTTTGCAGCATTAAAAGCGGTAGGTGAATCAACCGAGCAACCACTGCGTTATTACCAAAATAATGTGTCGGGTACATTAAGCATGCTACAAAACATGCAAGACGAAGGCGTTAACCACATTATATTTAGCTCATCAGCCACTGTGTATGGCGAGCCAGACTACTTGCCTATAGATGAAAAACACCCTATACGCGCGACCAACCCTTATGGTTGGACTAAAGTCATGGTTGAGCAAGCCATGCAAGACGTATGTAAGGCTAATAGCAAATTTATGGGTATAGCGCTTCGTTACTTTAACCCAGTAGGTGCACACCCAAGCGGTTTATTAGGCGAAAGCCCAAATGGTATTCCAAATAATTTAATGCCCTTTATTGCCCAAACTGCGGTAGGCAAACGCGAAGTGGTTAATATTTTTGGTGACGACTACGACACTGAAGATGGCACTGGCGTGCGCGACTATATTCACGTTTTAGATTTAGCGAAAGGCCATGTAGCGGCCTTTATGCAGCACAAAACAGATACCGCATTTCATGCTTATAACCTAGGCACAGGCCAAGGTTATTCAGTGCTTGATATGATCAAAGCATTTAGCGCATCAGCTAATAAAGATATTCCTTATAAAAGTGCACCGCGCCGTGCAGGCGATATTGCCTGTAATTATGCCGATGCCACAAAAGCGCAAACCACCCTTAACTGGCACGCAGAACTAACACTTAGCGACATGACCAACGATACATGGCGCTGGCAAACTAATTACCCAAGTGGGTTGGAGAGTTAACATGGCTTTATTAGAAAGTACTCACAGACGTAAAAACCCGCTAACGGGGCGTTGGGTATTAGTATCACCGCATCGTAATAACCGCCCATGGTTAGGCGCAACAGAAGCAGTAAACGAAAGCGTACTGCCAAAGCACGATGAAAGCTGCCCACTTTGCCCAGGTAACACCCGTGCAAATGGCGACAGCAACCCAGATTACAAATACACGCATGTATTTAGAAATGACTTTGGTGCACTAACCCCTAATGCCAACGAGCAACCGCAAAGCTTAGAGTCAGACAGCGATTTATTTATTGCCGACGAAGCAAGCGGCGAATGCCGTGTGATTTGTTTTTCGCCAGAGCATAACAAAACACTACCTGAGCTTGAGCACGACGCCCTGCACGAAGTTGTAAAAACCTGGAAAGACAACTACACAGAACTTGCACAGCACTACGAGTGTGTTCAGGTATTTGAAAATAAAGGCGAGATAATGGGTTGCTCGCAACCTCATCCGCACGGCCAAGTATGGGCGCATTCGCACTTATCAACCGAAATAGAAGCCGAAGATACGCAGCAGCTTGCCTATTTTAAAAAGCATGGCAGCGCGATGCTTGCCGATTACGTGCAAAAAGAACAAGCAGATAAAACCCGCGTCGTATTTGAAAACGAGCACTGGCTTGTTGTGGTGCCATTTTGGGCAGCATGGCCGTTTGAAACACTACTCGTAACTAAAGATAACATTCAAAACTTTAGCCAGCTAAACGATGCGCAAACAGACTCTTTAGCACAGGCACTTAAAGTATTAACCACTAAATACGACAACGTATTTAATTGTAGCTTCCCGTATTCTATGGGGTGGCACAATGCACCCGCTAATCGTGGCTCAGATGAGCAACATTGGCGCTTACATGCTCATTTTTACCCGCCGCTACTTCGCTCTGCTACCGTGAAAAAACACATGGTTGGCTACGAAATGCTAGGTGAAAGCCAGCGCGATTTAAGCGCAGAAACAGCTGCCTCTATTTTACAAGCAGCCAGTACCACACACTATAAAAAAACAGCAGGACACACAGATGACGCTTAACGATTTTCAACAACAATTTTTATCACTGTACGGTGCGCCTGCTCAAGGTATTGCTGCAGCGCCAGGGCGTGTAAACCTAATTGGCGAATTTACCGATTACAACGATGGGTTTGTATTTCCGTGCTCGTTAGAGTTTCGTACTCAAGTTATGTTTAAAGAGCGCGACGACAACATTATTACCGTGCATTCGTTAAATTACCCAGGCGAAAAAGACAGCTTTAGCGTTGATGAAGACATCAGCCAAGGGCAATCGCAATGGGGTAACTATATTCGTGCCGTGTCATTTGTATTAAAGCGTGCGGGCCACACTTTACGCGGCGCCGATTTACTGATCGACAGTAACTTACCGCAAGGCAGTGGTTTATCGTCATCAGCTGCGCTGGAAGTTGCTGTTGGTGGTATGTTTAACCATATTGCACAGCTTGGTTTAAGCGAAGAAAAAATTGCATTACTAGGCCAAGAAGCCGAAAACGACTTTATGCATTGCCAATCGGGCATTATGGATCAGCTTATTTCAGCAAAAGGCGAAAACGGCCATGCTCTTTTAATTGACTGTGAAAACCTAGCCACTGAGTCTGTAAAAGTACCGGATGATTTAAACATTGTTATTGTTAACTCTAACTACCCACGTAAATTGGTAGATAGCGAATACAACCAACGTCGTGTTGACTGTGAGCAAGCAGCTGCAAAAATGAATGTAGCCACACTTCGTAAAGCAACCATGGCCACGCTTGAAGCAACAAAAGACGCATTAAGCGAAAACGAATACAAACGTGCACACCACGTAATTAGCGAAAACGACCGTGTAATTGCAGCAACTAAAGCGCTGCAAGATAACGACATTGACGCGCTACGTGAGCTAATGGCTGCATCGCACCAGTCGCTTAAACATTACTTTGAGGTAACCGTACCAGCAACCGATGGCCTAGTAGAAATTTGTAAAGAAGCCATGGGCGAACGCGGTGCAGTACGCATGACCGGTGGCGGCTTTGGCGGTGCGATTGTTTGTTTATGTCGTGATGCAGAAGTGCCACTAATTAAGGCAGCAGTAGAGCAACACTACTTTGAACGCTTTAACTTAAATGCCGACATTTACGTATGTTCAGCAGGTTCAGGATTACAAATTACGTCTTTTTAAACATCATTAAGGAATAAGCATGGCAAAGGTTAATTGGGGAATTATTGGGTGTGGCAATATTGCTCACACCTTTGCTAAGAGCATTGCGCATTGCGCTGATGCTCAGCTTATTGGCGCTGCATCGACGAGTGAGCAGCGCGCAAATGAGTTTGCCACACACTATTCAATTAAAGGCTATGAGAGCTACCAAGCCCTTATGCAATGCCCAAATATTGATGCCATTTATATTGCCAATACCCACGAGCAACACTTTAAAGCCATAGCGCAATGCTTAACACACAATAAGCATGTACTCAGCGAAAAACCGATTACTGTTAATGCTCAGCAACTCATTACACTTAAAGAACTAGCGCAGCAGCAAAACCGCTTTTTAATGGAAGGTGTATGGATGCGCTTTTTACCAGCAATAGTAAAACTGCAACTACTATTAAGCGAAGGCGTAATAGGCAAAGTACACAGTGTGAATGCCAACTTTAGCCTAGCGGGTGAGTTTGATTCATCACACCGATTAATGAACCCTGCAACCGCTGGCGGCGCCTTGCTTGATTTAGGCATTTACCCTATATCAATTGCCGATGTGGTATTTAATAAAGCCCCTGAGCAAATTAAATCATTAGTACATAAAAGCACGACCAGCGTAGATGAGCGAAGCGTAACCCTTATAAATTACGGCCAAGGCCAATTTGCACAGCTAAGCAGCGCTTTGCAACAAAATGGCCCTACTCAAGCCTGTATTTTAGGTGAGTATGGATATATTCGTATTGATGAATTTGTGGGGGCTCAGTCACTAGAGCTACATTTAAACGCGCAACAAATGCAGCGCTTTGATTTTAGCTTTAATGACGATGAAAACTTTAAGTTTGAAATTGATCACGTTAGTGAGTGTATTTTACAGCAGCAAACACAAAGTGATGTATTACCGCTCAGTACTAGCCTAAGAGTTATGAATATAATGGATGAGCTACGGGCGCAGTGGCAGCTTAAATACAGTGATAGCGTTGAGTCTAACAATCTAAATTAATAATAAAAATACACACAACAAGGATACACAATGACAACCACACACACATTTAAGGCGCTTTCAAAAGCCTTGATATTAGCAACGAGCTGCTTATCGGCAATTGCCGTTTTTGCAGCTCAAAACATGCCTGAGCAACTTTACCCGCCAATCACTAGCGAAGTGCTCCCTGAGCTTGCTGCTAAAGGTAGCTACAGCGTTGGCGTACAAACGCTTGATTTAGTAAACCCAGCGCAGTTTGACCCAGCAACACAAACTCAAAAAGATCGCCCTTTAAAAGTAGAAGTGTGGTATCCGGCAGCAGACACGGCAAAGGCACCACTAACTAGCTACAGCGATGTAACACGCACAGGTAAAGCATTTACCTTACAAGCCGATGCAATGCGCGATGTAGCCATTAATAATAAAGAGCACTACCCTGTTATTGTGCTTTCGCACGGTTATACCGGCTATCGCACCATTATGTACTACCTTGGCGAGCATTTAGCGTCGCACGGATACATAGTTGCTGCACTTGATCATACCGACTCAACTAATGCTGATGTTGATTTTAAAAACGCACCGTTTTCGGGCTTTTTTAGCACGCTTATAAACCGCTCTCGCGATCAGCAATTTGTACTTAATTACTTTAATGAGCAAAACAACTTTGCCAGCAAGCAAGTAGATAACAACAGCGCAGGTGTTATTGGCTATTCTATGGGTGGCTTTGGTGCGGTAAATACAATTGGTGGTTGCTATGATTTTAATGAGCAAACAACCGCAATGTTTACGGGCATGAAAGACCCAGCAAAAATTAAGCAAGTTCAGCAATTACTAAATAGCTGTGCTGGTGGGCAATATAAAAACCCACAAGTAGATACACGCATTAAAGCCATGGTGGCCTTTGCACCGTGGGGTGGGCAACATAACCTATTTAATGCCGATGCTATGCAAAACATTAAAGTACCTTCGCTTTATGTAGCGGGCAGTTTAGATGATATATCCGGTTATGAAGGTATTAAAAACCTTTACAACCAAACAGGCAGCTCAGATAAGTACATGCTTACTTACAAAAATGCTCGCCATAATATTGCACCGCACCCTGCGCCTGCTATTGCACAAAGTAGTAGCGAACTAGATATTGGCCATTACTACGAACCATCGTGGTCTATGCGCACCCTAAACGAGACTAACAAACACTTTGTACTTGCCATGATGGACTGCCATGTAAAAGGCATTACCAGTCAATGTGAATACTTAGATTTGCCACAAAACGGCGATCAAGCGGTTGTTGATGGTAAGCCGCTGCCACAATGGCACGGGTTTGATAATCGCTTTTCAACAGGTTTGGATTGGCAGCAAGCCACACCTTACACCAAGTAATATTAAGTTTTTAAGCGGTTATTTTTATAAATAGCCGCACTCGCACTTAAAATTATGCCGCAATAAAACGCCTGTTATTTAAAAGAGTTAGCAAATAAAAACAGTATGTTTATTTTTTAATCGGCTATTTTAAGAAAAAATCGTTGCCATTAATCTTAGTTAAAGGCAATCTAGTCATATATAAGATAAGATAAATAACACAAATATCATGTCCAAATACATACTCTCAATTGATCAAGGAACCACAAGCTCTCGGGCCATCTTGTTTACAAAAGATGCAGACGTTTTTGGTACAGCACAACAAGAATTTTCGCAGCATTTTCCGCAAAATGGCTGGGTAGAACACGACCCTAACGATATTTGGCAAACAGTGCTAAGTACAAGCCGCAAAGTGCTAGCCGATAAAAACGTAAAGCCTGAAGAAATTATTGCCATTGGTATCACCAACCAGCGCGAAACCACTTTAGTGTGGAATAAAAAAACAGGCAAGCCAATTTATAACGCGATTGTTTGGCAAGACCGCCGCACCAGTGATTACTGCGAAAGCCTAAGTACTGACGAGCTTTGCCAAACGATTAGTGACAAAACAGGCCTACTACTAGACCCGTATTTTTCGGCCACCAAAGTGCGCTGGATTTTAGATAACGTAGAAGGCGCACGTGAGCAAGCCCTTGCAGGAGAGCTGGCTTTTGGCACCGTTGATACCTATTTACTTTGGCACCTAACGGGTGGCAAAGAGCACCGTACCGATGCAACTAACGCATCGCGCACTATGTTATTTAATATCCATACTCAGCAATGGGATCAAGAGTTACTCGATTTATTCGAAATTCCTGAATCTATGCTGCCGAAAGTGATGGACTCAGCCGACGAATTTGGCTCAACCAGCGACGATATTTTTGGCGCACCTATTCGAGTTTGTGGTATTGCCGGCGATCAACAAGCAGCCCTTGTTGGCCATGCATGTTTTGAACAAGGTATGGCAAAAAGCACTTACGGTACGGGCTGTTTTTTAATGCTTAATACCGGCGAAAAAGCGCTCACATCTGAAAACCGCTTACTGACTACGGTTGCTTATAGACTAAATGGCAAGCCAACTTACGCCATTGAAGGCAGTATTTTTATGGCAGGCGCCACTATGCAGTGGATTGTTGAAGGCTTAAAACTATTAAGCCATGCCGGCGAGAGCGAATCATTAGTAAAAGATGTACCGCTCGATCATGGGGTATTTTTAGTGCCTTCGTTTACAGGTTTAGGCGCACCATATTGGGACCCGAACGCACGTGGTGCCATTTTAGGTTTAACGCGCGACTCTGGCATTAGCACTATTGTTGCAGCAGCGCTTCAATCGGTGGGTTATCAAACCAAAGATTTACAAAAAGCAATGGAACGTGATGGCTTACGCCCAAGCGTGTTACGTGTAGATGGCGGTATGGTGAAAAATAACTGGGTGCTTACCTTTTTATCTAACATTTTAGGCGCAACCGTAGAGCGCCCAACAGTGACCGAAACCACCTCTTTAGGCGTAGCATACTTAGCAGGCTTACAAACAGGTATTTACGAGTCGACTGAGCAGCTGGCAAAAATGTGGACCTGTGACCGTCGTTTTGAGCCAACAATGAGCGCCGATGAGCGTAACGATTTATACGCAAAATGGCAGCACTGTGTAGCGCAAGTTCGTTTATCTAGTGACGATTGCCAACAACAGCAAATACCAGCCGCTAATTAAGTTAGCGGCCTATAAAACACCTTTAGCTTAGGCAAATAGCGCGTTGTACGCAGGGTGTTTTTAAAAAGATCAGGATTAAAAATTAACAAGCAAAAAGCGCGGTTATCTATTGTCAAATAAGGGCCACAGCTTTATGATGCTATATGTCTTATTTATATTACAAATAAAAAGGTTAGCTCGGTGGAATTAGCAGATAACGAATATGACTTACTCGTCATCGGTGGCGGTGTAAACGGCACTGGAATAGCAGCTGATGCAGCAGGCAGAGGATTAAAAGTTCTTTTATGCGAACAATCAGATCTTGCCAGTGCAACGTCTTCAAATAGTTCTAAGCTGATCCACGGTGGTTTGCGCTACCTTGAGCATTACGAGTTTAGACTTGTAAAAGAAGCACTTGCCGAGCGTGAAGTGCTACTTAAAAATGCACCGCATATTATGTGGCCGCTCACCTTTAGATTACCGCATCAAAAACACCTGCGCCCTGCGTGGATGATTCGTATTGGCTTATTTATGTACGACAACTTAGCTAAGCGCGAAACACTAGCAGGTTCTCGTGGTATTAAGTTTGGTGAAAATAGTGTGTTAGAGCCTTCGATCACTAAAGGTTTTGAGTACTCTGATGGTTGGGTTGATGACTCTCGTTTAGTTATTTTAAATGCCCTAGCCGCGCAAGATAAAGGCGCTACCATTGCTACGCAAACCAAATGTGTAAGCGCAAAACGCATCGATAACCAATGGCAGGTTACGCTTGAGCAACAGCAAAGCAAAGCGCAACAGACGATTAAAGCCAAAGGTATTGTTAATGCCGCAGGCCCTTGGGTTGCAAAGTTATTTGACGAAGCACTAATAGAAAAGTCACCACAAAATATTCGCCTTGTTAAAGGCAGCCACATTGTGGTGCCGCGTATTCACGATGAAAAACAAGCGTACATTTTACAAAATAAAGACCAACGTATTGTATTTGTTATTCCATTTGAGGACGACTACTCACTTGTTGGCACCACCGATGTTGAACATAACGGTGCAGCGCAAGACGTTAAAATTAGTGATGAAGAAATCGATTACTTAATTGATATTACTAACAGTTACTTTAAAAACCACATTAAACGCGAAGATATAGTACATACCTTCTCAGGTGTTCGCCCATTACTTGATGACGAATCGGTTAATGCGCAAAAAGTAACACGCGATTACAAACTAGAGCTTTCGAGCGAAGGTGACAGCACGCCACTGCTCAGTGTGTTTGGCGGTAAAATTACCACTTACCGTAAACTTGCTGAGGCCGCTGTAAACAAACTCGAAGAATTTTACCCGCAAATGAGCGAAGCATGGACTAAGCACAGTGCACTACCTGGTGGGGACTTTAGTAGCGTAGAAGCACTTAGCAGCGAGCTTAAAGCCCGTTACCCTTGGTTACCAGCGCTTACATTAAAACGCTTTGTGCGAACGTACGGTACTCGCGCAAAAATTATTTTAGGCGATGCTGTACAGCTTGGTGATTTAGGGCAAGATTTTGGCCATGGCTTATTTGCTGCTGAAGTAGATTATTTACTTAATCAAGAATGGGCTGGTAATGCGTACAACATTTTATGGCGTAGAAGTAAGTTAGGTCTTCGTTTTAATGACGCACAAGTCGCTACACTTAATCATTATATTGAGCAAAGCCAAGCTGCTAAAACAGCATAAAACGCAAAACATATAAATCAATAAACCCTCTACATAATTATAATGTAGAGGGTTTTTTGTATCTGCGGGGTTATTATACCAATCCGCATAATTAAGTGTTCTATTTTGAGGATGGAAAAATGCGTTGATAACTAGGCAAAAAATTCGCTATTTAGTTGTTCTAAATGAGAATTTTTTAACGAAGCTAGCGACACGTTAGCCCCGCAAAATGATTAAATATTATTACGGATTAGTATTACCTTTTTGTATTAAACAAGTAGTTAAAACCGCTTAAGGTTGCTGTTTTAACATCAAATTCTAGGCATTCTACGCCTATACAATTTAGCGCATGGGTAAAGCACTTATTTAGCTGCTGTGTGCCAATAACCACCACCTTTGAATTAGCCACCAATTGCCATTCGCTTGCATGGCGCGCGGCACGTACGTCACTACCAATTAACACGCCCGATAAATACGCCTTTGCTTGCACTGGCGTTAGCTCTTTTGAAAGTTGGCGAGTACGCACACTAAAAATACCGTGTGCTAAATTTCCACTATCACTGCCTAAAGTAAGCTCGCAACCTTGCTCAAACGCATGCCAATCAAACTCCCCAGCTTCGCAATCATTAGGAATAAGAACACTTTGATGACAGAGTAAATCGTATAATTCGCCAGTCATCGCCGTTTTAAAACAGATTATTTTGCCCTCTTTTAACAGCACCCATTTAGTATGTGTACCTGGTAAA
Source organism: Pseudoalteromonas espejiana DSM 9414 (assembly GCF_002221525.1). Taxonomy (NCBI): domain Bacteria; kingdom Pseudomonadati; phylum Pseudomonadota; class Gammaproteobacteria; order Alteromonadales; family Pseudoalteromonadaceae; genus Pseudoalteromonas; species Pseudoalteromonas espejiana. The sequence continues at coordinate 241,908 of NZ_CP011028.1, read as the reverse complement.
CAAATTAATACGTTGCCGCGCTGATAGGCTGGATTTTGTTTTAAAAACCCTAATATTTGTAGCTCTTCGCCGCGCATGACATCAAACAAATTATTTTGTAATGTGCATTTTGTACCCGGTAACGCACTGACTTTGTTACCAGAACACTCAAAATTAACAGCTGCACTGAGCAGGTTTTCAGGGTTTATAGGGCATGCTAAATAGGGGGTTTCTTGCCAACCTATACTTGAGGTAATTTGCCCTGCCATATAAATAGGTAATACACCGTATTCACTAGTCCATGGAGCTATAACACCTATAAGTGTATGCTCAAAATTTTGCTTATCTCTAATAACGCCAGGGCCATCGCGCTGCGCTATTAGCGTTAGTAGCTTATCTTTACTTACGCTACACAAATAAGCACGTAAATGGCTGGTTCCCCAATCTACGGCAATAAATAAGTCAGAGTGCTGCAACTTAAAGCCTCCCACCATCAATTTTAATGCCTTGGCCGGTGATCATACTGCTTTCATCTGCGGCTAAAAAGAGCGCAAGGTTAGCAACGTCTTCTGGTGTTACTAGCTTTTTAAGCGCCATGGCTTCCATCCACTTTACTTGCTCTTCTTGAGTAAACCAGCTGGCAAGCTGGCGGTCGGTGGCAACCCAACCAGGTAAAATCGCATTTACTCTTATGCCAAACTCACCATAATCGCGCGCTAGTGCTTTGGTCATGCCAATTAGGCCTGCTTTTGCAGTGACATAACCCGCCATTTGAGGCTGACCCATAATGGCGTTAATAGAGCTAAAGTTAATAATGCTGCCAGCCCCTTCGTCTTTCATAAATGACATAGCCACTTGCGAGGCAAAAAAGGCAGGGTTTAAGTTAATTTGTAGGCATTGATCCCAATCTTGTACGGTAACATCTTCACTGGCTTGGCGGCGGTCGTTTGCTACATTATTTACCAGTATATTAATGGCACCTAATGCTGCGCATGCATCTACTAATGATTGCTGCAAAGCATTTGAGTCGGTTACATCAACTTGTCTAAACCATAATTTGGCGTTGGGTAATGAGGCAATGAGCGACTGCGCAGCGTCGTTATTTATATCTATAAAGGCAATTTTTGCATTTTGTTCGGCGAACGCTTTAACCATTGCTCTGCCAATGCCAGATGCGCCACCAGTAATAAAAACGACCTTACCAGAAATACTGTGATATTGAGCGTGGGTATTCAAATGCGTTTCTCCATAAAACAGACTGCGCCACTTAAACTAAACACTTTTGCTTGGGGATTCGTGTTACAGCTGTGTTAAAATAATTGCCTTTTACAAAGTTTATATCATATCCTTACGTACATTAATATGATATATGATATATAATAAAGCAATGACTCACTCGGATACCGCTCAATGAAAAGCCAACCTCGCCAAAACTTAACACAACAATTAACCCATGATTTAGGCTTTGCAATTGTGCGCGGCGTCTACCCAGTAAACGAAGGTTTACCATCTGAAGCTGACCTATGTGTTAAATACGATGTGAGCCGCAGTGCAACACGTGAGGCCGTAAAAATGCTTTCTGCTAAGGGGCTTATTTCATCTCGCCCTAAGCAAGGTATTCGCGTACTGCCAGAAAGCAGCTGGAATATGTTTGATACCGACGTACTTCGTTGGATTTTAAGCAGTAAACCGTCACTGTCTTTATTAAAAGAGTTTACTCAAGTACGTGTAGCGCTTGAGCCACAAGCCGCCGCCCTTGCAGCTGTAAATGCCAGTGCAGAGCAACTTGCTGAAATAGATAATGCACTTGCTCGCATGGCCGATGCAGACCAAGGCTTGGACGATCCGCTTGAAGCCGACATTGCCTTTCATACCAGTATATTAGTGGCCAGTAATAATCGCTTTTTTGTGCAGCTAACAGAGTTTATTAGCACCGCACTGCGTGTAAGTATTCGTTATACAAATCATATTAAAGGTGTACCAGGGGCCGATGTAGCTAAGCATGCTGACATTTTAGATACGATTAAATCACGTAATCCAGAGCGCGCTAAACAAGCCGTAGAAACTATTTTAGAAGAAGCCTTAGAGCTAATTGAGTCTAAACTCGATTAATCGCTTAACAACATCATTAAAAAAGGGAGCTAATTAGCTCCCTTTTTGCTGCTTATTATATTTTAAGCTTTATTAAGCTCAAAAATAAGTGATGTTTGCGGGAATGAAATTGGCATTTGTAAGCCAAATTCCATTAACGCTTCACCGGTAAATGTTTGCCCATTAACAGCTGCAATAGATGAAGGACGGTATTCTTCAAATTTAACAGGCCACACTAAATTAAGTGTGTACTGTGTATTTGCATCTAAACCAACAAAACGCAGTTTGTTAGGCGCTGTACGCGGTGTTTCGCGTACGCTGTTATAAGCAAATAACGCTTTTAATTTTTGCTCGTCGATTAAACCAAAGTTAATTGATAAATCATCGCTATCTAGGCGGTATAAATCGGCGCCATGAATAAATTCACGGTGCTCTTTATGCAGCGCAATGGCCGCTTTAAGGGCGCTGTATTCATGATCTGTCAGCTCACGTGGGTCCATTTCGATTCCCATGTGGCCAAACATTGATACCGCAGCACGCATTTCAATACTTACATTGCGACCAGTGATATGACAGTCACGCGGGCCAACGTGTGCACCCATTACCGATGATGGGAAGAAGAACGAACAACCGCGCTGAATTTCAAGACGATCAAGCGCATCGTTAGAATCTGACGTCCATACACGGTCTGTATGTGCTAGTACGCCGTAATCTACACGTGCACCACCTGATGAACAGCTTTCTATTTCAAGGCCTGGGTGCGCCGCTTTAATGCGATCAATTAAACGGTACAGTGCAAGTGTTTGCTGATGCACTGCCGGCTTACCATCAAAGTTACCCGCATGGTTAATATCGCGGTTCATATCCCATTTTATGTACTTAATAGTTGGGTATTCAACTAAAATGTCGTCAATCGCTTTGTATAAGTATTCAACAACCTCAGTGCGCGTTAAATCAAGCACCAGCTGGTTTCTAAAGCTTAGTTGCTCGTTATTTTCTGAGCCTAATACCCAATCAGGGTGAGCACGGTATAAATCGCTATCTGGGTTTACCATTTCTGGTTCAAACCAAATACCAAACTCCATGCCTAAGCTATTTACATGGTCAATTACTGGTGATAAGCCATCAGGGTAAATTTCGTAATCTACCGCCCAGTCTCCTAAGCCTGCGTAATCGCCACGGCGGCCTTTAAACCAGCCATCATCAAGTACAAAACGCTCAATACCTAAAGGTGCTACTTTATCGGCTAACTGCTTTAGTGTGTCTACATCGTGATCAAAGTAAATACCTTCCCACGTGTTGTAATGCACTGGGCGTGTTTTTTCACGCTGCGCTTGCGTAAGTAAATTTGCTTTAACAAAGCGATGAAAATTGCGAGAAAGCGCACTAAAACCATCACTTGAGAACGAGCCATAAATACTTGGGCTTTGATACGTTTGGCCTTTAGCAAGGGTTAGCTCGCCAGGTAATAATAACTCACCCATTTGCACGTAACGGCGCCCTTCAGGTAGTAGCTCAGCACGTAGCTTGTTGTTACCGCTCCAGCCTAAATGAAAGCCATAACACTCGCCCTGCTGCTCACCTGCACCTTCAGTGTGTACTAATAAACCAGGGAATACATCGTGCGAGGTTTTACCTTTACGGTTTTCGCGTACAAAGCTGCCGAGTACTAAATCAACCGATTGACGCTGAAATTCGTTTGACCAACGTCCTTCAAAGCTCACTAGCTTGTTCATGCTATCTGGTAACTGAAATGTAGGTGCCGCACAAAAGTTAACGCTTAAAGGCGAGTCACTTAAATTAGTTAAAACCGTGTGCGCACTAAGTACATCGGTAGCGCTATCAAGCGTAATGCTGTGCACAACTTCAATACCGCGAAGCTCATCTACGCTTACAAACTCAAGGGTTGACTGTGAAGGCTGGCGAACTTCTTTAAGCTTTGGCCCTACAGACCAAGCAATAGAATCGTTTGATAGCTCTAAGCCCGGAGCACCGGTAAAGCCTTCACCTAAAAGTGGAGAAAGAGAAATAGGTGCTTCTTCAACCACGGCACATTTTACTTCCTGACGAGTCGCAAGCTGAGTTAGCATTGTTTCTGTTGTTTGCTCAGATAGGCGCTTACCAAAATAAAGTAATGCCGGTGTTTTGCTCTGGCAGTCGAAAATAACGGTGCTGTTTGCGCTGTCTAATCGAAAGAATGGTTTAATATCGGCCATGATTCTCCTGTCCTCTTTAATGAAGATGAGTTTAATATGCGAGTACGTTACATGTGTGTTTACTCGCAGCTTACTGCATTAAATTGCAGTCAGTGATTTTAAAATAATAGTATATATCATACAAATTACTTTTAGATAGTGTTTACCGGTTAATTTCATCAATATTATTACTGGCTATACCAGTAATTAACCTAAACTCTAATTAAGAGATTCAATAACATATTGAATAATAGTGTTATTTAGAAAAGCGCTTTCTAGCCTGTAATTTGTCAGTGAAAACAAGGCTAATTTACTCGCCAATATCTACCAGTAATAGGTTTATACCAATCCGCAATAATACTTAATTACGCAGGTTGGTATTATTAAAAGGTTAAGTTATCTAATAAATAAAAATCGGCCTAAGTTACCCTAGGCCGATTTTATTAAGTTTCAACTGTTTGATAAAAGACTACTTAGCCTTTTATGCTACGTTATTTTTGTGCTTGTGCTTGCGGTGCATCGTCAAGAGCAGGCGATTTACCAGCCCATTGAGCATTTAAGCCAAACACCACTTTATTAACGATTAATGCAAACGCAACACACACAATCAGTGTAATTGGCATTAAGTGAATATAGTGCAAATCAGTATGCAGCGGTGAATTTTTAAAGGTCAGCATGCCGTACATCACTACACCTAAAATTACCGCGGCAATACCTGCGCGCGCATCTACATTTTTAAATAATAAGCCTACAACAAAGATTGAGAATATAGGCATACTTAGCAAGCCGTTTAGCTGCTGTAGTAAGTTAATAATGCTATCTGCTTGCTGGTAAATTGGCACCAATACAAGCGTTAAACTAGTCAGTAATAATGTAACGTAACCACTTAGCTTTACAACACTTGGCTCTTTATTAAAGTATGCTTCGTGAATATCACACACATACAAGGCAGTTGCTGAATTTAATAAGCTGTTATAAGTAGAAAGTACGGCTGCGGCCATTGCTGCTGCAAATACACCGGTTAGCCATGCTGGCATTACATCACCTACAATACGGCCATACGCTGCATCACCAATATCACCATACAGTTTGTACGAAATAATACCGGGTAGCACTACAATTGCAGGTACAATTAAAAAGCGAATACCCGCTGCTGCAAATATCCCTTTTTGCGCTTCTTTAACATTGGGTGCCGCCATTGCACGTTGAGTAATCGTTTGGTTAGTACCCCAGTAATACATTTGAATAAAGATCATACCGGTTAAGAGAGTTGGCCAAGGAATTGGTGAATCAGCATCGCCAATTAATGTTAAACGCTCCTGTGGAATACCGCTAAAGTCGTAATCAATGGCATTAAGCGCCAAAAATACCACAAGTATTGCCATACCAAGCACAAGCAGCCCGTTATAAGTATCTGATACTGCAACAGCACGTAAGCCACCAAAAAATGCGTAAATAGCACCTACCAGTGCAAATGCGGTCGCTATATACATTAGCGGAATATCTACTTTAAACATGGTTTGCATAAATAGCGCCCCTGAGTAAATTACTGCTGGCATGTAAATAAGTGCATTACCTAAAAAGAATAAGCCACCAATAACAGCGCGAATGTGCTTATTGTTGTAGCGTTTTTCTAATAGTTCGGTGGTGGTTGTACAGTTGTATTTGTAATAAACAGGAATAAATACTTTAGCTAAAATAATTAAGCCTAAAATAGCTGCTAATTCCCACCAAACGAGCAAAGCCATTTGGTTACCATTCATGCCTACCAGTTGGTCGGTACTTAAATTAGTAAGGGTGATAGAGCCTGCAACAAACATCCAAGTAAGGCCGCCGCCGGCTAAAAAGTACTCTTTTGTTTCATTATCACCACTATTGCGATTTTGTCCTCGGCACTTCCAATATGTAAGCCCACCAATTAAGGCGGTTACAAAGAAAAAAACCACCAACTGCAAAATGTTGTCTGACATGTGTGTGTCTCCAGCGTATTAAACGCAATGTCTGTCTGTATAAACTTGCTAACCCGTAAGGGTTAAATAAAAAATTGCACCTTAAAGTGCGTGCGCATCTCGACTTAGTTCTAACTTAATTTGCTTTAAAGGCATAAGTTCAGGACGCTGATTGTGACGCTTTACTAATGCATTTAACTGAAACAACGAAATAAGCATACTGTTAAGCACACTTAGGTAACCTTGTTTATGTAAATTGGCAATGGTATCGCTGTCTAAAGTTTGTAGTTTGTCTTCATCAACGGTGCTTAAACCTTGAATGGTTTGCGCTTCGCCTTGCTCAAACTGCAAAACAATATCTATGTTTTTAATAAGCCCTAAACGCGCAATTTCTTGTGTAAATTGATACGTTTGGTAATCGTTTTTTAAATCGCTTTCGAGTAGCTTTTGTTGTGCGCTTAAATACAAGCTTGGCTTGCCTTTAGCATCAAAAAGCGGCTCGCCTTTCTCAGTATTTACCGCTTTGCTTTGCTCATCGATAGCAATAAAGTAGTCGCTGCTGTTTGCTTCGCGGGTCATTAAATAAAGCGGTTGAGTTTGCATACACATAGGGGTGTAAAGCGCTTGCCACTGGTTACTTTCCACCAGCAGACTTTGCCCTGCACTAAAGCTTGTTAAGCCCGATACGGTGTAACTGCCATTTTGCGCATTACGCGCTAAAAAAATAGGTAGGTCGCAGGCTGCTTTTGCCACTTCGTTTGCTCTTAAATTAATTAAGTGCTGCGTTTTAGCGTATTCTACGCCCGCATTAGTGTTTATTTTTAGTGCCTGGTGTTGTGTATTAGATAGTTCATTAATAGCCATTTTTACACATCCTTAAACTGGGTTGGCCGCTAACCACTGCTCTATGTAAGCGCGATGCGGCGGCAAAGTTTGCAACATCTGCTGTGTAAGCTGGCTGTTACGTTCAATTATTTGATTTGCTTGCGCATCTTGTGAATACAAATACGCTTGCTTAGTAAAGTCGGGCTTAAAGCCCATACCGTATAAAACATATTGGTAGCTGGCCGCTGGAAATAACTCTAATGCGCCATGAAAATCCTGAATAAGTGGGCCACGGGTGCCCCAAAGTAGTAAGTCTTCTTGTAAGCTTTGTGGAATAGACTCAGGCTGTACATGTGCTTGCCAATAAGGCTCTGGGCGCTTAGTGAGCATGTAGTGCAGCTTTAAAAAGTCGATAATACGTTGCCAGCGGTAATCCATTTGTTCGTTAAAACGCTTAGCAACAATAGGCATTACTTGAGTATCGGCTGGCATGTGCTCTGCAACAAAGCGAGACGAAATTTCAACAAGCATGATTGCGGTTGCCTCAAGCGGCTCTACAAAACCTGCCGACATCCCTACTGCAACACAGTTTTTATGCCAAAGTTTTTCTCTGTAACCCGACTCAAAGCTTATTTTTCGGGCGGTTAAGCCTTTGGCTGCATCACCTAAATAGTTACGTAGGTTTTGCTCAGCCTCTTCATCTGATAAAAATTTACTTGAATATACATGCCCAACACCACGGCGGTGCGTTAAGCCAATATCCCAAATCCAGCCAGCATTTTGCGCGGTAGCAATGGTATGACTTGCTAAAGAGTCGTCGCTTTCATCGTAAGGGACTTGCATGGCAAGAGCGCTGTCGTTAAATAATACGTGATCCATCTTTTTAAATGGCACGTTCAGGGTTTGGCCTAATAACAGCGATGAAAAACCAGTGCAGTCTATGTATAAGTCGGCATTTATGGTGCGGGTTTGTTCTTTTAAGGTAAGTGAATCTATGGCGCCGGTGTCATCAAGCTTTACTTGTTCTACAGTGCCAATAACATGCTCAATGCCCAGCTTGCTTTTACAGTGTTGTTTTAATAATTCAGCAAACGCGCCAGCATCTAAGTGATAAGCATAGTTACAATTACCTTGGTATTCACCTTGTGCAATACCACGCGGAGCAAGGCTTGCTTCGCAAATATCATGCTGAAAGTTGGTTTGCTGTGCAAAGTCTTCAACATTATTTAAATAAGGGGCTAAATCTATACGGCCATAGCCAAGTGGCACCGTAAAGGGATGGTAGTAAAAGTCTTTATTGCCATGAGTCCAGTTTACAAATTTACCACCTTGTTTAAAGGTCGCATTACAGGCTTTAAACACATCTACTTCACGCAAACCAATTTGCTGAAGTGTGTTTTTCATCGTTGGCCAGGTGCCTTCACCTACACCAATTGTTGGAATGTCTGACGATTCAACCAACATCACTTTTAAGCCATCACCATTTTTACCTTGGTGGTATGAAGCTATAATTGCAGCGCTCAGCCATCCTGCTGTACCACCACCAATTACTGCTATTGTTTTAACTGCTTTATTCATAATGGACTACTCTTTGAGTACTTTATTGATAACGTTTTAGACAACAAATGCCCTTTCGGGCATTTGTTAAAAATAGTATTCATTTTGTACTAATGGTCTGTTTTTAGCACACCGTGCTTACTCATTTTATTAGTACCAGTACTTATATTGCACTGCAATGAAAACTAAGAGGCAGTGACTGCCTCTGCTATCAATTAAAACGTGCCGCGAATACCAAACGCGTAACGTGAGCCATTATCTTCTACTGAGTAAATTTGGTTAGCAAAACGACCTGTTTGTACTAGCTCTTCTTCAGTAATGTTGATGCCTTCGGCAAAAATAGTGAAGTTTTCGTTGATGTCGTAACTTGCACTAATATCCCACTGACCGTATGTTTCAACGTTCACTGGCTCTCCGTTAAAGCCGTTATCAACTAAGCGTAAAAAGCCTTCACGGTTGTTAAAGGCAATACGTGCCTGCCAGTTTTCTTGCTCGTAAAACAATACTAAGTTTTGCGAATCGCCTAAGCCTTCAAGTGCAAATGTTTGTGTAGTATCGCCATCAACACTAATGTCGCTATCAACTACGGTAGCATTGGCAATAAAACCAAAGCCGTTTTCAAACATGTGAGTTACACCAATTTCGTAACCTGTTACTGTTGCAGACTCACCATTTTGCGGACGACTTACAGAGTAAACTTCTGAGCTACCATTAAGCTCTGCATCGGTTTGATCTGTACATGTAGTACATGCAAAGTCAGGACCTGTACGGTCGGTCATATCGTATGTTTCATCACCGGTTAGGGTTACGATGAAATCATCAACTTCTTTACTAAATACCGCAAAGCTAAATAAGTTAGCATCGTTGTAGTACCACTCGTAAGAAATATCCCAGTTTTCAGATTGGAACGGCTTAAGTGCAGGGTTACCACCACTTGCTGTTAAGTTTTGACGACGAGGCTCGTTAAATGTAGTCGCAGGAGAAAGCTGAGACATAGTTGGGCGAGTGATGCTGTCGTACGCTGCAAAGCGTAAAATCATGTTGTCTTGTAGTTCAAGCTTAACGTTAAAAGACGGTAGTAAGTTTGAGTAGCTTGTACCTTCTTGAATATCTGTAGCAGGACCAAATACATTTGAGAATAACGTGGCATCAGATGTTGGTACAACATCGCTAATAAAGCTTTGTACCGCAGCTACTTTAATATCGGTTTCTGAGTAACGTGCACCCATGTTAACCGTAACTGGCATATCAGCTAGGTCAAAACCAATAGTAAAGTCCATGTATAAGCTAGTGATGTCTTCGTTAATTGTATAACGGTTATTTTGTAATGTAGGCTCTACTGGGAAGCCTTGATCTGCTAGGTAATCAAGCATTTTATCGCCGTCGTAGCTATAAAATGTATCAATTAAACCTGGGAAGTAGTTATTTGCTGAGTAAGCTTCAAAATCAATTTCATCAAGTGGCGCTTGCGTGCCATAACCACAAAATTGACATTGGCTGCCAAAAATTTGGAAGCTCGATTTTTCACGCTCTTGACGATAAGCACCAAAGTTAATGCGATCGACTGGGCCTTTATCTGGCACGTATTCAAAATCAGCTTTTATTTCTGTAATTTCGTCTTCGTCAGTAAACTGGTTACCTACTTCGTTGTAATGAAGACGCGCTAAACTTGCATCTGGCAGTGAGCCGTTTTCAAATCCGTCATGCTGAACGGTAGGAATGCTACCTGTACCATCAAAGCTGTAGCTGTTAATAATACCCACTACGTTGAAGCGGTCATTACCTGCACGGTCGTTTTCAGCAGTAGAGCGAGACACATCAAGTTTTGCTTTTAGTGACTCGTTTACTTGCCAATCTACGTTTACACCAAATGCTTTGTTAGTGACATCACGCGAGTTACGTGTGTGTGATACAAAGTCAGTTGCAGGGTTACCACTGGCATTACCTAAACCAACTTCTTGCGTAAAGGTAAGTAAAGTACCCGTTTCTGGGTCGATTGTTGCGCTACCTACGCGGTCTGGTTCAAACCAAGATGCTAAATCGCGTACTGATGAATCAACTTCAAATTTTGAAATTAAACCATCAACCGTAATTGTTATATCGTCAGATGGTGCATATTGAAGCACTAAACTTGCGTTAGTACGTTCGCGGTCTTGCTCATCAACAACTTGGTCCCAGTTACGAGGAATGTATGCATTGTCATACAGTACGCCGTCTTGTGGGTTAGAAATTGTTTGGCCACCGCGCCAACCTGCCGTTAAAATTTGGTTGTTTTGCAACTTACGCTGCTGATTAGTAATAGCAAAAAGCACACCTAGCTTGTCGTCGTTAAACGTGTTGCTTACTAAAAATGAAGCCGATGGCGATACTTCTTCAGAAAGGCTTTCGTACATGCCTTTAACTGAACCAATAACGTGTAAGCCACCAAAGTCAAAAGGACGAGCTGTGGTTACGTTTACCGTACCACCAATGCCGCCTTCTTGAAGTGTTGCGCTATTACTTTTATAAATGTCAGCACCAGTGATTTGATCTGCTGCTAATACATCAAAGTTAAATTCACGGCCTGCGCTGTCTGTCGCAATTTGACGACCATTTACAAGTACCGTATTAAATTGTGGGCCAAAACCACGAATTGTTACTGCTTGCCCTTCACCGCCACTACGGTCAATGGCTACACCTGTTATACGTTGCAAAGACTCTGCTACGTTTAAATCAGGAAATTTACCAAGATCTTCTGCTTTAATCCCGTCGGTTACAACGTTAGATGCTTTTTTATCTAACATTGATGAACGTAAGCTGCTGCGAATACCCGTTACCGCGATAACCTCAACATCTTTATCTACTGTCGGTGTGTCACCTTCAGCGCCTTGAGCTGCAACGTTGCCGCTTGCCAATATACCTGTAATAGCAATACTGAGCGCGGTTTTCTTGTTGAACGATAACTTATTGTTAATTATCATTTTTTAAAAACTCCTGATTGTGTGTAGTCATTTTGTCGTTGTGTGGTGTGTATAGCTTCAAATACTATTTATAATATAAATACTTTAAATTGAGCAAAAGTGCAACCTTTTCCTTAATTATGGCTATCTTTTTGTTACGTGTATTTTTCTTTTTGTTTTCTTTAATTTAACAGCGAAATTAGAACGTTATTGCGAAAAAGCAAAAATTATTTGCTGTTTATATTCTTCATTCGGCAATAAATTAGCTTTTGGGAAATCACTTCTGTTTGCTGCATTAGGCCAATTTTGCGCTTCTAAACACAATGCTTGGCGTGCTTTAAAAGGCGCACCTACAAAATTTGCGGTATATAACTGCATACCTGGTTGCGTGCTTTTAAGGGTTAAATTAACGCCCGTGTGTGGCGAGGTTAATGTAGCCATTGTTTTTAAGCGGCTGTCATCGTTAAAAATATAGCAGTGGTCAAACCCGTTACCTGCAGTTAATTGAGGGTGAACCGCACTTAGCGCATCACCTAAGCGCGTTGGCTTGGTAAAGTCAAAGCAGCTACCTAAAACGTTTTCGCTACTGGCAAGTGGGATACTGTTATTATTGATAGGTAGGTACTCTGTGGCGTTTATTTGCAACAGGTGATTATTAATTGTGTCGCTGCCCTCAAGGTTAAAGTAGCTGTGGTTGGTAAAGTTAACGAGGGTTTCTTTATCGGTTTTGGCTTTATAAGAAAGTATAAGCTCACCGTTGCAAGTAGTTATCGTTTGCCAAACGTGTAATTGGCCAGGAAAGCTTTCTTCGCCGTCGGCTGAGCAATAATAAAGCTCTACTTCATTGCTGCTTTGTTTAATAACTTGCCATAGCACTTTATTAAAACCAGTTTCGCCACCGTGTAAGCTATTAGGAGCATTATTTGCTTTAAGCTGATACTCAGTGCCTGATAATGCAAAACGTCCGTTTTCAATACGATTTGCATAGCGCCCTACTGTTGCACCTAAATAAAATGGGTTTTCTAAATAATACTGCGGGTCGCTCACTGTGAGCGTCATCTCTTGGTTATTAAACTTTATACTTTTGATAATTGCGCCAAATGGCAAAATTTCTGCAGTTAAGTTATTACCGTCGCTAAGTGTTATAACCTCTAAAGGCTTATTATTAGAAGTAGGTGCCACACGAATTCTCCATAAATTACCGACTAAACAGTACCTGTTATTGCGGTGCAACAATATATAATATAAATAGTATATAAGTGAACTGCGTAACTCAATCAAAATACGTTAAAAAACAGCTATAAAAATTTACAGCTGTCTCTTGTGATTTACAAAGGCGATATTTACTTTAATTTAAGTGCGATTTCAGATTTTTACTTAAGCCATATGCTCACTCAGTGCTGTGATTTCTGCCTCGCTTAAAGCTTGCTTTGCTTTGTTAGCAAAGTTGTAGCGCACTAACACTGTTTTACCAATAACACAGCACTTGCCTTGCTGCCATGCCTCTTGCTTAATGGTAAAGGAGCTATTGCCTATATGCTCTACTACCGTTTTTATTGTTACTTCATGTGCATAAAAAAGCTCCCCTACAAAGGAGGCCTCTATTTTAGCAATGATCAACTTCCAGTTGTGCGGGTTTAGATCGGGAGTAAAAAATTTAAAAATTGGGACACGTGCTGCTTCAAACCATACAGGGAGTGCGGTATTGTTAATGTGTCCGAGTGCATCTGTTTCGCTAAAGCGCGGCATCACTTTTTCAATAAACATAAAAATCCAAATAATAACTATATAAAAGGTAAACCATGACGGACTTTATTCACGTTATTGATAACGCGTTAAGCGATGATTTTTGCGATAATTTTATTACCACTTTTTCTAAAAGCCCGCATGTAAAACAAGGAGTAACCTCTGGCGGTGTGGACTTAAAAAAGAAAGACAGCCACGACCTGCAACTAAACAATTACCCCGAATACGAACAACAATTAAAGCATATTCAACAAACCACTGCACAGCATGTTTTTAAGTATGTTGAAGAACACTTTTTTATGCTGATTGGTGCTTTCGGCCTAAAGGTATATCACCCAAAAACGGGCGAAGTTGTAGATTTAACACATGATAACTTTGACGAAGTAGGCAAGCCTCAGCTTCCTGTTTTAGTGCAGCAAATATTTAGACTAGGAAATATTCAAGCACAAAAGTACGAAATAAATAAAGGCGGTTACCCTTATTGGCATAGCGAGGTGTATCCGCAGTTACAACACAATGAAGCATTGCACCGTATTTTGTTATTTATGTTTTATTTAAACGACGTGGAAGAAGGCGGCGAAACAGAGTTTTATTATCAAAACCGTAAAATAGCCCCTAAAAAAGGCACCATGGTGATAGCCCCTGGCTACTTTACGCATACCCACAGAGGTAATAAACCCATTTCTAACGATAAGTATATTTTAACCTCGTGGGTGCTATTTAACCGAGCTGAAAAAATATACGGTACACCTAAGGGCTAGATCCTAAGTACTCTACCAATAAAAAAGCCATAAGTTTTTACTTATGGCTTTTAAAATGCTGAATGGGTAAGGCTTTAACCTAGTAACTCATCAAACAAATCAAATAATTTATCAAGCTCAGCCGTTGTGTTGTAATGCATACAGCCAATACGCACAACACCGCCTTTATCAAGCACGTTTAATTGCTTACATAAACCTTGCGCGTAGAAATTACCATCCCACACGCATATGTGTTGTTTGCCTAAAAATTCAGACACTTCACGTGGCTCTAAACCTTCAAACGTTAAAGCAAACGTAGGCGTACGCTCGTTTAAGCGCTCAAGGTCATCGATACCAAATAACTTAATGCGTGGATAATTAACCAAACGCGTTAAAAAGTATTCACTCAATGCCATTTCATGCTGTTTTGTTTTAGCAAAAGCAGCAGTTAGTTTTTCTCGGCGAGTGTGGCTGTCATCCAGTTCGCTTATTGCAGCAATGTAATCAACAGCAGTAACAAAACCTGCCATTGCTTCAAAGCTTTGGGTACCGGTTTCCCAACGTCCCGGCGCTACATCTTTAGCGGGTTCAACTTTGTAAGGAGTAAACCCTTCAAGGTGCTGCTTTTTACCGTAAACCATACCTAAGTGTGGGCCAAAAAACTTATACGCCGAGCAAGCTAAAAAGTCGCAATCAAGCGCTTGCACATCAACTAGCTCATGCGGCGCGTAATGTACGGCATCAACATAAACTAAAGCGCCTACAGCGTGAGCAAGTTCTATAATACGTTTTATATCGTTTATAGAGCCTGTGGTATTTGAAGCATAAGTAACAGCTACTAATTTAGTATTGCTGTTAAGCAAGCTTTCAAATTGAGCCATATCTAAGCTGCAATCAGCTTCGTTAATTAAAGCCGTATTAACTTTAACGCCTTTATCTTCTGCGGCTTGCTGCCAAGATGATACGTTTGAGAAGTGATCAGCGTTAGTTACAATGATTTCATCACTTGCCTGCCAATCGCGTGAAATAGCACGGCTAAAACTAAAGGTAAGGCTTGTCATGTTTGGGCCAAACACAATATTGTGTGCACTTGGCGCATTAAGTAAATCTGCTGCTGCTTGGCGAGCATTTGCTAGTAGCTCTACCGTTTTATCACTTGAAAAAAACGCGCCACCTAGGTTTGAGTTGTAGTGCCCTAAATAAGCAGACATTGCATTAAGCACTGACTGCGGCACTTGAGATCCACCTGGGCCGTCTAAAAATATCGGTGATTTACCATCAACGCTTTGCATTAATGCCGGAAACTGCTCACGTAATTGCGCTATGTTCATGCTCATTCCTTAAGACGTAAGTACAAAGCAATCCAGGTAACCTGGTTTGCTGGCATCTACTTTATTCATTGGTGTGGCGTTGTGCCACACTTGACGGTCGTTTATTAACGCAAACATTCCGTCTTTAATTTCCATTTTAAAACATGGCTCAGCTTGTTGGTTTTCGTACACAAGTAGCTCGCCACCTTCTAGGTTTTCGTGCGAAACACCACATACACATACATGATCAAAACCATCTTGATGCACACCTTCTGGCGCCGCTGGCGTGTCGCTATCAATAGCTAGCATTCTAAATTGGTGTATTTCAATATCACGCTCTTCATCAATGCCGGTAATAGCACAAAACTCACTTACAATGCTTTGCATACCTTGAGACTCAAGTAAGCTTTGCTCTAAGTTCTCGTAAGTACGCTCTACGTTACCCTGAAAAGTGTTAATAGAATCGTCTTGAACAAATGCTTTGGCAGCTCGTAGTTTTAGCTCACCATTTTGAAATTTAATTACTGAGTAACGACGTTTGCGAAATTCGCCATCTGCATAAGGATTTGCAGGTAGGTTATCAAAAGAAGGCTTAACCAAATCAATATTTGCTTGGTTAACAAAACGTAGTTGCAGTAAATTCTGGTTGTTTAATGCAGTCATAAAATCTCGCCTAAAATAATGAGAATATTAAAAGGGATTTTAATGCATGCGTAGAGGATTTTCTGAGCATAAATTGAGGTATAAAAGATTAAAAGTTAAATTTTAAGATCTAAATTCATACTTTATTGAAAATTTAATTCAAAAAAATTGGCCACACTGCGTAGCCAATTTATTAAATTCAATTATCGCTCTAATTTTAGCCTAAAACGATATAACGCTTTTACTCTATTAGTTCAAATGCGATATTAATATCGCAGCTTTGCGCTAAATAATGAACCGTGTATAAATTGCCTTCTAAAACGCCATCACACCCGCTTATAGACTCTAATTTATAGCCTGCATTTGCAGAAATATTAAATGTTAACGTATCACCATGAAAGCTTGTGTAGTTTTCAACGCCGTTATTTACTACACCATTACCATCTGAATAAATAGTAACATCATACCTTGGCTCAAAAATCGTGAAAGTGATCTCTTCTTGATTTTGACATGTTGTACCTTGCAAATACTCACAAAGCACTATCTCATCGCGATCATTTGAAATAAATTCAATCACCTTGTTTTGGCCGTCTTGCTCGTAGGTAAACTTACCTTCAACTAATTCAAGTGATCCAGCTTTAATATCGTTTTTCCAAAGCTCGTACCCATCTATATAGTAAATACCCCACTTTACGAAGCTCTCACCACTGCGTTCGTAAATTTCAAAAGGAATTTCATGCTCATAAAACTTATCAGCGCTTGTATTTTCAATATAGTTTTCAAAGTAAAGTGATGCGTAAGAAAGGTTTTCTTCCCCTGAATTAGTATCAAATGATCTAGATACACGCTCCACAACTTGGAAATTATCATTTTGATTAATAAGCCTATAATCCATCGTATAATCAATTAAGCACGTTTCTAAAGTCAAATCACAATCGGAGCCGTATGTGCCTGTAAGTTGATCATATTTTCTGCTTCGACTAAAGCTTCCATCTTTAAACTCACCTTGAATGGAACTTGTAAAATAGGTGAAGAACACTTGGCCATCTTCGTATATTTGCAGCTCATCCCAAATGGTCTCTAAGTTATGGCCTTCTTTAAATAAGTGACGCCCAGCAAAGTTACTCGGGGTAATTTCTTGCTCTTCTAGCCTTACCATTACGGCAACATTTATTTGCTTTTCATCGTCATACTGGCCTTGCATTATTACTTGATAGCCGAGGTCTATATCCTTAGTAATATAGATATCTTCAACACTATCAGAAGTGGTAATTTTAAGCCCCACTGCGGTTTGCTGCCAAGTAAAGCTTTCTGATTGCGCTTCATCTATTGTATCGACTACGCTACCAGTCCCATCATCATTTAGCAGCAATTCCTTAACTGTACTCTCAGATGGGATATCTAACGACCAACTACCAACCAAATCGCTTGAGGTTAAATCAATTTGAGGCACTACTGAATCAAATAACTTAACATGGCTATCACTGTGCCACTCTTCAACTAGTTCCTCGTTACGAAACTTACTTATACTCTGCGTCATTTCGTACCAGCCGTTACCTAAATCGAAACGTTCCTTTAGTACAATACTGGTCATTACATCTTTACGTCTAACTTCTACTTGAGTGCCATTTTCAACTTCATACGCAACACTTTCATTTAATACATACTCATCAGAAAAATAAACTCTAATTTCATCAAAATATTTGCTCCAAGATATTGCTACTTGGTTACTGCCAGTAAAGCTGCCCTCATCATTTTCATTAAGCTCTAATTTGAAAGAGGTAGAGGTAAAATAATCAGGATTATTAATTAAAAATTGCCCTGATATTGTTTCTGGTTTTTCTACAAAGGTCGCATTAATTTCGCAGTCACTGTGTCCACTAAAGGCAATATAATATTCCCCCTCAATATAACCTTCGCAACCTTCTATTGAATCAACTTCATAGCCTTCATTAGGCGCTATATTAAAACCAACCAGCTGAGCAAAAGGCACCTCTTGCACTGCTGGCTGTAGTTGACCAAATTCATTAGATTGAGCTGTTAAAGTCACTCGTGGGTTTTTAGATTGATAAACTGTTTTATCGCTCTGTGTACAGCTACTACCTTGTTGGTAATTACAAATAGTGTATGTTTCACCATCACCACTAATAATTTCAAATAGCCATGTTTGTCCACCTTTTTGGTATTCAATTACACCTTCATTTAACTGCGCTTCATACTCGATACCATCGATTGTTATCGTAAATGAGCCGTCATCGTAATTAACCCGAATTCGATCTTCTATTACTTGCTCATCAGCACTTTTATAAAGGTTAAAACTGCTTTGTAGTAAATAAGGGGTAAACTCTGAATAGCTTAGCTCTTTACTGTACTGATAAATGAGTAAACCTTTTTGGATATCATACATATCCCCTTGCGGAGAAAACCATTTAAACTCTCTTAGTAAGTAGTAATGGCTGTTCTCTACTGCAATGATGTCATGGGTCACTTCTGCGCTTAAGTAACAGGTTTCATCAAACCCTTCACAACTGCTAACGGTGTAGCCATTATATTCATAGCGGCGTCTAGTTAGTTTTCCATCCTCAAGAATCCCTTGGTAAGACGTTGTGCCAAGTCCTAACATTATGGTGCCATCGGCAAACACGTTCATGTCATAAAGTTGTGCCGTACCAACAAATCCCTGCCAGCGCCCAATTAAGTCATCATTGGATAAAGACACCGTTTCTCTTTTTATCATTAAGCCATACTGGCTATCAGCTGGGTCGGCTGATGTAGTATCTAATGAAACTAATTGATAGCCTGCTTTTAAATTTTTAGTAAACCAAAAATTTGTTGTTCCAATGCTACCGTCTTCATCATAGGTTACTGTTAATTTATTATTAGTCAGCTCCCACTCAAACGGTGCTGAATTATCACTTAAAACAACGCCTGTACCATCTTCGTAAAAGGCAATCGTCTCTAGGTGGCTAACATAGTTACGGCTTTCTGTTCGCTCCATTTCCCATTCACCCACGACATCTTCTGCGGTCAAACTTAAGGTTTTACTTTTAAGAATAAGGTTGGTGGTTTGTATTTCTTGCTTGTTTTGTGCCTCAACGCTGTTTTCGTAAACTGTAATATCACTTTTAATATCTATTGTTTTAAAAACTTCGTTTTCGCCGAGTACTTGTAACGAAAATGAATTTAGGTACTCCTCATGGATAGTTTCTATATCATCTTTAATTTGAAAGTATTCATTAATAAGTACAGGGGACTGCAGGGCTACTTCTATTTTTCCACTCACTTCTTGCCAAGTTACTGAACTACCTGTAACTGCATGATATTGACCAGTACCGTTCTCGTTTAAAGTTAAGTGACTGGCTGGATTTGCATAATAGCGCGGAGAGTTAATTATATATTCACCAACCAATGACTCTTTTGAGCCTGTTACTAAATCTTCATCTTCTTTAATTTCGGTTTTTGTTTGCTCTATTAGGTCAGGGTCTTGCTCATTAACATCCTCTTCAAACTGCTCTGCTGCTTCTTCATTAGTTACTAAATCGAGGGTACTCTCTACGCCCTCCGGCAGCTCGTAATCAGGGTTATCTACAATAATTTTAATCAGGCTTGCAAGTTGTACTTTTTCATCAGCATCCACATTTAAAAGTGCATTATCTAGCTCATCTTCACTTGTCGGTTCATCACCATCTCTAACAATAAGTGCGTACTCTGCTGTTGTCACATTAGTTGTGTTAACACCAAAATTTTCATCACTGTCTAAAATGCCATCATCACCTGCTTGCGTAGCTAACTTTTTAACAGAGCTAAGCTGAGAGATAAATTCAACCCCAGGATTTAAATCATCCCGCCCTTTAGCTTTAACTTTTACTAGGGTTTGCTCTAAGGCTTCATCAACATCTAATACTATTGTATAAACACCATTTTCATCTGCTGTAGCTGAATAAGTTTTATCACCTATGGTTATTTCTACACTTGCAAAACTAATTGTGTTGTCGGTAATTAAGCCATTAAGCGTAACTGCCGTTGAGTTACGTTTAATTAATACTTGCTGAGTAGCGCTTGTTGTTGCTCCATCATCATCTTCTACTGTTACTGTAAAATTAACGGTTACATCTTCTGTAATGTCGGGTGAGAGATAAGTGATTTCATTTGAGTTTGGGTTTTGTGCGCTGAGGTTTAAAGTGGAGTCATGCTGCCAATAATAATTGGCTATTTGCCCGTCTGAGTCTGAAGCGCTGGCAGTAAGTGAAAAGCTGGTTTTTTCTTGTATTTCGCCTTGGCCAGAAATTGCTACAGAGGGGGCTAAGTTTACAGTTTCGTCGCTATCCTCATCTTTATCAAAACTACAGCCAGATACTAAAAAACACGCACTCACAGTACTCGCTATTAGTTTTAATCGGTAGTTACTTTTATTTTCCATTATGTGCTCCGATAGTTATTTAATGCGGAGCAAGAAAATACTTGTTGATTGCTCCCTCAACCATTTACAAATGTTATTGCCACATATAATTGTTCATTTTTTGTTAATTTTCAACTTTATTTACTGATTATTATGCCAATTATCGATTTTTCAAGCTTAGCTGCTGAAAGTATTAAAATTTATTTTAGCCAATAAAAAACCCGCTTTAGCGGGTTTTTTTAAACAGATTTAAATTATACAGCTTGCTGAATAATTACGTTGTCTGCTTTTTTAGTGTACTGAGGCATACGGTGGAAGTTCAAGTAACGGTATGTATCTGCAGCCGTTGCATTGATCTTGTTAGCGTATTCTTGGTACTCAGCTGGCGTAGGTAATTTACCTAAAATAGCAGCAATTGCTGCAAGCTCTGCTGATGCTAAGAATACGTTTGCGCCATTACCTAAACGGTTAGGGAAGTTACGTGTAGAGGTAGAAACAACGGTTGCTTTATCAGCAACACGCGCTTGGTTACCCATACATAGCGAACAACCTGGCGTTTCGATACGTGCACCAATGCGACCAAAGATACCGTAGTAACCTTCGTCAGTTAGTTGGTCTTTATCCATCTTAGTTGGTGGAGCAACCCAAAGCTGTGTTGGGATACGACCTGTAAAGCCATCGAGTAATTTACCAGCAGCACGGAAGTGACCAATGTTTGTCATACAAGAACCGATGAATACTTCATCAATTTTCTCGCCAGTAACATCAGAAAGTAAACGTGCATCATCAGGGTCATTTGGAGCACAAAGGATTGGCTCTTTAATCTCTGCTAGGTCAATTTCTACAACGTGTTTATATTCTGCGTCAGCGTCAGCTTCCATAAGTTCTGGGTTAGCTAACCATTCTTGCATTGCAGTAATACGACGCTCGATAGTACGTACATCGCCGTAACCTTCAGAGATCATCCACTTAAGCATAACAATGTTAGACTCAAGGTATTCGCTGATTGACTCTTTAGAAAGCTTAACAGTACAACCTGCTGCTGAACGCTCTGCTGATGCATCTGATAATTCAAATGCTTGCTCAACAGTTAAGTGCTCAACACCTTCAATTTCTAGTACGCGACCAGAGAACTCGTTGATTTTGCCTTTTTTCTCTACTGTTAATAAGCCTTGCTTAATACCGTAGTAAGGGATTGCGTGTACTAGGTCACGTAAAGTGATACCTGGTTGCATTTCACCTTTAAAGCGAACCAAAATAGACTCAGGCATATCGAGAGGCATAACACCTGTTGCTGCTGCGAATGCTACTGCACCTGAACCCGCTGGGAACGAAATACCTAATGGGAAACGAGTATGTGAGTCACCACCAGTACCTACAGTATCTGGTAATAACATACGGTTTAACCATGAGTGAATTACACCGTCGCCTGGGCGAAGTGAAACACCGCCACGGTTCATGATGAAATCAGGAAGCGTATGGTGAGTGTTTACATCAATTGGTTTAGGGTAAGCAGAGGTATGACAGAAAGACTGCATTGTTAAATCTGCAGAGAAACCTAAACATGCTAAATCTTTAAGCTCATCACGAGTCATAGGACCTGTAGTATCTTGCGAACCTACAGTGGTCATTTTAGGCTCACAGTATTGGCCTGGGCGAATACCGGCTACGTTACATGCTTTACCAACCATTTTTTGCGCTAGTGTAAAGCCTTTATCAGAAACTTCAGTTACTGCTGGTACTTTAAATACGTCAGTAGCGCCTAAGCCTAAAGATGTACGTGCTTTGTCTGTTAAACCACGACCAATGATTAGAGGAATACGGCCACCGGCACGTACTTCATCTAAAATTACGTCTGACTTAAGTTCAAAAGTAGAGATAACGTCATCAGTACCGTGACGCTTAACAACACCTTCGTATGGGTAAATATCAATTTGATCACCCATGTTGAACTCATCAACATTTAATTCGATTGGTAATGCACCCGAATCTTCCATTGTGTTGAAGAAGATAGGCGCAATTTTGTTACCTAAACATACACCACCAACGCGCTTATTTGGTACAAATGGGATATCGTCGCCCATAAACCAAAGCACAGAGTTAGTTGCAGATTTACGAGAAGAACCTGTACCAACAACATCACCTACGTAAGCAAGTGGTAAACCTTGAGTTTTTAACTCTTCAAGTTTAGTGATTGGACCTACTTCACCCGCTTTGTCAGGAACAATACCGTCACGCTCATTTTTTAGCATTGCTAAAGCATGAAGTGGGATATCAGGACGTGACCATGCATCTGGTGCAGGAGATAAGTCATCGGTGTTTGTTTCGCCAGTTACTTTAAATACAGTTACTGAAATTTTTTCAGCAACAGCTGGTTTGTTAGTAAACCATTCTGCGTCTGCCCAAGACTGAATAATTTTTTTAGCGTGCTCATTACCCGCTTTTGATTTTTCTTCTACGTCATAAAATGCATCAAACATTAATAGCGTGTTAGAAAGACCTTTAACTGCGATAGGTGCAAGCGCTTCGTCATCAAGTAGCTCAATCATTGGGGCGATATTGTAGCCACCTAACATTGTACCTAATAATTCTGCTGCTTTTTCTTTAGATAATAATGGAGATTGTGCTTCGCTTTTAGCAACTGCCGCTAAAAAGCCTGCTTTAATGTAAGCTGCATCATCAACACCTGGTGGTACGCGGTTGATTAATAAATCTAGGATGAACTCTTCTTCACCTGCCGGTGGAGTTTTAATTAGTTCAATAAGATCAGCCGTTTGCTGAGCATCTAATGGCGCTGGTACGATACCTAACGCGGCACGTTCTTCTACGTGTTTACGATATTCTTGTAGCACAATATTGCCCTCTTGGTGACGTGAAAGTATTCGGTAGCGCCTCATGCGCAAAAAAGTTACCCAATACTTATAGTATTCTAACGCGTGATTATAAAGCTTTTATTTATAGATGAAAATCCATCCAGTTAAGCAACTGATTATACCGACTATAAATGTTATGAATAGTGGTTGGCGTAAAATCTATTCTCATGAATGCTTGTTAAGTAATAATCATTCTTGTTTAAGCCCGTCTTGCAAATTAAATTGGTTTATTTCAGGCATAAAAAAACCCAGCACTAGGCTTAATGCCGATCAGTTAAGAAATATTTAATGATCCATTGACCGATCTTCTGGCTAGTATATAAAGACTCCTGAATTTATTCAGGAGTCTTTTCTTTTGCAACTCACTACCGCACTTTCTCTTGCCAATGGCTATGCCCCTAACTCAGAAGGCTTAGGTCAACTGAGTGATTTTTTATGCTCTGATTTTATCAAACAATGTGCTGAAACAGCCGGTGTCGCGACTATAAGACGAAGAAGGCTGCCTGTTGAAATGGCTGTTTGGACTGTAATTTGTATGTCACTTTATCGTGAAGACCCACTCTGGAGCATTGTCAGTAAATTGGGTTTAGCATTACCCGGTAAAAAAGAGCTTGTTGCGCCTAGTGCTGTCGTACAAGCAAGACAACGCCTTGGCGCTGGTGCAGTGAAAGAAGTCTTTGAACAAAGTCAAAAAATGTGGAATAAGGATGCTAACCATCCCACATGGTGCGGGTTATCTCTCTTAGGCGTTGATGGCGTTATTTGGCGCACACCTGATACCCAGGAAAATCATCAAGAATTTTCTGCTTGGAAAAACCAGCACGGTGATACGGCCTTTCCTCAAGTTCGTATGGTATGCCTAATGGAGCTGACTAGCCATTTATTATTGGGGAGTGCCTTTGATAGCTGCCGCTCAAGCGAAATGGTACTTGCAGAAGACTTAATCGAAGTAACACCCGATAATTCACTCACGTTATTTGACAGAGGCTTTTATTCTTTGGGCTTACTAAATCGCTGGCATCATGCAGGAAAAAACCGCCATTGGCTCCAACCCATGAGAAAAGGAACCCAGTACGAAGTCGTTCGCTCTTTAGGACGTCAAGACAAACTCATCAAACTAAAAACAACAGCGCAAGCGAGAAAAAAGTTTGCAGACTTACCTATGGACATTGAAGTAAGGCTGGTAACGAAAACAATTAAAGGGAAAGAAGTAAATATTCTGACGTCATTGAGCGACCCAATGCGTTTTCCCAAGGCTGAAATCGTTGACTTATACAGCGACCGATGGGAAATAGAACTTGGCTATCGAGAAATGAAACAAACCTTATTAAATAGTCACTTCACGTTACGCAGTAAAAAGCCAGATATGATAGCGCAAGAGCTATGGGGCATAATGCTTAGCTATAACTTACTCAGGTATCAGATGGTAAAAATGGCGCAGAAAAAGCCGGGACTTTATGCCAAGCACCTGAGTTTTACGACGTGCGCAATCAGTATTATTAACTTAATTCACACGATGTTTATAGAGAATGCGGGACGTATCCCAAAATCTATTGAGCAACTACAAGCACAAGTTGAACATCATATTTTACCGATAAAACGAGAGAGAGCGTATCCAAGGTGTGTGAAACCAAAGCCCAGTAAGTATTCCAATAAAAAACGCCAGTCAGTTGTTAACTGACTGGCATTAAGCACTAGGCTGGGCTTTTTAAATTTAGTAATTAACTATTAACGCTTAACTTTTACACGCTCAATAGATTTTACATGCGCTTCTACACGACGGTTTTCTGCGTGAGCTGCTTTAGTGTTAGCTGTGTTTTTAAGACGCTCTTCACCAAGACCAACTGTTGTAATACGCTCTTCATCAATACCGTCTTTAATTAGCTCTTGTGCTACATCATCAGCACGCTTTTTAGAAAGCATCTTGTTGTAGTTAGCATTACCTACCGCTGAAGCATGACCTTCAAGTAGTACAGTTGTATCTGTGTGCTCTTTTAAGAACTCAGATACTGAAGCGATATCAGTAAAGTACTGGGAACCAACTTCTGCTGAATCATGCGGGAAAGTAACGAGTAAGCTAGTTGTTACTTCACGGTCTTCGTATAAAGTACAACCTGTACCGTCTACAGCATCTTCCATTGGAGTATTTGGACATTGATCATCAGCATCTAAGATGTTGTCGTTGTCGCTATCTTGAGGTTGTACAGGCACTTCTACAACTGTAGGTGCTGGTTGTACTGGTTCTGCTGGCATAGAGTTTTGGCCAAATAAGTAGTTAATACCAATTTTAGCACCTACATCTGTGTAACCACGGTCTAAACCTTGGTATACAGCTGTTTCAGCATTTACAAATAAGCCATCAGTAATGAAGTGTTGGTAACCAACACCTGCATTTAAGAATGTGTTGTCATCTACTACGTCCATTTCTTTAATACCAAATAGACCGTAGAAAGGACCGCCGTCAAGGTGGTAAAGTGCATCAATACCGTAACGCTCGCCGTCAATGTTATTACGGTTGCCAGCAGCTTTATCAAATGCGTTAAAGTCCATGTCTGCATACTCAAGACGTGCACTCCAGTAATCACTGAAACGGTAACCTGCTTCAACACCCCAGCCAGTTGACTCGTTTACGTCAAGGCCAGCTTGAGCACGCATGTTTTCCCATGATGCATCATAGTAGTCGCCAAATGCGCCAATGTAGAAGCCTTCTTCTTTGTCGGCAGCGAATGTAGACGCGCTAGTTGCAGCTAACGCAATTGCAATTGTAAGTGATTTTAATTTCATTGTTTTCTTCCCATTTTAACAACTTAAAAAATTGTAGCTAATCGATACTAGCTCAACCAGTTTTGTACACACTACCCGAGCTTTTGTTAATCGATACTTAACGAAAAATAAAGATTATAAATTTTTTCAACGATCTACAGGCATTCCAACCAACAATTGTAGGTTAAGTAAAAATTTTTACCTAATCAGCAATTAATAATTTATGTTAATTTATAAATAGTTACTTTTTATGAACGCGAAGAATATCACCACGCTTGTAACTGCTCAATCATTGTACACTCTAATTTATAAAAATGACCATTTATAATCAAAAACTTACAATTTATTACAATACTTAAGTACCGCAAAAAGTCTGATAGCGCGGGTCATTTAAGCCAGCCTCTTGAAAGCGGGTTAAGTTAGGTGTTTTATCATATGGATTACTCATTACCGTTAAGAAGTCGCTTAACAGCTCGCTTTCGCCATGTTGATTATATTGCGCAAGTATTTCTTCAACGATGTGATTACGCGGTATAGCCCGTGGGTTGGCAGCTCGCATTACGTTATAGCTATTTTCATCGCACCTTTTTTGCCACGCGTTTGCCCACTGCGTTAATTCCTCTGGTAGCTCATCACCATTAAGGGATTCGGTTAACGCATCAAAGGTATTAGTATAGTCAAGTTTATGCTCTTGAAATAACAGGAGTAACTTACTGACAAGTTCCACATCGTCTTCATTCTGACCCGCTAAACCTAATTTTTGCGCCCACATTTGATTGTACTGCTCGTTAAAAAGCGTTGAGAACTGGCTGATTATGGGCGTCATTAAGTTTACGGCTTGCTCGTCGTCATCATTAATGAGCGCTATTAAACTCTCAGCTAAACGAGCGCAGTTCCAGCTCGCTATGTTTGGTTGATTACCAAATGCATAACGTCCTTGTTTATCAATAGAGCTAAATACGGTATCAAAATCAAATACATTCATCATCGCACACGGGCCATAATCGATGGTTTCACCACTTACTAGCGTGTTGTCGGTGTTCATCACACCATGAATAAATCCGACTCTCATCCAGCTAATTATTAAGTCTAATTGGCTTTTTATCACCGCATCTAAAAAGGCTATGTAACGCTCAGGCCCGGTTGTGT
The DNA here is from genome assembly GCF_002221525.1 of Pseudoalteromonas espejiana DSM 9414. Lineage (NCBI taxonomy): Bacteria > Pseudomonadati > Pseudomonadota > Gammaproteobacteria > Alteromonadales > Pseudoalteromonadaceae > Pseudoalteromonas > Pseudoalteromonas espejiana. The sequence goes on along the minus strand of NZ_CP011028.1, from coordinate 214,751 downwards.
TAATTTCAGGGTAATGGCGCTCAATGGCTGTATCGGCAAGCTTTTTAAGCCCCTCAGTATCCCCTTGGGTTGCTAAATATTGAAATGAGCCAACTCGAATATGACTACTTGCTAGGCGAGTAACAATTGCGCCAGGTTGCGGCGGATTACGATATACAGCTTCGCCGGTGCCAACCACAGCCAAGCAACGCGTGGTTTTAATACCTAAGCCATGCATTGCTTCGCTCATAATATATTCGCGAATAGCAGGACCTAGTGCACACCGCCCATCGCCTCCTCTAGAATAAGGCGTAGCGCCTGAGCCTTTTAATTGAATATCCCATAGCTGGTTTTTATCGTCACTTATAGCACCGAGCAAATGTGCTCGCCCATCACCCAAGCGTGGTGAAAAGTGCCCAAACTGGTGCCCAGAATAACCAAGCGCTACCGCCTTTATTTGCTGTGGTTCATTGCCTGCAAAGGTACTAGCACGCAGTTGCGGCTCAATATCTATATTAAACTGCTTAGCTAACGATGCGTTCCACAGCAGCAATTGCGGGGTAGCAACACTTGAGGGTTGATCCTCTATTGCGAAGTTATCTGCTATGTCTGTGTATCTTGGCACTAGTTTCATCATTAATCCTCTGCTTGTTGGCTTATACCTACGCGATTGTCACCCACCCCGTAGGCCACAATTAAACTTAACTCTTGCATGCTTAAACCACTTTGCTTTTGCATTTCATTAAAAAATGCCTGCGCAGCAGTGAGTGATTTTTTAGTTTGCAGCCCGCCATCAATTATTTTATGCGCTCTTAGGTAACTTTCTACATCGCGCGAAAGTAAAAATGTATCCTTACCTAGCGCTCTTAAGGCATAGGGGCCAGTATTTCCACCTAAACGAGCGCCGTGTTTTTTTAAATGTGCCCACAAACCGATAATATTATCTGTTGGCCACTGAGCAATAAACTTGCTAAAACTGCCGTGTTCCTGTGCTATTTCGTGGATCATGTAGGCATTTTCAGGAATCGTTTTCACTTTTTTATAATTACGAATAATGCGATCATCCGTTGCTTTTTGCTCTAGCATATCGGGCGGCATCATTAATAACTTATCAACGCTGAATTCCCAAAAGACCTCTCTAAAGCCCGGCCATTTGCTGTTTATTACTGACCAATAAAAGCCACTTTGAAAAACTTTTCGGGTAAATTCTTCAAGCCAATCGTCGTCACTTAACGTGCTTAACGCTTTTTTAGATAAAGGTTTTGCGAGTAATAACTTAAGCATTTTTTCAGAGCCTTTTCGCTCTACCGCTCGCTTATAAATATCACTAAATTTTTCCATACTTATTAAATACCTCGCTGCTCATAGGGTTAGTGTACGAGAAAAGCAGCCAATACGTAACCACCGCTATTTTCGATGAGCTAATCTATATTTAGCAGCTTGACACCTAGACGGCTAAAATGTTTTAATCGCCGCAATTACCCTATTTAAATTGTATTTTGTTAAAGCCTTAGCGTTAAAACAAAATACAAAGGGCTAGAAGAGGTGCGTTATTCAGGTAGCGTATGTTAGGAGCGCAAACTCCAGTGAGCATACGCCAGGGGAATACCGCCGAGAGGTAAACGCTTTTGCGAAGCAATTACTTCGGGCGACTAGGTTGAATCCTAGCGACTGTCACCAATAGCAGCTTTAAAGCAGCTTATTAGTTTGGTGGAGAGCTTCTGGTCTTAAATAATAAGGCCGTGCGCCCTATTATTTTAAGCCCATTCGCTCTTCGAATACTGTTCGAACGACGTTAATGAGGCTCACATCATAAAGCCCCTTTAATATCTCGAACACCTTATAGGTTCGTAAGAGATGATCAACAACTTCAATTTAGACGACTACGCACTGTGGACAGCGCTTGTAACGCCGTTTGATCAACAAGGTAATGTTGACTACGACACACTCACAACTCTCGTTAGTGAACAAGAAGCTGCGCAAAACGGTATTTTGCTACTTGGTAGTACAGGTGAAGGCTTAGCGCTTACACTTAAAGAGCAACAAGCCATTGTTGAGCACGTGTGCCAATTAAAGCCCAGTGTGCCGCTTATGGTTGCTGTGGGCGGTAGTAATTTAGCCCAACAAAAAGAATGGGTTAGCTACTGTAACCAATTACCTATTCACAGTTATTTACTAGGCTCGCCGCTTTATGCAAAACCAGGCGCTGTAGGTCAAACTCATTGGTACGAAAGCTTATTAAACGAAAGCGCGCACCCATGTATGTTATACAACGTACCAGGCAGAAGCGGTGTAAGTATTCCGGTGCAAACCATCGAAAATTTACAGGCGCATCCAAAGCTTTGGGCGTTAAAAGAAGCCAGTGGCAACATCACCCAATTTGAAGCATACCGACAAGCCGCGCCTAATTTAGCACTATACAGCGGCGACGATGCACTTATGCCCTATTTCGCGCAAGCTGGCGCAAAAGGCTTAGTATCGGTTGCGGCAAACGCGTGGCCAAAACAAACGCACGAGTTTGTAAAACGCAGCCTAAGTGGCCAACACCCCAATTTATTTGCTCAGTGGACTCGCGCTATTAATAGCCTTTTTACTGTAGCAAACCCTATTCCCGTTAAAGTGTTAATGCACCAACAAGGCCGCTTAAGTAGCCCGTTGCTGCGCCCACCTTTAACACACCTTGAGTTAACGCAAACCGATTGCATTACCACTGCAAACGACACCATTTTATCTTGGCATTAAATACAGGTTTTTATAATGAGCTGGTTAGAACTACTAAATAATTTAGAATCGGGCGCAGTACGCGCAGCATCACAAAACGAAAGCGGCCAATGGGAAGCTAACGTAGAAGTAAAACAAGGCATTTTAGAAGCCTTTAAAAATGGCACTAACACTGAGTTTGCAGGTGGTTTTGTAGATAAACACAACCTTGCACCACAAGAGTTTAGTACTGACGATGGCGTGCGTATGGTACCAGGCGGTTCAAGTGTTCGCCGTGGTGCATACGTAGCTAAAGGCACTATTATTATGCCACCAGCGTACGTAAACATTGGCGCATACATCGACGAAGGCACTATGGTTGATAGCCACGCATTAGTAGGCTCGTGTGCGCAAGTAGGTAAAAACGTACATTTGAGCGCAGCCGTTCAACTTGGCGGTGTACTTGAGCCAATTGGTGCAAGCCCAGTAGTAGTTGAAGACGATGCCTTTATTGGCGCAGGTTGTGTGATTGTTGAAGGCGTAGTTATTAAAAAAGGCGCAGTGCTGGCACCTGGCGTACGTTTATCTGCAACCATTCCGGTATACGACTGCGTTAATGAGCGTCAGCTTGATAAAGGCGAGCCAATCCCAGAATACGCAATTGTAATACCTGGCTCTCGCCCGGCGTCTAACGAATGGGCACGTGAGCAAGGCTTAAGCATGTCGTGCGCGCTAATTGTTAAATACCGCGACGAACAAAGCGATGCATCATTATTGCTAGAAGAGGTTTTACGATAATGAGCTTTTTGAGCACGCCAATCAAAACCGCTGTTAATACGCTTACACAGCAACTTGATACCCCTTTTTTTGTTTACGACTTAGATAAACTAAACGCACACCTTACGCGTTTAGTTGCGCAAACCGATGTAAAACTTTGGTATGCAGTAAAAGCGAATCCGCTTTCTAAGGTTATTCAAAGCTTAGATAGCGCAGGCTTTAACTTTGACGTAGCAAGTAAAGGTGAACTTGAACAAGTACTTGCACAAGGTATTAGTTCGCAGCGCGTGCTCAACACAGGGCCTGCAAAGAGCCCTAAACAAATTAAACACTTTATTGAGCGCGGTGTGCGCATATTTGTTGCCGAAAGCCTCAATCAAGTACGTTGGTTAAACCAACAAGCGCAGCTGCAAAATACGCAGCTGCAAGTTTTATTGCGTGTGCAACTACGCTGGCCAGAAGGTGAAAAAAACCCACTAGGCGGCGACAGCCTAACTCCGTTTGGGCTTGGCTGCGATGAGTGGCAAGCACTGAATACCGCCGATTACTCAGCCCTTAGCTTTGACGGCCTACATATTTTTCAGTGGGGCAACATGCTTAGCACACAAAAGCTAAGCGAGCTGTGGTCGCAAATGATTGCACCGCTTACAGCCCTTGCTAATAACTTAAATATAAACCTGAAAATTTTAGATTTAGGGGGCGGTTTAGGTATCCCTTATACATCAAGCGATGCAACACTTGAATGGGATGGCCTTATAGCCGCGCTTGCCAAAATAAAACATGACGCGGGTGTAGATGAGTTATGGATGGAGCTTGGTCGCTACGCTGTAGGCGAATGCGGCCACTACGCCAACCCCGTAGTCGAGTGCAAACAAAACTACGGCCAACAGCAAGTTATTTTAACCGGTGGCATTAACCACTTATTACGCCCTGCTGTTACAAGCCAAGATTTTCCTGCGGCGTTATTGCGTGAATCAACTGCACCAAAACAGGCAATGAGCCTATATGGCCCGTTATGTACGGCCCTTGATTGCTTAGGCGAGCACACCCTACCAAGCGATTTAAACGAGCAAGACTGGCTGGTATTTAGCCAATGTGGCGCCTATGGTTTTACCGAAAGCATGCCGTATTTTTTATGCCATGAGCTGGCAGCAGAATACGTTTTACAAAATGGTGAGCTCACCTGCGTACGCCAAGCCGAAGATGCCAGCCACTATTTAAGGTAATAAACATGAGCATAACAACACCAATCAGCCAAGAGAACATTGTAGTAGGAGAAGTGGCAAACGGCTTACCACTCACTATTCCTGTGTACCGCTTAAAAGGCAATGGCAGCGGGCCAAGCGTTTATATTCAAGCAAACATGCACGGCGCTGAAGTACAAGGTAACGCGGTTATTTTTCAGCTGTTAGAGCAATTAAAACAGCTCAATCTAAAAGGCGACATTACCTTAGTACCTTATGCTAACCCTATTGGCTGCAATCAAAAATCAGGGGAATTTACCCTTGGACGATTCGACCCGATTACTGGCACTAACTGGAACCGCATGTATCACTACAACAATAATTTAGTGACCCAGTTTGCCAAAGATCATAGCCAGTACGACGATGCCGCTTTAAAAAATAACTTTAAACAAGCCCTGATTGATGAAATAGACACCAAACTTAACGGCCCAGCTTATTTACTTAATACGGGTAAACGTATTGCGCTTAATCTACAAAAGCTTGCGCACCAAGCCGACATAGTCCTTGATTTACACACAGGGCCTATTTCAAGCAAGCACTTATATTGCCCAACGTATGCAACCGACAGCGCCCGTTATTTTAACATTGAACATGTACTGCTTATCCCAAGCGACTTTGATGGCGCCATGGATGAAGCAAGCTTTTGCCCATGGTGGCACCTAAGTGATGCACTTGGCGCACAAGGCAGGGACTTTAACGTACAAGTAGAAGCCTTTACGGTTGAGCTAGGTAGCCAAGAAAAAATAGATTTAACAGAAGCACTTAACGATGCAAATAGCATATTAAGCTATTTGAATCACAAAAATGTATTAGAAGACGCACCACATAAGCCAAGCAATATAACCCGCTACGCATGCCATTTAGATGACTACTTTGCTTACTACGCCCCTATTGGCGGCATGGTTGAATATGTAGCCCCACTAGGTGGACATATTAAAGCAGGCGAGCCTATTGCACATGTTTTGCGTATGGAGCGCTACTTGAGTGAGCAACCATTACAAACGCTTAGCCTCGATTGCGATGCTATCGCTATTTTGCATTTTGCCTCGGCAAGCGTAAACCAAGGTACTGAGCTTTATAAGTTTTTTACCAACGTATTTGAGCTATAACACATATTGTTGTAGCTCCCCCTTCTCATTGCGTGAGAGTAAGTTACTTAACTTACTAAAAAAGCGGCTTTATGCCGCTTTTTTTTGATCTGTGATAATAGTGTAAACGTAGAGTAATGAAATAAGTGTAAATTCAGTGAAAGTTCACCGTTACATATGTAAAAACACGTTATAATTTATAAATCTACCCTACCCTCAAAGGAATAAACAATGAGCTGGCGTTATTGGATTGCACTCACGGCTTTACTTAGTACCCCCTCTTTTGCCCAAGAAGAGGTAAAAGAAAACGAACAAGACAACGATATAGAGCTTGTTAAGCAATGTATTTTAAACGAAGTCATTGGCGGCGATGGAAAGCAAACCCTAGACGATCTTCGTAAAAAATGTTCAGCGCTTGAGGAAAACAAACAACTAACCGCACTTGATAAACGAAAAGCCCGCGAAGAAGTAAGCAAAAAGAATCGCAACGTAATTACGCCACATAAACGTAACTACATTTTGCCGCTGTCGTATGTATCGCATCCAAACGATCGCCCATTTGATGGCTTTGACGAGCTAACAGATGAAGAAAATGGCGAACCACTTGATAACCTAGAAGCCAAATATCAGCTGTCTATTAAAGTGCCGCTTTACGATGATTTTGCTGATGACGATCAAGCCATCTTTTTTGGTTTTACACTGCAGTCATATTGGCAAATTTATAATTCAGAGATTTCATCTCCGTTTCGTGAAACCAATTACGAGCCAGAAATATTTTGGGTAAATTACCTAGATCAAGAGAACGTACTTTGGGGCGATGAAATGGCAATTGCACTGGGTATTTCACACCAGTCTAATGGCCGAAGCCAACCTAACTCTCGTTCGTGGAACCGTATTTACGCCGATTTCATTTGGGAAAATGAAGGCTTTGTGTTTAGCTTTAAGCCTTGGTACCGCATTGCTGAAGATGAAAAAGAAGACCCATTAGAAGCCGATGGCGATGACAACCCTGATATTTATAAATACATGGGTTACTTTGAATTTAGCGGCGCGTACCGTTTTCACGATCATGAGTTTAGCTTTATGACACGTAATAACTTCAATTCAGATAATCGTGGTGCTATTCAACTTGATTGGTCATTCCCACTCTGGGGGCGCTTACGTGGTTACGCTCAGTACTTTAACGGCTACGGTGAAAGCCTGATTGATTACAACGCCGATATTGAGCGTATAGGTGTAGGTATATTATTAACTGATTTGTTATAAAATCAGCGCATAAAAAAGCCAAGCATTAATTACAATGCTTGGCTTTTTTAGTGAAGCATTGCCCATTATTTCTTAACGGCAAACACCCCTTCAAATTCAGCCACTACATCGTCGCCATCAAAAATGGTTACCGGCACTATATAGCTTGCTTTACCATTTGTTTCTAAATCACTTAATTTGCCTTTACAGGTATGTATATCAACACAACCGCGCGGGTCGGTATTTAGCGGTTTTAAATATTTAATATTGGCATCAGCTAGCACTATATTGCCTTCAAGCCCTGCCTCTTTTAACGCTAAATACGTGGCCCCCCAACCGGTTAAGGTTGCTAAACTATAAATAGAACCTGCAAACATTGTATTGTGTAGGTTTAAATTAGCGTCTAAATCAGCACGCGTTGTAAACTGCCAATCTGTGTAGCTTTCTACTTTAATGCCCATTGCATCGCTAATTGGGATTGATTCACGCCAAATATTTTGCAGTACTTGGGTCCAATCAGGGTGGCGAAACCAGCCTGGCTCGCTTGGTTTTTGTTTTACCATTTTGAAGTGTTGTACATCGCCATACGCTAAATGTGCTTTTTCTTTTAGCTCGTAGCCGTGACGCTTATAAAACTCAAGTGCACGCTCACGAGCAAATAATACCAGTTCACCTGCGTTTTGAGTCCATGCTATTTTTTCAAGCTCATGCAATAAACGGCTACCAATATGTTGGTTTCTGTTACCTTCAGCCACGGCCATGTAACGCACTTGCGCTTGTTCATGGTTATTAAAGTGCAAACGGGCAACCCCCAATACATCGCCTTCTTTATTTTTTATAAAGCGATGCTCAGAATCTTGTTCCATATCGTCTTGTTCAGAGCCACGCGGCTCATTCCAAGGGGCGCGTAATACTTCCCAGCGTAATTGATAATACGCTTGCCAGTCTTCGCTGCTTTGCGGTGTAGTTACCTGAAACATATATACTCCTGTTGTTTTGCCGTAAAAATAAAGGCTACGGCATGTAATCCAACTGAATAACTCTTTAACCCACACTCTGGTTATTAAAAACTAAAAAATTAAAGATTAAGTTGGTTGGGATTATTATGGCAAATACCATACTCCATCTTTTAAACACTGCCAATACGACTTTGGTAAGCGAGCGTAAAATAACTCATTTAAAGTGTGAACACTCAATCCACCTTTAACACTACTTTAAGCGTTAACTAGGTTAAATAATTTGGCTTAACTACAATTTTAGTTATATTTTACCCAGAGCACCATGTGGTTTATGCTAAATGTTATGAGCGACTTTATAGCCCCTTCAACAGGTGTAATTACTGGCCACTTTATTAGCCGCAGCCAAGCTATTGGTGAGCTTGTTTACTGGCACAAATACGCAGGCGATCACATACAGGTTCGCCAGTATGGACAGCTACGCTGGCTACTGATTAACGATACTTTGCAATCGGTAATAGAGCTTAACAATCCTCAGCGCCTGCTATTTCCACATTTAACCTATTTGGCTAAACAATGGCAAACCTTAGCAGCGCCAAAGCGTGTACTAGAGCTTGGCCTTGGCGGCGGTGCCATACGTAATTACTTACAACATACCTATCCACATATTCAAATAACATCAGTTGAAAAAAACGCTGATATTATCGCCTGCTATAGCGATTTTTTTGCCATAGAAAAGCAAGCTAATGTGGTATGCGATGACGCGCAAAATGTACTTAAAAAAGCACATAACAATGACTGGATTATTCTTGATTTATTTAGCCAGTTAGACGCGCCACGATTTTTGTTTGAACACGCGTTTTATCAAAAAATATATGATGCGCTCAACGCTGGTGGCACGCTATTTATTAACTTTTTATCGCAGCATGAGTCGCAGTTAATCCAATTGCAGCAGTTATTGCTAAATGTATTTGGGGTAAAAGTAAGCCCGCATAAAGTAGCGGGCTTTGTTAATCATATCGTTATTGTTACTAAATCTGATAATTAAACCGATAAGTTAAAGGTAACAGGTCCATCGTTACACAGGCTCACTTGCATATCGGCGCCAAACTCACCGGTTGCCACGCTAATACCCAGCGCTTTAGCTTGCGTTACAAAGTACTCGTAAAGCTCGTTAGCCTGGCTTGGCGTTGCTGCTGATGAAAAGCTTGGGCGCATGCCTTTTTTGGTATTAGCCGCTAAAGTAAATTGCGACACCACTAATAACTCACCGCCAATATCTTTTAGGCTTAAGTTCATTTTGTCGTTTTCGTCGGTAAAAATACGGTAATTACTTACCTTATGCAGTAGCTTATCGGCTGCTTGCTCATCATCCGGTTTTTCTACACCTAAAAGCAGTAATATACCCTGCTCTATTTGGCCAATAACTTGGTTATTAACTTCTACTTTTGCGTGTTTTACACGCTGTATTAACCCTTGCATTTAATTAGTTTCCTCGGTTTTTAGCTCATCGTCTATCTCTATTTCTGGTGTTTGCGGCACATGATTAGGGCTGATACAGGCGGTAAATTCAGCCCCTAATAACACCACCACCCACGATAAATACACCCACACAAATAAAATAGGTATGGTCGCAACAGCACCATAAATCACTTCGTACGAAGGAAAATGACTTATATAAAGCGCAAAGCCTTTTTTAGTCAGCTCAAATAAAACAGCCGCAAAAAGTGCGCCGGGTATCGCAGCCCTAATAGAGACAGGCGTATTAGGCACTAAGGTATATAACATTAAAAAGCCAACCATTGAAAAACCATAAGGCACCAGCTTTAACAAAAAGCCGCTAAACCCAGGAATACCCTGATCGGCAAACGAAACCAACGACACAATATAGGAGGTAACACCAATACTTGCGCCAAGTAGTACGGGGCCTAGGCTTAATACCATCCAATACACTGCAAAAGAGATCATCATTGGGCGTTTTTTCTTAATTCGCCAAATGCGATTAAGCGTGGCATCAACATTTCGTATCAGCAGCAAGGCTATAGCTGCTAAAAAGCCAATACCTACCGCAGTCATTTGGTTGGCATTACCTGCAAAGGAGCTTATATGCTCTTTAATCACATCTGACGAGGTAGGCACAAAGTTAGTAAACAAAAAGCTTTCTATGGCTATGCGGGTCGACTCAAACCCAGGAAAGGCAGAAAATATAGCCACACCTACAGCTATTAGCGGCACTAACGAAAGCAAAGTAACGTAAGCAAGGTAGCCTGCATTTACCGTTATTTGATCGTCAATACAACGGTTAACGTATTGCATCCACCAGCTTGGCTGCTGCTTCAAAAAGGAGATAGCTTGCTGTTTATAAAGGGAGAGCTTATCATTCATACAATTGACTTGTGCTAATCGAGTTTTGATTATGATAACAATCAGCACCACAATTTACAGCACTTACTGGTAAATAGGGATCCAAATGAAAAAACAAACATTACTTAGCGCCTCAATACTGGCCATTACGCTTACTTTGTCGGGTTGTCAGTCTGCTTATTATTCTGCAATGGAAAAAGTAGGTGTACACAAGCGCGACATTCTTATTGACCGCGTAGAAGAAACCAAAGACTCACAAGAAGAGTCGCAAGAAGAATTTCAATCAGCACTTGAGCGCCTAACAACCTTAATTAATTTTGATGGGGGCGAGTTACAAGATGCCTACAACCAACTTAACGACGATTACGAGTCGAGCTTAGCCGCGGCTAACGAAGTATCAAGCAACATTAATAAAGTAGAAGACGTAGCCGAAGCACTTTTTGATGAGTGGAGCGATGAGTTAGAGCAATATAAAAGTGCCTCACTTAAACGCGAAAGCAGCAAAAAGCTAGCTGCAACACAGCGCCAATTTAGTCAGTTGCTTCGCTCTATGCGCAGCGCCGAGAGCAAAATGGAGCCGGTATTATCATCTTTACAAGATAACGTACTGTACTTAAAGCATAACTTAAACGCACAAGCGGTAGCGGCAATTAAAGGTGAATTCACTAACCTTAAACGCGACATTCAAGTACTCATGAATGACATGAATAAATCGATTGCCGATTCGAACAAGTTTATTGAGCAAATGAATAGCGTTGGCTAATCATTATAAACCTGTTTACTAAGCCTGCTAAATTGCAGGCTTTTTTAATGTAACTTTTTGTTACCTTTGAACTATATGCTAATGCGCTGCTGTTGTTATACTTTAGTAAAAAAATAACTAGAACAATAAAAATGAAGCACAAAGCTATTACCCTAATACTTGCATCCACACTGCTCAGCGCTTGCCAAACAGCTAACAACATTGAAGTGATTGCAGGGGAAAATACCATTACCCCGCTACATCAAGATGGCGAGCGTAAAGGGCGCTACCATAACCTCTACCCAGGTAAAAAAACGTACCCAACCACCTGCGAAACCAACTGCTACCCACCAAGCCCTAAATTACTGTGCGAAAAAGAGAGCGAAAACTGCCAATTTATTGATGATCAAAAGCCTGTTAATTTAAATACAGGCTTTACTGTGCGTTGGCTTGGTCACGCTGGGTTTATGGTTCGCACGCCTAACGGACAGCATGTGCTGTTTGACCCTGTCAAAGAGCAATTCGACTCACCTGTTGATTTAGCCTTTAGGCTAGCCTCTGGGTTTTACAGGCAGCCGGGCGATTGGCTAACACCAAACGAGCTTAAAAACTTAAGTACAGTGATTTACTCGCATATTCATTACGATCATTTTAATAAAGCAGATATTGAAGAACTCGGTAATAAGCCTCGCTATTTAACACCATTGGGTATGGCCGACAATTTCCCTACTGGCGGGTTTAACATTAGTGAAATGGCGTGGTACGCAAAAACAAATATTAGCGATTTAGCTATTCATGCCTTACCTGCTCATCACTTTAGTAGCCGAGTAATGGTACCTTTTATTTATGAAGATAACGATAAAGACCTCTGGAACGGCTGGCTACTGGAGCAAAACGGCAAAACCTTATTTTTTGCAGGCGATACAGGTTACTCAAAGCACTTTACAGATATTCAGCAAAAATATGGCGATATAGATATATGCCTAATGCCCATAGCCTCCTATTACAGCGAAGAGAGCGCTACTTGGTATCGCTATGTGCACACAACACCAGAGGATGCACTTAACGCTTCGCAAGATCTTAACTGCAAAGTAATGATACCGTGGGGCTATGGCAACTCAAGTTGGAAAATGGGCGACCATACTAGCCATTCTGCATTACTGCGCTTATTGCATATGGTTGATGAAATGAATGCTAAAACGCCGCTATATATTCTTAACGAAGGCGAAAGTATTTCACTGTAACTAATGACTTAACTACTTTAGGATTAGTGACACGTTACTATAAATTTATAATAAAACTGAGATATTAATGATAAAACAAGCGTTAGCTATAAGTTTTTTATTAAGTGCACCGGTAATGGCCATTGATGTAGTTCATACCTCTACACCTATTACTGTTGATGGCGTATCTGAAAGCACATGGGATAAAGCAACATGGCACGATATGCCTCATTTAATGGATGGTACACTGCCTTCATCAGAGGACGATTTTAAAGGCCGCTATCGTTTATTATGGGATAAAAATTATTTATACCTTCAAGCCGACATTGTGGATGATGTGTTAATTGATACGCACCCAGACCCAACCGAAAAATATTGGGATGACGATGCACTAGAAATATTTATAGATAGCGACGCCTCAGGCGGAATTCACCAGTTTAACCATACTGCTTTGGCCTATCATATTGGCCTTGATAACCAAGCCGCCGATTACGGCCCTGATAAAAAAGCACATTTATATACCGAACACTTAGTAAGTAACTGGATACGAAACACTAAAGCGCCTTACAACATCACATGGGAAGTAGCCATAAAGCTCTACCCTAACAATTACAAAGAAGGCGCTGTAAACACACCTATTACACTGAGCGAAAACCAAGTTATTGGCTTTATGCTAGCGTATTGTGATAACGATGGCAGTGACGTGCGCGAACACTTTATGGGTTCACACGAAGTCCAGCCAGTAAACGGCGACAGAAATCGTGGCTTTATAGACGCAGACGTATTTGGAAAAATCACTTTGCTACCAAAAAGTAAGTAACCATTAATAAAATAATTGATAACATAGGTTGGGTTGAGCGTAGCGAAACCCAACGAAAAAATTCCCTAGCAACAATTACAGATGTTTTGCATTATCGATTGTTCCAGCTCTGACTCTTTTACTGCTCACTCCCTTCTCTTTGTGCAAAAAATCTTTAAGTAAATTACTCACAAAGAGGATAAGAGGCGCTGCTCTTTTAGAGATATGAGCACAATCGTAAAACTGACAGCTCTTGTTTTAAGCCACAAAAAAGCCGCTGTATTTTGCAATACAGCGGCTTTTAAAATCATTATTCTAAATTAATAGATTATGATTTAGGAGCACGACCCGCACGTTTACGCTCACTTTCAGTTAAGTGACGCTTACGAATACGAATGTTCTCAGGTGTTACTTCTACTAACTCGTCATCATCGATGAACTCAAGCGCTTGCTCAAGTGTGTAGTTCAATGGTGGCGTAAGTGTTTGTGCTTCATCTGTACCAGATGCACGAACGTTAGTAAGTTGCTTACCTTTAAGTGCGTTAACTGTAAGGTCGTTATCGCGGCTATGAATACCGATAACCATACCTTCGTAAACTTCAACACCGTGACCGATGAATAATTTACCACGCTCTTGTAAGTTGAATAATGCGTTAGTAAGTGCTTTACCTGTTGCATTTGCAATCATTACACCGTTCTTACGAACACCTAGCTCGCCACCTTTGTGCGGACCGTAGTGATCGAACGAGTGGTAAAGTAAACCAGAACCTGAAGTAAGTGTCATGAACTCAGTTTGGAAACCGATTAAGCCACGGCTTGGGATCATAAAGTCTAAACGCATACGGCCTTTACCATCTGGTGCCATATCAGTAAGTTCACCTTTACGAAGACCAATTTGCTCCATGATAGAACCTTGGTGCTCTTCTTCACAGTCAATTGTTAGTGTTTCGTACGGTTCTTCTAATACGCCATCAACAGTGCGTAAGATTACTTCTGGACGAGATACAGCTAGCTCGTAACCTTCACGACGCATGTTTTCGATTAAGATACCAAGGTGTAATTCACCACGACCCGATACGCGGAAGCTATCTGGGTTATCAGTATCTGCAACACGAAGTGCAACGTTGTGTACTAATTCTTTGTCTAAACGCTCACGGATGTTACGTGACGTTACAAACTTACCTTCTTTACCACAGAAAGGAGAGTTATTTACAGAGAACGTCATCGTTACTGTTGGCTCATCAACACTTAGTGGTGGTAATGCTTCAACGTTGTTAGGACAACAAACAGTATCTGAAATCTTAAGCTCACCAAGACCTGTTACAGTTACAATGTTACCAGCATAACCACGTTCTGTTTCGATACGCTCAAGACCTAGGTAGCTTTGTACTGCACCAATTTTACCGTTACGGCTAGTGCCATCTGCACTAATGATAGTAACTTGTTGGTTAGGCGCAACAGAACCGCGTTTGATACGACCGATACCGATTACACCTTTATAAGAGTTGTAATCAAGCTGAGAGATTTGCATTTGGAAGTCACCTTCAGGATCTGCATCCGGTGGTGATACTTCGTCAACGATCATTTGGAACATAGGTTCCATGTTGTCAGACGGCTCGTCTAAATCTAATGTAGCCCAACCGTTGATAGCTGAAGCGTAGATTACTTTAAAGTCTAACTGTTCGTCAGTTGCACCTAGGTTGTCGAATAAATCAAAGATTTGATCCATTACCCAATCAGGACGTGCACCTGGCTTATCAATTTTATTGATAACTACGATTGGCTTTAAGCCTTGCGCGAATGCTTTTTGCGTAACGAAACGCGTTTGCGGCATTGGACCTTCTTGAGCATCAACAAGTAGTAATACTGAGTCAGCCATCGAAAGTACGCGTTCAACTTCACCACCGAAATCGGCGTGTCCCGGGGTATCTACGATATTGATATGGTAGTCTTTCCAAGAGATAGCTGTGTTTTTAGCTAAAATGGTAATACCACGTTCTTTCTCAATGTCGTTTGAGTCCATCACACGCTCTTCGTTACCGCCGCGTGTTTCTAATGTACCTGATTGCTCAAGTAGTTTGTCAACCAGAGTTGTTTTACCGTGGTCAACGTGCGCGATAATCGCTATATTTCTTAACTGTTCGATGCTCATATTTTTACTCAGAGAAGTTTATTCTCATTGATCCTGCAAGATCTACGCACTCATCTGCGTTTTCACGAGATGTCCAAGCATAGGATTTAAAAGGGCGCATATTATCCCTCATTAATGACATGGATGAAAGTTTATCCAATACAATTTTGAAAACTTTCTTAATACTTTTACTAAGTATCTGTTTTTTATATGACATTTATATGAAATAAATTTCAGTTATTTGATTAAAAACCCCTCTTTTAGTTAATTCCTTGATATCTTTGGCACAATTTAGCATTTAAGTTATGCTAATTTTAGCGATTAAAATACGCACAAAATAAGCCATGTAAACTTTGCACCAGCATGGATATTTTACGCACCAAAATAGTGCCAAGCGCTTTGCCAATTTTGTGCATATACATTTTTTAACTTTATAAACAACAAGTTAAAATAATGGCATAAAATCAGCTTACTAAAAACCAAAGCATTTAATGCAGCAATAATAAAACCCAACAGTTGGAGGACACATGTCACAATCGGTTTTAGATTTTATTAAAGAAAATGACGTTAAGTTCATTGATTTACGCTTTACTGATACACGAGGTAAAGAGCAACATGTTTCTATTCCTCATCACCAAGTTGATGAAGATTTTTTTGAAGACGGTAAAATGTTCGACGGCTCTTCAATTGCAGGTTGGAAAGGCATTAACGAATCAGACATGGTACTTATGCCAGTGGCTGAGTCAGTTAAACTTGACCCTTTCACAGAAGAAGCCACACTAATTGTACGTTGTGACGTTGTAGAGCCTTCTACACTTCAAGGTTACGAGCGTGACCCTCGTTCAGTTGCTAAACGCGCTGAAGATTACATGAAATCTACCGGTATAGCCGATACAGTTTTATTTGGCCCAGAGCCAGAATTCTTCCTATTTGACGACGTTAAATACAAGTCAGATATGTCAGGTTCTATGTACAAAATTGATTCTGTAGAAGCTGCATGGAACTCAGATAAAGATTACGAAGGTGGCAACACAGGTCATCGCCCAGGTGTTAAAGGCGGTTACTTCCCATGTTCACCAGTTGATTCTTCGCAAGATTGGCGTTCAGCTACGTGTTTAGTGCTTGAAGAACTAGGTCAAGTAGTAGAAGCGCATCACCACGAAGTAGCAACAGCGGGTCAAAACGAAATCGCTACTCGCTTTAATACAATGGTATTAAAAGCAGATGAAATCCAAGAGATGAAATATGTTATTCATAACATGGCTCACCTTTACGGAAAAACAGCAACGTTTATGCCTAAGCCAATCGTTGGCGATAACGGCTCTGGCATGCACTGTCACCAGTCTTTAGCTAAAGACGGTGTTAACTTATTTGCTGGTGACAAGTACGGCGGTCTTTCTGAAGAAGCGCTTTACTACATTGGCGGTATTATTAAGCACGCTAAAGCAATTAACGCTTTTGCAAACGCATCTACTAACTCGTACAAACGTTTAGTACCAGGTTTTGAAGCGCCAGTAATGCTTGCATACTCTGCGCGTAACCGCTCTGCATCAATTCGTATCCCAGTTGTACCATCAGAAAAAGGTCGTCGTATCGAAGTACGCTTCCCGGATCCAACAGCTAACCCATACCTTGCTTTCTCAGCAATGCTTATGGCTGGCCTTGACGGTATTAAAAACAAGATCCACCCTGGCGATGCAATGGATAAAGATTTATACGACCTACCGGCAGAAGAAGCAGCAGAAATTCCACAAGTTGCATCTTCACTAGACGAAGCACTATCTGCACTTAGCGCAGACCGTGAGTTCTTAACACAAGGTGGCGTATTTACTGACGATTTAATCGATGCATACATTGCACTTAAATCTCAAGAAGTAGAAAAGCTTAACATGACAACTCACCCAGTTGAGTTTGAAATGTACTACAGCGTTTAATTTGCTGTAGAACAAATTATCGATAAGATAATAAATGTGTGTTCTCAAGCCCGCTAAGCGGGCTTTTTTTTATGGTAAATTAGGGTAATCTCCACTAAAGTTATGTAATTGTTAAACATGCAGGGCAGCAAAGTGAATTACAGGATTTTTATACTATTTATTGCTTTAGGATTAAGCATTTATAGTTACGCAGGCAATAAAAAAATTTATGCTTGGAAAGACAAAAATGGTGTATTAGTGTTCTCAGATACGCCACATAATGGCGCGACAGAAATAAAGCTAAGCAGCCAAGATCTAACCATGTCTGAAGCCGGCAGCCACACCCCTGATTCACCACCGCCAACACACCCCAATACGTTTCAAATTATGATTTCGTCACCTACCCATAACCAAATCATTCGCGAGAATACCGGTTCTGTGTACGTAACCAGTAGGATCACCCCTCGCTTTGAAGTAGGTTTTACGATACAACTGTTTATAGATGGAAAACCTTATGGCCCTGCTGATGATTTATCGACTTTTGCCATAAGAGATGTAGAAAGTGGCGCTCATACTTTGTATCTCAAACTTTATAATAAACAAAATCAAGCTATTGCCATAAGCCAACCTAGCACCTTTATAATGCAAAGGAAGGAATAAACTAAGCGCAATGTCTCAGATAATAAAATTAGCGCAGCAGTATTTACTGATTAAAACTTGCTTGCAAATATTAACGCACTAAAGTGGTGCATACATGCCAAACAATCAAAATTTCAGCCCTGAACTTCTTAATGCCATATGGCAAAATCAAACAACATCGGTCATGTTACTCGATCAAAGCTTTACGCTTGTTTACGCAAATACCAGCACCAGTGAGCTACTCGGTTTAGGCAAAAAACGTATTATTGGACAACCCTTTAATAGCTTATTTAACTACCACTCTGTTGATTTAGAGCGCATTGCTCAGTACTCGCTTGTAGATGGCGTAGATTGCAGCCAGCATAGAGCTGACGTGGTGTTCATCGATTCTCGCCATGCAAAAATAGCGGTTACTTCAAGACAAATAAAATTTGAAAACGAGCGTTATATTTTATTAGAGTGCCGCAAAACCGATGAAGAAATTAAGCACGATAAAGCGTCTAATCAAATGCACCAATATCAAGCCGCACGAAATTTAATTAGAGGCCTTGCCCACGAAATTAAAAATCCTTTAGGCGGAATCCGCGGAGCGGCGCAGTTATTGCAGTATGAGGTAGATCAACAAGAAAGGGATCAATGCGCTGAGCTAATCATTGAGCAAGCAGACAGGCTACGAGAGTTAGTTGATAGGCTACTAGGCCCTAATCAGCTTCCGCAAAAGTCGTATGGCAATATACACCAAACGCTTGAGTCGGTAGTTAAGTTAAGCACATTAGATAATTGCAAAAACATACGCCTTGTTAAAGATTACGACCCAAGTATTCCAGATGTATTTATTGACCAAGGCAAAGTTCAGCAAGTTGTACTTAACATAGTACGTAATGCTCAACAGGCGCTAGTTGATGGCGGTGAAATAAAAATAAAAACCCGTATAAACCATCAATATCGTCGCCCAGGTAAAGCCCCTAAAAAAGCCTTGTTGATCCAGGTTTCTGATAATGGACCAGGCATAGACCCAAGCGTTCGCGAAACACTGTTCTACCCAATGATCACCAATAAAGAAGGTGGCTCAGGGCTTGGACTTTCAATTGCACAAACGCTTATAGATCAGCACGACGGTTATATAGACTGCGATAGCTGGCCTGGCCATACTGAATTTAATATCTATCTGCCTTTTGCAGATTAATGTTTTGGAGTTGGCATGAAAACAGTTTGGCTTGTAGATGATGACGCATCAATTCGCTTTGTATTGGAAAAAGCGCTCACACGCGCAGGGTTTGAAGCAGAAAGCTTTGCTAATGCGCAAGATGTTCTAAGCGCACTAAAATTTAGCCAGCCAACCGTGTTGGTGTCTGATGTACGAATGCCAGGCATGGACGGTATGGCATTGCTTGAACTCATAGCTGAGCAAAATCCGGGGCTGCCGGTCATTATAATGACTGCCCACTCAGATTTAGATTCAGCGGTTAACGCATTTCAAAAAGGCGCATTTGAGTACTTAGCCAAGCCGTTTGATTTAAACGAAGCCGTTGCCCTTATCGAAAGTGCCTGCAGAGCAAACTCAACTAAAAAAACCAAACGTAAACAAGTACCGCCTAAAAGCGCCCATATTATTGGCGAAGCCCCTGCCATGCAGGAAGTATTTAGAGCCATAGGTAAGCTTTCGGCATCAAGTATGAGTGTACTTATTAATGGTGAATCAGGGACCGGTAAAGAGCTCGTTGCAAGTGCTTTACATAATCACAGCCCACGTAAAGAAAACCAATTTATTGCCCTTAATATGGCCGCAATTCCTAAAGAGCTGGTTGAGTCTGAATTATTTGGCCATGAAAAAGGCGCATTTACTGGTGCCGATAGCGTACGTAAAGGTCGTTTTGAGCAAGCAAATGGCGGTACCCTATTTTTAGATGAAATTGGTGACATGCCGCTGGATGTGCAAACACGTTTATTACGCGTACTGGCCGATGGCGAATTTTACCGCGTAGGCGGGCACCAAAGTATAAAAGTAGATGTACGTATTATTGCTGCCACACACCAAAACCTCGAAGACTTAGTAAAGCAGGGTAAATTTAGGGATGATTTATTTCACCGTTTAAATGTGGTGCGCTTGCGCCTACCTGCCCTTCGCGAACGCACTGAAGACATTGAACGCCTAGCACAGCATTTTCTACATAAAAGTGCCAAAGACCTGCAGGTAGAAAGCAAAGTACTTAGCCCTAAAGCAACTGACCAGTTACGCCTATTTGGCTGGCCTGGTAATGTGCGCCAGCTTGAAAACACCTGCCGCTGGTTAACCGTAATGGCGCCAGGAGAGCTTGTAAGCGAGCAAGACTTACCGCCTGAAATTATTGATGCAACCCCCATTCAGCAAGAAGGTGATTGGTTAGATTCATTTCAACAATGGCTTAATCACGAGCTTAAACAAGGCAAAGAAAATATTTGGCCCGATATTCAAGCCCAGCTTGAAACACGCCTAATTAAAACTGCATTAGCTAATTGCTCAGGCCATAAACAAGAAGCTGCAATAAAAATTGGCTGGGGGCGCAACACGTTGACCCGTAAACTAAAAGAGCGCAATATTAGTTAACACTTGGTCGTTATTCACTGGCTTTTAAATGAAATTAATCGAGCACATTCCATTATTTAAGCAAATGGAAATAGTTAACAGGTTACACTTTTTTAAGGAGTTCACCTTAGCTGAACGCCAGGTACTGCTTGAGTCGTTTGGGTTGCTATATTTAGTAAACCAACATCAATTTTTATTTAAACAATACGATAACGACAAGCGCCTTTATATTGTATTAAGCGGCGCGCTACTTGTTTTTAAGCACAATCACTTACTTGAGCTTGGCACCATAGAACCCGGTGAGTTTATTGGCGAAGGCGCATTTATTAATAACCGCGAGCGTAGTACCAGCGCTCGCGCTAAAGCCGACACTATAGTACTTGCTATTACACCAGAGGCGCTTACACGTTTACCCAATGTTATTTGCGAAAAAATTAAAGACCGAATTATAGAAGGCATGAGCTTACGCATTGCTAAACTTAGTGAGCACATAGAAACCCACGGTTAAATCAATCCACATAAACAATCTGCAATGAGCAATCAAGCCAACCGGGATTATTTACGTGTGCCGTAAATGTGTAAGTATCGGATGGTTTAGCCCCAAAGGGTGTATTTACCAATGGCTGTGAGTGGCTGTATGTTTGCGAGTAGGATTTATAATAAATAACAACATAGCCATATAAATACTCCCACTTCAGTCTCACTACTGCACCACTGGGTAGCGTAAAATCAACATGCTCATTTACAAATTTGACCACTAAATCATTGTATTTATCGTCGCTGCATTGGGTTGTTCTTAGCTGCTTAGGCATAACAAATTGGCTATTGCTATCTGCATTTTTTAAATAAAAGCCTATATTGCCATCGCCATAAAAATGATTTGATCGTGTTGTATAGTTAACTTGTGGCTCGTAACCTAGCCCCTGCATAATAGTAGCTAGCTGCTCTGTCTCTTTTTGGTAAATTTTATCACTTGATAAAAGCAATGTGGCTTCACCAAAACCCGATGGGATCGCTAGCTCTACGTATTCATAGGGAAGGTTTTGTGTATTTAGTGCAGCGTCTAGCTGTTTGCGCTGCTCCTCTTGTAAGTTTTCGCTAAAAACATAAACAGTTGGTTGTTGGCACGCAGCTAATAAAAGTACCAACACACAAATTAAAATTCCATTTTTCATAGTTACTCCCTTTGATTACAAAAAAAAGTCTAGTAGGAGTAACTATTGATAGCAATTTAATTTGTTTGACTATCTAACCATGCATCAACGCTTTGTCGGGTATAAAGTACTTCATTAAATAAACGATGGCGTTCAAATTCCAGCTTTGTTTTACGCATTGTATCGCCACTAACTAAACGGCTATGAGTGTCGTTAAACTTAGAAATAACTGAAAAACCACGTTCATCTTTCTCTTTTTGCTTTTTTACTGAATTAGCAAGGTGAGTTCTTACATCATCTGCTGTCAACATATCTGAATCTTCTAAGCCCATTAGCTCTTTTTTCATTGCTAATCTTACGCCCATTTACTACTCCAATTATATGCAGACCTAAACAATTAAAACGATTAAAGAGTTACCATGTTTTAGGTACGATTTTTTATTTGCCAAAGCAATAGCAAATAGCACACCATATTTTTGAAAAAGCATACGCCTTAAATGCTGCAGTTTTTTTAAAGCAAAAATAAAGTTTTATATTTGTAGGTATTATTTGTCAATCAGCCTACTTTGCTTAGGTGCAAAAACTCATGCAAGCCTTTATACTAGCTGCTTATGCGCCACCAACAGAGATAATCATGTCAGAAGAATACATAGAGATTGAATTAGAAGAAGAGCCTATTGAGCTTTGTAAATTACTAAAAGTACTCGATTTAGTTGAAGGTGGCGGGCAAGCTAAAAACCTAATAGCGCAAGGCTATGTAGGTGTTAACCATGAAATATGTACAATAAAACGGAAAAAATTATACAGTGGTGATGTACTTGAGTTTGACGATGAGCTGTTTCAACTTACTTTAAGTGAAGATGCTACACCAGCAGAGCGACCTGCTCCAACGGCTCAACCACAGCCAGAAAAAGCCAGCAAAGCTGAAGCGTTACAACCGGCAAAAAACAAAAGAAAACGCACCAAAAAACCAAAGGTTGATGAAAAAACAGGACGCCGCCCTATTTCATTTGGTTAATTTATAAATACTTTTTCATCTTTAATATATTATTAGGCTAGCTTGAACAGTTAGCCTTTTTGCTCTTTAATTACCTCGTAAATTATAACAATAACAAGGTAATATTATGACAACATCAACCCCTCCTAATTGGTTTAAACCTGCCCTGTGGGCAGCACTTGTATGGAATTTATTAGGTGTTATGGCATTTGCAATGCAAATGATGATGACCCCCGAAATGATAAGTAAACTACCTTTAGATCAACAAGCTGCGTATTCTAATATCCCTTTATGGTCAACGATTGCATTTGCTGTTGCGGTGTTTGCTGGCGCCATTGGCTGTGCACTTTTACTCGCTAAAAAAGCACTTGCAATACCTACTTTTGCGCTCTCGTTAGTGGCTATATTTATTCAGCAGTTTTATAACTTTATTGTTATTAACAGTATTAAAATGCTAGGGGTAAGCGCCGTATTTATGCCTATTTTAGTAATTATTATTGCCTTTTTACTTTTATATTTAAGTATTAAAAGTAAAGAACATGGCTGGCTGCATTAATCTTATCCTGCAATTTAAATCTATTTATTTGGCTACTTGAAAAAACAATTTTAGGTAGCACCTCTATACTTATAACTGTCTAAAAAACACACACAGCTTAACTAGCTTTTTAGTGTTATTTACCGATTTTGTTATCACTGGTATGTACTTTGCAATCCATAGGCAAATATAGACGTTATTTTTTCAAGGACATAATCCTAACTATCGAAGGGGCAAAAAATGAATAGTTTCGACACCCAACAACAACTAACGATTAATGGCGAACAGTACCATATTCACTCACTTAAAGGATTAGGCGACCAAGCAAAGCGATTGCCCTTTTCTCTGAAAATATTACTAGAAAACCTATTGCGCAACGAAGATGGCGTAAATATTAAAGAACAAGATATTCAGGCCCTGCTCGACTGGGACCCTAAAGCTAAACCTTCTGCCGAAGTTGCATTTACGCCAGCACGTGTAGTAATGCAAGATTTTACCGGCGTACCTGCCATTGTTGATTTAGCCGCCATGCGTGATGCAATGGAAAAGCTCGGCGGAGATCCTGCAAAAATAAACCCACTGTCACCGGCCGAACTCGTAATAGACCATTCGGTACAAGTTGATGGCTACGGTGATGATGGCGCATTTGATTTAAATGCCAAGCTAGAATACGAGCGAAATAAAGAACGCTACGAATTTTTACGTTGGGGGCAAACAGCTTTTGATAACCTAAAAGTTGTGCCACCAGCAACTGGTATTGTGCATCAAGTAAATTTAGAGTTTTTAGCGCGTGTTGTATTTAACGATAGTAAAAATGGCAAATCAATCGCCTACCCAGATACGCTAGTAGGTACAGATTCGCACACGACCATGATTAATGGCTTAGGTGTACTTGGCTGGGGTGTTGGCGGTATTGAAGCTGAAGCCGCCATGCTTGGTCAGCCTATTAGTTTACTGATCCCACAAGTTGTTGGCTTTAAGCTTAATGGCCGCCTTCCAGAAGGTACCACCGCAACTGACTTAGTGCTTACCGTTACCGAAATGCTACGTAACCATGGCGTTGTAGGTAAGTTTGTAGAATTTTATGGTGATGGCTTAGCCGATTTACCGCTAGCCGACAGAGCGACTATTGCCAACATGGCACCAGAATACGGTGCAACCTGCGGTATTTTCCCAATTGATGATGAAACCATTAATTACCTGCGTTTAACAAACCGCGACGAAGATCAACTTAAACTTATTGAAGACTATGCAAAGCATCAAGGTTTATGGCGCAATGAAGGCGATGAAGCACATTACACCGACACGCTTGAGCTTAAACTAGATGACGTTGTACCAAGCCTTGCTGGCCCTAAGCGTCCACAAGACAGAATTACCCTAGATAAAGCCGGTGATGTAATTACACAGCACTTACGAGGTTTTCAGGATGAGCGTATGGCGCGTCGTGATAAAAGCGATGAGGAGCAAGCTCGCATTGAAAGTGAAGGCCCTACCACTAACCCTGATGAGCCAGTAGACGAAGCGCAATTTATGGGCGCAGCTAAAGTGAAGTTTAAAGGCCAAGAGTTTGAACTTAACGATGGTGCCTGTGTTATTGCCGCAATTACTAGCTGTACAAACACTTCAAACCCAAGCGTAATTTTAGCCGCTGGCTTGGTTGCTAAAAAAGCTAAACAACTCGGTATTAATGTAAAACCTTGGGTTAAAACATCACTTGCGCCGGGCTCTCAGGTAGTGACTGACTACCTTGAAAAAGCAGACTTAATGGATGACCTAGAAGCACTGGGCTTTAACTTGGTAGGTTATGGTTGTACAACCTGTATTGGTAACTCGGGCCCACTAGCGACAGAAATATCTGATGCTATTCAAAAGCATAAGCTTGTTGTAAGCTCAATTTTATCGGGTAACCGTAACTTTGAAGGGCGTATACATCAAGATGTTAAAATGAACTTTTTAGCCTCTCCTCCTCTTGTAGTTGCCTATGCCATTGCCGGTCGCACCGATATAGATGTTTATAACGAGCCTTTGGCACAAGATGAAAACGGTAACGACATTTACCTTAAAAATATTTGGCCAAGTGTAAGCGAGGTCAGCGAACTAGTACAAAAAACGGTAACCAGAGAAATGTTCGAAAAAAGCTATGCCAATGTATATGAAGGCGATAGCCGTTGGCAAAAAATTCAAATTCCTGATGGCAAGCTATACGATTGGAATGATGAATCTACCTATATTAAAAAAGCACCATTTTTTGATGGTATGAGTGTAGAGCCTCCGGGCATTCCTACAATTGAGGGCGCACGCTGTTTAGCAAAACTTGGCGACTCGGTTACAACCGACCACATTTCGCCAGCAGGCGCGATTAAAGCCGATGCCCCAGCGGGTATTTACCTGCAAGAAAACGGCGTTGAAAAAGCACAGTTTAATTCGTACGGCTCACGCCGTGGTAACCATGAAGTAATGATGCGCGGCACATTTGCCAATGTAAGGCTTAAAAACCTACTAGCACCAGGTACAGAGGGTGGCGTTACCCGTACTCAACCAGACGATAAATTAGCAAGTATTTACGATGCTGCCATGGAGTATGAGAAAAATAATACCCCGTTGGTTATTTTAGCTGGTAAAGAATACGGTACTGGTTCTTCTCGTGACTGGGCTGCAAAAGGCTCGCTCCTTTTGGGAGTTAAAGCCGTTGTTGCACAAAGCTACGAACGTATTCACCGCTCTAACTTGATTGGCATGGGTGTTCTACCACTGCAATTTAAAGAAGGTGAAAGCCATGAATCGTTAGGTTTAACCGGGCAAGAGCAGTTTGATATTGAAGGCTTGTACGACAAAACCAACGAAGTAAGTATTATTGCCACAAATGCTGAAGGTAAAAAAGTAAGCTTTAGTGCCGATGTACGAATTGACACACCTAAAGAGTGGGATTACTACAAACACGGCGGTATTTTACAATACGTACTGCGTAATATGCTTGACTAAGCAGGTGCTTTAAATTTTAAAAGCCTAGCGTGTTTGCTAGGCTTTTTTTATGCGTAAAACCAAATCTTTAGCTCGCTGTTATTTTTTATACGTTTTTAAGCCATTAAAATAGCGAAAAGCGGTTATTAAGCCACTAGATATGCCCAAACTGCGATTAACGAGAGCTTATTAAACAACGCTAAATTCCAAAACGTTAACCGCTAAACAGCCCTAGTAGCCGCTTATATTTTGCATTTCTTTACTGCGCTGCTCTAGTTTTTGCTTAGCTTTTTCGGCATCTTCGAATAATTTTTGAATAGACTCTGCGTTATAAACGGTAGGTGTTGCTGGTTGAATGGTTTTTTTAGCAGTATTAGTATTGCTACTTAAAATTGATGTGTCTTCTGCGGCAACTACAGTTACATCGCGCGCATCTAACGTCACCTCAATACTTTTACCATCGGCATTAGGCGTATCTGAAAAATGCCATTGGCCATCTTCATCCTGCCACTTATAAATTTTTCCGCTTGATTTTACAACGTGGGAATTGTTACTGACACTGCTAACAATTTGATTGCCTGCTTGCTTAGCGCCTTGTACTGCTTGGTCGAGTGTATTTGTAGAAAGCGCGACCATTTTTTCTTTAATTTGCTGAGATTCGTTACTAATTGATGAGGCCGAGAGCCATGTTTGACCATCAGGCTTTTTAATATAAAACAAAGAGATAACAGCAATGATCATGACCGATATTGCCAAGTAGGTGAAGTATTTCATAGCGTTCCTGCTTAAAAATGAATCCTTGAAACGCAAGTCTAATAAAAAATACTTAATCAGGCAATTTTTTTGCAATAAAAACGCAACCTAAGTTGCGTTTAAAATGTACATGTATTGGCATTAATTTTAAATGCCATCACCGTCAATATGTAATCCGCATTCGCGATTTAAACCAAAAAAGCGAGTTTCTTCTTCGCTCATACCTGGCTCTAACTTACGCGTAGTATGCACATCACCCATCGACACATAGCCTTGCTCCCATAACGGGTGGTAAGGTAAGTCATGCTTAGTAAGGTATTGATATACATCACGGTTTGACCACTCAATAATCGGGTACACTTTTACCGTACCACGGCTTATTTCTACAAACTGCTTATCTGCGCGGGTAGAAGATTGATCGCGACGTAAGCCACTAAACCATGTACCTGCTTCAATTTCTTTTAAAGCACGAGTCATTGGCTCTACTTTATTAAGCTGATTATATTGCTTAATTCCATCTTCGCCTTGTTCCCATAACTTACCGTATTTAGCCTCCTGCCATGCAGGGCTAAGGTTTGCTTTATATACCTGTAAGTTTAGTGAAAGCCGCTCTGTCATTTGCTCAATAAACTGATAGGTTTCTGGAAATAAATAACCGGTGTCGGTTAATACAACTGGAATATCAGGACGCTGAGATGTCACTAAATGCAGCATAACCGCTGCTTGAATACCAAAGCTTGATGATAAAAAAGCGGTGTCGGGTAAGTTTTCTAACGCCCATGCAACACGCTGCTTAGCACTCATAGGTGCAAGTATGCCGTTTGCATCGCTAAGCAAAGCCGCTTGGCTTTGTTTATCAAGCTGTAATATGTTTTTAAATTCACTCATGGTCAATTTTAAACCTCACCCGCGCTTAGCACGGGTATTTAATTAAGCGTGAAAATCGGTTACTGATACTTTTACTTCAGTAACAATGCCTTTGCGAATAACAAAGTCACCAAAACATTCACCGTCGTTTCGCTCACTTGCCCACTGGCCAATTAGCTTATCGAACGCGTCTAGGTAAACATCTTCACCTACGTTTTCTAGGTACAATTTAGGAATGCGCGTACCTTCTAAGTTACCACCTAAGTAAACGTTGTATTTACCAGGGCCTTTACCGACTAAACCGGCTTCTGCAAGCATTGCGCGACCACAGCCATTAGGGCAGCCTACAACGCGCATAATAATGCTGTCATCAGGTATGCCATGCTTAGCAAGTAGCGCTTCGGTTTTTTCAATTAAGCTTGGTAAGTAACGCTCAGCTTCAGCCATAGCCAGCGGACATGTTGGTAGTGCCACACAAGCCATTGAGTTTTTGCGCTGCTCTGTGTCTTTGTCGTCAATTAAACCGTGGTTGCGAGCAATTTCTTCAATAACCGCCTTTTGATCGGCAGGTACACCGGCAATAATTAAGTTTTGGTTTGCCGTCATGCGCATGTCACCTTGGTGAACCTCGGCAATTTTACGACAACCTGTTTTAAGTGGCTTATCTGGGTAATCTAAAATACGGCCACTTTGAATAAATAGCGTTAAGTGGTGCTTACCATCAATGCCCTCTACCCAACCAATACGATCCCCTCGATGAGTAAACTCGTACGGGCGGCTTGGCGCAAAGTTAACGCCTGCGCGTTTTTCTACTTCTGCTTTAAATACATCAGTACCCACGCGGTCTAGTGTGTATTTAGTTTTTGCATTTTTACGGTTTGAACGGTTACCCCAATCGCGCTGTACAGATACAACGTGCTCTGCAATTTTTAGCGTGTCTTCTAGGCTAATAAAACCAAAGTCATCGGCCTTACGCGGATACGTCGCCGTATCGCCGTGGGTCATAGCTAGGCCACCACCAACAAGTACGTTAAAACCAACAAGCTTGCCATTTTCTGCAATAGCTACAAAATTTAAGTCGTTTGCGTGTACATCTACTTCGTTGTTAGGCGGAATGGTAACCGTGGTTTTAAACTTACGCGGTAAATAGTTAGAACCTAAAATTGGCTCTTCTGTTGTTTCTGCCTTTTCGCCATTTAACCAAATTTCAGCGTACGCTTTCGTTTTAGGTAGTAAATGCTCAGAAATTTTTGCAGCCCACTCGTAAGCTTCTTGGTGTAGCTCAGACTCAACAGGGTTGGTAGTACACAGTACGTTACGATTTACATCACCTGCTGTAGCAATAGAGTCAATCCCTACGCTGTTAAGCATTTGGTGCATGCCTTTAATATTTGGCTTTAATACACCATGAAATTGAAACGTTTGACGCGTAGTTAAACGAATGCTGCCATAGCTTGTTTTTTCATCGGCAAATTTATCAATTGCTAGCCATTGCTCAGGCTTAATAATACCGCCTGGCATACGGGCACGTAGCATTACATTGTGTAATGGCTCTAATTTTTGCTTTGCACGCTCAGGACGTATATCACGGTCATCTTGCTGGTACATACCGTGAAAACGAATTAGCTGAAAGTTATCGGCTGTAAAGCCACCGGTAATTTCATCTTTTAAGTCTTGTTCTATGGTGCCACGTAAAAAGTTACTTTCTCTTTTCAAACGCTCGTTATCAGAAAGTTTTACGTTTTTATCTTGTTCGCTCATTTTAAATCCTAAATTTGTTACAGTGACGGCTGCTAGCTGTTAGTAAAATAAGAAACGTGATTAGTACACGTCTTTCTGATAGCGGTTTGCGCTACGTAGGTCTTTTAAATACTGCTCTGCGTCTTCATAGCTTTTACCGGTGTTTTCGCTGATGATATCAACTAATGCATTGTGTACATCTTTTGCCATGCGGTTTGCATCGCCACATACATAAAAATGAGCACCGGCTTCTAGCCACTCAAATATCTCTTTTGAGTTTTTGCGTAGCTTATCTTGTACGTATACTTTTTCGGCTTGATCGCGGCTAAATGCAACGTCTATTTTGCTCAGTAATCCCGACTTTAAATACCCTTGCATTTCTACTTGATATAAGAAGTCTTGAGTAAAGTGTGGATTACCAAAAAACAGCCAGTTTTTACCTTGTGCTTCACGCGAGTCACGCTCTTGTAAAAAGGCGCGGAACGGCGCAATACCAGTACCAGGGCCAACCATAATCACTGGTGTATTGTCGTCTGTTGGTAAACGGAAGTTATCGTTGTGCTCACTAAATACTTTTACTTTACAGCCTTCTTCAGCACGACGAGCTAAATAACCAGAACAACCACCTAAGTGTTCGCTGCCAAACGCTTCAAATTCAACTAAGCCAATTGTTAAATGTACTTCTTCTTCCACTTCGCTTTGGCTAGAGGCTATAGAGTATAAACGCGCCTGTAGTTTACGTAGGCAATCTACTAATGTTTGCGCTTCGAGTTTTGCTGGGTTTTGTGCAACCACATCAAAAATTTGGCGAGGCTCAATGTACTCACGCATAGCGGCTTTATCTTCAACAAGTTTAAGCAGCTCTGGGGTGCCTGTAGCGGTTGCGTACTTTTCTACAAAACCTGGGTATGATTGCGTAAGCTCAAGTTTTTCGATTAACGCTTCACGAATTGATAGTGATTCGTCACCTACTTTTACTGTACTGCTTGAATCGATTTGTGTGTGTGCTAGTAGCTCATCTACACGCACTTCGTCATTTAAAAAGTAAACACCTAATGAATCGCCCGGTGTATATGTAATGTCTGAGCCTTCAAGAGAAATTTCTACGTGGCGTACATCTTTAGTAGAGTCGCGCCCTGTAATTTTTTGTACTGTTACAAGCTCTGCCTCAAATGGGTTTTGCTTAGTGTACTGGCTAGCCGCTGCTGTGGGTGCACCAAATGGCATAGCAACAACTTGCCCGCCTGCTGCGTCTTGCTGTGCTTTTAAATCAGGTTCAAACGCATCTAGCGCACCAGTGATCCACGTAGCCGCTTCGTCATCGTAATCAACATCTAGGTCAGCACGTTGGAAAATAGTTTCGGCTCCTAGTTTGTTTAGGCGCTCTTCAAAGTCTTTTGCTGTTTGGCAGAAAAACTCATAGCTAGAATCACCCAAGCCCAGTACAGCAACTTTAACACCATCAAGCTTAGGTGCTTTTTTAGTAGTTAAAAATTCATATAGGGTTTCTGCATCTTCTGGTGGCTCACCTTCGCCATAAGTTGATACCACAACAGTTAAAAACTTTTCTTTTTTCAGGGCCGTAGGTTTATAGTCAGACATGCTCACAAGTTTTACAGCCAAACCGCGCGATTCAGCTTGCTCTTTAAGCTTAGTGGCTACACCTTTAGCATTACCGGTTTGCGAACCATATAAAATAGTAAGCGGTGCAGCATCGCTTGCAGCTGTCGTTGGCGCTTGCCCACCAAGAGCAGCAGAATTAGCATTCGCAGCTAAGTAGCCACTTACCCATGCTTGCTGAATTGGATTAAGTTCTGCCACTAAGCCTTGCAGCTTTTGTACTTGCTCTTGCGATAGCGGGCTTGCCGCTGCGTTAAGTTGACCTAACAACATGAATCTGTTCCCCATAACCCTGAAAATTACATACAGCCCATATTATGCGCTGTTCAAAATGAGTTTTACCTCACCGAGAGTAACTCTGCTGAGGTTTTATTAGTGTGCAGGATAACGGGCTATGCAGTGATAAAAAAAGAATAGAATCTGCTTTGTTATTCCATTTAGTTATTAATTTATATAAAGACCTTCAAAAACAGCTTAAAGCCTAATTATTGTCATTTTATTAATTTTATATTTAACAAATTTGTAACCTTGCACAGATAGTGTATGTTATTCACTCAATGTACTAAAAAGGAACAACCATGTCACACGGGACATATAAAATTAAAATACTTAGTGCAGCTCTGTTATTTACAACAGTACCTACACTTGCAAATGTAACTAATGGCGGCTTTGAGCAGTGGTCTGGTAATAGCCCAGATTCTTGGACTACGATTGATAGCGGCATTAGCTTAGCGCGCTCAACCAGTACAGTTAAAAGCGGAAGTAGCGCAGCAGCTGTTAATGTAACTACAGGCTCGCAAAGCAATACAGATTTACTACAGCAAGTTAGCGTAGAGGCAGGTAAAACGTATGACTTTGCTGTGGATGTTTATCACACCGAAGGAAATATACGAGCACGCTTGTATGTAGACGGCTATCAAGGCTACTCAAACCAAGCACAAACTAATCAATGGCAAACTATTAGCCACAGCTATACGCCAAGCAGTAACAAAACAATTAATGTGGGTTTACGTTTTTACGATATGAGCGGCTTTGATGGCAATGAAACCGTTTACGTAGATAACTTTTTACCTAATACCGATGGCGGCGCTTCAACTACCTGTAACGACAATAGCCTTACTTTAACACTGAATACCGATAACTACGGGAACGAAACCAGCTGGGCGGTTAATAACAGCC
Source organism: Pseudoalteromonas espejiana DSM 9414 (assembly GCF_002221525.1). Classification (NCBI taxonomy): domain Bacteria; kingdom Pseudomonadati; phylum Pseudomonadota; class Gammaproteobacteria; order Alteromonadales; family Pseudoalteromonadaceae; genus Pseudoalteromonas; species Pseudoalteromonas espejiana. The sequence goes on along the minus strand of NZ_CP011028.1, from coordinate 182,579 downwards.
AAGGCAGCAGTGTTGCAAACGGCAGTGGTTATGCATCAAACACGCAATACAATGAACAACTATGCTTAACTGATGGCGCATATACACTTGTTGTAAGTGACAGCTACGGCGATGGTATGTGCTGTAATGTTGGCAATGGTAGCTATAGCCTAACTTATGGCTCTACAGAGCTTGCAAGCGGTGCAAGCTTTAACAGTACTGATAGCACCACGTTTGAGCTAGGCGATGGTTCTGGTGGTGATACCGGTGGCGGTACTAACCCGACACCAACAGGTTACTATGTGACCACCCAGGGTTTATCTGGCTATGCGTTAAAAACTGAGCTTTATAACATTATTAAAAACCACAGTTCGCAAGGGTACTCGGCAATTTGGAATTTTTACGATTCATCAGCTCGCGATAACTACTATGAAAACGATAACAGCATACTCGATATGTACAGCGAAAAGCCAAATGGTAGCGATAGCTACACATATACCGCGGTAAGCGATCAGTGTGGTACTTATAACAGCGAAGCTGATTGCTACAATCGCGAACATTCATTTCCAAAAAGTTGGTTTGGTGGTACAAACGAGCCTATGAACTCAGACGTTCACCACATCTACGCTACCGATGGCTATGTAAATTCAAAACGCAGTAACTACCCATTTGGTGAAGTAGCCAGTGCATCATTTACATCAACTAACGGAAGCAAAGTAGGCACAGCAACAAGCGCATTAAACTACTCAGGCACTGTTTTTGAGCCAATTAATGAGTTTAAAGGTGACTTTGCACGCGCGTACTTTTACATGGCAACTCGCTACGAAAACGTAATAGGCTCGTGGCAAAATAACACAACTGCAAGTAATGCAGTCCTTAATGGATCAAGCAATCAAGTGTTTGAGAGCTGGGTTGTAGCTATGCTACTTAACTGGCATAACGGCGACCCTGTTAGCCAAATGGAGCTTGACCGCAACCAAGCCGCTTATGAGTTTCAAGGGAATCGTAACCCATATATTGACCACCCTGAATTTGTAGAGATGATTTGGTAGCAAACCGCTTATAATACTTTAGCCCCAGCGCATGCTGGGGCTTTTAGTAACTGTATTTTATGCTGCTTAATAAGTGACTCTACATACCGTTTTTCTAAATTCCACGGGTGACGTTTCCAGCCTTTAAACCCAAAACCGACAATATAAACCTGAGCTTGTTGCTGTAAAAAGTATTCTATCGCTAACATACCAGAGCTAGGGGCTTTAGCCCTAAAAACGGGTTTACCAAAAGTATATAAACGCTTTAGCAAAGCTTCTTTTGCTTTATGTGTAATTCGCTCTACATTTGCATACGTGCTGTATTTAAGCGTAATTTCATCACCATGATCAATACTCCCTTTGCGTTTAATTAACCTGTAAAAAGATTGCATAAACCGATTAGGTTGTGGGTCGGTGATCATGACATTTTGCACTCTATATATATCAACTGCAGGAAATGCAGCAGTAAACTTTATGCCCTGCTTACCTTTACTCACTAACCATAAATCTGTGCATTTATGGCCTAAAAGCTTAGGCATATTCGCGCACATATTAAACCGCACTACTCTATCAAAGCTGTTTAATGTTTCACTAAAGTCTTTTTCTACAGGGCCATTACCGATAATTAAAACTGACTGCTTAGCCATACTACACTCCATGTACCTTTATTGGAGCATACTAACCCGCTTATTTTTATTTACCAGATAAGTAATATGAAACTTTTATTGCGATAAACTAGTGCACTGCCTTTAGGTAAGTAAGTGTATTTGCCAACTTGTATTACTCAGTGCTTGCTCTCCTAACTCTAACGACTCGTATCGTTTACCGGTAATTTTAATAAGCCAAACCTTGTCTGTAAAAGTACGGCTTAAATACACTGTTTGACCGTTTGGGATCTGTGGCATAAATGAAGAAATAGATTCCCACTTGCCATCAATCTGCTCTTTTAGCTTCTAGCTACTCTCACTAAAATAGCTAGATAAAAATTAACTATTTTAGTGAGAGTAGCTGATAAAATTTTTGTGAATATATCAATTTTAAACTGTGGTAAGCTCAATTTAGAACTCAAAATATATATTTATTAAAAGTGAAATAATTAATGAGTACACCCTCTTTATTGACAAATTTACTACCGTCAGCCATTCCTATAATCAGTATGATTGTTTCCATTATTAGTGCGGGAATTGCCTGGCGGATGCGCCAACATGCGATAAAAATCCAACTAATTGAATACAAAAGGGTCATAAGAATTACATCTGCGCAAATAAACTCTCTATGGAATGATGTAATACAAGAAGCTCACTTCGCAAAGGTAAAGTCATCAACACTTGATGTTGATGATAGCTACTTTGAGAGAATAAATTCAGTAGTTGATATAGCTAATAAAGGTCAAAAAAATTTGGCTAAAATAACTGCTGAATACAAAAAAAGGGAAAAAGGTCTCACGATTAAAGGTGCTGTTGAGGAAACTTTAACTCTTGAAGAAATGAGAATTAGCGTGGAAGGTGATTTACAAAGGATAAGAAACGAATTTGGTTTTTACTTAGATTAATTGTTGAATCAAAGTAGATGCAAATCAGTGGGTGTAGCTTTTATAAGAAAGTTCTATTTTTTATATTTATTCACAGCTTTCTTCCTTTTAAGTTTTTGTAAGTCTCAACCCAAGCTACGGCGCTTCACTTCACTGCGAGCAGCTGAGGACTGAAAGCTTCAAACTTACAGCTTTTTTAAACGCAAACAAAAAGCCCCGGCTAATGCCAGGGCTTTTTTTACAAAACTAACTTAATTAAAAATTAAGCTTGTTTTGGACTAGAAACAACGTCTACTAAAGTCCAAGATTTATTCTTAGAAATTGGTGCACATTCACGGATAGTAACTACGTCACCCGCTTTTGCTGTGTTGTTTTCGTCATGTACGTGTAGCTTAGTTGTACGTTTAATGAATTTCCCATAGATTGGGTGCTTCACGTAACGTGCGATAGCGATAGTGAAAGATTTTTCCATCTTGTCGCTTACTACACGGCCTTGAAGAGTACGAATTTTATCGCTCATTATTGACCTGCCTTCTGGTTAATAATTGTTTTTACACGCGCGATATCGCGACGTACTGTTCTTAGCGTGTGTGTCTGAGCTAACTGACCAGTGCTTGCTTGCATGCGCAGGTTAAACTGCTCACGAAGAAGTCCTAGAAGTTCAGCATTAAGCTCTTCTACGCTTTTGTCTTTTAGTTCGCTTGCTTTCATCACATTACCGTCCGAGTTACGAAAGTTGTTTTGAATGGCAGTTTACGAGCTGCAAGGTCAAACGCTTCACGAGCAAGCTCTTCAGAAACACCTTCCATTTCGTAAAGTACTTTACCAGGCTGAATTTCAGCAACCCAATATTCAACAGAACCTTTACCTTTACCCATACGAACTTCAAGAGGTTTTTCTGTGATCGGCTTGTCAGGGAAGACACGGATCCAGATTTTACCTTGACGTTTCACGTGACGCGTCATAGCACGACGAGCTGCTTCGATTTGACGAGCAGTCATGCGGCCACGACCAGTAGCTTTCAAACCGAAAGTACCGAAGCTTACTTTGTTACCGTTTTGCGCTAAACCGCGGTTGCGGCCTTTGTGCATTTTACGGAATTTTGTACGTTTTGGCTGTAACATTACTCGCTACCTCTACTTAGCACTTTTCTTGGCTTTCTTTGGTGCGCGTTTAGCTGGCTTCTCTTGCTCTTGTACTAGTGGTAAACCACCAATAACTTCGCCTTTGAAGATCCAAACTTTAACACCAATGATACCATAAGTGGTTAAGGCTTCAGAAGTTGCGTAGTCGATATCAGCACGAAGAGTATGTAGAGGTACACGACCTTCACGATACCATTCTGAACGTGCGATTTCTGCGCCGCCAAGACGACCGCTAACTTCAACTTTGATCCCTTTAGAACCGATGCGCATTGCATTTTGTACCGAACGCTTCATAGCGCGACGGAACATAACACGACGCTCTAGTTGAGAGGCAATGCCGTCTGCTACTAGTTGTGCATCAAGTTCTGGTTTACGTACTTCAGAAATATTAATCTGAGCAGGTACACCAGCAATCTTAGTTACCGCTTGACGTAATTTTTCTACGTCTTCGCCTTTTTTACCGATAACAACACCCGGACGAGCCGTATGAATTGTTACACGGATAGATTTAGCTGGGCGCTCAATAACGATTTTAGACACAGAAGCCGCTTTTAATTCCTTTGTAAGGAAAGTACGTACTTTGTGATCGCCAAAAAGCTGATCAGAGAAATCTTTTGAACTCGCGTACCAGGTAGAAACCCAAGGTTTAGATATACCTAGGCGAATACCAGTAGGATGAACTTTTTGTCCCATTACTTATACTCCTAGCTATCTGAAACCACAACAGTGATGTGGCTTGTACGCTTAAGGATGCGGTCTGCGCGTCCTTTAGCACGTGGCATAATACGTTTCATTGTTGGACCATCGTCCACAAAAATCGTGCTTACGCGAAGCTCATCAATGTCAGCACCTTCGTTATGCTCTGCGTTAGCAATAGCAGACTCAAGTACTTTCTTAACTAATACAGCCGCTTTTTTAGGGCTGTACGCCAGGATTTCTAATGCGCGGTCTACAGGTAGTCCACGAATTTGGTCTGCAACTAGACGAGCTTTTTGCGCCGAACCAGAGGCGAATTTATGTTTAGCTAATGCTTGCATTTATCTTCCCCTCTTATCGTTTCTTCGCTTTCTTATCCGCAGCATGGCCACGGTAAGTGCGAGTTGGTGCAAATTCACCTAGTTTGTGACCAATCATTTCGTCAGAAACGAAAACTGGCACGTGCTGGCGACCATTATGGACAGCAATGGTCAATCCGATCATGTTAGGTATGATCATTGAACGACGGCTCCAAGTTTTAATTGGCTTCTTTTCACCGCTTTCCAAAGCTTTCTCTACCTTCTTCAGCAAGTGTAGGTCTATAAAAGGACCCTTCTTGAGAGAGCGTGGCATGGCTATTCCTCAATATTACTTAGTACGACGACGTACTATAAATTTATCCGTACGCTTGTTCTTACGCGTCTTCGCACCTTTAGTCGGTTTACCCCATGGAGACACAGGATGACGACCACCAGATGTACGACCTTCACCACCACCGTGTGGGTGATCAACCGGGTTCATGGCAACACCACGAACTGTCGGACGAATACCACGCCAGCGATTTGCACCTGCTTTACCAAGTGAACGAAGCATATGCTCAGCATTGCCTACTTCACCTAGCGTCGCACGACAATCAGATTGTACTTTACGAACTTCGCCTGAACGAAGACGTAATGTTACATATTGACCATCACGAGCAAGGATTTGAACGTATGCACCAGCAGAACGTGCGATTTGAGCACCTTTACCTGGTTTTAATTCTACGTTGTGAACAGTCGAACCTACAGGCATATTGCGCATAGGTAATGCATTACCAGGTTTGATTGGTGCATCAACACCAGACTGGATTGCATCACCAGCTTTTAAGCCTTTAGGTGCGATAATGTAACGACGCTCACCGTCTGCATATAATACAAGAGCGATGTTTGCGCTACGATTTGGATCATATTCTAAACGCTCAACAGTGGCTGGAATGCCATCTTTAGTACGTTTAAAATCGATTACACGGTAATGATGCTTATGACCACCACCAATGTGACGAACCGTAATACGACCGTTGTTATTACGACCACCAGATTTAGAGTTTTTCTCTAAAAGTGGAGCGTAAGGTTTACCCTTATGTAAATCTGGGTTAACCACTTTAACTAGGTGACGACGACCCGCAGAAGTTGGCTTACACTTTTGAAGTGCCATAATTCTAACTCCCCTTATTACTCGGCGCCGCCGACAAAGTCCAGCTCGCTACCTTCTTTAAGAGTAACGTAAGCTTTCTTCCAGTCGCTACGACGACCGAAACGCATGCCAGTACGTTTTGTTTTACCCTTAACGTTAAGTGTGCGAACACCAGTTACTTCTACTTCAAAAAGCTTCTCAACTGCCGCTTTAATTTCAGCTTTAGTTGCGTCATTTGTTACTTTAAAAACAATCGTGTTGTTTTCTTCAGCAGCAATTGTGCTTTTTTCAGAGATGTGTGGAGCAAGGATCACTTTTAAAAGACGTTCTTCACGGATCATGCTAGCGCCTCCTCAAGTTGCTTAACAGCAGCAGCTGTAATTAGTACCTTATCGAAAGCAATTAAGCTTACAGGGTCGATACCAGCTACATCACGTGTGTCAACCTTGTACAGGTTACGTGCCGATAAGAAAAGATTTTCATCTACTTCTTCAGTCACGATAAGAACATCTTTAAGCTCAAGTTCTTTAAGCTTAGAAACTAGTTCTTTAGTTTTTGGTGCTTCTAAACCAAAGCTTTCAACAACGATTAAACGCTCTTGACGAACTAATTCAGATAAGATGCTTTTGATCGCACCGCGGTACATTTTACGGTTTACTTTTTGGCTGTGGTCTTGTGGTTTAGCTGCGAAGCTAACGCCACCTGAACGCCAAATTGGACTACGGATTGTACCAGCACGTGCACGGCCAGTACCTTTTTGAGCCCATGGTTTTTTACCACCACCGCTTACTTCAGAACGTGTCTTCTGAGCACGAGTACCTTGACGAGCACCTGCTGCGTATGCAACAACTACTTGATGTACTAATGCTTCGTTAAACTCACGTCCAAAAGTAGCTTCAGAAACTTCAAGAGCGCCAGAAGCGTCTTTAATTGCTAATTCCATCACTAAATCTCCAGGACTTATGCTTTAACAGCTGGTTTAACGATAACGTCACCGCCGATAGCGCCAGGTACTGCACCTTTAACTAAAAGCAAATTACGCTCAGCGTCAACGCGAACTAGTTCAAGGTTCTGAGTTGTTACTTGCTCATTACCCATTTGACCGGCCATTTTCTTACCTTTAAACACCTTACCAGGTGATTGGTTTTGACCGATTGAACCAGGAGCACGGTGAGATAGAGAGTTACCATGTGTAGCGTCTTGCATGCTGAAATTCCAGCGCTTAACACCACCTTGGAAACCTTTACCTTTAGAAGTACCGGTTACGTCAACTTTGTTGATTTCGTTGAATAATTCAACAGTAAGCTCTGCGCCTACTTCAAAATCGCCTTCACCACCATTTAGGCGGAATTCCCACAGACCGCGACCCGCTTCAACACCAGCTTTAGCGAAATGACCCGCTGCTGCTTTGTTTACACGGCTTGCTTTTTTAGTGCCTGCGGTTACTTGAAGCGCGTTATAACCGTCTGTTGCGTCAGATTTGATCTGAGCAATGCGGTTAGGAGTCGCTTCAATAACTGTCACAGGGATAGATACACCATCTTCAGTGAAGATACGTGTCATACCCACTTTACGACCGACTAGACCTAATGCCATTTTCCTATAACCTCTCTAATCTTTCGATTAACCCAGGCTGATTTGAACATCAACACCAGCAGCAAGGTCTAAACGCATTAGAGCGTCTACAGTCTTGTCAGTTGGTTCTACGATGTCGATCAGACGTTTATGGGTGCGGATCTCGTACTGATCACGCGCGTCTTTATTAACGTGCGGTGATGTAAGTACAGTAAAACGTTCAAAGCGTGTAGGTAGTGGAATTGGACCACGTACTTGTGCGCCAGTGCGTTTCGCAGTTTCCACGATTTCCGCCGTTGATTGGTCAATCAAACGGTGGTCAAAAGCTTTTAGGCGAATACGAATGCGTTGATTTGACATTCTTAAACCTCAATATAAAGAGCATTTAAAGAGCATAAAAAAACGACCGAAACAATCTTAATAATTAAGATGCCGGTTGTTGATTTATATCTACGATGAGTTCCAAATCGGAACTCCTGTTTATTAGCTTGAAATCCAAGCTTAATTTATCCTTTCAAGTTCCCGGGGGAATTTTGAAAGCCTGCGTATTATAGTGATGTTGGTGATAAATGCAACAACTAATTGCAAAATAATTAAGTGCTGGGCAATGCCTAAATAACAGGCAATACTTTATTTATAGCTATAATTGAACTGCAAAGCCCAACTAAAGTCATACGCTTAGTATTTAATCGGTTGCGCAAATTACAGGATTTTACAGATATTATGGTATCCTATGCGCTAATTTTGCTTTTAATACTCTCAATATGGTGAGTCGATGCGTTTATTAAATTATTGTTTGAATTTTCTTACTAGCTGCGTAAGTCGTGTATTAGTAAGAAGTAAGGTACTTCCACAAAGCCCAATAGAACAATATGACCTTAACCCTGAACATCCAACTTTTTATATAGTACGTTTAAATTCGCGTTTTGATTTAGCGGCACTCACTAATGTGTGTAAAAAGCATGGTTTACCAAACCCAAGCGAGTATCAGGTTTTAGGTAACCAAGAACTAGAACGCTTTATTGGTATTAAAAACCCACCGCCATTATTTGGCGATACTGCAAAACCTACTGCAGCCTTGTCGCAGGGTAAGCAAATTGTTGAACATTTATTAAATAGCGGCCAAAAAAATGTGCAAGTAGTGCCGGTTACTATTTTATGGGGGCGCGACCCAGGTAAAGAAAAACCAGGTATTCGAACTTTAATAACACACTCTCTTACCCCTAGCTGGTTTAGAAAGTTTTTTGTGGTGTTGTTTTCTGGCCGCGACAACTTTATTCGCTTTAGCCAACCACTCGATTTATCACTCATCGTGAACGAAAAAGCCGACGTAAACGAATTACCACAAAAGCTATTACGTGTTGCTCGTGTACACTTTAAGCGCCAAAAACTTGCGGCTACTGGCCCTAAAATGCCATCTCGTGAGCAGTTATTTAACTCATTACTGGCTTCACCAACAATCAAAAAAGCCATTCAAGATGAAGCTAAATCTAAAGGCATAAGCCAAACAGAAGCACGCCAAAACGCACTTAAGTTACTTGATGAAATTGCCGCTAATTATTCAGAGGCCATGATCCGCGTAGGTGACAGAATTTTAACGTGGTTGTGGACTAAGCTCTACAACGGTATAGATATAAAGTACACCGAGCAAATTCATGAGCTAACTAATAAAGGCCACGAAATTATTTATATGCCGTGCCACCGAAGCCACATGGATTACTTACTCCTTACCTATGCAATTTACCACCAAGGCTTGGTGCCGCCGCATATTGCCGCAGGTATTAACCTTAACTTTTTCCCGGCCGGTGGAATTTTTCGCCGCTCAGGTGCGTTTTTTATACGCCGCTCGTTTGCCGGTAATAAGCTATATTCAGCGGTATTTAAAGAGTACTTAAGCCAGTTATTTATTAAAGGTTACTCAGTTAAGTTTTATACCGAAGGTGGACGCAGTCGCACAGGCCGATTACTACCACCAAAAACCGGTATGCTCGCCATGACTTTACAAGCCATGCTACGAGGTATAGACCGCCCTGTATCTATAGTGCCGGTATATATTGGTTACGAGCATGTGATGGAAATTAATACCTACTTAAAAGAACTTGCCGGTAAAGATAAAAAAGGTGAGTCTATTTTTGGTATTTTTAAAGCCATTAAAAACCTTAAAAACTACGGCCGTGGTTACTTAAATTTTGGTGACCCAATATCGATAAACCAATACCTCAACGACAATCAGCCAGATTGGCGCGATGCTGTACACCCAACTGATGTGCAAAAGCCACAATGGTTAGGCCCACAAGTAGCCGCCCTTGCCGATCAAGTAATGGTTAAAATTAATAATGCAGCAGCACTTAATGCAGTAAATTTACTAGCTATGATTTTGCTTGTTAATGACAAGCACGCGTTAAGTAAACCTAAACTTTTAGCGCAACTTGATTTCTACTTACGCTTACAGCGTGATGCGAGCTACAGCGATAAAGTAACCGCCCCAGATGAAACACCTGAGCAGCTATTAACGCACGCTATAAAACTCAATAAGTTTGATGTAATTAGCGATGAGTTCGGTGAAATTATTGCTATTAACGAGAAAGAAAAAACCTTATTTAACTACTACCGCAACAATATTTTGCACTTGTTTTCTGTACCAAGCTTAATAGCTTTACACTTATTTAAACAACATAGTAGTACCGTTGAGCAATGCCAAAAGTTAGTGTCGGCTTTTTACCCTTTATTTGCCAAAGAGTGGTATTTACAGCCTCTTGATGAAAACTACATTACGCGTATTTTGGCCAACTTTAGCGATCAAAACTTAATAGAGCTTGATGGCGATACTATTCATGTTACGAACACTAACGACTCTTTAGCTAAACTTGAAATGCTAGGTAGAGCACTGAGCTTTACTTTGCAACGTTATGCCATTGTTGTGGGCTTTATTCAAACCAGTAACGGTATTGAAAAGGCTGAGCTTGAGCGAGAAAGCCAAGTACTGGCAAACCGCTTAGGTACTTTGCATGGCATTAAAACACCTGAGTTTTTTGATAAAAAGGTTTTGGTAAGCTTTATTGATAATTTACGTGGTGAACTGTTAATTACCAATGGTGAAAATGGTATTCACGGCAGTACGCAGCTGTGCGAAATATACATGCACTTAAAAACCTTATTACCTGCTCGTATATGGCAGTCGGTTAGCGACATAGTGCAAGATCAATGTAACTAAGCTAAACATTAATTAAATACCATTAAAAAGCCTCAATATTCAAAATATTGAGGCTTTTTTGTAAGCTTAGCTATTTAACCCAAGCGCTTACGAAATACTTTATATAATAGTAAATAGAGTTATTTACTTAACGCTGGCGCATAACCCCTTCTTGAATAGTTGATGCAACTAAATTGCCTTCTCGGTCAAAAAACTGGCCTCTCACCAAACCTCGGCCTGAGCTAGCACTTGGGCTATCAATGGTATATAAAATCCAATCATTCATTCTAAATGGGCGATGAAACCACATAGCATGGTCAATCGTTGCTACTTGCATATTTGGCTGCATAAACGATACGCCGTGAGGCTGTAATGCGGTTGGCAAAAACTCAAAGTCAGAGGCATACGCTAATAGGTAATTATGAATGCGCTGATCATCTGGCATTTCACCGTTAGCTTTGATCCAAATATGTTTTACTGGTTCAATAACCTCTGGTTTAAACGGGTTATGAAACGTAACCGGGCGCATTTCAATCGGCATTTCGCGAATAAATTTATTACGAATAGCCTCGGGTATGTGATGAGCGTTTTCTTGGTAAAACTCAAGTGACGAGCGCAGTTCCTCAGGTGGCGGCACATTTGGCATAGTTGCCTGATGCGATAAGCCCTCTTCTTCACCCTGAAAAGATGCGGTCATATAAAAAATAGGTTTACCGTACTGAATAGCACTTACGCGTCGGGTACTAAAGCTTTTACCATCGCGTATAGTTTCTACATCGTAAACTATCGGTTTTGCAGCGTCGCCAGGGCGTAAAAAGTAAGAATGCAATGAATGAACAACACGTCCTTTTGGTAGCGTTTCTTTTGCAGCAGATAACGCCTGCCCCATAACTTGACCACCAAACACCGCCCTAAACCCTAAATCTTGGCTTTGGCCGCGATATAAACCTTGTTCAATTTCTTCAAGTGACAATAACGATAGTAAATCATCTAATACTTGGCTCATTTGCTGTACTCTCAATCCCCAGATAAGTTAATGATACTATACAATACATGTATGTAAATCTAACTAAATGAGTAACACCATGAATTATTGGTTATTTAAAACTGAGCCCGACGCTTTTTCGATTGATGATTTAAAAAATGCGCCACAGCAAACCACACTCTGGGAAGGGGTACGTAACTACCAAGCTCGCAATTTTATTCGTGATGATATAAAGCTAGGTGACCAAGTAATGGTTTACCATTCAAGCTGCAAGCACGTTGGTGTTGTAGGCATAGCCACAGTTACAAAAGAAGCCTACCCAGACCCAACCCAATTTGAGTTAAGTAGCGATTATTACGATGCCAAAGCCACTAATGATAAACCACGCTGGTTTGTAGTAGAGGTAACTTATTTACGCCATTTAAAACAACTAGTGAGCTTAAAAAGTATAAAAGCTAATAATGCGATTACCGAACTCGCACTTAAAAAAGCAGGTCGCCTTTCAGTTATGCCGGTAACTAAAAATGATTGGGATGAAATAATAGCAATGAGCAATTAAGTACATTTTCCTAAGTAGCAACTAGGCCATGTTTGACCTCTTTTAGCCGGGTTTGATACGATCCCCGCCGAGATATAATTGGGGGATTAATGAAATTACTGTATTGGTTAGATGAATGGTTAACGCTTTGTCGTGATGAACAACAAACTAAGCTACCTATGTGTGGTGGCGACTTACTCGGCGATGTGTATGTAAAATACGAATTTGTTGATTTAAATAAACCCCTGCTTTTTACTTTTTCCCCCGCAGGTACCAATGTTCAAGAACAAGATCTAACCGATGACTTTGCCCCCTGGGGCTTCCATTTAGCGCAAAAACAAAACGTTAATGTAATTTCATTTCAGCATTTAGGAAAAAGTAATTGGTTTAGAAGCCGTAATTTAATTTTCTTTTTAGAGCAGCTAGCAACGTTACTTGAACCATTTAAATGCCGCTTAGGGTATGGCTTAAGCCGCGGTGGTTTTGCTGTGGGTGCATTTGCTAAATTATTAAAGCTCGATCAGGTTTTGTTTTTTCACCCAGTGAGTAGCAAAAACACTAAAATAGTGCCGTGGGATAATCGCTCAAGCACAGAACTGGCCCAACAATTTGATTGGCAAAGTGAGTATAACGATCTTGATTTAGGCCATGCTAAGGGTTACATAATTTATGACCCAACCAATAAAATAGACCGCTTACATGCTAAGCGTTACCCACAGCTTACCCATTTGCGCGTATTTGGTATGGGCCACGGCACTCATGCCAGCTACCTAACTAAGTTTGGATTTTACAAACAAGTGGCCGTTGATTTTATCCGCCACCAGCAAATTGATATTGCGCAGTTTCGCCTGCAAACTAAAACCCTGCGTTTAAAAGAAGAGTATTACCAAAGTTTAAATAAAGCGAATGCTTACTCCGCGCATCGGCTGGCGCTATTGAGCACAGCTCATAAAATTTTAGCGGATGAAAAAGAAGAGCATGTGCAGGAGCACCAAGCAAAAATAGATATTCAGCCACTCATTGATGTAGCGCTTAAACACCAAGATGAACACCCTAATGATGCAATTCAATTATTAGAAGTTGCCCAACAAATAGTACCAGATGACCCACTTGTTGAGCATAAGCTTAAGCAGCTAGAGTAAGCTACTTACGTTTTTTCTTTTTGTGGCCGTGCTTGGGCACAATAGTAAAATACATAACCAGCCCCAACCACGAAAATACAATAACGCCAATTAACCAGCCGTTTTTTTCGTGGCCTTGGGTGCGCTTACTATTTACCACAATAACAACAGGTAAAATATAAGCGCTTAAAACTATAAGTAAAAATACAACTTCGTTCATTATTTAGCTAAGCTCTGCCAATCCACTTCGCTGGTTAAAACACGCTCAAGGGCAATATAGTGCAGTATATCGCCTTCACTTACTTTGTAATCAAGCGGCGGGTTTAAATCCATATTTTGTGCACTTAAGTTATGCGCTACGCCTAATAAAATTGCATCGTAGTCATGCTTAAAATGATGAAATAAAGTGCCAAATTCCATATCTCTACAACCATCAGGTATCGCTAGGCTAAACTGAGTATCGCCATGTAGGGTAGAAAGCAGTTCTTCTTGTACTCTGCTTGAGCCTGGGTCTTGCATTGAACGTACTAATATCTCTGCCGATTTAGCACTGCTACACTCTACATTTTGGCAATGCTCAAGCAGCATATCTACTTTGGTTTCATCTAAAAAGTGAGCGCTTATATGGCACTCTTTTTTAACTAAACGGCTAATACGCAGCGCCGTTGTAAATGTTTGGTCGTCGTCTTGTCCATCAATAATTACTTTATCTGCACGGTTTATTGCAACACGCTCTAACTCATCTAGGTCAGTAAAGCTGGTAAGGCGGGCAAAATCGACGTTTTCGTTAGTTAAAAACGGGTGCTCCATTTGCTCAGTAACCGCCAATAAAATACGGCGGTCGGTGCGCTTGGTATCGGCAAGAATATAATCAATCATTTTTTTTGTACGAGTATCGTGCCAACCAAAAATAATGATGTGGTTGTTACTGTGAGCAAAGTTTTTATCACCAGTCATAGCGCGCCTAATTAAGTAAGTTACTGTTTGCCCTGTTTTTCCTAACAGAACGCCAAATAAAGCTAAACCAAACGGAATTTGTATTAATGCCACAACCCAGCGTCCAAGCTCACTAGTTGGGCTAAAGTCGCCATAACCCACGGTTGAAGTTGTTACTGTGTAGTAGTAAAAAAAGGTAGTAAACGATGTAAGCGCTTGCTCATTTGCAATAAATAGCAACCCCCATGTAAGTAACATGTGCGCAATTATTGCAAGTGCTACTGCCTGCCAACTCAACTGATCAATATGAGCTCGAACAAGTAGCGCTAGCCTTTTAAATATTACCGGCATAATACAAAATCTTTGTTAGTAAATTATCTATAAACAGTACGTTACTGTAAGCCATGCTTTTAAGCAACGTTTAAGCTTTTAAGTAGGACCGGTTAGCCTTCTAGGGTTAAAATTCGCTCAACTTTATAGATAAACCGCCCCAACCAATATAAGACTAAATGCGGGTTTGCTAATCAGCTAAGAGCATGATTAATTATATTAAGAATAAAAAACACACAGACACATTATGCTAAATAAAATTGCCACACCATTTACTAAATTAGTAGAGCGCTACTTACCCGACCCCTTTATATTTGTAATATTGCTTAGCATTATTACCTTACTAGGCGCTAGCCTATTTACCACCTCAACCAGTATTGAAGTTATTAACGCATGGGGGAGTGGTTTTTGGAACCTACTGAGCTTTGCCATGCAAATGCTGTTAGTGCTTATTACCGGCTATATGCTGGCAAGTACACCGCCTATAAATAAACTATTAGAAAAACTAGCTACGCTTGCCAATACTGCGCCAAAAGCCATTATTTTAGTCACGTTTATTTCGTTATTAGCAAGCTGGTTAAATTGGGGGTTTGGCTTAGTGATTGGCGCTTTATTTGCTAAAGCCATTGCTAAGCAAACACAGGTTGATTACAGATTGTTAGTAGCCAGTGCCTACTCGGGTTTTGTAGTATGGCATGGCGGGTTAGCGGGCTCTATTCCGCTCACCATTGCTACCGAGGGGCACTTTTCACAAAGTAGCATTGGTATTATTAGTACCGAGCAAACCCTGTTTGCTGGTTTTAACATAGCAATATTAATTGGCTTATTTATTATTATGCCGCTGGTTAACCGCTATATGCTACCCAGTGATAAAAACAGCGTGTATGTAGACCCAGCGCTAATAAAAGAATCCCCCACTCATAATGAAAACATAACCCGCCCGGCTCAACATTTAGAACACAGTAAACTGCTTGGCATTGCAATTGGCTTGCTCGGCCTTTTTTATTTGGCGTATTACTTTATATTTGCAGGCGGTAGCCTAAACCTTAATAGCGTTATTGCGGTGTTTTTGTTTTTAGCCATTACCTTACACCAAACACCGCATAACTTACTTAATAGCTTGCACCAAGCAATTCCTAGCGGCGCAGGCATTGTTATTCAATTTCCGTTTTATGCAGGTATTATGGCCGTTATGGTCGATAGCGGTTTAGCGCAGCAAATATCGCGTGGTTTTATTGCCGTAGCAGATGCCGATAGCCTGCCATTTTTTAGCTTTATAAGTGCGGGACTCGTTAATATGTTTGTACCTTCTGGCGGCGGGCAATGGGCAGTACAAGCACCTATTGTTATACCCGCAGCGCAAGAGCTGGGCGCCGATATATCTCGCGTTGCTATGGCTGTTGCGTGGGGCGATGCGTGGACCAATTTAATTCAACCCTTTTGGGCGCTACCTGTATTGGCAATAGCAGGTTTAAAAGCAAAAGATATCATGGGTTTTTGTGTAGTGCAGTTATTTGTAACGGGTGTATTTATATCGCTGGTATTGAGCTTTTATTAATGAAGCTTTGCGCGCAGTTAAAAATTAACTGCGCGCACAATCATTAGCTCGATAAAATCGTCATCGGCAAACTAAGTATTGGATTGTCAGAGTCTGCAAAGTGCATCATCACAGCCACGTGGCCTGCAACTACAATAGCGTACATAGCGGCTGAAAAGCCTTGGCCGTATTTATCAAGCGGCAATAAATGCGAGTAATGTCGGCCACGCCATTCAAATACAATTTCCAGTGCGCCCACAAATAAAAAGAATACCAGTAACATCAAACCAAATGTGTAGCTCAGCCATAAGCCAAATAACACACCTAGTAAACACACACTCAAACCGACCCAAGAGCGCATTGAAAAGCTAATACTTTTTAATACATGCCCGCCATCAAGCGGTAAAATGGGCAGTAGGTTAAATAAATTAAGTAGTGCGCTTAATACCGCAACACCTGCAAATATGTCCATTTCAGTGGCGTAATACAAAACCACCCCCAGCACAGAGGTGAATAAGCCAAATGCAGGGCCCATTAGTGATATAACCACATCTTGCCAGCGCGTTGTTATTTTATCGTCGCTTACAGCAAGCCCGCCTACAAAGGGAATAAGGTAAATACCTTTGGTTTTTATGCCAAAGTATTTCATGGCTCTTACGTGCCCATATTCATGCACTACTAAACACGCAATAAGCATCAGAGCAAATTCAATGCTAAATAGCCACGCATAGCCAGCAACCGATGCACCTGCCAGCGCCACCTTTATTACTTTTGCACTTTTAAATAACTTAAAACCCAGTGCAGCTAACCCTAAAAAGCCTTTTTTGGGTGTGTTATTTACCGGTGCAGGTAAAGCGAGTTGAGTAGCAAATACATCATCAACAAACAACGAAAGTGATTGCTCCTGAATCTGCGAGCTATCTATACCTATTCGCTGGTTGTTTAAAGCAAATTCAACATAGTTATCCTTTGGATTTTCAAATGTTATTGCTTGTTGATTATGGAATATTTGTACTATTTTTTGCCCACTTACCATTAACGTTAATGGCTGCTCGGCGAGCATAAGTTCGATTTTTATCATGACTAAAACCAATTAAAACAATGGCGCTAGTATACCGTTGAATTTAAAAAACACGAATTACGCAAAAGTCATATAACAAAAGCGTTGTAGGTATAAAAAAATAATAAAAAACAAAGCTGACAAAAGAATGATTAGAAGCTATTTTTACAGTACTAATATACTAAGCAGTTACAAGGATAGAGCATGTCAATTTCGGAACCAAATATTTTAGTTGTGGATGACTCAAAAGCTATTTTAATAGTCATGGAAGCTATTTTAAATGAGCTTGCCGTATCACAAAATATTACCAAGTGCTTAAGTGCACAACAGGCATTAACTAAGGTTACCGCTGACATAAATTTTTACGATATTATTTTTACCGACCTTAATATGCCTGAAATGGACGGCATGGAATTTATAAGAAAGCTCGGCGAGCTTAACTTTAAAGGTGCGGTGGTAATAATTTCTGAGATGGATCATAAAGTTATTAATTTAGCCGCTAATTTAGCCCGCCATAGTAATATTCATTTAGTTGCTAACTTAGCCAAACCTGTACAACTAAACCAAGTTAAAACGGTTTTACAAAAAGCTGAGCATTTAGCTGTGCATCACGACAACTCGCATACCCCAATTGCTGAAGCAGAGCTACGTGAAGCGATTAAAAAAAATGAAGTTATCCCTTACTATCAGCCAAAAATAAATTCGCAAACCAGCGAAATAGAAAGCATTGAAGTGCTTGCTCGTATAATAAAAACGGATACAAATGAGGTTATTGCCCCAAACCGTTTTATTACTTTATCTGAGCATTTAGGATTAATAAATCAGCTTACCTTTACATTATTTGAGCAAGCCACCAGCGATTTAAAAGCCATGCGAGAAAGTATTGATCCAAAATTAAAGCTCGCGTTTAACTTATCACCCACACAATTAGATGACTTAAGCTGCCCCAATAAGCTTATGCTTATTTTGCAATTAAATGAGCTTTCGCCTAGCGATATTATTTTAGAAATAACAGAGCAACACGCACTGTCTAGTCTTTCTCAGCTAGAAACGCTAAACAGATTGAGAATGCATGGCTTTGGTATTTCACTCGATGACTTTGGTGTGGGCTTTACTAATATGAACCAGCTGAAGCGCCTTCCTTTTACCGAAATAAAAATAGACAGAACGCTTATTAGCAATATTGAAACAGACCAATTCTCACAAGTTGTGGTGAGCTCGCTCGTTGATATTGCTTCGCAAGAGCAGCTAGCCCTAGTTGCCGAAGGTGTAGAACGTGCTGAAGAATCATTGTATTTAAAAAATTACCGCACTAATTTAGCCATGCAAGGCTTTTTGTTCACCTGCCCAAAAGCTAAAAACGAGTTTATAGACTGGGCACATAATTGGGTTAATACCACTGGTGGCACTATTAAGCGCTAAAATAAGCGCTAAAAATGCCTAAATGATTAAAAGCGCTAAGCTTAGCTTTTATCTTGGGTGTGCTCATCGTCTTCGCTGACAATATGCTCGCTATTAGCTAAACGTTGGCGCCAGCGTTGCTTTGCGAGCATTTGCATATTTGTAGATTGGTCGCGCTCATCCACTATTTCTAAGCCCATTAATGCTTCTATCATGTCTTCTAAGGTTACTATGCCTTGCACATCACCGTACTCATCCACAATTAAACATATGTGAGTGCATTGCTTAAGCAAGGTTTGTAATAAAGAAGATACGTTATGCCCTTCTGGTACCGTGTGAATAGGCTTTACTAATTTGCTAATTTTATAGTCGGTGCCAAGGCGGTGATAAGCCAACATAATATCGTTTTTATGTACAAAGCCAATAATATCATCGGCGTCTTTATCAAATACAAGCACTCGCGAAAACGAAGACGACCCATGCTCACTCATGTACTGATCTACGGTTAAACCTTTATGCACTTTATACAACACGGTACGCGGGGTCATTAAATCGCATAATTTAGCATGCCTAAAATGCAGTAAATTACGAATAATTTCAGACTCATCTTGATGAATAGCTCCCGACTCAGTGCCTATATCGGCCATGGCTTCTATTTCTTGGCGAATATAAAAAGCCTCGTCATGTTTTGCGCCCATTAAATTAGTAAGCTTTTGCGCCAACCATACAAACGGCTTTAACGATATAACTAAAAAACGTAATGAATAAGTCACGCTAGGCGTTAAGGCACGCCAATAGTTAGCACCTAAGGTTTTAGGAATAATTTCTGAAAGTACCAGTACCAACAATGTCATTACTGCTGATGCAATCCCTACTGCCGCATCTGAAAATACCACTGCAGCTTGCGCTCCTACCCCAGCAGCACCCGCAGTATGAGCCACAGTGTTAAGGGTTAATATGGCAGCAAGCGGTTGATCTACATTGTTTTTAAGCTTTTCTAGCTGTTTAGCAAGTTCTGGCTGGTTTTTACGTAACAGTGCCACGTAACTTGGCGAAATACTTAACAGCACCGCCTCCATAACTGAACACAAAAAAGAAATAACAATGGCAGCAACCATGTACACAATCAGTAACGTCACTTTTTCTCCAATGAGTTGAAAATATGGGCATGGTAACAATACATGCTATATTTGGCCAAATAACTAGGGGCAATGTACTTTTTTATTGCCTGTATATATGGATAAAGACTCGGTGCTGAGCACGGGCGTTGCTATCTAGCTCGCGTAGGTTAAAAGCTGCGTGGTGCAATTTAAAAGGCCCTAGATACAACAAATCTTAATCCTGAAAGGTCACAGACCCTATCAATAATAGGCACAAACATGAGATTTAGCTCACCTCGGTCAACACAAAATAAATTATTAAAACACGCTGCCACCATACTTACGCTAAGTGGTTTGAGTTTTACAGCCATTGCTGCCCCACTTGATAAATCAAATATAGAATTTATTGGTCCGCTTGGTGAAAACATGCAAGTAAAGCCTTTTCAAACGCCGCACGGCCAGGCCATTATAAATAACGTGCTGCCCCAACTGCAAAGCAGTGCCAATAGCGTGTCAGTATTTGGTAAAAAGCAAAGTTGGCAGCCATTTAATAAAATTAATGCACTTACTTTAGGGGGCTTACAAGCACTTAGGTTTAATATTGATGTAACCCGTTTTAGCAAGGGTACGCTAAGCATAAAAGGGGTAGAAAACGCTCAGCTTTTTATAAACTCAGAGTTGCAAACAGGCGACGAGCACACTTATAAACTAGCCCTAGCTAATGGCTCCCATAATGTAATTATTGTGGTTCAACAAGTAGCGAACTGGAAACAAGTCACGCTAGATTTTGAGCCTAAAGCTGATACTGACAAAATTACAATTAATACCTCAGCTACGCAGCGCTTAACAGCAAAACAGCTGTTTGATGCGCCAACACTAAGCGCCCTTTCACTTGCACCCGATGCTAAACAATACATCACTAGTACACGTACTTATTCAAGCAAAACAGCTAACCAAGCCAATGTAGTGACTGAGCTTAAAAATAACGATAAACAAACGCTTTACAGATTTGAAGGGCAGCAACCTAGCAACCTAATTTGGAGCCCCGACAACCAATTTTTGGTATACATGTTAGGTAACGAGCTTAAGCAATTAAACCGAAAAAACTTAACCATTAAAACCCTTGCCTCTGAGCTTGAAGGTACTAGTAACTTTAACTTTTATAACAATAGCAGCCTTATTTTTAGCTGGTCAAAATCGCCTGACGATCACAACAGCTTAACTAAGCATTATAAAGGCCTGCAAGACAGGTGGTCGTATGCACGTAATGTAAGCCAGTTATATATGTTAGATACCAAAAGTGGTTTAACTAAAGCGCTAAGCCAAGGCCCAATCTCGCATAGCTTTGAAGATACTAACAGTAGCCGTGGCAAGCTACTAATGAGCCGCCAAATAATGGCAATGCAAGCATCAACTCACCCAGAAACAGAGCTTGTTGAGCTTGATTTAAACTCAAACAAGCTTACCTCTTTTGGTAAATTTAAAACCTTTAATCACGCAAAATACACTAATAAAGATGTCTACGTTGTTGCAGGCCCCGACTTCAAAAATGGCGCAGGCCGAGCACTACCTAAGGACATGCTTGCCAATAACTACGACGGCCAGTTGTATTTATTATCCGACAACGGTAAAAACGTTAAAGCGCTCAGTAAGCAGTTTGACCCGTCAATAGGCCAACTTAACGTGCTTGATAATGGCGATGCACTTATAAAAGTTACCGAGCAAGATACTCAACCTCTGTATTTATTTGATTTAAGCAAGCAACGCTTTAAAAAGCTCAATACAGGCCTAGATATTGTTGAGCAATTTAGCTATTCGCATGATAGAAATACCCAGGTTTTACTCAGTGGTACAACCGCCTCAACCCCACAACAGTTAAAACAGCTAAATGTAAGTAAAAACAAAGCAGAGCTTCTTTGGGATTCAAAGCCACTTGCTTACGCTAATACGCAAATCCCTACACTTGAGGAGTTTAATCTTACAAATCAAGATGGCGTAGAAATAAGCGGCCGTGTTTATATTCCGAGCAACCTAGATAAAACTAAAAAACATCCCGCACTAGTTTATTATTATGGCGGTACATCGCCAGTTACACGTGGTTTTACCGGTCGTTACCCATTTAATTTATGGGCTGCAAATGGTTATGTTGTGTATGTTGTACAACCAACTGGCGCTACAGGCTTTGGGCAAAAGTTCTCTGCACAACACGTTAATGCATGGGGCGATTATACTGCCAGCGATATAATGCAAGGCACCCAAGCCTTTTTGAAAAAGTACGATTTTGTTGATAGCAAAAAAGTAGGTAATTTAGGCGCCTCTTATGGTGGCTTTATGACCATGCTGCTGGCAACAAAAACCGACATGTTCAGTGCATCAATTGCGCATGCGGGTATTTCTAACTTAACCTCATATTGGGGCGAAGGTTGGTGGGGTTACTTATACTCAGGCGAAGCCTCTAAAAATAGCTTCCCATGGAATAACGCTAAACTTTACAGCGATCATAGCCCTGTATTTCATGCTGATAAGGTAACAACGCCATTGCTACTTTTACATGGCGATAGCGACACAAACGTACCTGTTGGTGAAAGCTTAACCATGTATACAGCTTTAAAACTACTAAACAAAGACGTAGAGCTTATTGAATACAAAGGCGCAAACCATCAAATATTTGCTCGTGACAAACGCTTTGACTGGTGGAACACCATGCTCGCTTATTTTGATAAACAATTAAAAAATGAGCCACAGTGGTGGGATTCTATGTACTCTCAAGACTAATTTATAAGTTATTTCAAATAATTAGCACCTTATAATTAGTTTAAAGGTGCTAATTTAATCCTCATGCTAAAACCTTCATGAAATTGAAATATTAAGTTACCTAAAACTTATAAACCCCTCTTCTCAGCATTTAGTTAATGGTGCTACCATACAGAGCTATAAATATACAAAAATAAGTCCTATGGCAATTAACGTTTTATTGGTTGAAGACGACGAGCTACTCGTTAAACGCATCCAAAATCACTTTACAGATACCGAGTTTTCGATAGACATTGATTCAACAGGTGCCGATGCCCTTAACATTGTTAGGCAACGGGCTAACCTGCGCAGTGCTATTTCGCTTGCCATTATTGATATTGTATTACCTAAACGTGATGGCCTACAGCTTGCCAAAGAGCTCAATACCCTTACTGATATTGGTGTCATAGTTTTATCAAGCCGCGATTCTCAAGCAGATCGTATTGCTGGCCTAGCGCAAGGTGCTGATGACTACATTTGTAAACCCGTCGACCTACTCGAACTTGAACTACGTATGCGCGCGCTTTACAAACGCATAGCCGTAACCCAAGATGATGACGAAAGTGAAGAGTTTATAGAATACGCCGACTTTAAGTTACACCCTGATAACCGCACACTTATTACCTCAGCAGGTGTTGAGTCACGTTTAACCGAAGCCGAGCATAAAGTACTGATTTGCTTAATTAGCAATGCAGGCAAAGCCACCTCGCGTGAAAAAATATCAGAAGAAATAGGCCAGCCCGACTGGAGCCCAAACGATCGCACTGTTGATGTTTTAATTGGTCGGTTGCGTAAAAAGCTATACGATGAAAAAGATCAAAAACGTATTGTTACCGTACGCGGTAAAGGTTACATGCTCTCTATCTAGAAAGTTAGACTGTAACCTAAAGCTTTATACTAAATATTTCTCACGCAGTTACTTAGCTAACTGCGCTAATAGCCGCTCAAAAGCGCGGTAATTTAGCGCCTCTTTTAGCTCTTCTAAGCTAATGTGCTCTGCCCCTTTTAAATCGCTGATAGTGCGCGCAACTTTAATAACCCTGTGGTACGAGCGCGGCGATAACGAGAGCTTCTCACTTGCTCTGGCCAAAAACTGCAACTCAGCAGGAGCAAGGGTGCAATGCATATTCATTTCTTTATTATTTAAACGCGCATTGACTTTACCTTGGCGTTTAAGCTGAAGATTGTACGCTGCCTCTACTCGGGATCTCACTTGAGCACTGCTTTCTTCTGGTTGAGTACTTTGTAACTCTACACTTGTAAGGCGTGGTAGTTCTATTTGTAAATCTATACGGTCAATAAAAGGCCCAGATACTCGCGATAAATACCGCATTACTTGGTCAGGCGTTGCTCGCTTATCATTGTGGCACCCCGTAGGACTCGGATTCAGAGCTGCTATTAGTTGAAACTGTGCCGGAAACTCCATTTGCCTAGCCGCACGGGAAATAACCACAGAGCCTGTTTCCATTGGCTCTCTTAATGAATCTAATACCTTACGTTCAAACTCTGGTAGTTCATCAAGAAACAGAACACCGTTGTGCGCCAAAGAAATCTCACCCGGTTTAGGGTTTGAAGAGCCACCCACTAAAGCAACCGCAGAACAGGTATGATGTGGATTACGAAACGGCCGTTGACGCCAATTATTTAAATCGATAGATTGACCAATAATAGAGTAAAGAGCAGCGGTTGATATTGCTTCATCGTCCGACATGGTTGGCATAATAGTGGCCATTCGCTGAGCAAGCATTGATTTACCCGTTCCAGGTGGCCCTAAAAAAAGTTTATAATATCCTAATAGACCCATCAGTATTCAACTGCAGAAAATCAAGATTTATGAATAAAGCATACAGTTACATTCGCTTCAGTACCAAAGGACAAATCGAAGGAAGAAGTCTTAAACGCCAACTAGAAAACGCAGAAGAGTACGCTAATATTAATGGATTAGCCCTTCAGAGTCTCTCATTTAGAGACTTAGGTGTTAGTGGCTATAAAGGTAAGAACTCCTCAGATGGCGAGCTAGGTAAGTTTATAGAGGCAGTAAAAGAGGGTGCTATAGAGCAAGGTAGCTACTTACTCATTGAAAGCTTTGACCGCATGAGTCGCCAACCTGTTGAAACCTCACTTATGCTCCTTATGACTATTGTTGACCTCGGTATAACTGTCGTCACGCTAATGGATAGACAAGTGTATAAAAAGGGTGAGATGAATATGCAAGCCCTTATGATATCGCTTGTATCCATGAGTCGCGCTCATGAGGAGTCTGCTACAAAGAGTAAACGTGTAGGCGATGCGTGGCACAAGAAACAGAAAAGAGCTGCCTCAGAGTTAATGGGGTCACCTCTACCCGCTTGGTTACATTACAGTGATGATAAAAAAGATATACTAATCTCAATGGAAAAAGCTGTTGTAGTTAAGTATATATTCCTACTGTCAGCTGAGGGTTACGGAAAAGCTGCTATTGTCAGAAAGTTAAATGATGAGGGCATTCTTCCTATTGGCTCTAGAGCAAGCAAATGGCACCCATCTTATCTGACTAAAATACTCAATGGTCGTACTGCCCTTGGTGAATACCACCCCCACATAAACAACTCTTTAGGTAAACGTGAACCTACAGGAGAGGTCATCAAAGACTATTACCCTGCCATAATAGATGAGAACTTATGGTATAAATCCCAAGCAGGCATTAAAAGCAGAAAAATAGGTAGCACAGGTTCAATTAAAAAGGGTTTAACAAGGAACATCTTCTCGGGTTTTATATCATGCGAGTGTGGCTCATCTGTTCAATTTGTTAATAAAGGGAGTTCACCCAAAGGTGGTTACTACTTAGTGTGTAGCCTCGCGAGATATGGTGGGGGCTGTAAGTACACCAGTCACCGTTATTACTACACCCAATGGGTTATCCTAATAGCACTACAAAACCTGCTTACACCTTATGCCAAAAAGCCTGAGGACACCGCTAAGACCATGAGTCTAGAAGGTGAATTAATAACACTACAAAAGCAAATAGATGAACTACTTCAAGACATCGATGAGAATGGTTTTAGCACATACATTAGTAAGGCTATTCGTAATAAAGAAAGTCGCATTAGTGAGGTAAGTCGAGAACTAGCCAACATACAAGCAGCTAAGGCTGTAAATGATGAGCCTTTAGACCTTACTGAACTCACAGGGAACATAAACGAGCAATCTGAACGACTAAAGCTCCACCAGCACCTAAAGAGACAACTAAAGACTATAGTTCTATCCCCTCAGAAGAAGTCTATTGATATCTTAGTGAGAGATGGTGATGATATTCATTTAAGATATGATGAGGTTACTGAGGTATGGACTTCAGGTAATGGGGTGAGTTTTAAGGTAGATACTTAGTCACCTATGCATTTACGAGAGTTTTTATCTATGGCAATCCGCTGATAAGCAACCTAGTATTAACCTTATAAGTCGATGTTAACCGCAGCCTAGATTAGTATAATGCACCACAGGATTTAATTTTAAATTACAAGGAATTCACATGAAGAAATGGACTATCTTACTACTAATAAGTTTCAGCTACCTTTCAGTTCAATCTGCACACGCGACTAGTGGGAGAACAAACGCATCTGGTTGTCATAACAGTAAAAAGGCTGGGTATCATTGCCACGGGACTTCTAAGGCATCAAGCTACAAACCTCAAAGCAAAGTTTATTCATCAAAAAGCAAAACTACACATTATTTGCCAGCTGAAAAAAATAAAGAAATAGATGGTCTAGTTTACGGTATTCAAGTTCAACTAAATGCGCTGGGTTATAAGGCTGGGAAAGTCGATGGTATTCTTGGGAGAGATACAATTTCAGCTATTAAAAAGTTTCAAGCCGATAACAACCTATTCATCGATGGGTTTGCGACACATCGCTTATTGATGAAACTAGTTAAAGCAAATAATTAGTATTGGGTAGGTTAAGTAAAGCGGAATTTATTAAACTAACTCAACCACAAAGGGGGGAGGTGTCGGGGTACTAGATAGGCTTAGCGATTGCGTCGTACCATGCTTTTTGAACAAAACGTTGTTTTGAAAAGTTTGATTTTTAGACTAAATCGCTAAGTATTTTTATATTGATATTCAACAACCGCTCTCTCGCTGCCCTTGTAAAGCCTCATCAACACGCTGCTGAATTTTCTCTTCAATAACCTCACCAAGCTCCCTCCTAAATTGGTCAAACGACTCCTGACGCTCTCGTGCTACTCTGAGGTAATTCTCAACGATTTCCAAGCATCGCCCATGGTCTAAGCCTGCATTCTTAACCTCTCTAGCTATCTCTTCGTACCCGCTAGTTACAGAAGAATATGAGGAGATTTTAATTACCCTTGCTAACCCATCAACTTTAAAACCGATACAACCCTTTAAGGTTGAATCATATGAGAGCCACTTATCGTCACCACTACAAAGGTAAGATTTAATCTTTTGCGCTTTTTCTGATTTAGTCATAACTATAATTCCTTAAATACAATCCACAGCAATATACATATAACCTATTGATTTGTAAATGAATGTTGAAGTAGTGAGTTTAATAACAAAGTTAGACTAATTTTATATATCTCAGCTTTTTCGCTCAATCCGCTACTGCTTAACTCCCCAACTCACTTATATAACGTACCTATAAAGGTATACTAAATGAATACACTCAAAAGAGCATAAAACCGTTCTCATTAAAGTTGATTTATAATTATCGGTACGATATCATTTATGGGTCTTAGACTTATAAAGGAACACACTCATAATGAGTAAGCATCAAACAGTCGCATATATTCGTGTCTCGTCCTCTCAGCAATCCACTGACAGACAACTTGTGAATGTAAGCTATGACAAGGAATTTATTGAGAAAGCCTCAGCAAAGAGCACTGAGCGCCCTCAACTTAACGCTATGCTAGAGCATGTTCGTGAGGGTGACGTAGTTGTTGTTCACTCTATGGATAGACTAGCTCGCAACACGAAAGACCTCTTAGAGATTGTTGAAAACCTAAAAGAAAAAGGTGTAAGCATCAGGTTTATAAAGGAAAACTTAACCTTTTCCGCTGATGGTGAGAACTCAATAAATAACTTAATGCTTACCATGCTGGGTGCAGTCGCTCAATTTGAACGTGAACTCATATTAGAGCGACAGCGTGAAGGTATTGAAGCAGCAAAGCAGAAAGGTCTTTATAAAGGTCGTAGCGCGAGCATAGATAGACAAGAGATAATGAGAGACATCAACAACGGCCTTTCAGTACGTAAAACAGCCTCAAAGCACAATATTGCAGTAAGCTCAGTAAGTCGCATTATAAAAGAGTCTAAGAATAGCAAATAGCTCATTTCCTCAAAAACCACCATGTCAGCACAGCGATACGTAAGTTTGAATCGTTCGCTAATTCATTTGTGCATCAAACATAAAGACAATTAAGGAATCATATTAATGTCAAAACAACAGGTTGTTACTTGTAAAGAGTGCGGTAAACGCAGGGTAAAAGCCCTCACAACCAACCCAATTACAGGTAAGCAACGCCGCTCTACCATAAAGATATGCCAAGACTGCCATTCCAAGACTATAGACTATAAATTCTTTAGCAGCTCTTTTGGTCAGTGGCTACGAAGAGCCTTCCAGCGCCAATGCACTAACTCAATACCTAGTGATACAAATGAGCTAAGAGCACTACTCCACCTATGGAAATTCTACCGTCAAGCATGCGGATTTAAAAGTGATGGTCAAGAGGTTACTAAAACCTACGATTACCACCTATGCCATATCGACCCAATCAAAGGGGAAGGAGAACTTGTAGGTAAACTCACTTACTCTAATCTAATGATTGCACCTGCAAAACTCAACAGAGAGCATTCAAACCTTCCCTTCCCATTTACCTCTAAACAGTCCGTACTTAAAGGTGAAAACATAACTGACAGTAACTTTAAAGACATATGTCGTGAGCGTTACGACTTACCTTTACTAGCTGCTGAGTTTTGCTTAATACCTCAAAAAAAAGGAGGAGCTTTAACAGAGTTCACATCTAGTGGGGTAAATATATCAACGACACTTTCTAAAGAGTTAAAGAGGCTTGGATACCCTGTAACTCAAACAATTGCAAATCACCCGCCACAAACCATAGAACGCCTAGCCAATGGAGTCTATGACACATTTTTTAAGGTTGGTGGTACGTTAGCTCTTAAAGAACTGGCTCAGCATGGCACTCAATGTGACAACTCAATGATTGAGTATGACTTCACATTACCTCATGAGCGAGTCAAAATGGCGAAAGAAACTAGAAAGCAACTAGAGAAGGAAATCGCTGCGTTCTAGCTCAGCCCTATCCTATAGTTATACATAAGAACTCCTCTGCAGGTCTTTATATATAAGGTCTGTAGGGGTTTTTAGACCATGCAGTAAACATGATTATATTCAAACTTATGCTCGATAAGCTTACGGTATAAACTCGTATAGTGTTGTATAAGATGCCTCTTCAGGTGTTAACAGCTAACACGAACAAACACTAAGTAATCACTTATCTAATGAATGCTCGCTAGGTTATTAACGCCACTCGTCACGATTTACTGCTCAACTAAACTAATATTTAAACATATCGATGAATATATTAGAGTTACCTTGAAGCTCCTTAATCCTAGCATTCCTAGTATATTCCCACTCATCAGGTGGGTCACTAAGAGACCACCTAAGAAACATTAGGCGCTCACCTTCAGGCATAACGACGTTGTGTCTATAACTCATATACAACCACACTCTAGCCAATTCACCTCGAATTCGTTCCGACGGTTCAGTAATACCTTTAGACCATTCAAAATCACATAAACCCAGCCTTTGCTCTTCCCCTTCGATAATCCCATACCTTGAGTTAGACCTGATTCGATTAGTTTGCCCTATTGAAGGCACGAGGTTATGAAGGTCAAAAATGATAGCCTTAGCCTCTTTAGAAGTCCTTTCGCATATACTACGACTACCATTAACCCAACAATTCATTTCCTTAGCTGGTGTCAAAGAGGCAGGCACAACATGCTCCCAATCAAGAACATTTATAGCATTTTGATACTTCATTCCAGAACCATTGTAACCACATGAGGTAGTATCAATAACTCCCCCACTAACTCCTTTAGGCTCATAAGAACAGCCACAATACTTAGTTATCTTATGGTCAAAATACACCTTATCTCTGACTATTTGCTTAGCTTTAGACCATGAGCTTGGGATACCACCCGCATGAGTTAAACACGCGAAAGCTGTAAAGAATAAAAGACAAATAAGCTTCATTAGAGGCCTCTGAGGGTTACATTAATTTATGGGTCTATTAGGACATGCAGTTAAGTAAATTATGGCCTCCAGCGGCGGCAATTTCTAATACCCGCTTGGCGCCAGGCTGGCCTTTAACATCACTTAAATCGAGTAAAAAGTCAGGAGACTGCGCGCAATCTGGGTATTCAATATTTAAAGGTAAAGGCTGCTGATTGAGTAAATCACCCCACACTTCTTGTAATGAATTAACCGCTTTGCGTTTAACACCATTTACTAAACTCGCTAGGCTGTCGTTCGCAAAAGGTAAAAAACAACAGCGGTCTTGCTCTTTTGCAGCAAGTACCGAGGGCAAAATAGCGTTAACGCCACGTACCTCACCATTAAGTGCAAGCTCACCGTAAAATTCGTACTTATGAATATCAGGGCAAACAACCTGGCCAGAGGCCACTAAAATACCTACCGCAATGGCTAAATCAAACCGGCCACCATCTTTAGGTAAATCGGCAGGGGCTAAATTTACGGTTATGCGTTGATCGGGAAAACCAAATTGAGAGTTCTCAAGTGCACTGCGCACTCTGTCTTTAGATTCTTTAACTGAGGCCTCAGGGAGCCCTACAATATGAAAAGCTGGTAAACCATTCCCTAGGTGAACTTCTACAATCACTTCTGGAGCATTTATGCCCACTTGAGCACGAGAATATATGCGAGCTAACGACATTCCTTATCCTAGAAAATGGTGTGATTACACCAGTTTAGTCAGAATAATTAAAAACGTGTACTGTAATTTGCCATTTAATAGCGGCAATACGTAGCAATAAAGTGGTTAACATCGCTAAAACCATGGCAAGTTCGGTTGCTATTTCAAAATAAATTCCAAGCGTATAAACAATACCGCCCGCTATACAGGTAATAGCATATAGCTCGCCTTTTAACAGCATAGGAATTTCGCGCGCAAGCACATCGCGGATCATACCGCCAAAGCACCCCGTGATAACCCCCATTATAATCGCAGTCATATGCGGCATACCCGCCAGCAATGCTTTTTGAGTACCCATAACGGCAAAAAAAGCTAAGCCGAACGCATCAGCAATTTGCAAAGTGTAATGCGGAATCGATTTTTGCTTATTAATAAGTCGAGTAGTGATCAAGACTGCGGCTAAAATGGCATAAAAGTAACTTTGGTCATGAAGCCAAAACACGGGAACATCCAAAATAACATCGCGAACTGTCCCACCACCAATCGCTGTGACAGTTGCCAATACCACAACACCAAAGCCATCCATTTTCTTTTCGTGCGCAACTAAAGTGCCCGTAATAGCAAACACAGCAATGCCTATTAAATCAAACCAATGGTACAGTTCAGTCATGTGTAACAGCCTAAAAATATTTGTGTTGTTTTAACACAAACAATATAAAGTTTTAAGTAATAACGCTTTTTTAGAGAAGTTTATAACATTTATAGAATATTGCTTGGGGGTATAAACCTGAGAGTGTTTAATGAGGAAATAAACATAAATTTTAGGCATAAAAAAACGCTTTAGGCGTGTCGATTTAATAAAACTTATTATTTCAGTGGTTGCGGGAGCCTGAGCTTATGAAAGGTGAATGCCTAACGCAGTGAAGACGACCTTTGCTGGCTAATGGAAAGCTGAGACCGACGAGCTATCCATTGCGCTGAATTTTAGACATAAAAAAACACTCATATAGAGTGTCGATTCATTCTAACATTTTATTTCAGTGGTTGCGGGAGCCGGATTTGAACCGACGACCTTCGGGTTATGAGCCCGACGAGCTACCAGGCTGCTCCATCCCGCGCCTGAAATATGTATACTTATTTAGCGTTGCTTACATTACAACGTGGCTGCCAACTCCCTAAAGGAAATTGGTTGCGGGAGCCGGATTTGAACCGACGACCTTTGCTGGCTAATGAAGAGCTGAGACCGACAAGCTTTTCCTTAACTAACATTCTACAGTAACCTCAATCCTCTAGAAGAAATTGGTTGCGGGAGCCGGATTTGAACCGACGACCTTCGGGTTATGAGCCCGACGAGCTACCAGGCTGCTCCATCCCGCGCCTGTATATTTTAAGTCTATCGACTACTTAATTTAATCTCTTAAGTTAGAGTTTTACAGTAACCTCAATCCTCTATAGGAAATTGGTTGCGGGAGCCGGATTTGAACCGACGACCTTCGGGTTATGAGCCCGACGAGCTACCAGGCTGCTCCATCCCGCGCCTGTAATTTCTTTGAAATAGTTTCGTGTTAATCACGAGCCTGTTTCGAAGAGAGCGCTATAATATAGGAATAAACTTATATTGCAAGGCTTTAACTAGTTAATTGCGTTCAACCGAACAAAAACCAACCAAACCACTCTTTAAATAGCTACCTTTGATGCGGGCTTATCATTTTTTGAAACTCCCAGTCAGGGTGTCCCATAACAATAAAGTCTGGATTTTCTGTGCTCTCGCGCTGGTTGTAAGTAAGAGGGTTAAACTCAGCATCGGTTATACAACCGCCCGCTTCCTCTACAATTACTTGAGAAGCCCCAGTATCCCACTCACCTGTTGGACCAATTCTTAAAAAGCAATCGGCTTTGCCCTCTGCAACAATACACGCTTTTAACGAACACGAGCCAACGGCGATGGTGGCAAACTGAGTATTTAAATACTGACTCACAGCCTCAATTTTTTGTCTGCGGCTTACGGCAAGCGTTAAGTTATCGGGTGTTGCTACCGACATTTTAGTATCGCTGCCATTTTCACGCTTAAACGCACCGTTATTTGCAGTAGCAAAGTAAGTAATACCTTTGGCTGGCCAATGAATAACCCCCAGCACAGGGTGGTTGTTTTCAATAAGCGCAATATTTACGGCAAAGTCACCACTTTCTAAAATAAACTCGCCAGTGCCATCCATAGGATCAAGTAACCAATACCGCTGCCAGTTTTGTCTGTCAGCTAGGGCCGGAATAGGCGTTTCTTCTGACATAATTGGAATGTCGGGTGCAAGTGCCTGCAGGCCAGCTACCAAAACATCATTAGAAGCCAGGTCAGCTTTTGTAACTGGGGTACTGTCAGACTTTTCTTGTTGGCCAATATCATCTTTTTTATAAATAGCCATAATTACATCACCTGCACTTTGTGCAAGCGCTATACATGGCTCTAATAATTTATTCATTCGCAGCTCCAGACGCTAGGTATTTATTTAATAATAGCAAAGCGGCAACACTGCGAGCTTCGGTAAAATCTTCTTGCTCTAATAATGACTGCCAATCAGTTAATGGCCACTTAACAACCACTAACGGCTCTGGCTCATCACCAGGCAACGTTTGCGGATATAGCTGCTTGGCAAACAAAATATGCATAGTGGCATTAAAATAACTTGGCGCCATAGACACCACTTTAAGCGGCTCAAAAAACTCAGCGCCAAAGCCCACTTCTTCTTTAAGCTCTCGATTTGCTGCTTGCTGTGGGGTTTCGCCCGGATCTATTAACCCCTTCGGAAACCCTAACTGATAGTCGTTTGTACCAGCGCAATACTCTCGCACTAGTAGCATTTCGTTATCGGCAGTAATAGGCACAATCATCACTGCACCTCGGCCACCGCCGCGAATACGCTCGTACTGGCGCTCTTCGTTATTAGAGAATTTAAGTTCTAACGATTCAACAGTGAATAGGCGGCTTTTAGCGACGACATCATTGCTGATAATTTGCGGTGGAGTTGGGTGCTTTTTCTGTGTCATTGGCGTTATTTTGCTATCATGGCAGTTGTGCTTAATCATAAACTTTTCACAAGGAAAAGCCCATGCTAAATTGGTCAAAAATCGATACCGTTTTACTCGATATGGACGGAACATTACTCGATTTACATTTCGATAGTCATTTTTGGCTTAATGTTGTTCCTGAGCAACTTGCACTCACTCGCAATATAACCCTTGATGAAGCGAAAGCCGATATGCACAAACGCTATCAAGCGGTAAGCGGGCAAATACAATGGTATTGCTTAGACTATTGGGAAGAGCAACTTAATTTGCCCATTATGGAATTAAAGCGCCAAACACAGCATTTAATACAAGTGCGTGAAGATGTACCTCACTTTTTAACTGAGCTGAAAAAAGCGGGTAAAGAGCTAATATTGTTAACTAACGCCCACCCTGAAAACGTCATGCTCAAATTTGAACACACCGCCATAGACAATTATTTAGATGGTGTGGTGTCGACTCACCAATACGGAGTGAGTAAAGAGCAGCAAAGTTTGTGGCATCAAGTACAAAAAGACTTAGGCTTTAATAAACAACGTACCCTGTTTGTTGATGACAGTGTGCCGGTGTTAAATGCCGCTAGAGAATACGGCATCGAGCATTTACTTGCGGTTGCTAACCCAGACAGTAAGCAACCACATAATGTAATAGCCGATTACTTAAACGTTACCGACTACCGTAAGCTTATTTAACCCTTCGCTGGCTTTGTACTAAAGTCAGCTGCCTTAGCTTCTTTATGGCCACTATATATTCCATTATATGAACTTTTAACATCCAAATCAGTTTGTATAAAACGTATGTGACAAAAATTCACTCTGGGATATATGCGAATATCGTTACAAGATTCATTTTTTATCTCGAAGGTAATAGATGATGGGTTATTGTGACCAAATGTAGGTGCAACATAATTAGCGCTAAAGTTAATGTTCAGCCCCACTCTAGCGTAGCAGGATAGCTGACTTAGCTCTCCGCACAAAAAACTAGGTAAACTCAAAGACTCAACAGAAGCCCCCAATATAAAATCACCTGGTTTTAATACATACCCTTCAATTGGAATTTGTATCGCTTTAAAAAAAGATTTCGTATCTGTAGATTTAGTATCAATTTCTCTATCGTGCTGTTCCATTAAAAGTATGTGGTCACTTAGCCTAAGTAAATAGCTTGCAGGTCTGAATGAGCTTTCTTTAAAACCCTCAATGACAAGCTTACCTTCAATTAGTTCTTTTTTTATGCTTTCGGAACTTAATACCATTTAATAGACCCTTGTTACTAATTCTGAGTTACTACCAGGAAAAAAGCTCGTATTGATCTCTTTAATAATTTCAGGAGGAATAATATAAGTTTCGTTAGAATTGGATTTGAGTATGGAGCATGCCTGATAATCAAGCACATAATGCTTATTTTGATCTTCATATAAAGTAAGAGATTTAAGCTCTATATCATCTAATGACCAGCGATTTATGATTGTTGGTTTATCGAAACCAACATGATATTGAGGGGCACCTTTTTTTACATATAACAGAAGGTCTGCTTTAGTTAAAAAAGCGGCTTCTGCAGCAAGTGAATCACTGCTAACACAACCTGAATCAGGCTTAATAAAAAAGCATCTAGCATCCGTTGTAAACAAGTATTTTTCTATTTCATTGACAGGTACTTCATTTGGATAAACGTTTATAGAAAATGAGTTTAAATATGATATTGCGATACCATTTAATATCGAAATTATGCCTTTCCCAACTTCATCTACATAACTATCCATAGCTAGGTTTTTAACTAAATCAGTAAAAAGAAAAGCTCCTATGCCACCGCAAACAAATATGAACTTTGTTGATGGGTTGTTTGCAATAATCACTGGTAAATCTTTGAACACATCAGGAGTGATATGCATATTTCTATACCCCCACCATGGCACATCAATTTCGGTACTAGCTTCAGAAATAGCACCACCGCCAGTTAGTCTTATAACAACAGTTTTCATTTCAACCAACCCATGGCATTAAAAATCTTGCAAGCACCGTCAGTTAATTCTTCTTTCATTTTTTGAAGTTCATTCAAAGAAACCCATTTAATACTTTTAACTTCGGCACCAAGTTTTAAACTATTCTCATCTATGATTTCATAAGAATTAAAAACATGCCAATCATGTAGATCACCACCGTGACCACATTTGTCTGTTAAGTCATCAATATGAAAAATATAACTTAAGCTACTTATGCCCAACCCTATCTCTTCATTGACCTCTCTCTCAACAGCATCAGCAAGCGTATTATCTTGATACTCAACATGCCCTGCAACAAGACTATACTTTCCTTGGTAAAATTCTTTGGCTTTTTCAATTAGGAGAATTTTATTATTATTAGTAAAAATAGCAGCGACTGTTATATGTTTAATTTTATTGTTTATTTTAACTTCCCTAATACCTGTACCCGTCAATTGTTCAAAGTTTTCTTCTGCATAAAGTTCTTCATTTATAGAATCACTCAAATTAGATATAGCCTTATAAGCAGTTCCTATTCTGTTTTGTAAAAATTTTAGCCTAGTACGAGTTTCTTGATCACCACTAGATGCATGAACATCTGTTGCATAATTAAATAAATCATCTGTTTTTATGCCCCTTGATATTAGCCATTCTGCTAATTCTAATAATGCCTGCTTTTCAGCCTGCTCTATTGGCTGGTTTAATAATTCAATACATTGAACTTCATTACCACCTTTAAAGTTTTTAACAGCATTACTAAGAGTATGTATTATTTCTGAATCAGTGCTCGCGATACGAAATCGATATAAATTATTAGCAAACTTTAATGGACCAGGTTGTAATTCAACAAACTTGTTTTCTATTAGGCGAATTTTGCACCCGGGGTAGCTTTTTTTATATAAATAAACCGACGTTTTACAGTAACTCTCTTGATTATCCTTAATGTCTTGAAAAGAACGCAACACTCTAAATACACGACGGGTAATATCCATTTCTACATGTGCTTTTTTATTGCGAACCTTTACAAATTGAAATGGTAAAGCACCAACAGGGACTTCGTACTCCTTCATTAATTCCAAAATTGCTGAGTCTGTTTTAACATTTGGACTGCAAAGATAGAAATCTATATCAACTTTAGTGGAACTTGTTTGATAGGCTTTTAAATCTTTTAATATATCGTGGGATAGTTGAGAGGTGGTTGAGAAAATTGATATTGTCATTTCTCCACCCATGGCGCACAACTCTTTAACTTTTTCTTTAAAAAGATCATTATCAATATTTTCATTACTTAAATCGCAATCTACAGCTAATTGCTCTTCAAACTTGATAAGTAGTTTTTCTAAATCAGCTGGCTTAATAATTTGCGACAGAGATTCTTTGAGAATTAACCTTTTATAAAAGGGCTCTTTTAGAGCTTTAGTAAAAAGCTCCTTAAAATCTTCTGAAGTAAGGTAGCTGCAATCTATACAATTGTGGTTATCATTAACAAGTAAAATAAATATTGCGGCTTCGAAACTTGAAAGCTTTTGAATTACAGTTTTATCTATTTTTTTATTAAAGGAGGATAGCGGAAAAACAAACTCCTCTTTTAACCAAAAGGTATAATCAGCCAAAGAGTCGTAATTAATAGATTTTTTTATTATTTTTCTCTTCTTAAATACATAAAGTAACCTTCTCAGGCCAAGAAATGTAAGATCGATGTCATTTTTTCGCATAAAAAGATAAAGCTCAACAATTATAAAACCTGCAATACTTCCTAAAGCTCCAATAGCAATATCTTTATTGAAAATATAAAACACTAACCAAATTAAGACTGCTGAAATTACTGCAATAATATGTTGCATCATTTAGTAAATCCTTTTAACTAAGTTGCTATGTGGCGTGGATATACACGCCATCTATCTAAGAAAGCTACTTCACGCCAGTATGGCCAAAGCCGCCAGTTCCACGCTCAGTTGCTTCAAACTCATCGACAAGTACAAAATCAGCTTTAAGTACTGGTATAAACATCAATTGAGCAATTCTATCACCAGAGTTTATTGCAAATTCATCATTACCCCTATTCCATACTGAAATGAATAACTCACCTTGATAGTCTGAGTCAATTAATCCGACTAAATTACCCAGTACAATCCCATGTTTATGACCCAAACCAGAGCGTGGTAAAATAGTCGCAGCCATTCCAGTGTCCTGCATATTTAAAGCAATACCAGTAGGTATTAGTTTAGTTTCGCCTGGTGAAAGTCGTAACGCATCATCGATACAAGCTCTAAGATCAATCGCTGCTGAGCCATCTGTAGCATACTCAGGCATAGGAATTTCAGTACCAACTTTAGGATTTACAATTTTTAATTCAACTTTTTTCATTTTAAACTTTCTACTCTAAATAAATTTATAAAAATAATACAGATAATATAACTTAACGACCAGCCGAAAACTCATGCCATGAGTTGATCAGGTCAACAAAATCTTCAAAGCCACAACCACTCACTAGACCATTTTCTTCAAGCATTAAATCATCATCTTGGTAGGCAACTAAATCTTCGCTGTCTTGATGCAGCGCATGCGCTTCAAATAAGGCTTCATCTTTAGAGAGTATTAAATCTATTTCTTGGCCTTTTAGAGTAACTGGCTCGTAGCTTGTTTTTACCGAGGTAATAAGTGCTTGCACCATAGCCACTTTGTCTTTGCCAATCTCTTCATTTAGCCAACGGCCAATTATTGCGTGTTCGCTGCTTATTTTAATGCGCAGCCCACTAATAGGGTCACGTATAAATTGATATTCCATAACTGTTACTTATTAAACACTAATAGCGCGATTATACCCGTAAATTAGCTTAAACGCCGACTCTAAAAAGCAAAATAGCGCCAATGGGCGCTATTACTTATTTTATAATCACTAATCTCTGGAGCGGTATCTCGCGGCGTCAATTATTGCCCAAACGTATACTATGGCGGCAATAATCCCTGGCACAACTAAAAACCACAGTGCGGCACCACCAAAAAAGAAAATAGCAAATAGTAAAGCAGCTAAAATACGCCCTTGTACTAATTGACCTAAACCGGGAAAAAATATATTACATAGTGCTGCAATAACATTACCGCCTGAACCTTGTCCTGACATACTCACCTCTGTAGTTAATTAATTTTAAATTTTAGTTATTTACTTACTATCACACTTTATGCCAATTTATTAAAGCTTAAAAATCAGGTAGTTAAATTAACACTAAATAAATGCTTTAGTATTTTTTACTAAATATAGGTCAATTTGATTATTTTTATTTTTAAATTTAGTTATTTATAGACGCTAAAAACTAGCCAGCTAATTGGTTTAAGGGGTTATTTTTAGAATAGCTGTTCATAAAAACAGTATTTTATTTAGCCTAACAAAAACACCTGTTATACTGCTCTCATTATTGATTGAAAAGGCGTAACGATGGACGTTTCTGAATTACTCGATGGCTTAAATGACAAACAACGCGATGCCGTTGCAGCCCCACTACAAAACATGCTGGTATTAGCAGGTGCTGGGTCTGGTAAAACACGAGTGCTGGTTCATCGTATTGCGTGGTTAATGCAGGTTGAGCAGGCCTCTGCTTATAGTATTTTTGCGGTTACTTTTACCAATAAAGCAGCTAAAGAAATGCGCACGCGAGTAGAAGAGACCTTAAAAGCACCGGTCGGTGGTATGTGGATTGGTACTTTCCATGGCTTATCGCACCGTATTTTGCGCGCTCATCACCGAGAAGCCAACCTGCCAGAAGCCTTTCAAATATTAGATTCTGACGATCAGCTAAGAATGATCAAGCGCTTATTAAAATCAATGAATATTGATGATAAAAAGTGGCCAGCTAAACAATTTGGCTGGTACATAAGCGCTAAAAAAGACGAAGCACTTCGCCCTAAAGATATTCAAGCCTACGATATAAACGAACAAATGATGCTGCGTGTATATGCCGCGTATCAAGAAGCGTGTGACCGCGCGGGTTTAGTCGATTTTGCTGAAATACTATTGCGTAGCTATGAGGTGCTCAAAAATAACCCTACACTGCTTCGCCATTACCAACAGCGCTTTGCGCACATGCTGGTAGACGAGTTTCAAGATACCAATACCATTCAATACGCATGGTTAAAGCTGCTCGCAGGCGATACACAAAGCATTATGATTGTGGGCGACGACGACCAAAGTATTTATGGCTGGCGCGGCGCTAAAATAGAAAATATAAAACGCTTTTTAACTGACTTTGACGCCGAAACTATTCGCCTTGA
The DNA here is from genome assembly GCF_002221525.1 of Pseudoalteromonas espejiana DSM 9414. Lineage (NCBI taxonomy): Bacteria > Pseudomonadati > Pseudomonadota > Gammaproteobacteria > Alteromonadales > Pseudoalteromonadaceae > Pseudoalteromonas > Pseudoalteromonas espejiana. The sequence continues at coordinate 142,922 of NZ_CP011028.1, read as the reverse complement.
GCAAAACTACCGCTCAACCGCGACTATTCTAAAAGCATCTAATGCGCTTATAAAAAACAACTCAGAGCGCATGGGTAAAAGCTTATGGACCGATGGTAATGAAGGCGAACCTATTTCTATTTATGCTGCGTTTAACGAATTAGACGAAGCCCGCTTTGTAAGCAGTAAATTACGTAGCTGGTTAAATGCCGGTAATGCGTTGCAAGACGCCGCCATTTTATACCGTAGCAACGCGCAATCTCGTGTACTCGAAGAAGCCATGCTACAAGAAGGCTTAAAGTACCGTATTTACGGTGGTATGCGATTCTTCGAGCGTCAAGAAATTAAAGATGCACTATCGTACTTACGCTTAGTAGGTAATCGCCAAGACGACGCTGCATTTGAGCGTGTTATTAACACCCCTGCCCGTGGTATTGGTGATAAAACATTAAGTCATATACGCGACTGCGCACGTGCTGAGTCACTCCCGCTTTGGTACGCAGCTAAAGCTATTGTTGAACAACAACACTTATCTGGCCGCGCCGCAGGTGCAGTATCTAAATTTGTAGAGCTGGTTGAGCACATAGAAGACAAAATTAGCGACCTTACATTGCACGAGCAAGCTAAATACGCTATTCAAACCTCTGGCCTTATGGCTATGTACCAAGCTGAAAAAGGCGAAAAAGGCCGTGCCCGCGTAGAAAACTTAGAAGAGCTTATCAGTGCCTGCGATCAGTACGAGCTCCCTGAGGAAGAAGAGTTTAGTTCGCCACTACAAGGGTTTTTAGCTTATACATCGCTTGAATCTGGTGAAGGCCAAGCCGATGAGCACGAAGACGCGGTGCAAATGATGACGCTTCACTCAGCCAAAGGCTTAGAGTTTCCACTTGTGTTTATGGTGGGTGTTGAAGAGGGCATGTTCCCTTCGCAGCAAAGTAATGAAGAGTCTGGCCGCTTAGAAGAAGAGCGCCGCCTTTGTTACGTAGGCATGACCCGCGCAATGGATAAATTATATATTAGCCACGCCGAAAGCCGTCGTTTATACGGGCAAGAAAAATACCACAGCCCTTCACGCTTTTTACGTGAAATACCAGAAGACTGCGTTGAAGAAATTCGTATTAAAACGCAAGTGTCGCGCCCGCCTGCTGCGGGGCGTTTTAGTGCATCAGTCAGCCATGCTGTATTTGAAGAAAGTGGCTTTAACTTAGGCCAGCGCGTACTACACGCTAAGTTTGGTATAGGGACTGTACTTAATTACGAAGGTAGCGGCGCGCAATCACGAGTGCAGGTAAACTTTGATGACCTTGGCAGTAAATGGCTAGTAACCGCGTATGCACGACTTCAAGCTGTATAAGCACAGTGTTGAGCAATTAACACAACAACTAACTGGCGCAAAGCATCGCCAGTTAGTCCTTATTACTGGCGACTCTAACTGGTGTTATGAATTACTAAGTACTTTAACAAGCTCATATAGTGTTAAAGTACTTTCCAAAAGCTCTGAGCTTATAAGCGCAAGCTGGCCCGAACATACCCATCAGTTATTAGGTCAAGAATTCCCGCATGCTGTTTACGATGGTTTTAGTGGTATTTACCCTGATAAGCTTGCGGCACTTGCCGGTACAGTAAAAGCAGGTGGCGTTTTATTTTTATTACTACCAACGCTAGCAAGCTTAACTACATGGCAAGATCCTGCTCTTAAAAGCGTGCAATCTCACGGGCACAGTAATCAGCAAAGCTATTTTAATTTACGCTTTGCTCAGCTAATTCATACTCTTCCTGCACTGCATTTTGATCAGCAAACTGCATTTAAGCAAAGTGAACTAAAAAGCGGTATTACTAACAATATTGATTATTTACCTCAGCAACATTGTGTTGAGCAAATAACTAAAGTAGCAACTGGACGTGCCAACCGGCCTTTATTAATAAACGCTGATAGAGGGCGTGGTAAATCTGCTGCGCTTGGGCTTGCAGCTGCCGCACTGCCAAATAAAAATATTATCGTGTGTACCACCCAATTTAGCGCAACCCATAGCACCTTTAAACATTTAGCTAAAACATTACAAGTTGAATACAACAGTAAACAAAAACAATTAGCTAATCTACAATATATGGCGCCCGATGCGCTTATTAGCCAGCTTCCACAATGTGATTTATTACTTGTAGATGAGGCTGCAGCTATTCCTGTACCGCTATTATTAAAAATGCTCGAGCACTATCCCCGTATTGTATTTGCAAGCACGTTGGTAGGCTACGAAGGGAATGGTAGAGGCTACACTATTCGCTTTACTAAACATATTAAAGCCACTTACAAAGCAGCAAAAGTTATTACACTTAATGAGCCATTACGCTTTGCTAAAGGCGACCCGCTTGAGCAACACATTCGTACTCTTTTAGCTCTTGATGCTCAATATAATGAATTAGCTAATGTAAATGCATGTATTGAGCACTTAGAAGTTACTCAACAGCAACTAATTAACGATGAAACACTACTTCAGCAAACTGTGGCACTGCTTGCGCTGGCTCACTACCAAAGCAGCGTTAATGATTTACGCCAATTACTTGATGCCCCTTCACAAAAGTTATTTATAAGTACCTGCAATTCTTGTGTTGTTGCCGTATGTTTAGTTGCCATAGAAGGCGGCCTAGACGCTGAATTAGCCGAAAAAATAATTAGTGGTGACCGCCGCCCACAAGGCCACTTAATGGCGCAAACGCTCGGGCAATTAACGAGTAAAACCTGTTACTTAACAAAGCCAAGTGCTCGGGTTATACGCATAGCCGTTGCTCCTAACTTACATAACCAAGGCACAGGAAAAGCGTTACTGAATTATTGCCAGTTACAGTTAACGCCAACATGTCGATATTTAGGGGCAAGTTTTGGCGCTACCGCAACGCTTTTACGCTTTTGGCAATCACAAGGGTTTGGTGTAGTTAAACTTGGTTATCAGCGAGATAAAAGCACAGCAGAGCACTCCGCTTTAGTTGTTAAATATTTATCAGGGCAATCAGCTAATTTACAAAGCTTAAAGCAACAATTTAAACATGATTTATTTTATGGGTTATTAACCTACTTTAGGCTGCTTAATGTTGAGTTAGTAGCAGAGCTAATTGATCATTGCACTGATGAAGTAACGCCACATATTCAGCCAATAAGTTTACTCAATAACTTAAGTCGCTTTAGCGCAGCACCAAAAATTTGGTATTTGCTTAATCACTCACCTTCATACTTAAATAACCTAGTAAAAAAAGATAAGCATCTATTAATACAAATGGTTTTGCAAAATCATAATACAGAGCAGCTAATAGCTGAATATGATCTTGGTGGAAAAAAAGCTTTAGAGCAGCAGTTCAAACAAGCAGTTAAATCGCTTATTAAAAAAGAGCACACTCTTTAAGCTATTTATTTAATTTGTTCTATCCTTAAGGCATAACAGGGCAATTAAAGATAAAGGTATGGAATTCATTAACTTTCAGGTGGGATGTAAAACAATTTCACTTAAAATTCTCGATATATTACTCACTGAACGCTTTGATAATAATCTCACCACACTACCCAATAACAATAAGAGCTTTATTGGTGTAAAAGATTACATGGAAACCCCCACGCCAGTATTTGATTTAGGTGTTATTTTAAATGGCAGCTCTACTGAGCAAAGTAATAAGTTAGCTCTTGCGGAACTAAGAAAGTCGCAAGACACACTAAACGGTTGGTTTAACAATTTAGAAAAAAACATCAATATAGAAAGTGGCACCATAAACAACGACGAAGCTCAGCTACATAGCTTTACCGTGTTTTATAAAGAATTTAAAACTGATAATGCCGATTTAAAAAACATTATAGATAAGTTTGATAGCCCTACTAAAGAGCTTATAAATGTAAGCAACCAAGCAGTTAATGCTCATAATAACCAAGAACATAAGCAAGCGATAAAATATTTAGCGAGTATTAAGCGCAATAGCCTAATGCAATTACTACGCTTGTTTGAATCAGCAAAAGAGCAAATCACACTCGACTATAAGCCTATCATTGTTTTTACTACCAAAGATGGTTTAAACCCACATGTTGGACTGCTGGTTGATAAAGTTGAAGACAACATAGATTATAAAAAAGAAGACATTAAACCACTCGATAAGTTAACTGAGGTAGGTTTTGATATAGACCCGCAAACAAAGGGAATGATGCGCGGGCTAATAAAACTAGCTGAAAAACACAGTGTGCTAATTGATCCAAGTGCAATTTTTAGACCCGACCACTTAAGCGATCACAGCAGCGATCACAGCAGCGAAGAAACCCAAGCATATGGCCTATTTTAAAAACAAAAAAGCCGAGCACAAGCTCGGCTAATTAATTCATAGTAACTCATTATACAGTAGCAATAATATCTTCAACTGCTAAACGTGCTTTAGGTTTACCATAGTTCCAATCTTCTTCAGCAACTGGGTAACCCATAGCAAGTGCCACTTCACAAATGTGGCCATCAAGCTCTTCGCTAAACTTTTCACCAATCAGTTCAGGATCAACACCTTCCATAGGTGTAGAGGCAATATTTAAGCGCGCTAGAGTATGCATAATGTTACCAAGCGCTAAATAAACCTGCGCCTTGGTCCAGCTACCGTTATAGCCATTTTCATCTGTGTTCATTTCTGCAAATGCATATGCGCCCATAAAGTTATCGCGCATTTCTGCTGGCAGGTGGCCCGAGCTTACTTCTACATCTACACGCTTAGAGAACTTGTCTTTAGTGTATTGTGGGTCATAGGCAAGTAAAAGCGTATGAGATGCCTCTTTAGCGTGTAACTGGTTAAACTGATGCTTGTTTGCAAATGTATCGTGTAAACGTTGCTTACCTTCTTCACTTTCTACTAGAACAAACTTCCAAGGCTGAGAGTTAATAGAAGAAGCAGACAGACGAATAGCTTCTTTAATTACTTCCAGATCCTCTGATGAAATACGTTTTGCTGAATCATATTTCTTAGCAGTATAACGATTATGTAAGTCTTTAATGATTTGATGAGACATGCTCTTCTCCGTCGTAATGTAAGTATGTAAATACAAGATGGAGCAAGTGTATAGCTTTTATTATCAATTGATAATCAGCAAAATCCTTAAAAGACTTTCTAAAAAAATTTGATAATAGGTAAAGCCATTTCTCTCAAATAATTGATCAGACTGCAGCGATTAGCACTTTAATGGCCGACTGCGATAATGAGTGATCTTAGTGTGATTTTTTAGCGTCGGGGTCGGTGCGCTTTTCAACCAAAGCCATTAAATCGAACTTATTTAATATTGATTTATAAGTTACTACTGGTTTTGTTTTTTTATATTTTGAGTCGGTGTGCTGTCGTAGTGCCCACAGCGGTGGAGGGTCACAGTGAAATGCTTCACTATCATCCGCCAATGCATTTGATAGCTAAAACACTGTTCACAAAGAGGCGCTTCGCTTAGGAGACGCTGCGCTTTAGAGAAGAAAATGCTGAATTTTACTTTTCTTAAGACGTAAAAAAGCCGCTTCATTTCTGAAGCGGCTTTCTCGTATTTGGAGCCTGGCAATGTCCTACTTTCACATAGCAAATGCTACACTATCATTGGTCGGGGCTCGCCTTCGAGCTGTTTTGTTTCGCTACTGAGTTTGGCACGGGGTCTTGGCTGTTTATTAAATCCCAGACAGCAAAAAACCCGTCACATTGCTGTAACGGGTTTCTCTTATTTGGAGCCTGGCAATGTCCTACTTTCACATAGCAAATGCTACACTATCATCGGCGCTGTTTCGTTTCACTACTGAGTTCGGCATGGGGTCAGGTGGGTCCAAAACGCTATGGTTACCAAGCAAATTAGGGCGTCAGTCCGTTTTCACGTACCAACTAAATCTGGAAAATATCTGATAATATTTTTTAAGTCTTTCTAAGTAATATCTACTCTAGCTATTAACTTCTGTCGCTTGTTTCTGTCACAAAACGCGTTTGGCGTTGTATGGTTAAGCCTCACGGGTAATTAGTACAAGTTAGCTTAATGGCTCACACCACTTCCACATCTTGCCTATCAACGTTGTAGTCTTCAACGGCCCTTCAGAGACTTTAAAAGTCTAGTGAGAAATCATCTCGAGGCCTGCTTCGCGCTTAGATGCTTTCAGCGCTTATCAGTTCCGAACGTAGCTACCGGGCAATGCCATTGGCATGACAACCCGAACACCAGCGGTTCGTTCACTCCGGTCCTCTCGTACTAGGAGCAACCCCTCTCAATTCTCAAACGCCCACGGCAGATAGGGACCGAACTGTCTCACGACGTTCTAAACCCAGCTCGCGTACCACTTTAAATGGCGAACAGCCATACCCTTGGGACCGACTTCAGCCCCAGGATGTGATGAGCCGACATCGAGGTGCCAAACACCGCCGTCGATATGAACTCTTGGGCGGTATCAGCCTGTTATCCCCGGAGTACCTTTTATCCGTTGAGCGATGGCCCTTCCATTCAGAACCACCGGATCACTATGACCTACTTTCGTACCTGCTCGACGTGTCTGTCTCGCAGTTAAGCTGGCTTCTACCATTACACTAACCGTACGATGTCCGACCGTACTTAGCCAACCTTCGTGCTCCTCCGTTACTCTTTGGGAGGAGACCGCCCCAGTCAAACTACCCACCAGGCACTGTCCGTAACCCCGATTCAGGGGCCAACGTTAGAACATCAAAACTACAAGGGTGGTATTTCAAGGACGACTCCACAACAACTAGCGTCGCTGCTTCAAAGTCTCCCACCTATCCTACACATGTAGGTTCAATGTTCAGTGCCAAGCTGTAGTAAAGGTTCACGGGGTCTTTCCGTCTAGCCGCGGGTACACAGCATCTTCACTGCGATTTCAATTTCACTGAGTCTCGGGTGGAGACAGCGTGGCCATGGTTACACCATTCGTGCAGGTCGGAACTTACCCGACAAGGAATTTCGCTACCTTAGGACCGTTATAGTTACGGCCGCCGTTTACCGGGGCTTCGATCAAGAGCTTCTCCCTAAGGATAACCCCATCAATTAACCTTCCGGCACCGGGCAGGTGTCACACCGTATACGTCATCTTGCGATTTTGCACAGTGCTGTGTTTTTAATAAACAGTCCCAGCCACCTGGTCACTGCGGCTCCCGTCCGCTTAGAGAGCAAGTCTCATCACAGATAGGAGCGTACCTTCTCCCGAAGTTACGGTACGATTTTGCCTAGTTCCTTCACCCGAGTTCTCTCAAGCGCCTTAGTATTCTCTACCTGACCACCTGTGTCGGTTTGGGGTACGATTCGGTATAATCTGAAGCTTAGAGGCTTTTCCTGGAAGTATGGCATCAGCAACTTCACACCCTTGGGTGCTCGTCTCGTGTCTCAGCCTAACAGCAACCCGGATTTACCTAAGTCGCTAGCCTACTCACTTTCACATGGACAACCATCGCCATGCTTGCTTAGCCTTCTCCGTCCCCCCATCGCAATTATACCAAGTACGGAAATATTAATCCGTTTCCCATCGACTACGCCTTTCGGCCTCGCCTTAGGGGTCGACTTACCCTACCCTGATTAACATGGGATAGGAACCCTTGGTCTTCCGGCGTGCGGGTTTTTCACCCGCATTATCGTTACTCATGTCAGCATTCGCACTTCTGATACGTCCAGCATACCTCCCGGTACACCTTCAACCGCTTACAGAACGCTCCCCTACCACTCATCCTAAGATGAATCCGCAGCTTCGGTGCATAGTTTAGCCCCGTTACATCTTCCGCGCAGACCGACTCGACCAGTGAGCTATTACGCTTTCTTTAAAGGATGGCTGCTTCTAAGCCAACCTCCTGGCTGTCTGGGCCTTTCCACATCGTTTCCCACTTAACTATGACTTTGGGACCTTAGCTGGCGGTCTGGGTTGTTTCCCTCTTCACGACGGACGTTAGCACCCGCCGTGTGTCTCCCGGATATT